>RECY01000033.1 GCA_007693785.1 Phycisphaerales bacterium | reverse complement strand
AGGGCGGGGAGGGCGACGGCCGAGCCGGTGGCGGCGATGGTCCAGGCGAGGGCGTCGCGGCGCGAGATGGGTGCGGGCTCGTGGGCGTGGTGGTGGGGCATGGGGGGTCTCCCTTGGGGACGGCGCGGCCGGGGCGTGCGTCCGGGGTGATGGCTCATTGCAGACTACACGGGATCCGGCGAGAAGTTCCCGCGGCTCGGTCGATCCGGGCGAGGGGGCGCGAGGGTTCGCCCGGGGAAGCGGGGGTTCTCGGCGAATAGGATGGGCGGATATTGAAGCATGCGGGCCGCGAGCCGCCCCCTCGGGCAACTGCGAGCACGCGAACGCGAAGAAGGAGCACGCACCCGTGACGACGCAGCAGACCCGGATCGAGAAGGACTCCATGGGCGAGATGCCCGTCCCGGCCGACGTGCTCTACGGCGCCAGCACGCAGCGCGCGGTGCTCAACTTCCCCGTCTCCGGGCGCGGCATGCCGGACGCGTTCATCCGGGCCTACGCCATCATGAAGCGGGCGTGCGCGGAAGTGAACCAGAAGCTCGGACGCCTCGACGAAGGGCGCGCGTCGGCGATCGGCGCGGCGTGCGACCAGGTTCAGGCCGGCCTGCCCGATCACGGCGGGCTCCCACGCCACTTCCCCGTCGACGTCTTCCAGACCGGGAGCGGCACCAGCACCAACATGAACGCGAACGAGGTGATCGCGAACCTCGTGTGCGTGGCTCGCGGCGAGGCGATCGGCTCCAGCAAGAACGCGGCCTATCTCGAAGCCGGCGGCGTCCACCCCAACGACCACGTCAACATGGGCCAGTCCTCCAACGACACGTTTCCCACAGCGATGCACGTCTCGGCGGCGCTGGCGATCCATCAGGATCTGATCCCCGCGCTCGAGCGACTGCACGCGGAGTTGTCGAAGAAGGCCGAGGCGTGGGACCGCATCGTCAAGATCGGGCGCACCCACCTCCAGGACGCGACGCCGATCCGCCTCGGGCAGGAGTTCGGCGGCTACGCGGCCCAGGTCCTTCAGGCGCGCGGGCGGCTTGAGCGCGCGATGGACGTGCTCGGCGAGCTCGCCCTCGGCGGGACGGCCGTCGGCACCGGTATCAACACGCATAAGGACTTCGGGCGACTGGTCGCGATCGCGCTGACCGAGCGCACGGGCGTGCCCTTCCGCGAGGCGGCGAACCATTTTGAAGCGCAGCACGCCAAGGACGCGTTCGTTGAGGCGTCGGGCGCGCTGCGAGCCGTCGCCGTCACCTTGAGCAAGATCGCCAACGATGTGCGGTGGCTCGGGAGCGGGCCGCGGTGCGGGATCGGGGAGCTCAAGCTCCCGGCGGTGCAGCCGGGCTCGAGCATCATGCCGGGCAAGGTCAACCCGGTGATCTGCGAGTCGGTCATCATGGTCGCGTGCCAGGTGCTGGGGAACGACCACGCGGTGACGCTCGGCGCGTTCGGCGGCGTGGGGAGCGTGCTGGACCTGAACGTTGCGATGCCGATGATGGCCGCCAACCTGCTCGAGAATGTCCGCCTGCTGACCAACGCGAGCGACATGTTCCGCGAGAACCTGCTCGAAGGCCTGGAGCCGGACGAGGCGCGGTGCGCGGAGCTGATCGAGGGCTCGCTGGCGATGTGCACCAGCTTGGTGCCGGCGATCGGCTACGACAAGTCGGCCGCGCTGGCGTACGCCGCCTTTCGTGAGGGCAAAACCGTCCGTGAACTTGCCCGCGAGCAGAAGCTGCTGCCGGACGAGGAACTCGACCGTCTGCTGGACCCGCGCAGCATGACCGAGCCGGACGCGGAGTGAGCCCGCGTTCGGGCGTGCTCAGTCGTCGCGTCGTTCGTTGTCCGCGAGCCGTTCCGCGAGGCGGCGGATGGTGGCTTTGTCAGTGGGACGTGCTGCGGCCGCGCGGACCGCGCGGTCGAGCGAGGGGTTGCTCCGGATCTCGTCCACGCCGACCTGCCCCGGGTAAAAGACGGGCAGCGTGACCCACTCGCCCGGCGCGTCATCCAGGGCCACGCCGGACGGGGCACGCACGGCTCGGAGGGTCGCCTCGCCGGCGTCGGGACCGATCCCCAGCGTCAGCGGCGCGGAGACATAGTGCCAGCGCGCACCGGTCGCGTCCGCGTGGGCCGCGAACTGCACGGTGTAGCGTTGGCCGGGTGTGAGTGTGTGACTGTCGATCGGGTTTGGCGTTTGCAGCGTGCGCGTGACGCGGACGCGCCAAGCGCCGTCTGCCCAGCGCCCGCTCGCACGGATCGCGCCTCGGCTCCCGCTCGGCTCGCGGAGCAGGCGGTAGGGGATGACGTCGCCCTCGCGCCAGTCGGCGTCGGGGTCGTAGGGGCGGGCCATCGATTCGGTGAGGAAGTACGGGTCGTCCTGCGTGTACGCGCGGGCGAGCAGGCGGTCCTTTCGCAGCGCGCGCACGCCCGCGGCTTCGGGGTCGAACACCCACGCCGGCGCATCGCCCGCCTCGTTGGCGTTGGTCGCGTACATCGAGCGACCCTCCGCGCTGAGCCGGTAGTCGAGCACATAGCCGTTGTCGGCGTACCCGACGGGGTTGCTCCGGTGCGCGCGCCACTGCCACGTATCGAGGAACCGGCCTTGCTCGCGCAGGCGCACGAGTTCTTCCTCAGTCCGGACGCGTTCCCACCGGGTGTCGAGGTCGCCGTCCTCGCGCGAGTCGGCGAGGAACTTGCGGACGTCGTTCTCGCCGAGCGTCTCGCCGATGTGCGGGTGGGCTTCGGAGGCTTCGCGTCCGATCGCATCGGTTCGGCTGCGGACGCCGGGATGGGTGACGAGAAACCCGCCGTAGACGTCGTACTCGGGCACGTGCCCAGCGTCGAGGGCCATGGAGATCCGGTCTTCGTAAAGGCCGAGCGGGTCCGGGCCGGCGTCCGTGCCCCCGTATCGGTTCCACGCGCCGTTTTCGAAAATCCAGTACTGGTGATACCAACTCGGGTTCTTGGTCGGAAACTCGTAGCGGATCTGGATTTCCCGGTCGTCGTACACGGCGCTCACGCGGAGCGTGCGCACAAGGTCGTTCTCGGCTGGGATGTAGATGCTCCGATCCGGGTCGTGGAATGCCGAGCGTGCATCGTGGCCCGTGCACCCCGCGAGGAGGAGCAGGGCAAGAGCAGCAAGCGTCCCGGCATGTGTGGCGAGTCGGCGCATGGTTCACCTCCCATGAACAGGTCCATCTAAGTGTGCGGTCCATGTCAGCCTAGAGCGTGCATTCGGGATGATCCGGCAAGATCAGTGGATCGCCTTGGCCGCGGGCTGCGGGGGGGGGGGCGTTGGAAATCAGGTTGAGCTGACAGGCAACATTCAAAATAAAGACCGCGTCGTTCGCAAACCCTGCAAACGCGGGGTTTGAAGCGACGCGGTCCTATGCAAGCGGAGAGGGGGGGATTCGAACCCCCGAGGATGTTGCCACCCCACACGAATTCCAATCGTGCGCCTTCAACCGCTCGGCCACCTCTCCAAGTGTGCGATCGCGAACGGGAGCCCATGATACGCCGATCCAAGCCGGGGGCCCACCCCCGGGTGTCCGGTTCGTCGCCCGCTGTGCGGCGGCGCCTCGCGTGTCTCAAGGGGTCGGGTGCAGCGATCGCGCCAGGGATTCGATGATCTCTTCCGGCTCGGCCATCCGCCCGCTCCCGACGTGGCGGCACGCTTGCCAGCCTTCACCCGGGCCGACGAACGCGAAGCCGTCACCTTCCAGCGTCGCCCGGTTCCGCTGCGTCGCGGGTTGTGCCCACATCACGCTGTTCATCGCGGGCGCGAGCAGCACCGGCGTGCGCCTGCGATCGATCGCGCTCAGGATCAGCGTCACCGCGTCATCACCCCGCCCGGTCGCGAGTCGGGCCATCGCGTCCATCGTGCAGGGGGCGACCACCGCCGCGTCTGTGCGCTCCGCGAGGGCGATGTGCTGCGGGTCCTGGCTCTCGACGTGCTCCCACGGGCTGGTGTAGACGTGCCGTCCGGAGAGGGCCTGGAACGTTAACGCCGAGATGAAACGAGCCGCGCCGGGCGTCATCGCGACGGTGACATCCGCGCCCGCTTGGGCGAGTCGGCTGACGAGGGTGGCGGTCTTGTACGCCGCGATCCCGCCGCAGACGCCCACGAAAACAGACCGCCCGAAAAACGTCTCGGCGAGGCGGGCTGGGTCGAGTGTGGACATGCGTTCGGGATCGGGCTTGCCCGCGCCGTGCGCGGAGCAGGAGTCAGAGCAGCGGCTCTTCCTCGGTCGACACGCCGACGGGCTGCTCCGGCAGATGCACCGCGATCTTGTTCTGAGCGATCTCTTCGATCACCAACTCCAAGTCGCTCCGCCCGTCGCGGTCGACCAGGGGGCGCGCGCCTTCCATCAACTCGCCGAGTCGGCGTTGGATCAGGGTGCACAGCTTGAATCGGCCGCCGGCTTTAGCCACCAAGTCATCGCTCTTGAGGTGCTCGATCATGCGCGCGTGGATCCTCGTTACTGGTCGTGCGGGGTTCGGGTCGGGGCTCGGCTGGCGAACGGCGCCCGCGGGCCCATATACTAGGCCGATCCCCCGCGTCTCGGCTCCCGCCGATCGGCAGGGCCGATCGCTTGGCATCTCGCCAGATCCCGGCGAAAACCCGCCCCGTCCGCCCCGCCCGGGCGGCGGGCTGGGGTGTGCGTGCGTCGGATGTGTTCTCGCCGTTCTCGCCGTGGTCCAACCCGCTTCACCGCCCGAGCCGCCCCGCCCCGCCCCGCGACGCGTTCGGCGTGCTTGACGAAACGAGTCATCACCCCCATGCCCCCTGCCCCAGCCGAACCATCCTGGAAAACCGGCGACGTCGTCCGCCACCCCGTCAAGCCGGAGTGGGGCCCCGGCACCGTGGTTTCCGCTCTGGCGACCACGCAGGACGGTAAGCCCTGTCAGCGCCTCAACATCCGCTTCGGGCGGGCTGGGCTGAAGACGATTTCGACCGCCTTCGCCCCGCTCGAACGAGCCGACACCCCGGCATCGCCCGCCAGTGGGGGTGGTGGGGGTGGCAAGACCTGGCTCGACCACGCCGAGGCCGGCAACCCCGCCGAACGCATGGCCAAGCTCCCCGAACCCGCGACCGACCCCTTCCGAACCCCGCTCCAGCGGTTCCAGGCGACGCTCGACCTCTACAAGTACCAAGACACCGGCGGCTCCCTCATCGACTGGGCGACCGCCCAGTCCGGGCTGGCCGACCCCCTCGCCGAGTTCAGCCGCCACGATCTCGAAGCCTTCTTCCAGCGGTTCCGCAACAACCTCGATCAGCACCTTCGCAAGCTCGCCCCCGAGGCGATCCGGGCCGACTCGGCCGGCGTCCGGAAACTCGCCGCCGAGGCCCCCGCGGGGGCGCACAACACGTTGCGTCGGCTCAACATCGGGCGCTGAGCCCAGGCCCCCGCCCGCACAACCGGCACCCCCCGGCGACCCGCGCCACCCCTCCAGACGGCCCCCGCCCCGCATGACGACCACGCGGAGGCGGTTTTCTCGGTCGGATTCGCGTTGGCATACCCGCCACCGGGGCGGGGTTGGTGACGGGTCCCGCGCTTGCATCTCCTCCCGAGCAGTGGGCCGACACGAGCAACAGGTCGGCCCGGCTCGCGAACAACGTAAGACCCGAGACGGAGGAGAAGAGACATGAACGAGCAAGACTTCCAGGCACGCCTCGCGGACCTCATCGGCAAGATCGGCGACCTCCCCGAAAGCGAGCAGGCCCGCCTCAAGGACCTCGCCGAAGAGACCAAAGACCGGCACTCCCGAATGAAGAAGACGATCGGCGAGCTCACCGAGTCTCTCGATTACCTCCGCCTCAGCGTCAAGTACCTCGTCTTCGACCTGGAGGCGACGCGTCGCGAGAACGGCTACCTCCGCAAGATGCTCGACACCGACACGGAGGCCGAGCGGGATCACGACGAGGACAACGCCTGAGTAGCGCCGTTCTCTTGCTGAGTCGGGCGTGACCGTTGCGGCTCGCCCGGACGGGTGCTACGCTTCGCGGCTCGCCGCCCGGCGGCAGGCGGAGGAACGGTGCCCGAGAGGCTGAAGGGGCCGGATTGCTAATCCGGTGTACGGGTTTACCCGTACCGAGGGTTCGAATCCCTCCCGTTCCGCTTGAACACGCTCAGCCGAGCGATGCACAAAAGCGCGGCCCCCCATGGGGCCGCGCTTCTTTTTCCGGTTCTGGATTTCCATGACGCATCGATCCCAAAGAACACCCGAACCCGGCAACACCGGGCCGGGTATCTTGGTTCAGGACGCGTGCGCGGCCATGGGTCGGCTCTGAATCGATCAACACTCAATCCCAGAGGATCACCGATGCCGCACGGGTTACGCCGCGTCTGGACCGGATCGAGGGGCCCGCTCATCGCGAGCGGGCTTAGCCTTTGCCTCGCTTCCGGGTGCGCGACCACGGACGACAGCTCGCCCGCCGAGTCCGCGGCGAGCACACCCGCGCCCGAGACGATCGAGCGACAGCGTGCGCGCGTGCTCGAGGCCGTGGTGCGATACAAGCGTCAGCACGCGGATTGGATCACTGGCCCGGCGATCGTGCCCCAGCTCTCCCTCATGCCGCCCGCCGAGCCGCGCTACGGCGGCCCTGAAGACAACTGGCCTCATCCCACCCTCTCCCACGGCGGGCGCAAGGTCTCCCACCTTTACGCGAGCGACGCCGAGGCGTACGACGCCCACGTCCGCGACGAGTCGCCTGTCGAGCCCGGCTTCTTCCTGGTCAAAGAGTCATGGCACGCACGCGAAACCGACGCGCCGATGGAGCGCGCCACACCCGCGGCCGCCCGGGCGCAACGTGAGCGGGCCGTGCGCGCGCCGGACGGTCGCCTCTACCTGCCCGACGAACCGTACGGGCTGTTCGTGATGCTGAAAGAACCCGCCGACGCTCCCAACACCGACCGAGGCTGGATCTACGCGACGGCGTCGTTCGACGGCCGCGAGGTGTTGGAGGTCGGTCGCATCGCCTCGTGCATGCACTGCCACGAGCACGCGCCGCACGATCGTCTCTACGGGCCCGCGCGGGCCGAGTTGCCCCCGCGCCCGCGCGGGGCGCGACCAGCGGGTGGATGAGGCGAGCCGCGTGCGGGCGGCTCAATGGTGTGGCGGCTCCCCGCCGGGTTCGGCGAGCGGGGGATCGCCGCGGAGGCGGCGTGCGATGTCCACGAGGATCCGCTCGCTTCCGGAAATCGAAAAATGGCTGAACAGGCGCGTCCCCCCGGTCCAGATCGGGGCCATGCCCGGCGGGGCCGAATTCTGCGCGCCGACCCACCCGTCGCGCAGGTGCGCGTACGCGATCAGCTCGTAATCCCGGTCCTCGAACGTCGCGTCGAGCTGTTCGAGGAACCACGAACCCGCGCGCATGTCCCGGGCCGCCCGGTCCGGGTGGAGGCGCTCGGCCAGCAGCGCGCCGCGGTGGGGCGTGCCCAGCGTGTACACCCGGCGCACGTTCAACCGCATCCCGGTTTCGTTGCCGTTCGCGCGGGGGCGTTCGCTCGGCGGGAGAGCCGCGACACGCGCCACAAGCCCGCCCATCGAGATGCCGACCACATCGACTTCGATGGTCCGCGTCGGGTCGTCGCTCGGCCAACGCCGGTTGACCCGTTCGACCGCGATCGCCGCCGCCCGCTCGATGTCGCCGGTCAGCGTGTAGCTCACCGCGAGCGTGTCGCCCTGGTCGCCGCTGGTGAGACGCGCGAGCACACTCGCGCACCGGGCCGCCATCGAGTGAGCCGCCCGGTACCCGCTCAGCACCACCACCGGGCGATCCAACTCGATCGGCTCGTTCCGCAGACGCCGGACCTCCTCGCGGATCTCCGCGGGCGTCGCGACAAAGTCCGGGTTTGGCGTATGGATCGCGATGCACCCCGTCGGCCCGAAGCAGAACGCCGGCACCGCCAGCAGTGATCGCACCCACGCCCGCCGACGCCCGCCCGGCCGCGCCGCCGCCGGCCTCCTCGCGCTCATGCCCCCTTCGCTCAAAACCGCCACCTTTCCCGCGTCAGCCCTCGCCGTCACCCGCCTCCGGCCTCTCTGGAAGCTTCGGCCCGACCTCTTCTTCTTTCGATGACCCCGCCGCGCGGTTTCGCCCCCGGAGCCCGGGGCGCGGGCGGTCGAGATCCGGGATCGGCGAAGGCTCGGCCAGCGGCGTCTCCCCCCGCAAGCGGCGCGCGAGGTCCGCGACGATCAGCCGGTTGCCCGTCATGCGGAAATGGCTGAAAATCGGCGTGCCCGGGGACCAGATCGCGTCCACCCCCGGCGGGGCCGTGTTCTGATCGCCCACCCACGTATCGTTGAGCTGCGTGTACGCGATCAGCTCGTAGTCCGCCGCCTCGAACGCCTCATCCAGCGACGCCAGGTACGCGCTCCCCGGCGACATCTGCAGCCCCGGGTTCACGACCGCGAACCGCTCCGCAACCGTCGCGCCCCGGTGCGGCGTCCCGATCGTGTACAGGCGCGCGATCCGAAGGCGTTTGCCCCCGCGCCCCCGACCCTCCGACGGGATCGCCGCCTCCCGCGCCACCAACCCACCCATCGAGATCCCGATCACGTCCACCTCGATCGTCTCGTCCGGGTCGTCCGAGGGCCAGCGCGCATCGACGGCGTTCGCCGCGATCTCCGCCGCACGCTCGATCGAGCTCACCTCGGTGTAGTTCACCGCGTGCCAGTCGCGCCGCTCGTTGCTCGTCAGACGCGCCATGCGACGCAGGAACGGCTGCACCGCGTAGCCGGGCCCGCGGTAGCCGTTCAGGATCACCACGGGGCGCTCCAGCTCGACCGGGCTCGCCCGCATCCGCGCAAACTCAGCCCGTGCGTCAGCCCGTGCGATTGTGAACAGTTCGTTTTCAGGGCCGGCCGTGTACCCGCACGCCGGGAGCAAGGCCAGAACGACCGGCGCCAAAGCGAGCAGGGCTGCGCGAGGCAGGCGTCTGCGCGCCCCGCGCCGATGCATCAGGAACGCCCGATCGTCAGCTCGGTCGCGCCGCCGTCGCCGGCGCCGATCCGGGCCGCCGCCATCTTTTCCCACCCGCTCCCAAGCTCGCCCAAAGGATCCGGCGGCACGATGTCCACCTTCTTCTCTCCGAGCTTCGCCTCGCCGCGGTCCACCATGTCTTGGAACTTGAGGCACTCTTCCAGCAAACGATCGAGGATCTCCTCCTCTTTCACGTTCGCGACCTTCTCCCCCTGCACATAAATAATCCCGCGACGGTCCCCCGCGAAGACCGCCACGTCCGCCCCCTCCGCCTCGCCCGGCCCGTTCACCACGCACCCCATCACCGCCACCTTCATCGGCACCCGCACCGCTGCCGCCAGCTTCCCCCGCACCTCCTGCACCAGCGTGAACAGGTCCACCTGGATCCGACCGCACGTCGGGCACGCGATCAGCTCCGCACCCACGCGCTCCCGCAGCCCGAGGGACCACAGCAGCTCCAGCCCGTCCTCGACCTCATAAATCGGGTCGTTCGCGTAGCTGATGCGGATCGTGTCGCCGAAGCCGTTCGCGAGCAGCGTCCCGAGCGCCACCACGCTCCGGATGCACCCCGTCTCCTTCGGCCCCGCGTGCGTCACGCCCAAGTGCAGCGGGTGCTCGAACCGCTTGCCGATCTCCGTGTACGCGTCGATGACCAGCGGCGCGCTCATGCTCTTGGCGCTGATCACCACATCGCGGAAATCCCGCTCGTAGAAGATATCGAGGTACTCTTCGAGCTTGGTGATCATGATCGCGAGCAGGTAGCCGTCCTTGTGCGCACTGAAGACCGCGCCGAGCTCCTTCACCCGCTTCTGCTTGTCACGCCGCTCTATGATCGAGCCCTCGTTGACGCCGATACGGATCGGGATCCCCGCCCCCTTGCACGCGTCGATGACGGCGTTGACCTGGTCGCGGTCGCTGATGTTCCCGGGGTTCAGCCGGATCTTGTGGACGCCGGCTTCGACCGCTTCGAGCGCGCGCTGGAAGTGAAAGTGGACGTCCGCGACGATCGGCACCGTCGTCTGCTTCAAAATCTCTTTGAGCGCCTCGGTGTCCTTCTTCTCCGGCACCGCGACGCGGACGATGTCCGCCCCGCCCGCGTGCATCTTGTGGATCTCCGCGACGCACTTGTCCACGTCGTGCGTGTAGCCCGCCGTCATGGTCTGGACCGAGACCGGCGCGGGCGTCGTCGCCTCGCCGCGGGCATTGGGCAGCCCGCCCCCGATCTGGAGGACGCCGGTTCGGGCGTTGCCGACATAAACAGGTCGCGTGGGTCGTCTGTGCTGCATCGCGAGGATCCTAGGGACTGAGCCCGGAAGGAGCCGCGACCGTCAGGGAGCGGTCCTCCGGCAGCGGCACGTCGTTTGATACCCGCGTACCCGCTCCATCAGGGTCGCGGCTCGTCCAGAACGGCAAGGTCTGCTTCGCCCCCCGCGGGCACCCGATTCACAAACCGCATCCGCCGAACGCCGACGTAGACCAAGGCTTCGAACACCAGCATCCCGATCAGGAAACCGACGGCCGGGAACAGCAGCGGGGCGGTCTCAACGATCGCCCCGAGCCAGTCCCCCGCCGGCAACGGACGCCCCACGCCCACCAGCCCTTGGAACCACCGCCCGAGCCAGAACCCGCCCGCGATCAGCACCGCCGCGAGCAGCCAACCCACGCTCGCGTGCGCGATCACCGCCCGCGCCACTCCCGGCGTCACCCGCCAACCTCGCTGACGCCCGATCGTGCGGATCCCGATCGACTCGATCCGGCACAGCACCTCCAGCAGCACAAAGAACCCAGCCAAGAGCGGCACCATCCAACGCAACGCCGCCGCCACCGGCGTGATCGACTCCGCATACACGACCGAAACCAGGAGCGCCAGCACGGGCAGAACCGCCATCGCGTTCGTGCACAGACGCAGCACGCGGGCCCGCGACGCGAGTTCGCCCGACTCCGCCGGCTGCACCTCGTCCCACACACGCCACGGGTGACGGACCACCCGCCACCACGTGCGACAGATCGCGCCCGGCCCGCGCCCGGGCTCGCGTTGCAGGGGCGACCCCTTCCGATGCCCCGGCATCGAATCCGCCAGCGCCCGCCCGCACTCCGGGCACGCGTTGGCCGCGTACCCCTCCCCCAGCCCGCCGATCTCGTACCCGCACCCCTCGCAGAGCACGGCGTCGGGATCGATTCGCTCCCTCGCCATGCCCGTCCCTTCAAGCTTCCACATCTCGGTGGGACGGGCGTCCCGCCCGTCTTCGCCCGCTCCATTCACGGGCACACCCCGCCGAGCTACCCCCGAAGCCCTCAATCGCTACAGTATCCGCCGCCCAATTCCGACCCGTCGCCCCGAGACCACGACCGATGATCCAGATCCTCCGACTCCAGCCCGAAGATCACGACCTGCTCGCCCAGGAGCAGGCCCTGCGCGAGCAGGTTCTCCTCGGCCCCATCGGCTACGACATCGCCCGCTTTATCCGCGAATACCCCGGGCTTGAGGAAGCCTTCGAGCACTTCGTCGCCGTCTTCAACCACCCCCAGCCCGACGGCTCCGTCGCCCCGCGTGTCATCGGGTGCGCCTGCCTCCTCCCGCACCATCCGGACCAGGGCATCGGCAAGCTCATGCAGATGGCCGTCGACCTGCAACGACAGGGCGAGGGCATCGGGCGTCGCCTGGTGATGGCCGTCGAGAGCCGTGCGTTCGGCGAGCTCGGCATCGAAGAGCTCTTCTGCCACGCCCGCGACGAGGCGATGCCCTTCTACGAAAAGCTCGGCTGGGCGACCGACCCCGAAGGCTTCACCGAGGCCGGCATCCCGCACCACCGCATGACCCTCCGAGCCAACGGCCCGGCCTGACCGGATCTGGCCCCCTTGGTGGCACAGCTCTCCGAGCTGTGTCTCCCCCTCACTCTCCTTATCTTCTCTATCCCCCGGTGCCCCGGAAACACGGAGCCGACCGCCCCGGTCGGCGCAGTTTTTCCGGGTCGGCCTGTCAGCCGTTGCCATCACGCCGTCCGCCCCGGATCCCGGAAAAGGCCCGCGGACGGGCCGTTTCCGGGGCACCGGACTGCCCATGTTGCGATCTCTATCCCATTTTGAAGCCAAGGCTTAGAATCATTCCAAATCTCCAGCCCTTGGCTGGTCCCTCCCCCGCCGCCCTCCAATAGTTCCTCAGCGTGACCACCTACCGCGACATCTTCACCCGCCACGGCCTCCGCTGCACCCGCCAGCGTGAGACGCTCTACGCCGCCCTCAAAGTCACCAAGTCCCACCCCACGGCCGAGGAACTCCACGACCGCGTCCGCGATCAGGACGCCGGGCTCAGCCTCGCCACCGTCTACAACACGCTTGACGCCTTCACAGCCGCCGGGCTCATCCGACGCCTCCCCAGCACGCTCGGCTCCGGCCCCTGCCGCTACGACGCCGACACCCACGAGCACGTCCACCTCACCACCCCCGACGGACGGATCATGGACGTCCCCGACGACCTCTCCGAGCGATTCCTCGACCAGCTCAGCGACGAACTCGTCGCCGAACTCGAACGCCGAACCGGCATGCGGATCGGACGCGTCTCCGTCCAACTCGTCACCGAATCCCGCTAAGGCTCTACCGCCCGGTGCCCCGGAAACACGGAGCCGACCGCCGCGGTCGGCGCAGTTTTTCCGGGTTTCCCCGCCATTACCGACCCATCGCGCCGTCCCGCCCCCGATCCCGGAAAAGCCCCGCAGACGGGCCGTTTCCGGGGCACCGGTCACTGAGACATGGCTTGGATACCACCGATTCCAGGCCCCCTCCCCGCCCAAAAGGGTTGGAGCGATCCCACCACCCGGCCGATATTTCTACAGCCTTTGGCACGCCGGTCCCCCCGCGCATGCCCGAACCGCAGACTAGGGAGCCTGTCATGTCCGCCCTCCGCTCGAGCCCTTCGCCGGACCCCGCGAACCGTCGCCGCCACCAGCGGTATGTGACGCCGCCGATGTACACCGGCATCGCCGTCCGCCCGCTCGATGAAGAGGGCTTCCGATTCGAGGGGCACGCGTACAACATCAGCGAGGGCGGGATCCAGTTCGAGCTGGACCACCCGATCGAGCCCGGGCGAGCCGTGGCGCTGCGGATTGACCTGCCCGCGCCGCTGGGCTTTGCGAGCCGTCGCGGGCTCCAGCCCGACATCGGCCCCGGGCGCGCGGTCTTCGCGATCGGCAACGTGGTCTGGATCGACGACGACGATGTCGCCGGCCCCGTCCGACACGCCGTCGCCTTCACCCGATTTTGCCGCCTCGGCGACCGCGAACGACTCCTCCGCCAGCTCACCAGCGGCCTTTACACCCTCGTCGCCTGAATCTGTCCCCCGTGGCACAGCTCTCCGAGCTGTGTCCTCTCCCTCTCCCTCTCCCTTCGGTGCCCCGGAAATACGGAGCCGACCGCCCCGGTCGGCGGAGTTTTTCCGGGTCTGGCGCACCACCCGCCTCGGCTCCCGGATAAAGACCCGCAGACGGGCCGTTTCCGGGGCAACAATCCAGCACAACCCCGACCTATCCTTCCCCCGTGTTCATCGACCACGCCGTGATCTACGTCCGCGCCGGCAACGGCGGCGACGGGTGCATGTCCTTCCGACGCGCCAAGTACGTCCCCAAAGGCGGGCCCGACGGCGGCGACGGGGGCGACGGCGGCTCGGTCATCCTCACCGCCGACCCCAACGTCCACACGCTCCTCGACTTCCGCGGCACCCACCACTGGAACGCCGAGCACGGCGAGCCCGGACGCGGCAAGCAGCAGTACGGCGCCAACGGGCTCGACAAGGTCATCCGTCTCCCCGCCGGCACGCTCATCTTCGACGATGAAACCGATGAACTCATCACCGACCTCGGCCCGGGCGACGAGTACGTCATCGCCAAGGGCGGCAAGGGCGGCTTCGGCAACGAGCACTTCAAGTCCGCCACCGATCAGGCCCCCCGCCACGCCACCCCCGGCGAGCCCGGCGAGCAACGCACCCTCCGACTCGAGCTCAAGCTCATCGCCGACGTCGGCCTCGTCGGCATGCCCAACGCCGGCAAGAGCACGCTGCTCACCGCCGTCAGCCGCGCACGCCCCAAGATCGCCGACTACCCCTTCACCACCCTCAGCCCCCAACTCGGCATCGCCGAGATCGACCCCGCACGACGACTGGTCATCGCGGACATCCCCGGCCTGATCGAGGGCGCCGCCGAGGGCCAGGGCCTCGGGCACGACTTCCTCCGCCACGTCGAGCGCACCAAGCTCCTCGTCCACGTCCTCGACGTCATGCCCCCCGAGGGCACGCCCGCAGAGGCCTACCGCGCAATCCGCAAGGAGCTCGCCGACTATTCGATCGCGCTCGCGGAGAAACCCGAGATCATCGCCCTGAACAAGCTCGACCTGCTCCCCGACGACCACGCCCGCGCCGAAGCGGTGGGGGCGCTCCGCCAGGAGCTCCGCCTCGGGCACGACGTCGATGTCCACGCGATCAGCGGCGCGACGCACCAAGGCACCCGCGAGCTGCTCGAGGCGATCTGGCAGACCATCTCGCCCACGCGGAAAGAAGAACCCGCCTGGAAACCCGCGGGCGAATAAGACAGACCCCGTGCCACTGACCTCTTCCGAGAGGTCAGTGCTCCCCCTCTCTGTCGCTCCCGCTCACCCCGCTCGCACCCAAGCCAGCCACTCCGCGTTCCCCTTCCCGGCCGCCGGCTCGCCCGCCTTTTTCCCGCGCTTCCGCTTCCCCCCGACCGCCCCGCCCAGCACCGGGCTCTTGCAGACCGCGACCGTGCGCGCGCCCAGCGTCTCGATCTCATCGAGCGTGCGCCGAACGACGCGCAGCGCATCGCCTGCCTCCAGAACGCCTCCCGCGCCGAGCATGGCGCGTTCGCTCGCCTCCAACTCATAGTGCGGCTTCACCAGCGTCACGATCGACCCGCCCGGCGCGAGCCAGCGCAAAGCCGCCGGGATCGCGTGGCGCTGACGCGTCCAGCCCAGATCGATCGCGATCAGATCGGTCGGCCCCTCCCCCGGAACCTCGGCGTGCAGCGCGTTCGTGCGCTCATGGACGGCCACGCGCGGATCGTTGCGAAGCTTCCACGCGAGCTGCCCATACGCCGTGTCGACGCTGTGGACGCGTGCGGCCCCGAGTTGCAGGAAGCAATCCGTAAACCCACCGGTCGAGCAGCCGAAGTCCGCGCACGTGCGCCCGCGTGGGTCGATCTCAAAGGCGTGCAACGCGTGCCAGAGCTTGACCCCGCCCCGACCGACAAACACCGGCGGCTCCGGGATCAAAAACACTTCAGATGATCTGGGTTCCTGCGTCACGCCCGGGCGCGTCACACGCCGACCGCGGGCCCCACCGGGGCCGGGCTCAGCTTGACCTCGCGCAGCTCGCCGCGACGCATCGGCCTCGCGTGCGGCACGCCGACCACCGCGATCCCGCACTCGTCGGCCCGGTGCAGCATCGCCTCGCGGTCGAGCATGATCACGTCCCCCGCCGCCAGCGCCAGGCAGCGCCCGCCCGTCTCGCGCATCCGCTCGATCGTCGTCAGACCCACCGTCGGCACGTCGCTCCGACGGTCATGACCGGCCCGCGCGCCCTTGCACAGCGTCCAGCCCTTCGCCCGGCACAACTCGCCGACGCGCTGGATCATCCGGTCCGTCCCCTCGACCGCCTCCACCGCGATCACGTCCCGCTCGCGCACCGCGATCGCCTGCCCGATGTCCAGGCGGAGCGTCTCGGTCAGCAGCGGCCACACAAACTCGATATCCGCCTGCTGCTCCCGCGTCGGCTGCGTCCGCGTCATCACGCCCGCCGTCGCGAGCTGGTCGGGGATCGGGGCCGTCGAATCGATCAGGCTCACGCCCGCGCGGTCGAGCTCCTCGGCGATCGCCGCCAGCACGGCGTGGCTCCGCCGATCGTGGCGCAGGTGCCGGAACCAGCCGACCAGCGTCCGGAAGTCCGGCAGGTTCCGGTACATCCGGAACGGGTCATGCATCAGCTTCGCTTTGTCGACCTTGCCGACCATGATCGCGTGGTGCACGCCCAAGCGGTTCAGGATCCGTCCCCAGCTCCCGACCCGCAGCAGCCCGACCTCGCGGAAGGACGCGCACATGCCGGGCAGCTCGCCCTCGTACTGATTCGCGAGCCCCAGCCCGTGCACCTCGTGCCCCATGTCGCGAAGATTCCGCGCGATCAGCAGGGGTAAACGCCCGCCCCCCGCGATCAGACCGATCGCGGTCGGCGGCGGGGGTGGGTCCGGCAGGATGGTCAGCGCGCTTTGCATCAGTTCAAGATCCCGGATGACGCGTTGGATGTTCCAACATCGACGCCCGACCCCAATCGACTCCAAGTCTAGGGCCGAACGCCGCCTTCTGGGTGGTCCACCACCCAAAGACGGCACATCTCGCCCAATCTACCAGATGCAGCGGTCCAACACCCCGCCGCATACCACTGATTCGTCATCCCCAACCATCGGCGAGTGGGCCCGCACCCCTGTCCCGACCGATAAGCACCCCTGATGCCCCCGCCCGATCCCCAGCACGGCCCGCCTTCGCCCCGGAAGGACACGTTTGAGCGGTCCGAGCCGCTTTACGCCCACGGCGTCCCGCCCCGCCCGGCTCGCGCGGGAGCCCCGATCCAAGGCCAGGCCCAAGGTCAGGCCCAGGGCCCGCCCGGCGCGGGCCCGGCGGCCCCTTTTCTTCAGGTCTGGTTCAAATGCGCCGGGCAGTACCGGCGTGTGTACAAGAACCGGGACGGGTCGGCCTACGAGGCCATCTGCCCGCTCTGCGCCAAAAGCTGCACCTTCCGCGTGGGCGCGAGCGGGACGAGCCGCAGGATGTTTGAGGTTTCCTGCTGACGGCGACGACGCTCGCGACGGCATCGCTCCAAACGTGCGCATACCCGCGGGCCGACGCGTCCCGCGAGACCGCTAGACTCGACCCATGAGCGCAGGCCAGGCTAATTTCGAAGTCGCCCGACCCACCGGCGTCTGTGCCGCCACCGGCGAGCCCATCCGCCCCGGCGACCGCTTCATCGCGAGCCTCGTCGAGCACGCCGAAGAGGACCAACGCCTCGAACGCATGGATTTCGCCCTCCGCGCCTGGCAGGACGGCGCCCGCCCCCAGCGCCCCCTCGCGCTCGTCGGGCACTGGAAGACCGTCATGCCCGAGCGCGACGCCCCCAAGCGCCTGCTCATCGGCGACGGCGAACTGCTGGACTTCTTCGAGCAGCTCGCCGAGGCGACCGAGCCCAAGCGGCGCGCCCTCCGCTTCATCCTCGCCCTCATCCTCATCCGCAAGCGACTGCTCCGCCTCGAGGGCAGCAAGGGCGGCACCATGCTCCTCCGCCCCAAGGGTGTCGAGCTCCCGCCGGAACGCGGCGGCGAGGGCCCGCCCCTGCTCGAAGTCGAAGACCCCGGCCTCGACGAGCACGCGATCGCCGAAGTCACCGAAGAACTCGGCGCGATCCTCAACCTGGACGACGACGACGGCAAGGGAGGCGCGTGATGCAAACCAGCCCCGAGCCCCAGGCCGCGATGTCCGGTGCCCCGGAAACGCCACGTCCGCGGGGCTTCTCCGGGTTCGGATCGTCCGCGATGCCCGACCCGGCAAAGCTCCGCCGACCGCGGACGGTCGGCTCCGCGTTTCCGGGGCACCGGACAACCTTGCTCGGCGTTCTCTGCGTGCTCCTCGGGCTCGCGCTCTCCGGGTGCACCTCCCAGCCGAAGCCGATCGACATCGAAACGCTCGGCCCGCCGCCCTCCTACAGCGAGCTCGCGGCCGCCTACAACCGGCGCGTCCAGCCCATGGAAACCCTTTGGGCCCGCGCCACCGTCCAGGTCGTCCAGCAGACCGCACGCGGGCGCGAGACCCGCGACCAGGGGGAGGGCTTTCTCCAGCTCCAGCGCCCGCGCCGCCTCGCGCTCCAGCTCGGCAAGCTGGGCGAGACGTTCTTCTACCTCGGCTCCAACGACGAGCTGTACTGGTGGTTCGACATGCTCGACCGCGACAACCGGCGAGCCACCATCGGGCGTCACGACGAGGCCTCGCCGGAGGTCATCGAGGCGTTCGGTGTCCCGCTTCACCCGCTGGACCTGCTGGAGGTGCTCCCCGTGACGCCGATGCCCGCCGAGGGCGGCACGGTCGCGTGGAGAGCGGACGGGCGCGCCCTCCGCGTGCGTCTGCCGGCCCGCTCGGGCGAGAAGCTTCTGGACCTCGACCCGACGACGCTCGACCTGCTCGGGGCCGCGATCCGGAGCCGCAACGGTGAGCTTCTGCTGACGGCCGAGACGCAGGGGACACGATCGGTCTCGCTCCCGACCGGGCTCCCGGGCCCGATGATCCCGAGCCGCTATGTCATCGACCTGCCCCGTGCCGAGGCGCAGGTGCGTCTGAACATCTGGGACCCGGAGATCCGCCCACTGGCCGACCTCCCGTTCGACCCGCTGGAGCTGCTGGAGCGGTACCGCATCCCGGCGTGGGCGGTGACGGTCGTGGGCCCGGAACGCTCAGAGGGGGCGGGGGAGTGACGGTTCACGCCTGTCGCCGAGGGTGTCGGTTCGTGAAGATCGCGGCCTGGCTGGGCGTGTGCTCCGCGTGGCTGCTCGCGGGAGCGGCGTTCGCGGACGAGCCCGACGCCGGCGCGTCGCCCGAGCCCGCGCCGGGCGAGTCGGCCCGCCCGATCTGGCCCTGGCCCGCGGCGGCGGGGGATCCGCTCCCGACCGGCGCGTGGCACGCCTGGACGCTTGCGCCATCCACCGACACGCTCGAGTCCGCAATCGTGCACCTCCCCCCGCGAGCCGCGGGGGGCGCGGTCAGCGGGACGGGGCGGGTCGCCCGTCGCCTCTCGGAGCGCCCGGTCGCGATCGCGGGCGGTCGCGACCGCGTGTTCATCGTGGACGAGCTGGTCCGTCGCGCGGGCGAGCTTCGCCGACCGGTGCGGGCGCTGGTCGCGACGCCGACGCCCGCGCCGGGGGTCTGGGGGTACGAGCCGGTGGGGCGGTTCGAGGTCCTGCCGCAGCTCCGACGGAGCGCGCCGGTCCTCGGGGCCGGCGCGATCGGGGAGACGCTGGTGCTCCTGCTTAACGAGGACCCGCCGGCGTTGGTCGCGCTCTCGGGCGGGGCTTGGAGCGAGCTGGACGCCTGGCCGAGCGGCTTGGATCCCGCGGCCGCGATACGTCTACGCCTGATCGACGGGCCCGGCGTGATCGGGCTGCTCGCCGAGACCGGCGAGGGGGACCGCCTCGCCTGGCGCGGGACCCGCGGGCGGGGCGAGACGATTGACTGGACGCCCGATCCCGTCGAGGCGTCGGTCTGGGGCGGAGCGCCTGACCCTTTCGAGCACGCGGTCGCGATGGATACGAGCGGCTGGGTCGTGCTCGACGGCTCGGGCGAGCTGCACGCGATCGGAGAGGGGTACGCGCGCCGTCTCGGGCCGGTGCGCACGACGGACGGGAGCGATGACGGGGCGCGGGGCGTGGGATGGCCGGGCGGCCTGGCGGTCGTCGGCGGGCCGGCTCGGGCGATGGTGGTGCGTCTTGACGCGGGCGAGGGGCGGAGCGGGCGGCTGCTGGCGTCGGAGACCTCGCTGGTGACGGGCCGCCCGATGCACGAGGGCCTGCTGATGGGCGGGACGCCCGTCACCGGGCAGGACGTGCGCCTGCTGATGGTGGTGCTGGTCGCGGTGCTGCTGGCGGTGCTGCTGCTGATCATGCGAGGGGGGGCGGAGTCCGGCGTCGCGGAACTGCCAGACTGGGCGGCGCTCGCCGAGCCCGGGCGGCGCGTCTTCGGAGCGATGATCGACCTCGTGGCGGCTGGGATGATCGCGGCCTGGTCCACCGGCTCGACCCTCGGGGACACCGTCTTTCTCGGCGGGCTCGGCAAGCCCGGCGGGGAAGGCCCGATCCTGCTCATGCTCGCGGTCGGCTTTGTGCTCGGCACCGCGATGGAGGCCCTCACGGGGCGCAGCCTCGGGAAGATGCTCGCCGGCTCGGCGGTGGTGAGTGTGGACCGCAAGGGGCGTCGGTTTGGTCGCCCGCCGGGGCTGGTCGCGTGCGGGGCGCGGAACGCCGTCAAGTGGTTCGCCCCGCCCGTCGCGGCGATGCTGATCTTCGATCCGAACGCGCGACATCGGGGCGACGTCATCGCCCGGGCCGCGGTCGTCGTCGCGCGCGAGCCCGATCCCGACCCTTCACCAGGCGACGGGCCCAAGGAGGGGAAATAGCTGCGACCGTCGGCGTCCGTCGGCGGAATCTGCGCGTCAACCCACCCGATCGGTCAAGTCTGCGCGTGGGTTGTTCCGATAGACGCTCGGTCGGCGTTCGCCCGTGGCGGCCGCCGTCGGCGTGGAAGGACCTGCGCCGAGCACCATCGAGCGGAGCGTGACCGGTGGCGGAGCGGCCGAGTCCATCCAGCAGCACCCCTCCGGGCGAGCCCGGAGGCCGGACACGCCCGACGTGGGGTGAGGTCGGCGAGGCCTCCCGCGCGTTCTGGTCGCGTCTGCGCACCTCGTGGCACGTGCCGGCGCTGGCGGGGGCGGGGCTGCTGCTGGCGGGGGCGCTGGCGGCTTCGATGCTGACCAGCCCAACGCCGGACATCGGCGCGATGCTCGACGAGATCGAGGAGCGCGTGCGGATCGACCGGACGGACCTGGCGCTGCGTGACCTGAACACCGTGGTCCGCCCGCACCTGGGCGCCGGGTACACGACCGCGGACGACGTGCGCCGGTTCCATATTCTGCGCGCCCGGGCGTTGTACCTGGCTCAGGAGGCCGGGGAGATCGACGAGAGCGAGAACCACCGGAACATCATCGCGGAGTATCTGGCGGCCGAGCGTCGCTACGCGGTGCTGGGCCCGACCGACACGTTTTATCTGGCGGACACGTTCCGTCGCTTGCGGATGTTCGACGAGGCGATCGAGCGTGCGAACACGCTGGGGCGTGAGCACGCCGAGCAGCGTTTCGAGCTGTACAAGCGTGCGATCCGCTCGCGTCTGTCGCTGGCGGAGCCGGACAAGGACGGCGCGATCGAGCTGCTGACGCGGATGGGTATGGACCCGGACCTGCCGCTGGACGAGCGGGCGTGGGTGGTGGGCGAGCAGACCCGGATCCGCCTGAGCGAGGGGTACCCGGGCGACGCGGTGGAGCGTTTGCTGCGCGAGATGCCCAAGCTGCGTGAGGCGAGCTCCGCGGCGCTCGCGGACCTGTTCGTCCTGCTGGGCGAGGGCTACTTCCGCCTCGGGGAGCTGAGTGAATCGGAGAAGAACAGCCTGCGCGCTGAGGAGCTGTCTCGGGGCGCGGGGGCGACGGCTGCGCGGGCGTTGCTCCAGCTCGCGCGCGTGGACAGGGCTCGGGAGAGTCTGGACGACGCTCGCGACCGGCTGACGACGGTGCTGGAGCGGTTCGGCGATTCACCTTCGAAGCTGCCGGCGATGCTGGCGCTCGCGGAGGTGGACGCGGGGCTCGGGGCGCACCCGGACTCGCTGGCGATGTACCGCCAGCTCATCGAGTCGATCGAGGGCGGGCTGACGCACCCGGAGGTGACGCGCCCGGTGGTGGCGCGGAGCCTGATGTCACGGTTCGACGAGCGGTACAACAGCGGCCAGGTGCGGGACGCGTTGGTGCGGGCGCAGCTCGCCGAGCGTTTGTTCGCGCCGGACGAGGTGCCTGCGGACACGCTGCTCGCGATCGCGCGGAGCAACCGCCGCCTGGCGAACGAGATGCTGCCGGAGGATGAGCGGGAGGGGGAGGCGTCGCGTTCGGCGTCGTCGCGTCGTCTGGACCCCGCGACGCAGCGCGAGGTGAGCCGCCATCTTCGTGCCGCCGGGGCGTACTACCGGGCGCACGCGGAGCGCGTGGCGCTTTTGGATAACGAAGCGCACGCGGATTCGCTCTGGCAGGCGGCCGACGCGTTCGACCGGGCCGGGGAACGCCAGCAGGCGGTGGACGCGTTCGCGGAGTACGCGGGCGGCTTCCCGGACGACCCGCGACAGGCCGAGGCGCGGTTCCGGCTCGGGCAGGCGCACCTGGCGCAATCGGACTACGCGCAGGCGGCGTCGTATTTCCGCGGGCTGATCCGCGACGGCGCGAGCTCGGGCGGGTCGCTGGGCGTGGGCCCGTTCGCGGAGCGGAGCTACGTCCCGCTCGCGCGGTGTCTGCTGCTGGACGGAGAAGCGGGCAACGACGCGGAGGCGGAGGCTTTGCTGATGCGCGTGCTCTCGGGCGAGATCGGCGCGACGCGGATCCCGGTGTACCGCGAGGCGTTGCTGGAGTTGGGTCAGCACTACTACCAGTCGGGGCGTTTCGAGCGGGCGGCCGAGCGTCTGGAAGAGGCGATCGAGCGGTACCCGGACGACCCGGAGCTGGATCAGGTGCGGTATCTCCTGGCCGACAGCTACCGCCAGTCGGCGGCCTCGATCGCCGAGGAGCTGCGCACGGAGGCGACCTTCGAGAGCCGACGCCTGGAGCTGGAGCGGACGCGTGAGCAGCGTCTTCGCCGGGCGCTGACGCTGTTCGCGGAGGTGCGGGACGCGTTCGACGCCCGCCCGCGGCTCACGCCGCTGGAGGCGGTGTATCTGCGGAACGCGTCGTACTACCTCGGGGACTGCGCGTTCGATCTCGGCGAGTACCGGGACGCGATCCGGCACTACGGGGCGGCGGTGGACCGGTTCAGCCGCGACCCCTCGTCGCTGGTGGCGCTGGTGCAGATCGTGAACGCCTACGTCGAGATGGGGGACCTGGAGCGGGCGCGGACGGCCGACGAGCGGGCGCGTCGATTCTTCATGACGCTGCCCGACGGGGTGCTGAACGACCCGACGCTGCCGATGACGCGTCGGGACTGGGAGCGATGGTTGGATTCGAGTTCGAGGCTCCGGCTGTACGCGTTGGAGCAGGGGAGCGGGCGGTAGGCGGGAAGCCGCGGTCCGGGGTTCGAGACGGCGCCGGAGGCGCCGGGGAAGGGTCATGATGACCGGCAACACGGGCGGGCGACGCGCGTCGGCGGACGAGGCCGAGGCGTTGATCGGGCACACGCGGACGCTGTGCGAGCAGCTCCTCGAGATCACGCGCGAGCAGGACGCGTTGATCGAGCGGGGCGAGACGGAATCGCTGGTGCGCCTGGTCGAGCGTCGCGAGGAGATCGTGACGCGGATCGAGCAGGCGGGGGCGGGGCTGCGCGACATGGGGCTCGACCAGCCGGGCGGCCTGGACGCGATGGACGAGGCGGCCCGGGCGCGCGTCGAGGCGGGGCTGACGGCGGTGACGTCGATCGGGGCGCAGATCGCCGAGGCGGACCGTCGGGCCGAGCGGGCGATGCTGGAGCGCAAAGACGCGATCGGTCGCGAGCTGCACGGGGTTCGCGGCGGCGGGCGTGCGGTGCGTGCCTACGGGAACGGCGCGGGGCCCGCGGGCCCGCGGTTTGAGGACCGCAAGGGATGAGCGCACCGAGCGGGTCCATGGGTGTGGGCGTCGAGCCGGTGGGTGTGGAGCCGGTGCGCGTGGAGGTGGCGAGCGTGCCGCCGGCGTCGTCGCGCGCCCTCAGCCCTGCGGACCTCGCGGAGCTGCTCGGCGCCTTTCACGATGTGACGTCGCAGCTGCAGTCGACGCACGCGACGCTGCACGCGGAGGTCGCACGACTGCGGGGCGAGCTGAGCGAGGCGAACGAGCGTCTGCAGCGGTCGAGGCGGCTCGCGGCGCTCGGTGAGATGGCGGCGGGGATCGCGCACGAGGTGCGCAACCCGCTCGGCTCGATCCGTCTCTATGCGGAGATGCTGATCGCGGACCTGGCGTCGATGCCCGAGCAGCGGGCGTGCGCGGGAAAGATCGCCAGCGCCGTGCGTGCGGCCGACGCGATCGTGACCGACGTGCTGCACTTCGCCCGCGAGGTCCGCGTGCAGTCGCGGGCGTGCGAGGCGGGGGTGCTGTTTGCGCGGGCGCTCGACGCGTGCCGCGACTTGTGCGTTGGCGTGGAGATCGGCGGCGGGCTGGGCGAGGGCGTGGAGTGCTGGTGCGACCCGCACCTGACGCACCAGGCGCTCGTGAACGTCGTGCGGAACGGGCTGGAAGCGGCTGCGGAGGGCGAGGTCGCCCCCCGACGGCTGACGCTGGACGCGGAAGTGCGCACGGACGCGGACGGTCGCGACGAGGTGGCGCTGGTCGTCCGCGACTCGGGCCCGGGCGTGACCCGGGACGTGATCGATCGGATGTTCAACCCGTTCTTTACGACACGGGCGACGGGGACGGGGCTGGGGCTGTCGATCGTGCACCGCATCGCGGATGCGCACGGCGGGCGGGTGGAAGTTCGGAACAACGCGGAGGATGAGGCGGGCGCTCGCGGCGCCCGTTTCGAGATCGTGCTGCCGGCGGTCGAGCCGGCGGCGCACGAATGACGCCTCATGGACGGGGCGGAGGAGCGGCGAAGATGAGCCTGGTCATGGTCGTGGACGACAAGGAAATGATGCGCGACAGCGTCGGCTCGACGCTGCGGCGCGCGGGCTTCGAGGTGGTCGCGGCGAGCGGCGGGGAGCAGGCGGTCGAGACGGCCGCCCGGAGGCGACCGGACGCGGTCGTGACGGATCTCAAGATGCCCGGCATGACGGGCATGGAGCTGCTTGAGCGATTGCGTGGGCTGGACGACGCGATCCCGGTCGTGCTCATGACGGCGTTCGGGACGATCGAGACGGCGGTGCAGGCGATCAAGCGCGGCGCGTTCGATTACATCACCAAGCCGTTCGAGGGCGACGAGCTGGTGATCGCGGTCAAGCGGGCGATCGCGCACGCGAAGATCGTGCGGGAGAACGCCGTGCTTCGGGCCGGGGCGAGCGAGCAGGGCGCGGCGTCGGGCGGGCCCGGCGGCAACCCGACCGGCGGCGGCGGGCTCGGGCGGCTCATCGGCTCCTCGCCCGCGATGCGGCGCGTGAAGGAACAGGTCATCGCGGTCGCGGCGAGCGCGGGGACGGTGCTCATCGTCGGCGAGAGCGGCTCCGGCAAGGAGGTCGTCGCGCGGGCGGTGCACGAGCTGAGCCCGCGCACGGACGAGGCGTTCCTCGCGGTCAACTGCGCGGCCCTCAGCGAGAGCCTGCTCGAGAGCGAGCTGTTCGGGCACGAAAAAGGCGCGTTCACGGGCGCGGAACGCCTGCGCAAGGGGCGGTTCGAGCTCAGCGACCGCGGCACGCTGCTGCTGGATGAGATCAGCGAGATCAGCCCGCGTCTGCAGGCGAAGCTCTTGCGGATTCTGCAGGAGCGGACGTTCGAGCGGGTGGGCTCGAGCACGCCGATCGGGGTGGACGTGCGGGTCGTCGCGACGAGCAACCGGGATTTGCCGCGTGCGGTGGCGGCCGGTGAGTTCCGCCAGGACCTGTTCTTCCGGCTGAACGTGCTGCCGATCCACCTGCCGCCGCTGCGGGACCGGGCGGAGGACATCCCGGAGCTGGTGGGGCACTTCGCGGCGACGATCGCGGCGCGGGAGGGGCGAACGCCGGCGGTGTTCACCGAGGAGGCGCTGGCGTTGCTGGAGGCGTACCCGTGGCCTGGCAACGTGCGTGAGCTGCAGAACATCTGCGAGCGGGCGGTGGTGCTGAGCGGGGCGGGGACGAGCCGGGGCGCGACGGCGCGGGTGACGCGGGGGCTGATCGAGGGCTGGCTGTGCCCGCGTGCGGCGAGCGGGCTGGGCGGGATGTCGCAGGGGTCGGGCGGTTTGCAGGGGTCGTACGTGGATTCGTCGAGCGGGGCGTATGTGCCGCAGGTGCCGAACGGTCATGCGCCGGAGGCGTTCCGTCTCGGGTCGTTGTCGGATTCGGACGGTTTGTCGTCGGGGACGACGGTGGAGCCGAAGCCGATGGAGCCCGGGGAGAAGACGCTGGAGCAGATCGAGCGTGAGGTGATCGTGAGCCGCCTGCGGTCGTTCAACGGGCACCGGCAGAAGACGGCGCGGGCGCTCGGGATCGGGGTGCGGACGCTGGGGCTCAAGCTGAAGAAGTGGAAGGAGCAGGAGTTGGTGGAGGCGGGGCTCTAGGGGAACGCACTAGGCACTAGGCATTATAGGCATTAGGCATTAGGGGGGAGAAGGGGGAGGGGCGAAGGGGAACGCTTCCTTGGCGTTGAGTGAGGCGGCACGCGGGTTGCGTGGGGTTTGGCGGAGGTCTTCTGGCGGCATGTTTATCGATCAGATCACCAACGCTGGGGCCTTGCCTTCGCTGCGGGCGACGATGTCGTTCGCGGGGCAGCGTCAGAAGCTGATCGCGCACAACATCGCGAACGCGGAGACGCCGAACTTTCGCCCGCTGGACGTTTCGCCGGCCCACTTCCAGACGGTGCTGGGCGAGGCGATCGACCGTCGTCGCGGGCGCAGCGGCGGCTCGTTCGGGGCGTTGCAGCTCGAATCCTCGCGGGAGCTGCGCGTGGGGGATCGCGGGGAGCTGATGATCCAGCCGCAGACGACCAGCGGGAACATCCTGTTCCACGACCGCAACGACCGCGACCTGGAGCGGATGATGCAGGACCTGACCGAGAACTACGGCGTGTACCGGCTCGCGAGCGACCTGCTCCGGAGCCACACGCTGCGTTTGCAGTCGGCGCTCGGCGAGCGGGTGGGGTGAGTGATCGCGTCGGCGGGGCGTCTGAAAGGGGCTGAAGCGTGTGGGGATCTTTGGATATCTCGGTCAGCGGCATGGTCGCCCAGCGGACGCGCCACGCCGCGATCGCAGCGAACCTGGCGAACAGCGAGACGCTGCTCAACGCGGCGGGGGAGTATGAGCCGTACAAGCGGCGCGAAGTCATGTTCGCCCCGGGCGACCCCACGAGCCCGACGCGGGACGGGCGGGCGATGGGTGTCCACGTCGAGCGGATCCACGTGAACGAGGAGGCGCTGCGGGCGCGGTACGATCCGACGAGCCCCTTTGCCGATGAGCGGGGGATCGTGATGGTGCCGGATATCAGCCCGGCGATCGAGACGATCAACTCGATGCAGGCGGTGCGGGCGTACGAGGCGAACGTGCAGGCGGCGGAGGTGACCAAGCAGATGCTGGCACAGGCGTTGCGGTTGCTGGCGTGAGTGGAGCAACGAGAGAGCCTCCCCGGGGGCCGGGCGCGTGAGCGCCGGGTGTTCGGCGGCGAGTGGAGTTGATCGATGAGCGACCCAGTCGGGCTGATCGGTGGCAACGGGGGCGTCCGCCCGAACGCGGCGGCGGGCGCGGGGGCTCGCGCCGGGGGCGAGGGCGGCGCGGCGTTCAAGGACGTGCTGCTCGAGAACCTCAAGCAGGTCAACAAGTTACAGGCCGACGCGACGCGGGCGGTCGAGGATCTGCAAGCCGGTCGGCGTGGCGACGTCGAGGGCGTGATCCAGGCGACGCAGAAGGCGGACCTGGCGTTCCAGAGCTTGCAGGCGGTTCGGAACAAGGTGGTCGAGGCGTACCAGGAGATCCAGCAGGTCCGGATCTGAGCCGCGTGAAGCGGGGCTGATCCGGGCGTGGCTGGTGGGCGGCGGAAGGTGCGCGTGAGCGCGGGTTCTGCGCGGTCTTTGCGCTTCGGGGCGCACTTTCAAGCATTTGGGATGGTGGAGCCGAAGTTGACGGTGCGAGCCGTCGGCGCGGGGTTGTGCTGTTGGCGGCTTGCGAGGGGGCGCGAGGATCGCGCATGAACCCTGGCAAGGAGGCCGACGATGCCGGAGCGGCTGCGGGGCGCGCTGGCGACCATTCGCGAACAGCTCGGTCAGATGACCGCGACGCAGAAGCTCCTGATCGGGAGCCTTGCTGTCATTCTGGTGATGACGCTGTTCGTGGTGGGCCAGTACGCGGGTCGCCCGGCGATGGTGGAGCTGCTGCCGGGCGCGACGGCCGAGGAGATGTCTCGGGCCGAGGTGACGCTGGCGTCGGCGGGGATCTCGGCCGAGTCTCGCCAGGGGCGGCTGATGGTGACCGCGAGCGATCAGCACCGGGCGATGGTGCAGCTCGCGGCGAACCGGGCGCTGCCGGCCGACGGCGAGCAGATTCTTTATACGAACCTGAGCGAGCGTCAGAGCTGGCAGAACAGCCGTCGTCAGAACGAGCAGCTCTTCGTGATCGCGACGCAGAACGAGCTGTCTCGGATGATCGAGAAGGTTCGCGGCGTGCGCCGGGCGGAGGTGCAGCTCGACGTGCCGGAGGCGAACGGGATCGGTCGCGTGGTGCGGACGCCGACGGCTTCGGTGGTGGTGCAGCCGGAGAGCGGGAGCGGGCTGAGCCAGGGGATGGTGGACGCGATCGCGGAGCTGGTGGCGTGGAGCCGCGCGGGGCTGGACGTCCGGAACGTTCGTGTGATCGATGCGGCGACGGGGCGGAGCCGTCGCCCGTCGGATCCGGACGACATCGTGCCGAGCACGTACATCGAGCACGCCTCGCGGATCGAGACGATGACGCGTGAGAAGCTGCTGGACCTGCTCGGGTACATCCCGGGCGTGCAGGTCGCGGTGACGGCTCAGGTGGACGTGACGCGAGTGAACCGCGAGACGCGGAGCTACCTGCCCGAGGGCGAGGGGACGCTGAACCTGGCGCTGCGCGAGCGGAACCAGAGCGAGAATCAGGAGCGACGGGCGACCTCGGCCGAGCCCGGGATGCGGAGCAACCAGTCGGCGGAGATCAACACGGGCGGGGGCTCGGGGACGGCGTACGAGCGCGCGGACGACGAGATCGAGTTCAACGCGTTCCCGGGTCAGCAGGTCGAGCGGATCAGCGATCCGCGGGGGATGCCGACGCGGGTCGCGGTGAGCATCAACATCCCGCGTTCATACGTGGCAGAGCTGATCGCGTTCACACGCCCGCCGGCGGAGGCGGGCGAGGGCGAGGACGGCGCGCCCGCGCGGGCGGCGGGCCCGACGCCCGAGGAACTGGAAGAAGCGTTCGCGGAGGTGGAGCCGCGGATCCGCCAGACGGTGCTGCCGCACGTGCTGGCGATGTCGGCGGGTGGGGGCGTGACGACGGCGGAGGAGGCGGCGGCGCAGCTCGCGGTTGCGATGGTGCCGCTGGACTTTGCGGTCCCGGGGATGACCGGCTCGCCGGGCGGCTTATTCGGGATGATCGCTGGGGGCGGCTCGGGCGGGGGGGGCGATCTCGGGCTGGGGCCGGGCGGGTTGGTTTCGCAGGTGCTCGTGCTCGGGCTGGCGGGCTTCGCGGTGGTGATGATGCTGCTGATGGTTCGTAAGGCGTCGAAGCGGGTGGACCTGCCGACGGCGGCGGAGCTGGTCGGCATCCCCCCGACGCTGGAGACCAACACGGACCTGGTGGGCGAGGCGGAAGAAGGCGACGCGCCGATGACGGGCATCGAGGTGGGGGACGACGATGTGCGGAGCTCGAAAATGCTCGATCAGGTGGCGGAGATGGTGCGGAACGAGCCGCAGGTCGCGGCGAAGCTGCTGAACCGCTGGATCCAGGTGGACGACTATTGAGTGTGAGCTCTGGCGTGCGGGGCGTTGTGGTCGCGGGTTGATGGTGGGCGTTGTGAGCTTGGGGGTCGGCGTTGGCTCGGAAGCCTTATGAAAAGTTGCCGTCGAACCCGGCGGAGCTGGAGCCGCTGACCAAGGCGGCGATCCTGCTGCTGGCGGTGGGCCCGGACGAGGCGGCGGGCGTGCTGCGGAGCCTGCCGAACGAGTCGGTGGAAGAGGTGACGCGGGAGCTGGCGAGCCTGGGTCGCGTGCCGCCGCCGCTGTCGGCGGCGGTGGTGGAGGAGTTCTACCACCTGTCGATCGCGTCTCGGAACGCGTCGGAGGGGAGCCTGGAATACGCGAAGATGGTGCTGCAGAACTCGCTGGACCCGAAGATGGCCGAGCGTGTGCTGCAGCAGATCCAGACGCAGGTGCAGAAGACGCCGTTCAGCTTTTTGCAGCGTGCCGAGAGCGAGAACCTGCTGACGTTCATCCAGGACGAGCACCCGCAGACGATCGCGCTGATCATCTGCCACCTGCCGCACCATAAGGCGGCGGAGATCTTGGTCGGGCTGCCGATGCAGAAGCAGGTCGAGGTGATCAAGCGGATGGCGAACATGGAGCAGACCAACCCGGAGGTGATCCGGGAGGTGGAGCGCGGGCTGGAGAGCCGCCTGAGCAACATGCTGCTGCAGAGCATGGAGAAAGCGGGCGGCGTGGAGACGGTCGCGGAGATCCTGAACCTGGCCGACCGGGCGACCGAGAAGTCGATCATGGAGGGTTTGGAAGCGGAGGACCCGGACCTGGTCGAGCAGATCCGTCGCCTGATGTTCGTGTTCGAGGACATCCTGCTTGTGAACGACAAGGGCATCCAGGCGGTGCTGAAGGAAGTGGAGAACGAAGAGCTGTCGCTGGCGCTCAAGACGGCGAGCACAGAGCTGCAGCAGAAGATCTTCACGAACATGTCGGAGCGCGCGTCGAGCCTGATCAAGGAGGACATGGAGTACATGGGCCCGGTGCGTGTGAGCGATGTGGAGGCGGCGCAGCAGCGGATCGTGGACATCGTGCGTCGCCTGGAGGAGGCCGGGGAGGTGATCATCCAGGGACGCGGCGGGGACACGGAACTGGTGGTCTGAGTGGCACGCGAGCGGGGCGAGGCTGAGGGGTTGTTGTGGCGTTGATCAAGCGCGCGGATCTGGATCGTTTGACGCGGGAAGCGCGTGTCATGGACCTCGGCGACATGGAGCGCCGGGGGGAGATGCTGCGCGAGGCGGCGCGGGAGGAGGCGTCGAAGATCCTCGCCGAGGCGCGGGCCGAGCGGGAGCGTCTGATCGAGGGCGCGCGGACCGACGGCTTCGAGGCGGGTCGCGCGGCGGGTCGCGCGGAGGGGCTGGCGCAGGGGAAGGAACTGGGGCGGGCCGAGGCCGTGCGTGCGCACGGGGAGGCGCTTGAACGCCTGATCCAGAACTGGGAGTCGGCGTTGTCGGCTTTTGAAGTGGAACGGGACGCGATGCTGCTTTCGGCACGCCAGGACGTGCTGGAGCTGGCGTTGGTGCTGGCCGAGCGTGTGACCAAGCGGACGGTGGAGGTCGATCGTGGCGTGGCGTCGGCGCAGCTCGAGGCGGTGCTCCGCCAGGTGGTCAAGCCGACGGCTTTGGAGATCGCGGTGCACCCGGCGGACATGACGCTCGCGAGCCAGGCGTTGTCGCGTCTGACGCGCGAGCTGGAGGCCGCCTCGCACGCGAGCCTGGTGACCGACGAGCACATGGAGCGTGGGTCTTGCGTGGCGCGTTGCGTCGGGGGCGGTCGGATCGACGCGACGATCCGGACGCAGCTCGAGCGCGCGGTGGAGGCCGCGATGCCGGGCGCACGGGAGCTGCTCTCGCCGCCGCGGGAGGACTCTCCAGAACTGCTGGCGAGCGAGGACGACGCGGACAGGCGGGAGAGCGATGCGGGCGATGCGGATAAGCGTCAGAGCAATGGGGGCGACGCGTCGCGGGGGGCGGCGGCGTGAGCCTGCTGTCGGCCGAGATCGCGTCGGGGCGACGCCTAGAGCCGATCATGGTCGTCGGTCGCGTCGGCGAGGTGCGCGGGATGACCGTGCTGGTGACGGACCTGCCGATGCCGGTCGGCTCGCTGGTCTCGATCGGCGAGGCGCGGGGTGAGCAGGCGCCCGTGCTCGGAGAGGTCGTCGGGTTCACGGCTTCGCACGCGATCGTCATGCTGCTGGGCGCGAACGCCGGGATCCGCCCGGGCGACGACGTGCGCAGCGAGCAGGCGACGCCGATCGCGCCCGTGGGTGAGCGCCTGCTCGGGCGCGTCGTAGACGGGCTGGGGCGACCGATCGACGGGCGGGGCGGGGTGCCGGCGGCCGTCGCACGCCCGCTCGATCCGCCACCGATCGGCCCGATGTCACGGAAGCGGATCACCGAGCCCTTGCGGACGGGCGTGCGCGCGATCGATCTCATGATGCCGATGGGGCGCGGGCAGCGCCTCGGGATCTTCGCCGGCCCGGGCGTGGGCAAGAGCACGCTGCTGGGCACGATCGCACGCCGGACCGACGCGGACGTGAACGTGATCGCGCTGATCGGCGAGCGCGGGCGCGAGGTGCGGGACTTTATCGAGCACGCGCTCGGGCCCGAGGGGCTGGCGCGGTCGGTGGTGGTGGTCGCGACCGGGGACGAGAGCCCGCCGATGCGTCTGCGTGCGGCCAAGCTCGCGTGCACAGCGGCCGAGTTCTTCCGCGAGCGCGGGCGGCACGTGCTGCTGATGATGGATTCGGTGACGCGGTTCGCGCACGCGCAGCGTCAGGTCGGGCTCAACGCGGGGGAGCCGCCGGCGACGAAGGGGTACACGCCGAGCGTGTTCGCGCAGATGGCGGTGCTGCTGGAGCGCGCCGGGGCGATGGAGGGCGAGGCTGGCGGCGGGAGCGTAACGGGTCTGTACACGATCCTGGTCGAGGGCGACGACATGACCGAGCCGATCGCGGACGCGGCGCGGGGGATCCTGGACGGTCACGTCGTGCTGAGCCGCAGGCTCGCGCAGCGGGCGCACTTTCCGGCGATCGACGTCCTGGACTCGGTCAGCCGCGTGGCGGACGAGGTGAGCGACGCGGCGCACGCGTCGGCGCGTCGCTCGGCGTTGCGGATGCTGGCGCTCTACCGCGAGGTGGAGGAACTGGTGCGGATCGGCGCGTACGCGCGGGGGTCGAACGCGGAGACGGACACGGCGATCGACGTGCAGCCGGCGATCGAGGCGCTCATGCGTCAGGGCGGGGACGAGGTCGAGGCGTTCAAGCCGGCGTGCGACCGGCTGATCGCGGTCGCGGAGGCCGCGGCGCAGCGCCTCGCGGCGCCAACGGGCGCGGCATCAGGGCGGGGGGCGTAACCGGTGGCGACGTTCCGGTTCGAACTCGATCCCGTGCTGCGTCAGCGTCGCGCCGCGGAGGAGCAGCGTCAGCGCGAGGTGGCCGTGCTGGAGCGCGAGCGTCTGCGGCTGGAAGGCGTGATCCGGGGGCACCAGCGCGGGATCGATGAAGAACGGGCGGCGTGGCGCGCGGGCGCGAGCGTGGCGCCGGGTGCCACGCTCGACGTCGGGATGCTGCGCCGCCAGGCGAGCGCGTCGCTCGGGCGGACGGCCGCGGCGCAGCGGGCGGCGATCGAGCTCGCAGGGGTGCTGAAAAGGTTGGAATCGGCACGCGCGTTGCTTCTAAAGGCGGCGGGCGAACGCCGGGCGATGGAGCTGCTGCGTGAGTCGCGGTTCGAGGCGTGGCGCCGGGCGCAAGCGCGGGCCGAGGCGGCGGCGATGGATGACCTGGTCGTCATGCGCCACGGGCGCACGGGAGGCGCGGGATGAAAACGCTGTGGACAGCGATCGGCGTGGTGGCGGCTGCGAACATCCTTGCGCTGCTTGCGCTGGCGGGGTATCTGACGGCGACGGATCGCCTGTCGATCTCGCGGCTGGAGCAAATCCGGGACCTGCTCAGCGAGACGGAGACGGCCGAGCGGGCGCGCGTGGCGCGCGAGCAGGCGACGGCGGATGCGGAGGCCGAGGCGTTGCTCGCCGGGCTCCCGCACGGCGCGGATCCGGAGCTCGGGGCCCCGGCGGGCACGCCCGGCGCGGTGCCCCTGAGCTCGCCGGAGCTCGTGGCGCAGCACACCGACGCGACGCGCCTGGACCGGCAGCGGATCGAACGCACACGGCGCGAGATCGACGACCTGACGCGGACGCTCCGTCGCGAGCGGGTCGCGATCGACCGCGAGCGGGAGCAGCTTGAGCAGGAGCGTCGCGCGTTCGAACTGGTGCGCGGGCGGATCGAGGAGATCGAGGGGAGCGCGCAGTTCCGCAAGGCGTTGAGCGTGCTCGCAGGGCTGAAGGCGGATCCGGCGCGGGAGATGCTGGAGCAGATCATCGCGGGCGTGTCGGCCGACGGGCTCGGGACGGGGGATCGCGAGGACGGGGTGACCCGCGCGGTGCTGTACATCGACGCGTTGCCGGACCGCCAGCGGACGCGCTTGATGGACTCGTTCGTGGAGCGCGACCCGGAACTGGCCGCGGAATTGCTGGAGCGTCTCCGGATGAAGGGGCTCGGGCCCCGTGATCCGGAGAGGCAGGGCGTGTGACGGCGAACGCAGCGAGCAACCACAGCACACAGGACCGGGGGACAACGCTGCAGGGTGGGCTGCACGGGTTGCGCGTTGTGCGCACGGAACGCTCACTTGGCAACGCAGAAACTGCGCCGGAGGAGGCTTCGGGTGCGGTCTTCGCCCAGTTATTCGGCGCGCAGCTCACCTCGCACGCGGCCTCGTCGCAGCTGCTCCGGATCGGGGCCGCGCTCGGCGATCAGACCGACGCGATGGGCGAGCGGGGCGTCTCGCCCGCGGGGCAAGGGGCGGCGAAGCACGCGCCGATGACCGCGGGCGAGCGTGCGGCGGCATCGCTGACACAGCCGACCGAGGGACGCGTCATCGCCGAGCAGGCTGCACGCCCGGAGGTGGGCGGGAGCCGCCCGCTGACGGCGGGTGCGGCTCGCGCACACGCCATCGATCGAACCGGCGAGCCCGCGCCGCCGAACGCGCCCGCCCGAGCGTCATCGTCGCTCGGCGAACCAAGCACGTCTCAAACAACGCCGCACGGTGATCGGCACGGGCAGGGCCGCCAGGAACACCCGTCCGAGCAAGGGCAGCACGCGCCGGCGTCGAGCGCCGGTGGGCATGGCGGGGCTCCATCATCGCCCGGGGCTTCGGTATGGACGCCGAGTGTTTCGGGGGTGGTCCCGGCTCGCGGAGCGGGTGCGGCGCCTCCGTCGCCGGGCGCGGCGCAGGCGGCAGCGCCGAACGCGATCGCGGCGACCGGGCGAAGCGAGGGCTCGCGCCCCGGGCCGACGGTCGCGACCAAGCCCGGAGCGCCGGCGCCGTCGCGCGGTCAGGAGGCGCAGCTCGCGGCTCAGGTGCAGCGGGGGTTGTTCGCGGCTTTGCGTCAGCAGGGGGGTTCGGTAACGATGCGGCTCGCGCCGGACGCGCTCGGCGCGTTAACGGTGCGGCTCTCGGTGCAGGGGGCTCGGGTGCAGGCGACGTTTGAGCCGACGAGCGAACAGGCACAGCGGTTGCTGGAACGTTCGGTGGAGACGCTGCGGGCCGCGCTGGAGAGCAAGGGCCTCGCGGTGGAGCGGATCACGGTGCAGCCGGCGTGGAGCGCGGGCGGCAGAGGGGCGGAGGCGGGCCAGGCGCACGAGCAAGGAGGCTCGGGCGGGTCGGGCTCGCGTGAGAGAGGGCTCGGCGGGGGCGGGGACGACCCGTCATCGTCGGGGAGCGGCCGGGAGGATCCCGGCGGGCGGGCGGGCGCGAGAGATGCGCACGCCGAGGGACGTCGCGTTCGTGTCACGGACGACACGGACGCACCACCCGCGGTCGGCACGGCGGAGGCCGGGCCGGGCGGTGAGGATCGGGGCGGAGCCCCGCAGAACGCAGCGCCGAGCGGCGGAGCCGTGGTGCGTCTGGACCGGATCGTCTGACCTGTTCGGTGCGCGCGGCGCGCCGGGGTTGACGGGCGCGAGCGACGCGCCCGGGCGCGATCGGTGCGTGAGCGTGGCGGGGCCGCCTGGGTTCTGCGGGAGGTGTGCGCATGTCCGTGGTCGAGGCATTGAACGGCGTAGCGCCGAAGACGAGCGGGACGAACGGGTTCGACGCGTTGTCGTCGGAACAGTTCATGAAAATCGTGCTGACGGAGCTGTCGCAGCAGGACCCGTTCGAGCCGCAGGACACCTCGGCGTTGATCCAGCAGCTCAGCGACCTGCGCAGCATCGAGAGCAACGAGGCGCTCGGGAGGCAACTCGGGGCGCTGGTGGCGCAGAACGAGCTGGCGTCGGCCGCGGGGCTGATCGGGAAGATCGTTTCCGGGCTCGACACGAACAACACGCGCGTGATCGATTATGTCGTCAGCGTGACGCGGACCGCCGACGGGGCGATTTTGAACCTCCAGGACGGGGCGCGGGTGAAGATGTCGCAGGTGGACGAGATCGTGACCGAGGATGTGCTCTTCGGCGACCCGTTCGGCTCGGGCGGCAGCACCGATCCGGACGGCGCGGACGATCCCGCCCCGGACGAGGATGATGACGACGCGGAGCAGACGCCGTGAGCGGGCAGGAGCGGGTCGGCGAGCGCCTGATGGAAGCGCTCGGCGGCGCACGCCCGGCGTCGGGCGCTGTCAAAACGCAGGGGGCCGGCTCGCCCGGGGGCGTGTCGTTCGGGGCGCTGCTGGAAAAGGCCGGGGCGGGGCTGATCAAGAGCGACCTGCCGGTGCGGCTGGCTCGGGGCGAGGCGATCGAGCTGAGCGAGGACCAGCTCGCGCGACTTGGCCTCGCGCTCGACAAGGCGCAGAGCCAGGGCGCGACGAACGCGCTGGTGACGATCGACGGGCGTGCGTTCGAGGTGGACGTGCTGCGCCGGACGGTGACGCGCGAGGTGGTGCTGGATGAAGGGGACGTGCTGACGCGGATCGACGCGGTGGTGCACGCGGGCGGCGCGATAGGCGCCGGGGGGCCCGAGGAGGCGGCGAAGGTGGTGCCGGTGCCCGGCGGGGGCGGGCTGCCGCGTGCGTCGAAATCGGTGCTGGAGATGCTGGCGAAGCGGGCGGGTTGAGGGTCTGGAGAGACAAAGCCGCGGCGGGCTCGCCGCGTGGCGGAGATTGGTCATGGGTCTGACGACATCGTTGTTCACGGGCCTCAGCGGGCTGAACGCCAACGGGCGGAACGTCGAGGTGATCGGCAACAACATCTCGAACGTCAACACCACGGCGTATAAGTCGTCGCGCATGATGTTCGAGACGCAGTTCTCGCACTCGATCGGCATCGGCTCCGAGCCGAGCGCCCGGAGCGGCGGGACGAACCCGACGCAGATCGGGCTCGGCGTGCGCATCGGCGGCACCCAGCGCGACATGTCCTCGGGCGGGCTCAACGTCACCGGCGATCAACGCGACATGGCGATCGACGGCAAGGGCTTTTTCATCGTCGATCGCGGCGGGCAGACGCTGTTCACCCGCGCCGGGGCGTTCCGTCCGAACGAGAACAACGTGCTCACGACCGTCGGCGGCGAGGTCCTGATGGGCTACGGCGTCGACGGGGAGAACAACGTGCTCGAGGGCGCGTTGCGCCCGGTTGAGATCCCGCTGGGGACGCTGACGATCGCCGAAGCGACGCGGAACGTGCGCATGAGCGGGAACCTGGACGCCGACGGCGCGATGCCGACGCAGGGCTCGCTCAACCGGCTGATGGGCGCGGTGGACGCGGGGCTGCGTCTGATCGCGGGGGCGACCAACCCTGCGAACGCGGGGAACCTGCTCGAAGTAGCGAGCCTGCTGACGGAGATCGAGGACCCGGCCCTGCCGGGCTCGGGCGTGCCGCTGTTCGCCGACGGGCAGGTCTTCGAGACGCGGGCGGTGCAGAAAGGGGACGGGCGTCTGCTCCCCACCAAGCAACTCGCGATCAACCCGGCGACCACAGTCGAGGACCTGATGGCGTTTCTGAACGCGGCGATGGGCTTGCAGGGCGCGACGGGGGCGAACCCGGACGGGCGCACGCCGGGCGTGACGCTGGACGGCGCGGGGGGCGTGATCGAGATCGTGGGCAACGCGGGCGGGGTCAACGACCTGACGATCGAGGCGACGGACCTGCGCCTGCTTTCGCCGACGGGGGAACTGGTCCGCTCGCCGTTCATGGTGGAGAAAGCGGCGTCGGCCGACGGGGAATCGGTGCGGACCTCGTTCGTGGTTTACGACTCGCTGGGCTCGCCGGTGACGGTGGACGTATCGATGGTGCTCGAAGGGCGCGGGATGGCGGGGACGACCTGGCGTTACTATGTCGAGAGCCCCGGGAACCAGGGGCTCGAGGACGCGGTGGGCACCGGCACCGTGCGTTTTGACACGAACGGGCAGCTTCTGGATCAGGCGCCGATCGCGGTGAACATCGATCGCGCAGGGACGGGTGCGGCGACGCCGCTGAACTTCAATCTGTTCTTTCAGAGCGAGCGGGACAACGTGACGTCGCTCGCCGACGCGCGTTCGCAGCTCGGGGCGACGTTCCGCGACGGGGCGCCGATCGGGACGCTGAGCGACTTCGGCGTGGGCCCGGACGGCGTGATCACCGGGGCGTTCACCAACGGGCTGACGCGCACGATCGGGGCGATCCCGCTCGCGACGTTCACCAATGACGCCGGGCTGGTCGAGGTCGGGGGGAATCTGTACGACGTCGGCCCGAACGCCGGGAACCCGGTGGTCGTGAACGCGGCGGCGCTGGGGTCCGGTCGGGTCATCGGCGGGGCGTTGGAGCTGAGCAACGTCGATCTCGGGCAGGAGTTCATCAACCTGATCCTGGCTTCGACGGGGTACTCGGCTTCGAGCCGCGTGATTCAGACCTCCGATGACCTGCTCCAGCAGTTGCTGGTGCTGGGTCGGTGAGCCGAGTGGCTCGGGTGTGATCGTTGGAGGGTTTGTGCGGTGATCACGGTAACGCGATTAAACGGCGGGCGGTTCGTTCTGAACGCGGAACTGATCCGCGTGGTCGAAGAGAACCCGGATACGGTCGTGACCCTGACGTCCGGCGACAAGTACGTTGTCAAAGAGCGGATGACGGAAGTGGTGAGCAAGGCGGTGGCGTACGGGCGTCTGCTGCGCGGGCTGGAGCCGCGGAGCTGAGGCGCGGGCGACGCGTCACGGGTGAGCGTGGCGTGGGTCGCGCTGCATGGGCACAGGGCGTGATGCGATCGGATGGACGGGGGTCTTCGAGACACCGGGTTTCGCCGTTCGATCGAGCTCCGGCGCTGCGATACGCGGAAGTTAGCGTTGCTCGAATCGGTCGGCGTTGAAGCCGAAGGGGCGACGGGTGAGGGCGCCGTTGGCGCCGATGAGGTCGCGTTCGAGGCCAGCGTTGAAGCGGTCGAGATCGCCGTGATCGCGGAGGCTGGTGGCGTGGTTGGTCGGCTCGGGGGTCTGGCTCGGGTCGGCGACGGTGCGGGCGAAGAAGACCACGGCTTCGACGATCTGAGCGAGGCTGACCAGGCGTTCGCGATCGGAGGCGGGCAGGGCGGCGTCGGAGGCGAGCGCGTCGCGGACCATCGCGAGGGCGTCGCCCGCGAAGCCACCGGCGGCGATCGCGGCGCGGGTGTCGAGGCTCTCGACCGAGCGGAGCACGTCGAGCAGGGCCTCGCCGGTGCGCATGACGCCGAGCGCGTCGCGCGGGATCGGGTTGGCGCGGATCCGCTCGCTCACGCTCTCGGCGAGGCGCCGATACGCGTCGTTGCGGAGGTTGAGGTTGGGGCGTGCGATGCGTCCGGCGGCGGCGAGCGTGCGCACGGCCGAGTCGAACGCGAGCGGGTCGGGCTCGCGCTCGACCATCGCGGCGGCCCGGTCGAGCAGCGATCGGACGCGCCCTTCGGCGAGGGCCGGGGGCTGGGTCGCGAGCGACTCAAACGTGCGCCGGAGGGCGTAGGAGCCCATGATCCGGACCTCGGTCGCGTCGGCGTCGAGGGCCCGGAGGATCAGGTCGCTGGAGTCCTGCGTCGCGAGCTCGCCCGCAACGCGGATCGCGTTCAGGCGGATCTCGATCTCGCTCTGGCGGGCGAGGCGGTCGAGCTCGGGCATCAGCGCCCCGCTGTAGGCGAGGCGGAAGGAGACGGAGGCGTTGGGCGTCGCGAGCGGGCGAAGAAGCCGCCCGCGGGCGCGGCGTCGGATCTCGGCGTCGGCGCTGCCCAGCTCTTCCGCCTGCTGGCGGGCGAACGCGCGGACGGCCTGCTCCTGCTCGCCCGTCAGCCGCGTCGTGGTGACAACCTCCGCGGGGAGCTCGTTCGCTTGGGCGAGAGCGGCGTGGGGAGTGAGGGCGACCATCGCGACGGCGACCACCGACGCGAGGAGGAGCCGGGGACGGAAGGCGCGGGCCGACCGGCGGAGCAACGGGCGGGCGGGGCGTCGGTGTCGGGTCGTGGTCTGGCCCAAGGTCGGTGTTCCTCGGTGCGTCAGCCGCGGCTTGGCGGTCGCACGGTTCAAGTCCTGCCCGCCCAAACGCGGCGGGCCCTGCACGGTTCGGGCCCGCGGGGACCCCTGTTCCAGCCCAGTCCTAGCCCCGGGTCCGTTCCAGCCCGGTCGTTCCAGACCGCTCGGATGGGGTTCGCCCGTTTCCGGGTGGGGGCGAGCTCCCGGAGCATCTTTGTCCGTCGCCCCCCCCGGGACCACACCCGGCGCGGGCTCGAAAGCTACCAGCCGGCTCCGGGACGGTCAACCGAACCGCGGGCACGGGTGTTCCTCCGCCCGGGTGTTCCGGTGGTCGGCGTGCCCGTCAGTACACCTCCAGGAAGACGCGCCTCGTGGGGGCGACTTCCTTGTGGATCATGCGACGCTCCCAGTGCTCGACCTGGCTCAGGGCCTTGGAATCGCAGCGGAGGAAGCGGTCCAGGCGGCTCGGGGGGAGCAGGCGGGCGAGTTGCTGGAAGATGCCGAGCTCCATGCCGGCGATGCCGCAGACGTAGATCAGGGCCCGGTCGGTCTCGAGCTGGGGGAGGAAGTGGTCCTGGTGGGTGCGGAGGCGGTCCTGAACGTAGAGGGGGTCGTGCCCGTCGCCCTGAGTCTCGCGGCTGATGGCGGTGAGGTAGGTGAAATTCTCGTGCTCCTGCTCGAGGCGGAGCAGGTCGGCGTGGTAGAGCAGGTCGGTCGCGTAGGCGGCGCCCATGACCAAAGTGACGCGGCTCTGGGCGCCGGCGTCGAGGAGGTCGTGGATCATGCCGCGGAAGGGGGCGATGCCGGTGCCGGTCGCGAAGAAGATGTAGTCGTGATCTTCAGGATGGGCGGGGGTGAGGAAGCGCTTGCCGCTGGGCCCGGTGACGCGGATCTCGTCGCCGGGCTGGAGGTCGGCGAGGTAGTTGCTGGCGACGCCGAGGAAGAGCTTGCCGGTCTCCCAGTGCTCGTCGATGGTTCGCTTGACGGTGGTGGCGAGGACGTGGCCCTGCCCGTCTTCGCCTTTGGAGGGGCTGGCGATGGAGTAGAGGCGGAGCTTATGGGGGCGGCCGCGTTCGTCCTGGCCGGGCGGGATGACGCCGAAGCTTTGTCCGGCTCGGAAGTTGCCGGCGAGGCTGGTCTTGCTGACGTCGATCGCGACGTGTCGGACGAAGCTGGCGGATTTTCGCGCGGTGCAGCGTTTGTTTTCGACGACGACGCCGACGCCGGGGTCGGCGGGCGGGTGGAGGTGCATCTTGACTTCGGGCAGTTCGGGCCCGTGGTCGCGTCGCTCGCGTGGGGTGTCGGTCTGGCTCATGGGGCATTGAAGCGCCGGGGCGGGCCGGGGCAAGGCGTGGGCGTGCGCTGATTCGTGGCGTTGCGTGGGGACGGGGCTGTCTTCAGCGGGCGGCGGGCTGGGCGGCGGGTTCGAGTTCGAGCGGGGTGCCGGTGGCGTCGGGGGCGGGTTCGATGCCGAGGATGCGGCAGATGGTGGGGTGGATCTGGGTGTAGTCGACGCGTCCGAGGTCGAGGCCGCCGAGGGGCGTGGGGTATCTCCAGATGACGGAGAAGCCGTACATCTCGGGGTTGGTTTCGACGTCGTACCCGTGCATGCCGAGCGGGCCGCCGATCTCTTCGATGGGGACGATGGGGGCTTCGGGGCGGGAACTGAAGATGTAGCCGCGGTCGAGGATGACGACGACGTCGCCGACGGTGTCGGGGTTGTTGTAGCCGAGGCGTGCGGGGACGTGCTCGCGCCGGTAGGCGTTCGCGAAGGGGTGCTCTCGGGCGGCGGCGATGATCTCGTCGGCGGCCCGCTGGCGGGCGCTCTCGGGCTCGAGCCCGGTGAGATAGATATTGGCGATGTTGCCGCTGGTGATGACGCGGGCGTCCTCGTTGTCAGGGTCGAGCCCGAGGAGATGCCATGGGTTGCAGGCGTGGCGGACGAGGCTCATGCCGTGGTCGGTGGTGATGACGAGGTAGAGCTCTTCCCCGTCTGGGAGTTGGTCGCGGGCGGTCTCGAGGACTTTTTCGAGGAAGCGTTCGATGAGGGCGTCGGCTTCTTCGATGACGCCGATCATTTCGGGCGCGTCCGGCCCGTAGCGGTGCCCGGGGCTGTCGGTCGCGACGGCGTAGCCCATCAGCAGGCGGAGTGGCGTCTCGCCCCGATCGTTTCGCCAGGCGTGGATGACCTGGTGGAGGCGGGCGTCGTCGGGCATGCGGGGGTTGTAGCCGTCGCCGAAGTGGCTCGCGGTGATCTCGCCGGTCTGGCGGTGGCTGACGGGCCAATCGAGGACGGCGGTGCGAACGCCCTGGCGCTCGGCGGTGATCCAGATCGGCTCGGCCTGGAGCAGGGCGGCCTCGGGCGGGTAGCGGAGGACCTGCCCGGAGCGCTGATCGAAGTAGCCGTTGGCGGCGATGCCGTGGACGCTGACGGGGACGCCGGTGTAGAGCGAGACGTGGGTGGGGAAGGTGAGCGTGGGAAAGGCGGGGGCGAGGGCGCGGGTGAAGGCGCCCTCGCGGGCGAGGCGGTCGAGGGTGGGGGTGCGGGCGCCGCGGTCGAAGTAATCCCAGCGGAAGCCGTCGAGACTGATCCAGACGACGGTCGCGGGTGCGGGATTCCCGGCGGCGGGGGCTTCGTCGCCGGCGGCGAGCGCCGGCGCGGCGGGTTGCATCGTGAGGGAACTCAGCGCCGCGAGGGCGCACGCGAGGGTGGTCTTGATCAGCATCGCGGGGATGCTAAACCGGTCACCCGGCCCGGGGGTGGCGGCTCGTATCAAGAACGTGCAAAGGTGCGGGCGTTAGTCCCCGCCGCCCATGAGACGCATCATGAGGGTCATCATCTCGCCTTCGAAGGCGGTCAGGACGGCCTGCTCGCTCTCGAGCTGCCCGCGTTCGACGCGTTGGGCGAGGTCGTCCATGGCGCGGGCCATCGGTGCGTAGGCGTCGGTGATCGCGTCCAGCATGCCTTCGGGCATCATGTCTTCCATGCCTTCAAAGGCGTCGTCGCTCATGAGGATCGCCCAGCGTCCGTCGCGCATGCGGAGACGGGTGGGGACGGGCGTGCCGGGGATGGTCACGAGGGCTTCGTCGCCGAAGACGTCGATCTGTGCGTCACCGCCTCCGGCGTCCGGGACGATCTGGGTGGTCATGGCCCCATCGGCGAACATCATGGCGGTCATGGAGCCGCTCTGGGCGGCTTCTGGCGAGGCGAGATACTCGCTGAAGGATCGCCCGAAGGCGTCTTCGGTAATTTGGTTGAGTCGAGCGAAGGCCTCCAGGAAGGGGCGCATCTCTCGGACCATACGCTCCATGATCGGGCCTTCGGCAACGATCGCGTCGGCGATGAAATCCATGTCGCCGCGGCTGTTGGCGGCTTCAAGCTCCGCGAGGAAGTCGCGGACGCTGTCTTCGGTGCCGACCACACCCGAGTCGGACCATTCGTCCCCGTAGTCCCCCGCCAAAGCGGGCTCGTCGGCACCCCGGCGGACGCCAGCGGCGACGAAGCCTTCCTCCGCGGCCTGGTCGGCGGCTTCGGCGGCCTCGCGGTGGGTCCGGGCGCGATCCCGGAGCTCGCTCGCGGTGCGACGGTATCGGTCGGCCTGGGGCAGGGCGGGGGTGGCGCTCGCGGCCGACTCCAGGAACCCCGCGACGCGGGTAAGCGTCGAGGCGGCTTGGGCGTGGGTGTGCGCGAGGGACTGGCTCGCCTGGGCGGCCGTGGCGCGGGCTCCGGAGCGGAGCTCGCGGGCCGCCTGGTTGGCGAGCGACACCGCGCGCTCGAGGCCCGAGACCGTCTCTTCGATATTCGGCTCGGCTTCCTCGGCGTGGAGGCGGAGCAACTCGTCGATCTGCGTTGCGAGGTCGCGGGCGACGCGGTCGGCCTCGTCGCGGGCGGTGCGGGCGTCCTCGGTGCCGCGGGCGGTGGTCGCCTGCACGCGGTCGCCGGCGCGGACCAAAGCCCCCTCCTGGGCCTCGATCCGCTCGATCTCGATGCGGAGCTCGTTGAGGGCGGGATCGAGCAGGTCGGCCTGGGCGAGCAGGTCCGCGCCCTCCATCTCGAGGCGGTCGGCTTCGCGCGTCTGCCCGCGGACGCCGGCGAGCATCTCGGCGGCTTCGGTCGCGGTCTGGCGCGCGGCGCGGAGGCGGACCTCCGCGACCGCGTCGCGGAGGCGACGGGCGTCGTCGTTGCGGGCCTCGGCCTGCTCGCGCAGGCCCGCGATCTCGGCGGCGAGCTCGTCGCGCTCGGCGATCGTGTCCTGTCGCTCGCGGTCGAGGCGGCTGGTGCGCTCGCGCAGGTCGGCGAGCGTGTCGCGCGGGTCGAACCGCTCGAGGGCGGCGGCGTGCCCGCCGAGGCGGACGTAGCTCGAGAGCGAGCCCTGCGCAATCGCGACGCGGTTCAGCACGCGGGCCTGCGCTGCGGACGCCTCGGCGAAGGGCTGGTCGGCGAGCCCGATGCGGGCCTGCGCGAGCAAGAGACGGGCGGCGGCCTGCTCGGTCTCGGTGCCCTGGCCCTGGACGGGCTCCAAGGTGGAGACGATCCGCTGGTAGACGCTGTCGCGGGCGAACTCGCGGGAGGCGGGCGTGCTGGCGGAGGCGGAGAGCTGGGCCATGAGGGCCGAGGCCTCTTCGAGAGCGGCGGACGCGCCGCTCGGGGCGTCGCAGCCGTTCATGCCGAGGGTGGCGAGCCCGGCGAGGATCGCGACCGCGGCTGCGGCGCGTCGGCGCGGGCGGGGCGCGCGGGTCGTCTTCGGGGGGAGGGGGGTGGTGTTGAGCGGTTGCATCGGCGTCCTCGTGGTCTCGCGCGGTGGAGTCCTGGGCGGTGTTCGGGTTGATTTGCAGAAGCGGAGGGTGTGGGAGTCGGTACGGTCGGGTGTGGGGAGCGGATCGGCCCGCGCCGGGGTCGCCAATCCGGACGGGCCGGGGGCGACGGTGCGGGGGCACACTCTAGCAACTCTTGGGCGGGCGTTGGGCGTTGGGGTCGCGTGGCGTGGGGTCAGCGTTCGCCTTGGTAGGGATCGGTGACGCCGCGTGCGGGCCTGGGGTTGGGGGGCTGGAAGTCCACGGGGTAGTCGGGGCGGGGTCGGTACATGGCGTTGATCCACTCGACGGCTTGTCGGAATTTGCGGTCTTCGACGCGTTCGAAGACGGGGCGCCACCCGCGCGGGGTGCCGTCGAGCCCGGGGAGGGGTGGGTGTGGATAGAGGCTGTCCTCGCGTGGGAGGCCCATCTGAAGGAGTGGAGAGCGTGCGGGGCTGGTGTAGTCGATCAGGGGGGTGCCGTCTTCGAGTCGGAAGCGTTCGAGGACGAGGAAGTTGCTGTAGACGGTGCGGTTGCTGTTGCCCTGCGTGGACCAGAGCCAGAGGCGCCCGGCTTCCTGCCCGCCGTGGCAGCGGGCGGTGGCGCAGGAGTTCATGAGCCAGTCGGCGTGGACGTGGTTCCGGAAGAGGGCGAAGGCCCGGGGGTGGTCGAGGACCTGGATCTGGGCGTAGAGGTCGCGGGCCTGGAGACGGAAGAGAAGGTCGAGGACCTGCGCGGAGGGGAGGCGGTAGAGGGCCTGGCGGCCTTCGCGGGTGACGGGCATGAACTCGTGGTCGCCGTAGCGCCGGATGAGGGTGTCGATCAGGTCTCGGCGGTGAACGAGGCGTGGGGGGTCGCGGAGGTCGGTCTCGTAGATGCGGAGGATGTTGATGTCGTCGTTGGAGATGAGCCCGAAGGCTTCTTCGCGCTCGCGCGCGGTGGGGCGGGGGGGCTGGACGACGATGCGGTCGCGCCCGGAGCCGGGCGGGGGCTCGGGATCGCCGGGGCGCGGGGGCTCTCGGTCGCTCTCACGCGGCTGATCGTTGCCCGCGCGTCGTCGGATGGACTCGACCTGCAGGGCTCGGAGGCTTCGGATGAGCTGGCGCTTCTGGAGGGCCCTGGGCTCGTTGGGGGCGATGAGGAGGATGAGTTCGAGCTCGTACAGCGCTTCGGCGTAGAGCTCGCGGGCCTCGCACCAGTCGACGAGCATGAGGCGCGTGGCGATGTCGTCGTGGGCGATGGAATCGCGGATCTCGCGGTACCGCTCGCGGAGGGGGGGGAGGCGTCGGAGTTCGGCGATGCTCTCGCGAGGGATCCGGGTTTCGACGCCGGAGACGCGGATGACGATTTCTTCGGGCGTTTCCCGCGCGAGCAGGCCGGTGAGGCGGGTGCCGGTGCGGAGGCGCACGTCGACCTCGACCGGTTCCTCCGGGCGGGGTGGGGGTGGGGGCGGTTCCTGATCCGGATCGTCGTGATCCGGCTTGTCCGGATCCGTCTCGTTTTGATCGGGGTCGTTCCCGTAGGAGTCGGGTTGTGGCTCGGGGTCCGGTTGCCGGTGTGCGGCGGGTCGGAGGATCGAGTGCTGGTCTGTGGGCGGATCGCGCGGGGGGGTCAGCCCCCCGATCGCCAGAAGCCATGCCAGCACGCCGACCACCACGACCCCGGCCCCGGTGCGGTGGGCTGGGTTCATCATTTGCATTGTGCCCATGTTCGGGCGGGTTTGTCCAGTCGTGGGCGTTTTCATCCGCCGGCCCGCTTGTGGGGGCGGTGGCGTTCGCGGCGGGGTTCAGGCTGCGGGACGTCGGAAGGCTTCGGTGGATTCCTCGCCGCGGGCGATCGCCTGGAGTGCGGCGAGGTCCGGGAAGCGTGTTTCGCGCACGACTCGGGCGATCTGGCGAAGGGGGACCTGGCTCTCGGTGGTCAGGTCGGTCAGGACGGGGTCGCCCGACGCGTCGAGGCTGACGCGGAGCGGGCCCTTGAGCTCGTCGGTGATCTCGGCCTTGAACGCGCCGATCCAGACGACGGCCTTGGCGTGCAGGCGACGGTGGACGACGAGCTCGGGCAGCGTCGCTCGATCGATCATCTGGAGCGTGCGGAGGAGGGCGTCGATGACCGGTTGCATCTGCGACTGGGCGCTGGTGACCTCGAACTGGAGTTCGGTCAGTTCCTCGGCCTGTTGGGAGGTCTTGCGCGCGCCGGCGCTGGCGAGTTGCTTGAGGCGTCCCTCGGCCTTGGTGAGGCGCGCCTCGAGGGCGGGGATCATCTCGGAGGCGCGGAGGGCGAGCTGCTCGAGTTCTTCGATCTTGCCGACGATGACCTCGGTGACGGCGCCGGCGCCGGTGCCGACCTGGAGGACCTCGATCCCGCGTGAGGCGGAGACGGAGCCGCCGACGATCGCGCAGGTCGGGCTGGCGAGGCGTCCGCGGACGCGGACGTCGCAGTTGGTGATTTCCTTGGCGACGACGCAGTCGCCGGCGATCTCGGCGGTGGCGCCGTCGAGGTATTTGGCTTGGAGGTCGGCGCCGACGTCGAGGCGTCCTTTTTCGCGTCCAGCCATGCCGCGGTCGAGGAGGACGTTGTCCTCGCTCTGGATGTGTGCGGCTTCGACGAGCTCGCGGACGTGGACGGCCTGCATGCTCTCGACGATGAAGTTGTCGCGGACGCCCTTCTGGACGACGATGTCGCCCGGGAATCGGATGTGCCCGGTGGAGAAATCGACGTAGCCCTCGATGTCGAGGGTGGGGAGGACGCGGACGAGCGAGCCGGCGTGCTCGAGCTGCCCGTGGACGCGGGTGACGACGGTGCCGTCGGCGCGGAGTTCGATCGTGTCATCGCACTGGAGCTTGAAGGGCTTGCCTTCTTTGGCGGCAAGGACCTTGCCCTGGACGTCGTGCCCGTCGGTGCCCTGAGTGGGTTCGTGGACGCGTCCGATGGTAACGCCGGGCTTGACGATGCAGAACGGGGACTGGTCGTAGTGGCTGACGCCTTCGTGGTCGGCGGGGGTGGCGTCCTGGGGCGGCTTTTCCTGGCCCTCGGCGACGGCTTTGTTGCGTCGCTTGGCCTCGCGCTGGCGGTCGAGGGCCTCGTCGAACTCGGGGGTGAGTTCGAGGCGTCCGTCCTGGCCGTGCTCCGCTGCGCAGCCCTCGGCGACGACGCCCTCGACGCCCTGGGCGGGGTTGGCCTTGTAGTTTTCGAGGAGCTGCCGGACGGCGGGCTCATTGATCAGCTTGGCATCGATGCCCGCCGAGGCGATGAGAGCGAGGAGGGTGTTGAGATCGAACTGGGCGGGGTCGATGCCCGGGACGAGGCGTACGACCGCCGTGAGGCGTTCGGGCCCGAAAGAAGTCTGGACACAGGCGTCGATGCCATCGGCCATCGGTCGGTTCCCCGGTGCCGGGGGCCGCGTGCGTCAGGCGCCTTGGTCGCCTCGCCCCGTGTCGGTTGGGGCGGGCTTCCGGGTCGGCCTTACGCGGCGGCTTGGCACTTGGCCAGCGTCTCGCTGATGCGCTGGCTGAGCAGGTCCGGGGTGAACGGCTTGACGACGTAGTTGTTCACACCGGCTTTGATCGCGTCGATCACGCGGCTTTTCTCCGCTTCGGTCGTGACCATGATGATCGGGACGGACTTGTTCTGCTGGCGGAAGGTCTTGACGAAGGTCAGGCCGTCCATGTTGGGCATGTTCCAGTCGACCAGCAGGAGCTCGGGCTGGTAAGCGCCGACCTTGCTGAGCGCGTCCTGCCCGTCGCAGGCCTCTTCGACCTGGGTGTACCCGAGCTGGGATAGGACGGACTTCTGGATGTTCCGCATCGTCTTCGAATCGTCGATGAGCATGATCCGCATGGCTTCGGCCCTCGCTGGTACAGATCGTTTCGGTTCTCTGGGGTCTGGCTCAGGCGGTCGCCTGCTGGCTGTTGGTGGCGTTGCCCGCGACCTCGCGCTCGCGGATGGCGATCTCGATGGTCAGGTCCCCGCAGTCGGTGGTGCAGGGGATCAGGACGCAGGGGGTGTCGGTCTGGGTCGCGACGACGTGGTTCTCACCGAGGACGACGCTGGGGCAGCTGATGGAGACCTTCTTGTTGTCGGGGAACTGGGCCTTGGCGCCGCCGGAGACCATGTTGACCAGCTCGCCGATCGCGTCGGAGAAGTCGGCGCTGCGGGGGTCCATCTGCTCGCCGCAGAAGAGGGCGACGACGCGCTGGGCGGTCTCGAGCGGGAAGCTCAGGACGACCGAGCCGGTGACGTCGCCGGACATGCCGATGATGCCGGAGACGTCGTGGCTGGGCTCCGGGTTGCTCTTGACCTTGGGCGTGTTGACGGTCACCGGAAGCTGCAGCATGGTGCTGAAGACGTTCTGGATGCTGGTGACAAACGGCGTAATCAGGCTGGCGTCCATGGGTTCACCTCGTCGTCGGTCGTGTGCGCACCGACGCAGCCGTGCGCCGGGTCCTGCTGTATCGTCCGTTGAGCGGGTCGGGATCAGTCGGACCCGTTGCAATCCCTCGTATTCCGGGCCGATAATCCCGCATCAGGCCGCGGCGACGGTCCGCCGTCCTTCGGCGATCCGCATCAGTTCGGCGACGTCCACGATCAGGCTGACGCCGCCGTCGTCGCGGACGGTCGCGCCGCTGACGGGCCCGGCCTTCTCGACGACGCCTTCGAGCGGCTTGATCACCACTTCCTGCTGCCCGATCAGGCTCGAGACCATGAGCCCGATGCTCTTGCCGTTGAGCGAGAGCACCACGGCGAACGGCTGGGCGAGGTTCTCGCGTCCGGGCAGGTCGAACAGCTCGGCGGCGCTCATGAGGGGGAGCACGCGGTCGCGCAGACGCATGACGGGGTGCTCGCCGACGGTGCTCATCTCGGCCTGGCCCGGGCGGACGATCTCGAGGATATTCCCGAGCGGGATCGCGTAGCGTTCTTCGCCGACGCCGACCATCATCGCGGGCATGATCGCGACGGTGAGGGGGATGGTGATGGTGAAGGTGGTGCCCTGCCCGGGGGTGCTGTCGAGGTCGAGGGTGCCTTTGAGGGCTTCGATGTTGGTGCGGACGACGTCCATGCCGACGCCGCGTCCGGAGAGGTCGCTGACCTGCTCGGCGGTGCTGAAGCCCGGGAGCATGATGAAGCGGTAGATTTCCTGATCGCTGAGGTTGGCGATTTCGCCCTCGGTCGCGAGGCCGCGTTCGACGGCTTTGCGCCCGATGATGTCGCGCGGGAGGCCCTTGCCGTCGTCGGCGATGACGATCTGGACGTGGCTGCCCTCGTGGCTCGCGGTCAGGCGGATGATGCCCTCTTCGGGTTTGCCCTTGGCGAGGCGGTCCTCGGGCTTTTCGACGCCGTGGTCGGCGCTGTTGCGCATGAGGTGGACGAGGGGGTCGCCCAGCTCCTCGATGACGGACTTGTCGACCTCGGTCTCGCCGCCCTCGATGACCAGGCGCATCTTCTTGCCGGTCTTGGTGGCGAGGTCGCGGATGAGACGTGGGTATTTGCCGAAGAGCTTGTCGAGCGGCTGCATGCGGGTGCGCATAACGGCGACCTGGAGGTCGCCGGTGACACGGTCGAGGTCGCCGGCCGAGCCGGTGATGAGCTCGCGCCACTCCTGCGTGAAGCTCTGGTTGAGCCCGGCCTCGCGGGCGATCGCGCCGATGCGGTTTTTCTGGAGCACGAGTTCGCCGACGAGGTTCATCAGGCTCTCGAGACGCTTGACCTCAACGCGGATGGTCTGCTCGACCGCGGTGACGGTCTTGGTGCCGGCTTCGGCGGCGGGTTCGCTCACGGTTTCCGGGCCGATGCGTGCGACGGGCTTCGGTGCCGGGGGGGGCTCGGGTGCCTCGGGCGCGGGCGCTTCGGCGGGGTCGGCTTCGGCGGCGCCGAACGCGGGCCAGGACGGGTCCGCGGGCTGCCCGTCGCACAACGCGGCGATCTGCGGGAGCAGCTCGCCCGCGGGCACGGGCAGCACGACCGAGTCGCGCAGCCCGGCGCTGAGCGTCGCGGCCATCTCGATCGCGGCGGGGACGCGGGCGATGAGGGCGTCGGCGCCGGGGAGCGCGCCGTTGAGCAGCGCCTGCCCGGCGTCGCGGAGCCCGCTCGCGAGCGCGACGAGCGTGTCCACCTCGAAGAAGTCGGCGCTGGTGACCAGGCTCTCGGCGAGCTCCTTGAGCTGGGTGGCCGCGGTGGCGCGCGTTTCCACCGCGGCCAGCCCCTCGGCGCAGGCGCGGAGCTTGGTGATCGACTCGTCCAGGTCCGCCACGAGGAAGTCGAGCAGGTCGAGCTTGTTGTCGGGCAGCTCGAGCTTGATCGCGCCAGGGGCGAGGTCGCTTGACGGGGCCTCGGCGGTCGGCTCGTTCGTGGGGGCGGCTTCGGTCGTCGATGCAGAGGCTTCGGGCGTGTCGGGGGTGTACTTGCCGTCGCCCACCAGGGTGAGGTTGGCGAGGAGCTGATCGTCGGCGGCGGTGAGCGGGTCGCCCGCGCCGAGCTCGACAAACTGCTGCTTGATGACGTCCACGGCGGCGAGGAGCCAGTCCATGATGCGCTTGTCGACGACGACGTTGCCGGCGCGTGCGACGTTGAGGGCGCTCTCGGCGGCGTGCGCGGCGTTGACGAGGTTGGTCAGCGCGAGGAACGAGGCGCTGCCCTTGATGGTGTGCAGCGCGCGGAAGATCTCGTTGAGCAGATCGAGGTCCTCGGGCTTGGACTCGAGCTCGACGAGGCGGTTCTCGAGCTCGTCGAGCAGCTCGCCGCACTCTGTGAGGAAGTCTTGAAGGATCTCGGGATCGAAGCCACCCATCGACATAGCGTCCTGCCTTTTCTGATGCCGTCGCGTGCTTACGCGGCCGCGGCGACCGCCGCGGGCTTCTGGTAGACAAAGCCCTGCGCGATCGGCAGCGCCACGAACGGCGCGTCCGCGCCTCGGATTGTTTCGGAGTGTCCGATGAACAGGTACCCGTCCTTATCGAGCTGGTCTGCGAAGGTCTTGATGACCTGGGTGCGCATGCCCTCGTCGAAGTAGATCATGACGTTTCGGCAGAAGATGATGTCCCACGTGCCGTGGCGACGCGCGGCGAGGCGGTCCTTGAGGTTGTGCAGCTCGAAGGCGACCATGCTCTTGATGGTGTCGTCCAGTCGCCAGTAGGGACCGTCCTGTTTGAAGTAGCGGTTCTTGACCAGCTCGGGCGTGGAGCGAAGGGCGTAGTCGGTGTACTTGCCTTCTTCGGCGATTTTGAGGACTTTTTCGGAGATATCGGTGCCGAGGATCTCGACGTGCCAGTCCGCGAGGCGGACGCCGAGCGTGCGGTGGATCATCATCGCGAGGGTGTAGGGCTCCTCGCCGCTGGAGCACGCGGCCGACCAGATGCGGAGGCGCTTGGTCGAACGGCGTGCGTCCAGAACCTTGGGGAGCACGGTGGACTCGAAGACGTTGAGCTGCGGCTCGTTGCGGAAGAAGCTGGTCTCGTTGATGGTGATGCGGTTGAACATCTCCTGGAACTCTTCGGTCTGGTAGGGGCCCATGGTCAGGAAGGCGATGTACTGGTCGTAGTCCTCGATTTCAAGCTCGCCGAGGCGGTGCCCGAGGCGGGACTCGAGGACGTACTTCTTGTTGTCGGGGAAGTGGATCCCGCTGCGCTCGTAGATGATCTTGCGGAGTCGGTCGAAGTGCCGATCCTCCATGACTGCCGTGGTCGCCGCCATCGTGTTGCTCCTCTTGCGGGCTTGCGGGCGCGGTGCGGGCTGCGTTTAGGCTGCGGCGGCGGCGAGGGTTTTATCGATCGTCTCGGCCTCGGTGCTGAACAGGCGTCCGAGGTCGAGCAGGATCAGGAGGCGGTCGTCGAGCTTGCCCACGCCGGCGATGAAGTCCGAATCGATCGAGCTGACCATCGCGGGGGCGGCTTCGACGATGCTCTGCGGGATGCGGAGCACCTCGTGCACGCGGTCCACGATGAACCCGAGCACGCGCCCGCCGACCTCCACGACGACGATGCGGCTCTGGGCGGTAGACTCCTGCACCTTGAACCCGAAGCGATTGCGCAGGTCGAGCACGGGGATGATCTTGCCGCGAAGGTTGATCACGCCCTCGACCTCGGGCGGAGACTGCGGCACGCGGGTGAGCTCCATCATGCGGTTGATCTCCTGGACCGCCAGGATGTCCACGGCGAACTCCTCGCCGGCGACCTCGAAGGTCACGAGCTGAAGCTGGTCGTCCCCGACCTCTCCGCTGTTGGTCAGGCTGTTGCTGATGTGGTCTTGCAGCTCGCTCATGGTGCGCCCCGTTTCCTGCCCGCTTCGGTCGGCGGGCGATCCCGTGCTCTCGGTCACCGGCGCCGATCGGACGGCGTCGGCGTTTGCATCTGCCGACACGCTGGCCGGGCACGAGCCCGGTTCGCGCTGGCATCGCGATCTATCGGATCCTCCCCGAGCCGCCTTGATCCCCCGCGCAAGCCTTGGGCCAATCCCCTTGGGCGAGGGCCGGCACCCGGCCCGGTAACGCCCGGGGGGGTGCCCGGAACCGGTGTCTGGTGTCGTGCGGCGTTCATGCCGTGCGGCGCTCGGTTTCGGGCGGGGGGGAGAGTTCGGACATCACGTCGGCGAGTTCCGCGGGGCTCATGGCCCGGGCGCTGAGCCCCGCGGTCGCGATCGCGCGTGGCATGCCGTAGACGACGCAGGAGGCTTCGTTCTGGGTGAGGATGGTGGCACCGAGGGCGACCAGCGAGGCCGCGCCGCGGCTGCCGTCGTCGCCCATGCCGGTGAGCACGACGCCGAGGCATCGCCCGCCGATGGTTTTGGCGATGCTTTCAAAGAGCAGGTCGACCGATGGCTTGTAGACATAGCCCTCGCACCCCTCGGTTTTGATGGTCAGCGCGAGGCGCCCGGTGGGGGTGCGGGCGACCATCCCGTGCGCGCCGCCACGGATGATGTAGACGGTGCCCGCGACCAGCGGCATGCCCTGATCGGCGTGCACCACGGTGACGCGGCACTGGGCGTCGAGTCGGTGGCTCAGGCTCCGCGTGAACATCTCGGGCATGTGCTGGGCGACCACAACGGGGACGGGCAGGTCCGGCGGGAGCGCCGTGACGATCTGTTCGAGCACGGGCGGGCCCCCGGTGGAGCACCCGATCGCGAGCAGGTCGAACTTGTCGATGGAGAGATCGAGATCGCTCGGCGCGCGGATCGTCGTGAGGCTGGGGGCTCGGAGGAGCCGGTGCTGGCGGGCGCGTCCCTCGCCGATCGCGCGGAGACGCGCGACCAGCTCGGTGCGGACGCGCTCCGGGGCGGCGAGCGAGAGGCGTTCGGGGTCTTTCGCGATGACGTCGGCCGCGCCGAGCCGCATCGCGTGCAGGGCCTCGGCGCTCCCGGCGCTGGTGAGCCCGGAGCAGATGACCACCGCGGGCTTGGGGTCCTCGCATTCGACCTGGATGCGGCTCAGGGCGCTCAGCCCGTCGAGCACGGGCATCTCCACGTCCATCACGATCAGGTCCGGGCGGAGGCGTTTGGCTTTCTCCACCGCGTCGGCACCGTTGCGTGCATAGTCGACGACCTTCATCGAGGGGTCGCTCTCGATCAGGGCGGTCATGGCGCGGCGGACCACCGCGGAATCGTCCACCACCAGCACGCGCACGGTCGGCCTCCGCTTCCGCCGCACGCTCGGCACGAGCCCTCAACGGACGCCTGCGCGCAGCACTCGGCGTATCGGACGCGGCCGCGCCCGTCTTCAGCCAACCACGCGTGAATCCCGAGCGATCAACCGGCACGACCGCGATCCGAGCGGACAGACCGTCCCCGGCTTTGGTTCAGGCGAGTATGGTTCTGAGTGGAGAGGATCGAGGGGCGTGAGCGGTGTGCCGCGGGAACGGGCAGGCTCGGCCACCCGGGGCCCGCCCGGAACGGGCGGGGCGGGAATAACTCGGAAAGTGCCCAGGAGAGGACTCGAACCTCCACCCTGTTTCCAGGACTACCACCTCAAGGTAGCGCGTCTGCCAATTCCGCCACCTGGGCATCAGGTGTCCGCGTCGGGGCCCGGGGCCTCGGCGGGTGGCAACTGTACGCCGGGGCGGGCGGGCGGTCGAGCGGGTCGGCGCACGGTCGGTGCAGTTCGTGGGTGCGGGCGTCGTCGAGGCTTGTGAGCGGTGGCGTGCGCGCTATGGTTGGCGGGGCGGGTGGTGGGCGGTCCGAGAACCGTCTGTCTGTGGATGCCAAGTTGTGCTGGAGGACGTGTGCGATGACGACCGCGACCGATGTTTCCGCGTTGCTGGAGCCCGTGGCGGCCCGCGCCCGTGAGGCCGGGGTGTTCGGGGACGTCCGACTCTCGGGGGGGCGTCTGGTCTGCGAAGCGTCCGGTTCGGCGGCCCCGGCGGAGTATCGCATGGAAGCCGAGGAGGGCCGCCTCTGGGTCAGCCTCGTCACCGCCGACCGGTGGCTGAGCGAGTCGATCGAGACCGAGCTGCTCCACTCCGGCGACAAGATCGAAGAACTCATCGACGAGGAGATGGTCGAGCTTGGCTACTCTGGCGGGCAGCTCCCGATGCAGCACTATCGCTCCGAGGACAAGCTCTTCACCTTCCGATCGGCGGTCCCGGTGACGGTCCCCGCGCCCAGTCCCGCGCCCGCGGCGGAGGTGGCGCTGGCGGTGCAGGCGCTGCTCGGCTATGAGGCGGCGTTCCGACAGCTCGGGGACATGGACGAGTCGGACGAAGAGGACTGAGGCGGCGGGCGGTGCGCCGATGGCGCGACGGAGCGACGGAGCGACGGAGCGACGGAGCATGGCGTGGCGGGTGTTTCTGAGGCGTGCGTGGGGCGGCGGGTTGTTCGGACCGACTCCATCTTGATGAACGGGCGGACCGATGCGGATCCTGATGTTGGGGTGGGAGTTTCCCCCGCACGTGGCGGGTGGTCTGGGCACAGCCTGTCACGGCTTGACCAAGGCCCTCGATCAGATGGGGCATGAGGTGGTGTTCGTGCTGCCCCGTGCGGTCGGGCGCGGGCCGGCGTCGGCCGGGGCGCCCGAGCAGGGCGAGACGCGCTATCGCGTGGTGGGCCCGAGCGAAGCCGAGCGTGCAGGGATAGGCGCGACTGCGCCGCAGCCGCCCTCGTCGATCGCGTCAGGCTCCGGCGGCTCGGTCGGTCAAAGCTCCAGCAGCGGGGGGGCGGTCGGCGGGGGTTCGATCGTCGTTCACCCGCGAGGGACACCGGCACCCGTTGCGGGCGCGGCACCCCGCGGTGGCGCGGGTTCCGGGGCGGATCCTGAGTCCGGCGATGCGGGGCGTGGGTCGTTTGAGCGCACGGTTTTCCGCGAGCTCCCGGCGACGTTTTCGAGCCCGTACCCGTCGGACGATCCGGGTTTTGCGCGCGGCCCCGGCGGCGCGCCGCCGAACGCGGGGCTCCCGAGCGAGTTTCTGGCGCAGGCGGAGGCGAAGGCCGCGTTCGCGGACATCTGGCGTGGCGCGCAGGCGGCGGTGGAGGCGGTGCGTCGCGAGCAGGGGGAGGGTCGGGCGTCGGCGGGCGGTCAGTCGAGCGGGCCGTATGCGGGGAACCTGTTCGACGCGGCGCAGCGGTACGCGCGTCTGGCGGTCTCGCTGGCGCGTCGCGAGACGTTCGACGTGATCCATGCGCACGACTGGCTGACGTACCCCGCGGGCCTGGCGTTGCGGGCGGTGGCGCGGAAGCCGCTGGTGGTGCACGTGCACGCGACGGAGTTCGACCGGGCGGGGGCGGACGTGAACGCGCAGGTGTACGACATCGAGCGAGCGGGGATGCACGGGGCCGACCGGGTGATCGTGGTCAGCGAACTGACGCGGTCGGTCTGCGAGCGGAAGTACGGCGTCGCGCCGGAGCGGATCGACGTGGTGTATAACGGCGTCGAGCGATCGGCGGCGCAGCCGGCGGCCGGGGCGCGGATCGAGCGTGACGACAAGATCGTGCTGTTCCTCGGGCGGATCACCTCGCAGAAGGGGCCGGAGTACTTCATTCAGGCAGCGAAGCGCGTCCTGGAGAAGGTGCCGAACGCGCGGTTCGTGGTCGCGGGATCGGGCGATCAGGGCGTGAAGATGGTGGAGCAGGCGGCGGCTGCGGGGATCGGCCCGCGCGTGCTGTTCACGGGTTTTCTCCGCGGGGACGACGTGCGCCGCGTGTTCGAACTGGCGGATTGCTACGTGATGCCGAGCGTGTCCGAGCCGTTCGGGATCGCGGCGCTCGAGGCGATGCGGAGCGAGACACCGGTGATTGTGAGCAAGCAGTCCGGCGTGGCGGAGGTGCTCGAGCACGCGCTCAAGGTGGATTTTTGGGACGTGGAGGAAATGGCGAACAAGATCGTCGCGGTCCTTCGCCACCCGCCGCTGCGGGAGACGCTGCGGGAGCACGGCTCGATCGAGTTGCACCGCCTGACGTGGGAACGCGCGGCCGACCTGGTCGTCCGGAGCTATCACCGCGCGGGTGTGATGGTGATGTGAGCGCGGCGTGCCTCGCGTTCACGAAGTGGCTTGCGGGCGGTGGTGCTGAACTCCCGCATGAAAACGAGCCGCGTGAGCGGCTCGGGTTCGTCTTTGAAACGTTGTGATGGAAGGAGCGGCGCGGTTGGGCGGCCTTGGGTTTAGAGGCCGCTGATGTCGCGCGGGTCGGGCTCGGGCGCGTCGTCGTCGATCCACTCGGGGAGCGGCTCGTGCTCGGGAGGGGCGGGCTTCCAGGCTTGGGGGAACTCGATCACACCGGCGTGGAGGAGCGAACTGATTACACCCGCTGCGATCGCCGCGATGGTGAGCGTGTATTCCTTCGCCCCGACCCTTGGTCGGGATGCCTTGCGGTGATTCTCGGGTTCCAACATCGCCGCCTCTCCTCACACGGCCCAGCATACCTCGTGAAGCCCTCCTGATGCAACAGCCTCGCTCGCGGCACCGGTGGCGGCTCGCACTCCCGCCGGCTTCGGGCCTTGGCGGGGTGGTGTGTGAGTCGACCTGGGATGCCGCTCGTGGTCGGCTGCGGGTGCGATCAGGAGCCGCTGGGCTCGACGCGTTGCTCGCGCATGCGTCGTTCGAGCTCTTCCTCGGCTTGCTGGACGCGGGCTTCTTCTTCAGGGCTGAGCTGGGGGACTTCAGGGGGTGGGCCGCCGGTGCCGAAGAGGCCGAGGGCATTGGCGATGAACAGCCCGGCAACGACCAGGAGCACCGCGGCGACGATCGCCTTGATCTTGTCGTTCTTTTCCATGGATTATCTCTTCCGATTCGGCGTGCGACCCGTGTGCCAGCTCGGCGTTCCGGGCATGGTTGTGATGTTCACGCGGGCTCAGGCCGCATGGGTGTTGGTTCAGATATCGTCCTGCGTTTGATCCGGGTCGCACAGGAGGGCAACCCCTGGGCGGTTCGGATCGTTCCCGGTCCGCACCGAGAATCCCGAGAATGGGGCATTCGGCTCCGCCGAAGCGTCGCGGCGGGTGCCTGGGACGCGTGCCGAGTATAGCCGAAACGTCATCCGACGTCGCGCCGCTGGAAGAGGGCCACGCCGATCGCGAGCAGGAAGCCGATCTGTGTGAGCGTGTACATCGCGAGCATGGCGAGGTAACTCAGGGGGACTGGGTTGTTCTGGGTGACCGCGTCGATGAGCCAGAAGTAGTGCATGTTGGGGATGAGACCCCAGACGGCCATCGCGCCGGGGTTGTAGCTCGTCGGCTGGAGGAAGGCGTAGTCACCGGGTTGGGGCGGTCTTTGGACGGCTCGGGATTGCTGCCCGGACCGCCGAACGGTGAGAAGCCGCCCGTCGCGGATCTCCGCGACGACAACGCCGCTGGGGGCGTCGGCACCGGCGAGCTGGTTGAGCTGGGTGGGATCGCCTTGGAAGGGTGGGAACGGGCGGACGACGAGCGCGACGCCGTTGGGGTTGGGCCCGTAATAAAAGCTTGAGCCGGGGCGAAGGGGCTGATCGGTCGGGCGCAGGAGTTCGACGCGGAGGCGATCGCCGGGCTCGCGGAACTCGGCCTCGGAGCCCTGGACTTCTTCGACGGCGACGATGCGTCCGATCGGGTCGTTGAGGATGGCGCGGGAGCCGAAGAAGTGGTTGCTGAGCAGCCCGAGCATGAAGACGCCCGCGACGACGACGATCGTCATGACTTGGCCGAGGCGTGTGCTGGCGGCTGTCGCGACGGCGCAGATCACCGGCATCGAGAGCAGGACAGCGAGACAGGCGACAAAGATCTGCGGCTTGAAGTCGGTGTCCAGCGGCTGGATATTCCAGCGTTTACCGATGAGCAGCACGGCGAGATAAGCGAGCACGAGCAGGGGGAGGAGCAGGAGGCTCGCGGTCTGCGGGAAGGACCACCCGTAGAAGAAATTGCCCCATGCGCCGACGCCGACGGCGACAAGCCCCGCGGAGACGCCGAAGACCACGACCGGCCAATCGATGTCGTCGGCGACGGTGCTCTGGACCCCGTGGCGCACGGCCAGGAGGAGGGTGATGAGCATCGCGGCGACGCCGATGAGGATGACGGCGGTGACGCCGAGGTATTTGCCGAGGACCAGGCTGGTGCGTGCGACGGGCTTGCTGACGACGGTGAGGACGGTTTTGTCCTCGATTTCTCGGCTGAGGACGGCGGTCGCGAGGAAGGCGGCCAGGAGCAGGCCGAGGACGAAGACGGTCGCGAGCCCGACGTCGAGCAGGAGTTTGTTGTCACCCGAGACTTCGGCGCTGGTGGTCATGCCCATCGCGAAGCCGGTCGAGCCGGTGGTGAAGGCTTGGAGCACGCCGCAGAGGAGCACGAGGATGATGAGCACCGGCTGGCGGAGCGACTCGATGAACGCGTTGCGGGCGATCGTGAGGATCTGAATCGGCATGCGTTGCTCGGCGGGGCGTTCCCCAGAAATCAGAAAGGGACGCTCGTCAAAACGGGGCTGAGGCGAAGAACCCAGGCGCGTGCCCGCGGTTGGTGGCGGCTGCTTCGGCAGCGCGGGTGGAGATCACCCCGGAATCGGTCTTTGAAGCCGCTCGACCTGAATCGAACGGTCCCGGTTCGGCTGCGGGTCCGGAAAATCGTTCGACGCGAGGCGAACATAGGTTCGTCTCGGGCGTACATCAATTCGCTCCATCGCCCGCGCGAGGCTGTGGCGTGCGCGGGGGTCGGTGATTTGGGACGGGGGTTGGGGCTTGCGTGGACGCCGGATGTCTGGCGCGGCCTGTCGGTTGTTGAACTGTTTCGGGCTCGGGTGGACAGGTTCTGTTGCCCGGGCGAGAATAGGCGGCCTTGAACAGGGGTCTGGGTGTGGCTCGGGCTCGCCCGGTTTGACCTGTTCCCGGTTTTGTCTGCGATGGCGGGTCGCCGCGTGCGGCGGGTTGGTGGGTTCGGCGTGGGGGGAGTAGAGAGCGTTTCGCGGCTGGGAGGCCGCGTTGCAGCGTCATCGGGCGGCGGTGCCGCCGGTTGACGGGTCGGATGGGCAGGCCGTGGGCCTGGGCCGACGGGTCGGAGGACGGAGCCTTCGGCCGCGGGTGTTCGGGTTGTTTGGCCCGTTCGCCTGATAAACGCGTTTGACCGCTCGCCCGGGGTTCCCCGTCGCGGGCCGCCCTCTTCTGCAGGACGCCGGAGCACGATGACCGCTGATCACCTGACCTACAGGCGCGCGACCAGCACCAGTCTGTTCGGACTGGTCGTCCAGACGATTGTCGCGCTGACGTTCCTGATTTACGGCTTGCAGACCAGCGACCACGCGTCGGTGAGCGCCGCGATTTTCGCGGGCATCGGTGTGCTGGCCTGGATCGCGTTGACGGTCCTGTTTGATCAGCACCGTCGCGAGCGTCTGGAGGCGATGGAGGCCGAGGCCCTCGCGGAAGACGACGCGGGCTCGGTCTTCGCGGAGAACGAGGCGGACCTCCGCGTTGCGGCGCGTCGCCTGCGTTTTGTTCGTCGGATCCTGATGCCCGGGGCCGGCCTGCTGATCGGCGGCCTGCTCGTGGGCACGGGCGTGGCGCGGTTCGCCTCGGCTCAGGAGATCTTCCCGCCCGGGTCGTTCACGCGTCCGACGCAGCCGACGGTCGGGCTGTTCGTGGGCATCGTGATCGCGGTGGTGGGGTTCATCTTCGCGCGGTACGCGGCGGGGATGGCCAAGCGTTTCGAGTGGTCGGCGCTGCGTGCGGGCGCCGGCTTCGCGGTGGGCTCGAGCCTCATCGGGCTCGGGCTGACGATCGCGAGCTTCATTCAGTACGCGGGGCCGGACACCGGGCAGCGTGTGCTGCTGATCGCGGTGCCGGTGCTGATGATCCTGGTGGGGGCGGAGTTCTTCCTGAACTTCCTGCTGGACCTGTACCGCCCGCGGAAGGCCGGCGAGCCGGACCGTCCGGCGTTCGACAGCCGCGTGCTGGCCTTCGTCGCGGCGCCGGACCGCGTCGCCGAGTCGATCTCGGAGGCGATCAATTACCAGCTCGGGTTCAACGTCACGGGCGGCTGGATGTATCAGCTGATGAGCCGGAGCGCTCGCTGGCTGATCGGTTTCGCGGCCGTGGTGGTGTGGCTGCTGAGTTGCCTGGTGGTGATCGAGCCGCACCAGCGCGCGATGATCCTGCGGTTCGGCGAGGTGCAGCGTGCGGACATCGGGCCGGGTCTGCATCTGAAGGCGCCTTGGCCGATCGACACGGTGGTGATCCCGGAGTTTGTGCAGACCGATGCGCGTGGCCGCGCGGTGCGGACGGTTCGGACGGCGACGGGGATCCGCCGCCTGGAGCTCGGCACGACGCGTCCGCGTCCGGGGACGGACCCGATCTTGTGGACAACAGACCACGCCGAGAACGAGACGTTCACGCTGACGCAGCCGAGTTCGCTGCGGGCGGTGGGTCGGAGCGGGCAGAGCGCGACGGACTTTGGCTTGGTGGCGATCGAAGTGCCGTTGCACTACTCGATCGAGAACGTGGAGCTGTACGAGCGTCTCGGGCCGCCCGGGGAGCGGGATCAGTTGCTGGAGGCGGTGGGCCGTCGCGCGGTGCTGCGGTACATCTCGGGGCTGACGATCGACGATGTGCTCGCGGCTCGTCGGACGGAGATGGCGTCGGTGCTGCGGGAGCGTGTCGAGGCGGCGTTTGCGGAGTTGAACCCGGGCGCGGACGGGGTGGCTCGCGGCGCCGGGGTGCGCGTGCTGTTCGTGGGGGCCGAGGGCGTCCACCCGCCGAAGGACACCGCCGAGGCGTTCGAGAACGTCGTGTCGGCGCAGCAGAACCGCGAAGGGATGATCCTGGAAGCGGAGGCGCGGGCGATCGAGATCCTGACCGAGGTGGTGGGGTCGGTGGAGCTCGCGGGCGAGGTGGCCGAGGCGATCGAGGCGTTCAACCGCCTCCGCCGATCGGACGCGGACCCGGAGCTGATCACGTCGAAAGAGCAGGAAGTCGAGCAGTTGCTCGCCGAGGCGGGGGGGGTCGCGGCGCAGCGTCTGGCGGCGGCCCGGGCGGCCCGCTGGCGGTCGCACATGGCGGCCCGCTCGCGTGCGATGGAGTTCCTGGGCCAGAGCGTCGCGTTCGAGGCGCAGCCCGAGGTGTACCGCTGGCGGACGTACCTGTCCGCTCTCGGCGAGGCGCTCGCGGGCAACCGCGTGATGGTGGTGGATTCCGGCCCGCGGCTCTGGGTGGACCTGAACCTGGAGCAGAGCGCGGCGATGGTGGACCCGTTCGACCCGGACGCGGTGCCGGACCCGTGATGATCGTGGGCTTGGTCGTGATGGCTGGGTGATGCGTGCTTGGATTGGTGTGGCGTGTGCCGCGGCGCGGCGTGCGCCGGAGCGGACAGACCTGGAGGTTTTGCACCGTGCGTCTGATCTCGATCTTTGTGCTGGTGGGGCTGGTGGTTCTAGCGATCGCCTCGTTCATGTTCACGTACACGGTGAAGTTCACCGAGGCGGCGGTGGTGACGACGTTCGGTCAGGCCGACGAGCGTTCGATCGTGACCGAGCCGGGCCCCGGCTTTCGCTTGCCGTACCCGATCCAGGGCGTGACGAAGTACGACACGCGGATCCGGTTCATGAGCACCCGTCAGGAAGCGCAGCAGACGGCCGACGACCGGCAGGTCGTGGTCGAAGCGTTCGCGACCTACCGGGTGGTGGATCCTCGCGTGTTTTTCTCGCGGTTCAGCAACGCGGGCGAGCGTGCCGAGCAGCACTTCGAGCGTGCGGAAGAGATCCTGCGTTCGAACCTGCGGAGCTCACTGGGCGAGTTGAGCCGATATCGCATGAGCGAGCTGTTCACGGCCGGGGGCGAGGGCTCTCGCCTGCCGGAGCTCGAGGAGCGTGTGCTGCGTTCGGTCCGCCAGGGCGGGACGGACGGCGATTCGCTACGCGAGGAGTACGGGATCGAGGTCGTGAGCGTGGGGATCTCGAGCATCGTGTTCCCGCAGGAGGTGACGCGTGCGGTGTTCGAGCGGATGAAGGCCGAGCGTCAGCGCTTGGCGAGCGACCTGGAGAGCCAGGGTTCGAGCCGTGCGGACACGATCATCGCGGAGGCGGTGGCGGCGGCGCAGACGATCGAGGCGTTCGCGGAGCAGCGTGCGGCGCAGGTGCGGGCGCTCGGCGAGCGTGAGGCGGCCGAGTTCCTCGCTCAGCTGAGCACGAACCCGGACCTGGCGGTCTTCCTGGCGAACGTGGAGTTCTTCCGCGACAGCCTGACGGCTCGTCAGGCGACGCTGATGTTCACGAACAAGACGGCGGGCTTCGAGTTGCTGGACGCCTCGCGTCTGCAGTCGCGGGCGCCGGGCGAGTTGCCGAGCTTTGCCGAGCCGATGCCGTCGTCGGGGGGTGAGCGATGAGCGATCCCCGTCCGCCGCAGGACGGCGGCCCGGGCGAGGACCGCCCGGACAACCTGCCGCCGCAGCACAACCTGCCGCCCCCGCCCGGTGACGAGCCGACGCCCGAGGAGAAGGCGGAGGACGTCGCGGGCGTGAAGCCGCGGGTCGCGAGCATGAAGCTGGCTCGCGCCGGGCAGGTGATCGATCCGGACGGGACGCCCGTGGACGAGCGCGACCGCCTGGACACGGCCAACGCGAGCCTGCTCGACGCTTTGCGGATCACGTTCCGCCTGCTGATCGGCGGGATGTTCGTGCTCGCGGGCGCGTACTTCCTGAGCGGCTTCCAGCCGGTGAACGAGGGCGAGCGCGCGGTGCGCACGGTGTTCGGCGCGGTGCAGGCGAGCGACGTCGGTCCCGGGTTTCAGTTCAGCCTGCCGTACCCGTTCGGGGAGCTGGTGCGGGTGCAGACGAACCCGCCGCCGTTGAGCGAGGAGAGCCGGTTCTGGCCGGGCATGGACGGCGGGGCGTCCCGCTCGGCGGACCAGATCCGCGCGCGGGGGAGTTTGGAGCCCGGGCGGGAGGGCTCGCTGATCACGGCCGACGGGAACATTGCGCACGCGCGGTTCAACATCGTGTACCGGCGGAACGACCTGGGGCGTTATGTCCGGAACATCTACCCGGCGCACGAGGAGCGCCTGCTGCTGGCGGCGGTCCGTCGCGGGGTGGTGACCGCCGTCGCGGAGGTGGACATCGACGAGTTGCTCAAGCAATCTTCGAGCGAGGCGGGCTCGGTCGCGGCGCGTGCGCGTCAGATTGCTCAGCAGATGCTTGATGAGGCGGAGACGGGGCTGTTCATCGAGCAGTTGCGGATGATCGACCGCGTGCCGCCGGGGGCGTTGCGTCAGGCGTTCAACTCCGTGCAGGACGCGGAAGCGAACGCGTCGCGCGTGGTCAGCGAGGCGGAGCGTGACGCGCGCCAGCTCCTGAACAGCACGGCCGGGCAGGCGGTGGCGTCGCTCACCGAGCTGATCGAGTCGTACGGGAATGCGATGGAGCTAGGCGACGCGGAGGAGGCGGCGTCGCTCCTGGCGCGGATCGACGCGGTGCTCGAGGGCGAGGCCGTGCCGGGGGGCGAGTTCGCGGCTCCGGTGATGGTGTCGGGTCGCGTGACGGAGATCCTCAACGATGCGCGCCGGAGCGCGACGAGCTCGGTGAGCCGGGCGCGTTCGGGGCTGGAAAGCTTCCGGGCGTTCGAGGCGCAGTACGCGGAGAACCCGGAGCTGACGGTGCGTCTGGCGTGGCAGGGGGCGCTGACGTCGGTGCTCGGGCGCCCGTTCGTGCAGACGTTCATGCTGCCGGTGGACGGCGAGGACGTGCTGCGGGTGCGGATCAGCCAGGACCCGGAGTTGGCGCGCCAGCTCGACCGCGAGCAGAAGCGTCAGGAAGCGGAAGACGCCCTCGAGCGTCGGAACCGTGAGCGGATGATGGACCGGTTCCGGACACAAACGGGCGGCACGGTGACCGGGGGCTGAGGCGCGGTGTTGGGCCCGGGAGCGCACGGGGCGTCACCGGCGATTTCGGACACGCAAGGAGGCCGGAGCAAGTATGGGCGATCCGAAAGGCAACGCCAGGCCCGTGGTCGCCTGCCAGCGCCTCACCAAGACGTTCAAGGATTTCTGGATGCGCGACCGCGCCCGCGCGGTCGACGGCGTGGATTTTGAGATCCGCCCGCGCGAGATCTTCGGGCTGCTGGGGCCGAACGGCTCTGGCAAATCCACGACGATCAAGATGATCCTGGGCTTGCTTCGTCCGACGTCGGGTCGGCTCGCGGTGTTCGGCAAGCCGGCGAACGACGTGAGCATCAAGAAGCGGATCGGGTACCTCCCGGAGGAGTCGTACCTCTACCCGTTCCTGAACGCACGGGAGACGCTGGACTACTACGCCAAGCTCTTCGAGATCGACGCGCGGACGCGGACGCGCCGGATCGACGAGCTGCTGGACATGGTCGGGTTGACAGCGGCCCAGCACCGCCCGGTGCGCGAGTACTCCAAGGGCATGCAGCGCCGGATCGGGCTGGCGCAGGCGCTGATCAACGACCCGGACCTGTTGATCCTCGACGAGCCGACGACGGGCCTGGACCCGCTCGGCACGCGCCAGGTGAAGGACCTGATCCTGGAACTCGGGCGGCGTGGCAAGACCGTGCTGCTCTCCAGCCACCTGCTCGCGGACGTTGAGGACTGCGTGGACCGGATGGTCATCCTCTACGGCGGGAAGATCCGCTCGGCCGGCAACGCGAGCGAGCTGCTTGTGCGCCAGGGGCGGACGACGATCGAGACCGAGGACCTGGACGACGCGACGATCGCGGCGATCGACACGCTGATCCGCGAGCGGACGGGCGGCACGCGGGAGCTGATCAAGGTGTCGCGCCCGCGTCAGAAGCTGGAAGAGCTGTTCCTCGACATCGTGGAGAAGGCGAAGGCCGAGCGCCTGGAGACGAGCGGCGCCACGAGTGGCGGGCAGACGGCCGAGTTCCTGCGAAGCGGCGAGCGCGACGGCGAAGACGGTGCGGCGCTGATCGATCGTCTGGTCGCCGAGTCGGTCGAGCCGATGCCCGAAGATGGGGAGGCGTCGGATCGCGAGTCGGCGTCGAAGCCGCCCGAGTCGGAGCCGACGGCGGCCCTCGCGGGTCTTGTGGATACCGGCGAGGGTTCGGAAGCGGAGCGGGCCGAGCGTACGGAGCTTGAGGCCGAGGACGAGGCGGCCCGCGAAGCGTCGCCTTCCGAAGCATCGCCCCGGAGCGACGCGCCGTCGTCGTCCACCGCCCCGAAGGCCCCGCCCGCAAGCGAGGACGTCGATCTCGGCGTCATCGGCTCCCTGCTCGGGGAAGATCCGGACGAGGACGAGGGCAAGCCCGATGGGGTGGCGCGTGACGCGGACGGGGCTCCACCGCGGGGCGGCCCGACGGACGATGACGCCCGTCGCGGGCCCGGGGGCGGCTCGTGATCGCGGGCGAGTTCTTCCGACGCGCGGACGTGGCGCAGCGATCCTTCGCGTTCAAGGTGTCGGCGACGATCGTCGTGGCACTCGCGGCGGCGGGTCTGTTCCTGACATACTGGCTCGTGATGACCTCGCCCGAGGACGGGCTCTCTCGCCTGGAGTCGATCCGGGCGTTCGAGGCGGAGATGGCCGACGAGGCCCGGCGGGAGGCCGCCGAGCGATCCCGCGAGGAAGGCGTGCCGCTGGTCGAGGGCGAGGTGGCGCCGGACACGGCGATCGACGAGGGGCGTCGGGCGCTCGAGAACGTGCTCCGCGGGCGGAGCGACCCGACGGGCGTCGCCTCGGGGCTGGCGATCGGCGCGGGGCTGGCGGTCGTGGTCATCTGGATGGGGCTCGGGCTGACGTACCTGGGGCTGGCGATAGGTACAGTCTTGTTAATTTCGTTTATGTGGTTGTCGGTTCTAGCCCTAGACCATCGTTTAAATCCTTTCCAAATATCCATTTCACCACGTCTTTTAGCAACCCTTCATCTACTCACCACCGCAATTTTGGGAATAGCGATACTGACGGCGAGCTTCACGGCGCTCTTGCAGGCGGCGCGGGCGGTGATGAGCCCGGGCAACGCGGTGACGGCGGTCGCGAAGAACGTGCTCGCCGAAGCCGTGCGCCTGCGCCTGAGCGTGGTCTTCATCGTGCTGCTGATTTTCGGGCTCTCGACCCTGCCCGGCCTGCTGGACGCGCAGGAAGAGCTGCGGTACCGGGTGCAGTCGTTCCTGCAATACGGCACCTCGGGCTCGTTCTGGATCGTCGCGCTGCTCACCGTCTTCTTCAGCACCGCGACCGTCGCGTTCGAGCAGCGAGACAAGACGATCTGGCAGACCGTCACCAAGCCCGTCGCGGCTTGGCAGTACCTGCTGGGCAAGTGGCTCGGGGTGGTGACGCTCAACGCGGTGCTGCTGGCGGTCTGCGGCTCTGGCGTGTTCCTGTTCACCGAGTATCTGCGCGGGCAGCCGGCGATCGGCGAGCGCCAGGCGTTCATCCCCGCGAGCGAGGCGTCGGTGATCACCAGCGACCGGTTGATTCTGGAGACGCAGATTCTCGCGGCCCGGGTGTCGGTGCAGCCGTCGATGCCGTTCCCACGGAACGACCCGGAGTTTGTGCGCAGCGCGCTGGAGTTCATCGAGATGCAGCGCCGGTCGGACCCGTCGTTCGCGGCGACGCCGGAGGCCGAGGCCCGCGTGGTGGGCGAGCTGTACGAAACAACGATGACGACGTACTTCTCGATCGACCCCGGGCAGTCGCAGCGTTTCGTGTTCCGGGGCCTGGGGGGTGCGAAGAGCTCGGGCAGCCCGATCTCGCTGCGCTTCCGAGCCGACGCGGGCTCGAACAGCCCGGACGAGTTTTTCTACATCACGTTCGGGTTCCCGCACGTAGGCCAGACGCAGGTCCGGGAGATCTCGCCCGGGTTCAGCCAGACGCTGCCGCCGCTGAGCCCGTCGGTGATCAACGACGCCGGGGAGCTGGTGCTGGACGTGTGGAACGGGGACGTGGAGCAGATGCGTCTGGGGACGCCGCGGGCGATCAGCTTCGCGCGTCGGGGCGGGATGGAGGTCTCGTACGAGGCCGGCTCGTACCGGGCCAACTTTGCGCGCGTGATGGGCGTGCTCTGGCTGAAGCTGGCGTTCGTCGCGATGGTCGGCGTGCTCGCGGCGACGTTCCTGAGCTTCCCGGTCGCGGCGATGGTGACGCTGGGGACGTTCATCGCGGCCGAGATGTCCACGTTCATGCTCAACGCGATCGAGCTGTACGGGACGACGGACGCCGAGGGCAACACGCAGTGGCACAAGGTGATCACGGTCGGGATCGCGGGCCCGATCGCGCGGGCGTTCCAGGTTTATGCGGAGCTGCGCCCGACGCAGCGCCTCGTGGACGGGCAACTGCTGAGCTGGTCGAGCGTGGCGGCGGGTCTGGGCGTGATCGCGGCGTGGACGGGCGTGCTGTACGCCCTGGCGGTGCTGGCGTTCCGGCGTCGCGAGCTGGCGATCTACTCGGGTCGCTGAGCCGCCTCGGCGGGTGGTGAACCGCTGCCAAGAGACGGGCGTACGGAATTGGTGAGGAGCCTTGGATGAGCCGAGACCGCGTGATCCAGCTCGTGGCGTTGCTGATGGCGCTGCTGTTCGCCGGCGTTTCGACGGTGCTGGGTATGCAGCTCACGGCCTCGGCCGGCAAGCACCGCCTGACCTACGCGGACCGCGCCGAGGAGGGCGACCCGCCGCAGGTGGCGCTCGGGATCGCGATGGGCGCGTTCCGCGGGATTTTTGTCAACATGCTGTGGATGCGCGCCAACGACCTGAAAGAGGCGGGGCGGTACCACGAGGCGATCAACCTGAGCCGCGCGATCACGACGCTGCAGCCCCGGTTCCCGCGGGTGTGGGCGTTCCACGCGTGGAACATGGCGTACAACATTTCGGTCACGACGAACACGCGCGAGGAGCGTTGGCAGTGGGTGAACAAGGGGATCCGCCTGCTCCGCGAAGAGGCGATCCCGGCGAACCCCAACGACATGCTGCTGCACCGCGAGCTGGCGTGGACGTTCCTGCACAAGGTGTCCGGGATCACCGACGACGCAAACCAGTATTACAAGCGGGCGCTCGCGGCCGAGTGGCACTGGCTGCTGGGTCGCCCCCCGACGAACGCGATCGGCCTGAGCGGGCGGGACGCGACGATCGAGGCGTACGCGGCCTGGCTGGGCGAGATCGCCGACGCCCCACGAACGCTTGCCGGCGCGTACGAGCTCGAACGACGCCTGATCCGCGAGGGCATGGAAGAGGGCACGATCCCGCGCGACACCCGCCCGGCCCTGCCGCGATTGGTCGATGAGCTCGCGGCGATCGACCTGCGCCCGAACTACACCCTGCTCGAGCGCGTCGGGATGAACCGCGAGGTCGAGCGGAGCGCCCGGCGCGAGGCGTACCGCGCTGTTTTCGGCGCGCGCACGCTGCGGTTGCAGGCACTGCTCGACGACCCGCAGTATGAGAGCGCATGGCCGATTCTGCTCGCGCACACGCGACGCCACGTGCTCGTCAACGAGTATCGGATGGACCCGTACCGGATGATCCGGTACACGCGACGGTTCGGACCGATCGACTGGCGTCATCCGGCGGCTCACGCCGTCTACTGGTCCGCCCGAGGCTCGGAAGAGTCCGAAGAAACCGTGACGGGCACGAGCGCCGCCGACGTGGATATCGTCAACTCCGAGCGGATTTTGCTCCAGGGCGTGCAGGAGCTGTACCGCTTCGGCGAGTTGCTGTTCGATCCGCTCGACTTCCTGCATCGCGGCGAGTTGGGCTCGTACCTCGCGATGCCCAACATCCATTTCTTGGATACCTACGGCCGGATCATGACCGAGATGCGGGATCGCGCGGGGATCTTCGAGAGCCGCACGCGCGCGTTCACAACGTACTCGGCCGGGTACGAAAACTTCCTGCAGGACGCGATCCGCTTCCTGTACCGACGCGGGCAGCGCGAGCAGGCCGAGCGGTATTACAGCAGCCTGCGGACGTTCGCGGAGCAGAACCTAAACGACCCGATGACCGCGGAGTGGCGGACGCTGCCGCTCGATGAGTTCATCCAGTATCAGTTCCGCGAGGAGCGGTTCCGCACGACCTACGTCGCGTCCAGCGAGATCGTGGCGGCGTTGCAGGCGGCGTTCCTGGTGGGGCTGCTCAACGGTAACGACGAGGTTTTTCGCAGCAACATGGACTACGCGCGGGAGTTCCACCGCCGGTACATGGAGACGAGCCGTCGGCTCGTGACCGCGTCCGGCGCGGTGGGGCGGGCCGAGGTGATCCCGGCGGACTTCGACCTGCTCCTCGGAACGACGTTCGCGCAGGCGATGCGGGCCGTCTCGCTCGAGGACGCGGAGACGATGTACACCAACGCCCCGATGTCGCTCCGCCGGTACGGGTTCGATCTCGTGTCGGCGATGTACCAGAACGAGCTCGACGCCCTCGCGGCTGCGAATCAGAGCGAGCCGTTCGCGGTGCTCTTCCCGGAGCCGCCCAATATGGACCGCTTCCGGCGCGAGCTCGAGGAGCGGCTCACACGCCGCCAGCGCGAGCTGGATCTGGTCCCGCAGTAAGCCCGCGTTCGAACGCACGGCCCCGCCAAGGCGATTCAGCGCGCGGGCTGAGCGGTCAGCCGTTCGGCGGCCTCCCGATACCGGGCGAGCGTCCCGGCGACGACCTCGTCGGGCAGGTCCGGCCCCGGGGCGGCTTTGTCCCACGCCCCGCGCTCGACCAGCGACTCCAGGTGCTCTCGCACAAACTGCTTGTCGAAGCTCCGCTGCGTCCGCCCGGGCTCGTAGTCGCTCGCGGGCCAGAAGCGGCTGCTGTCGGGGGTCAGCGCCTCGTCGATCACGATGGGGTCGGCGCCCTCGATCGGCTCGCCGGTGGCGTCGAGCGGGAGGCCGAACTCGAACTTCGTGTCCGCGATGATGATCCCGCGTTCGAGGGCGTATTCGGCGGCCGCGTTGTAAATCGCGAGCGAGGCGCGTTTGCAGAACTCGAAGTGCGCCGTGCCCAGGATCTCGCGCGCCCGGTCTTCGGCGATGTTCTCGTCGTGCTCGCCCTGCTCGGCTTTGGTCGCGGGTGTGAAGATCGGCGCCGGCAGGCGGGCGCACCGGAGAAGCCCGGGCTCCAGTTCATGCCCGCAGACCGCACCCGTCGCGAGGTAGTCCCGCCACCCGCTCCCTTCGAGATAGCCGCGAACAACGAACTCCACCGGGAGCACGCGGCATCGCCGCCCGATCGTGACCCGCCCCAAGAGTTCCGCCCGGGTGGTGCCGCCGGGCTCGAAGGCGTCCTCGGGGACGTCGCTGGCGTCTGTGGAGCGCAGATGCGTGCGGGCGAGGCCCTGGTTCTCGATCCAGCGGAGCCAGAACGCGGCCAGCGCGGTCAGCAGACGCCCTTTCCCCGGGATCGGTGTCGGGAGAACGACGTCGAAGGCGCTGAGGCGATCGCTGGCGACGATGAGCAGGCGTCCGCCCTCGCCGGGAGCGGTGGGGGGCAAGTCGAACAGATCGCGGACCTTGCCCCGGCGCGGGTTGGGGAGTCGGAGTCGGGTTTCGAAAACGCCCTGACGGTTTCCCGAGTCAGGCGTCTGTGCATCGGTCGGCATGTTGATATCGTAGAACGCCGCCCGGGGGCGACCGCCCGCAGGCGACACCGACTCGGCGTGCCGAGCGTCCGCGGGGGATGAGCCCGGCGACGCCCGAGCCCGCCCCAGCCCCGAGAGAGCCCGCACCGCCCCATGCTGCGTTTTACCCTGCTCGAACCCGCCGCCGACCGCCAGCCCAAAGGTGACGCCGGGCCGTTCGTTCGGCTCGATCATGCCCACCTCTTCGGGATCGACGACATCCCCGTCCCGGGCGAGGTGACGCGGGACGCCGACACCGTCCGGTGTGAGCCCTCGAGCGACGACCCGGCCGGGCTGCGCCTCCAGGTCAGCCTCGACGACCGCCCAACAGACGGGCTCGGCTCGCTCGGCTCGATGACGCTCCAGACCTGTCTGCTCCCCGGGCGGGAGCAGCCCTACCTGCTCGCGCTCGAGTTGGCCCGCCACCGCGTCATGCAGGTGTTCAACAAGCTGGAGGACTGGGGGCTGTTCGTCCCCGGCGAGCAGGACGACGTGCTGGAGGCCGTGGAGCAGGCGCGGGCGCTGTTCATGCAGGCGGTGGTCTCGCAGCGGGACCCGGCGGGCGCGTTCCGCCCGGAGGCCGAGGCGTTGGCGCGGAGCGCGCTGGCGGCTGCCGTTGACGCGGGGGAGCGTTTGGCGATCGCGGCCTCGGCGCGCGACGCGCCGGAGCGCGTCGCGGGGCGGATGTACGTCGCGGCCGCCGCACGCTTCAAGCACGCCCACGGCGACGACCCCCCGCCGGGCATCCCGATCCTCACGCCCGCCTCGCGCGGCGTGGTGCTGGCCGATCGCCCGCAGGTCGGCGTCGCGATCGACCCCCGCGCGTTCAACGAGCCGCTCGCGAACGCCGTGCAACGCTGCGCCGATTTTGTCAGCATCCCGATGCGGTGGAACGACATGGAGCCGGCCGAGGGCGAGCTGAGCTTCCGCGCGACCGATCGGTGGATCGAGTGGGCCGTCCGATCGGCGAAGATCCCGGTCCACGCGGGCCCGGTGATCGACTTCCGCCCCGAGTGCGTGCCGGAGTGGCTGTACATCTGGGAGAACGACTACGAGACGCTGCGCGAGCTGGTCTACGAGCACGTGCGCCAGATCGTGACGCGTTACCGGCGCACGGTGCGGCGCTGGACGATCGCCAGCGGGCTGCACGTCAACCGCAACATCCGCCTCAGCTTCGACCAGATGATGGACATGACGCGGATCGCGGTGCTGATGGTCAAGAAGCTGCACCCGCAGGCGAAGGTGCAGCTCGAGATCGTGCAGCCCTTCGGCGGCTATTACGCCAGGAACCGCAACAGCCTCCCGCCGACGCTCTACGCGGACATGGCCGTGCAGGGCGGGCTCGCGGTCGACGCGTTCAGCATCAAGCTGCAGGTCGGGAGCCTGCAGCCGGGGCAGACGGTGCGCGACCTCATGCAGCTTTCGGGGTTGCTGGACCGCTTCGCGGATTACGAGCGTCCGATCGCGGTAACGATCGGCTGCCCGGCCGAGCAGATCACGCCGCAGACCGGCCCGGACGCCCAGAACGACAAGCCCGCGGCCGACCCGGGCGTGTGGCGCGAGCCCTGGAACGCCGAGCGCCAAGCGGAATGGCTCCGACGCATGACGGCCGCGTGCCTGAGCAAGCCCTATGTCACGAGCGTGACGTGGCACCAGCTCGCCGACGGCCCCGGGCGCGTCATGGAGATGCCCGCAGGCGGGCTGATCGATAGCAAGGGCCAGGCGCGCCCGTCCCTGGCCGCGATGAGCGAGATCCGACGCGCCGTCCGCGAAGGTCGCAGCCCGATCGCGAGCCCGCCGGTCGCGACGGGATAAGCCGGGTTGATGAGGAGCCGTGCGACGGTTAAGGACATCGCGCCGACGGGTATCAAGCCCACAAGAGAGGAGGGATCGATGCCTGCAAGATCACCGAGCGGGCCCGACGAGCCGACGAACGAGCCGTTGAGCAGCCCGGGACGCGAGCATGCACAGTCTGTTCCACCCGAAGCGGACGATCGTGCTGAGCGGGACTGGTCCACCTCCGCCGCGCGGTGGCCGATCCTGATCGTGCTGGCGACGGCGAGCGTGGTGGGGCTCTATTGGGCCGCGCAGACACGCCTCCCGCCGCCGCCGGTGCCCGTGGTTGTTGCGGCGGAGTCTCGAGAGGCGGCCGAGCCGACGGAACCCGGGGGCACGCCGTCGCTCGCACGCGGGGGCCCCGTGCGGGAGCGCCCCTACGAGCCGCCGGTCGTGCCGGATCCGGCGCTCTCCGGAGCGCCGGAAGCGTCGCCCGAGGTGCGGATCGCGAGGGAGCCCACGCCCGATCGGGGTGACGCCTCTTCGATCGCTCGCCAAATCGACCTGAACGCCGCGCCGCCCGAGGAGTTGGAGCTCCTGCCCGGGATCGGGCCAACGCTGGCGGCCCGCATCGTGGAGGAACGCGACGCCGAGGGCCTGTTCCGCTCGGTAGACGATCTGCAGCGTGTCCGCGGCATCGGCCCGCGAACCGTGGAGCGTCTCCGGGCGCACGCGACCGTGGAGCCCTGACCCCCCGGCCCGCGCGACAAAGCCCCGTATCATCCGCACGCCTCGCATACCCGAAAGCCACCCGTGCCGAGCGCCCGCCGGCGCGGGCGGCTCGCGCCTGCGCGCGCCGCCCGCCGGAGACCGATGCCCAAGAAGCACCCCATCCGAGCCCCGCACCCGCCCTCCGCGCCGTGGCTGGACCGCCTGCTCGCTTCGCCCGAGCTGGCGTCGATCGCGCGCGCGATGGAGGCGGGGCGTCGCGTCGCGTCGACGGGGGCCGTCGGGTCGAGCACGGTCTTTCTCGCGGGCGCTCTGGCCGTGCGCACGAAGCGGTGCGTCGCGCTCGTGCTGGCGCACACCGACGACGCGGACGAGGCGTCGGTCGAGCTCGCGGGCGCGGGCGTGCGGACGCTGCACCTCCCGGCGCTCGAGACGCTGCCCGGGGAGACGCAGCTCTCGGCCGACCTCTTCGCGGAGCGGGCCGCGTTCGTGCGCACGATCGCTGCGCTCAACCCGGCGGAAGAGACGCCGTGCGTGCTGCTGCTCCCGATCGCGGCGTTGATGCAGGCCGTGCACGCGCCGCAGGACCTCGGGCGCGTCGCGCGGACCGTCCGCCCCGGGGATCGGCTAGACCCGGGGGAGCTGACGCGTTGGCTCGCGGAGGCGGGCTACCGGCGGGTCGATGCGATCGAGGAGCCCGGCGAGTTCGCGATCCGCGGCGGGATCATCGATGTCTTCCCGCCCGGGGCCGCGGGCGACGCGGACGCCGAGCCGGTGCGACTGGATTTCTTCGGCGACGAGCTGGACAAGCTCTCGGCGGTCGACCTGGACACGATGGGCTCCGACCGCGCGCTCGAGAGCGCGACACTGATCGCGGCCGACACGACGCGCCTGCACCCGGGCGACGCCGGCGTGAGCGCGCTCGACCTGCTGCCAGGCGGCACGCTCGCGGTGCTCGCTGAGACGATGGAGATCGTGGAGCAGGGGCGCGGCTACTACGAGCGTGTGACGGAATCATCGGGGATTTTCGGGCCGCCGGCGGTGCTGAAGAAGCTCCAGGATCGTGCGCACGCGCTCGCGGAGGTGAACCAGTTCAGCGCGAGCGGGGCGGCGGCCGACGAGCGGGTGGAGTTCCCGGTCGAGACGCTCCCGCAGTTCGATCGCGACGCGGGGACGGCGATCGCGGAGCTGATCGAGTTTGCGAGCGTGCGGCGCGTGGTCGTCGCGTGCGAGAGCGAGGCGGAGCGCGACCGCCTCACCGCCATGCTCGCGGAGATCGCGCCCGAGCACCCGCGCACGCCGGCGCTTGTCACCGCCCACGTCCACCGCGGCTTCGTCTACGGGCCGGATTCTGACGACCCGTTCGCCGTCGTGCCCGCGAGCGAGCTGCTGCACCGCTACCAGGTGCGGCGCAAGGCGGCCCGCATGCGCGGCTCGCGCGCGATGGACACGTTCCTGGACCTGCGCCCGGGCGATTACGTCGTCCACCAGGACCACGGGATCGCGAAGTTCATCGGGCTGACGTCGATGACGCCGAAGAAGCTGTCGAGCGTGGACATGCACACGCGTTTCGCCAGCGGCGGGCAGAAGCGCAAGGCGGCTCGCGAGGAGGCGGAAGAGTTTCTGACGCTGGAATTTGCCGGGAACTCTCGGCTGCACGTCCCGGCGATGCAGATTGACCTGGTGCAGAAATACGTCGGCGGGTTCAGCGGGAAGCCGCCGCTCTCGACCGTCGGCGGGAAAAAGTGGCAGCACCAGAAGGAACGCGTCGGCGAGAGTGTGCGCGATCTGGCGGCCGAGCTGCTGCGTGTGCGTGCCGCACGCGAGCACCAGCCCGGCACGCGGTACCCCGACGACACCGACTGGCAGCGCAGCTTCGAGGGCGAGTTCCCGTACGACGAGACCGAAGACCAGCTCGCGGCCCTCGGCGAGATCAAGCGAGACATGCAGGCCCCGCGACCGATGGACCGCCTCGTTTGCGGCGACGTCGGCTTCGGCAAGACCGAGCTGGCGATCCGGGCCGCGTTCAAGGCGTGCGAGTTCGGCAAGCAGGTCGCGATCCTCGTGCCGACGACGGTGCTCGCCGAGCAGCACGAACGCACGTTCCGTGCGCGCTTCGCCGGCTACCCGTTCCGCGTCGAGAGCCTGAGCCGCTTCAAAACCACGCGCGAGCTGAACCAGACACTCGCGGCTCTGCGCAAAGGCCAGGTCGACGTCGTCATCGGCACGCACCGCCTGCTCAGCAAAGACGTGCGGTTCGCGGATCTCGGCTTGGTGGTGATCGACGAGGAGCAGCGCTTCGGCGTCGAGCACAAGGAACGCTTGCTCCACCTCCGGATGACCGTGGACGTCCTGACGCTGAGCGCGACGCCGATCCCGCGGACGCTGCACATGTCGATGCTCGGGCTGCGCGACATCAGCAGCCTGACGACCCCGCCCGGCGACCGGCGCGCGATCGTGACCGAGGTTTTTCCGCACAATCCCAGGCGCATCGAGCGTGCGATTGCGCGCGAGCTCTCGCGCGACGGGCAGGTGTACGTCGTGCACAACCGGGTCCATTCGATTCGGACGGTGGCCGACGATATCCGCAAGCTCGCGCCGGACGCTCGGATCGTGGTAGGGCACGGGCAGATGCCGCCGAAGGAGCTCGAGGAGGTGATGCTGGCGTTCATGCGTCGCGAGGCGGATATTCTGGTCGCGACGACGATCATCGAGAGCGGGATCGATATTCCGACCGCGAACACGATGATCATCACCGACGCCGACCGGTACGGCTTGGCGGACCTGCACCAGCTCCGCGGGCGCGTGGGGCGGAGCAAGCACCGGGCGTACTGCTACCTGCTGCTCCCGCCGGATCGCCCGGTCGCGGAGGTTGCGCAGAAGCGCCTGCGGGCGATCGAGACATTCAGCATGCTCGGCGCGGGGTTCAAGATCGCGATGCGGGACCTGGAGATCCGCGGCGCGGGGAACATTCTGGGCGCGGAGCAGTCCGGGCATATCGCGGCCGTCGGCTACGAGATGTTCTGCCGCCTGCTCGATGACGCGGTGCGGGAACTGAAGCGTGAGAAGCCGGTGACCCCGCCGAGCCGCACAACGGTGGACATCGGTATCAGCGGTGTCATCCCGAAGCCGTACATCCCGAGCGAGACACGCCGCTTGGAGGCCTACCGCCGCCTCGCAACGGCTGCAAATCCCGAAGAACTCGCCAAGTTTGAGGATGATCTTGTGCGTGCCTACGGGAAAGCGCCGGAACCGGTGGAGCGGCTGATCGCGGTGTCACGCCTGCGAGCCGCCGCCGCCGCGCTCGGCGTGCGCGCGATCAGCGTTCGCGATCAGGACGTCGTTCTGCGTTGCGATGATCCGAAAGGCGTTGTCGGCGCGCTCACCGCTTCCGGCGGCCCGGGCACCGTCACCGCGCTCCCGCCGAAGAGTCACGATTCGTTGCACGAGGTCTATTTCCGCCCGCCGGCAAAGCACATGGAGGCGAGGTCGCTGCTGCGCACGCTGACACACCGCCTCGCCGAGCCGGCCAACGCGGTGCTCGCCGAGCGTTCGGAACCGGTCAGGCCTGCACGCTGAGACGCGGGCGCGGATCGGCACGACCGGCTTGCGTTGCGGGCGCGGCGGCTTGCGCCGAATCCAGGCTCGCCCGCGCTTCGGCGACGGGGTCCCGCCCCTGTGCGCGCGCCTCGGTGAGCTGATCCATCAGCATCACCCACGTCTCCCGCTCGTACTCGAGCAGTTCGATGACGTGATCCATGATCCTGGGGCTCTTCTCCAGCCCGGCCTCGGTGAGCTGGCTGAAGAGATACGTGTAGAGCGAGCGCACCCGCTCGATGAGCTCCGGATCCACTTCCGGGCGGACGCTGGTCATGAGCTCGACCACGATCGCCCGGCATTGGCTGATCCCGCTGAAGCTCTGCTCGAAGTTCTTCGCTTCCAAACCCTCGCGTCCCTGGCGGGCGAACTTGATCGCGCCGTCGAGCAGCATAAGGCGCAGCTCTTCCGGGCTGGCGGTCATGACTTTGGTGCGGAGATAGGCGTTGGCGGAGCCGTTGGTCATGGTGTGTGATTCGGTCCGATGCCGGGGCGTGTTGAGAATAGCGTGTTGCTTTTCGGTCCTTCGTGCGTTTGGAATGTATTGGTTGCTTTAGAAGCCCATGCGCAGCCCGGCGATGCCGGCGAGGGAGGACTGCTGCCCCTGGAGGGACGCGATCGCCCGCTCCATTTGGAGAAACTGGCTTTCGAGGATCTGCCGCTTGGCGCCCAGGCGGATGTCGAACGCCGCGATCCGATCCCGTTGGAGCTTGATCTGGCTGTCAAACGTTTCCCGCTTCTGCGTGAGCACGCCGCCGGCGGCCGAGGCGTAGCGGTCGGCCAGTTCCTCGATCTTGCCGATGATGCCGAGCGCGCTGAAGCTGATCTGCGGATCGGGGTTGTTCACGGTGCCGATGACGTTGCCCTCGTCATCGAAAAGCTGGGTCTGTCGCTCGGCGTCGGCGATATCGCGACGCGTGAACAACGCCTCGACGGCGTCGGGATCCTCCGCGAGCGCCTGGCGGAAGCGGTCGGAGTCGAATTCGAGCTTCCCGCCTGCGCCGACGCGGATGCCGACCTGCGTCAGGCGGTTGAACGTCCCCGTGAACCCGTCCGGCGGGCTCTGCACCGCGTTGAACATCGCCCGGCGCAGGCTCAGCACGGTTTGATCGCCCAGCAGGACGCCCTTGGTCTCCGCCTGCGCGTCGTACTTCGTGACCGTGTCGATGCGTGCGATCAGGTCGTTGAACGTTTTGACGAACGCTTCAACGTTGGTCTCGATCGCGGAGGTGTCGCCCGCGACCGTCACCGTTACCGGGTCGTCGCTGACTTTCCGCAGGTCGAGGCTGACGCCGGTGATCACGTCGTCGAACGTGTTGGTGCTGCTCGAAAGCAGGATCGCTTTCGCGGGATCGGACGACCCGAAGAAGACGCGGGCGTCTTGCCCGGCTTCGAGGGTCTGGAGCCCAAGGTCAAACCCGTTGGTGTCGAGCAGGAACCGCCCGTCGACGCCGCTCCGGGTCGCGGCGATGCTGAGGCGGAACGGGTTGCCGCTCCCGCCGTCGTTGATGATGGTGACGCTGAGCCCGGCCTTCGCGTCGTTGAGCTTGCGCACGACCTGCTCGAGCGTGTCGGTTGCCTCAAACTCGATGACGCGTTCGAGTGAGCCGTTGATAAAGTTGTCCTCGTCGGTGCCCTTGGACCGTCCGGCGATGCCGAGCAACTTGGCGACGCTCCCGGTCTCGTCCTCGACGTTGATCCGCAGCCCGCCGGGCGTGCCCCCGTCGGGGACGAGCTCGCGGATCACGATGCCGTCGCCGTTCTCGTTGAGCTCGGCGAGGATGTTCACCTCGTTGCCGGAGGCGAGGGAGTTGATCTGGTTAACGAGCTGCCCGACGGTCTGGATGCTGTCGTTCACATCGAGCGTGAAGCTCTTGGTGCCCGTGGCGTCGGAGAAGCGGATCTTGCCGGGGTTCAGGGCCTTGCCGTTGTTGAACTCGCTCAGGGCGGTCGCGTTGGTGATGTAGGCACGCTGGGCGCTGCCGCTGACGGTGTTGCGATCGACGCCCTCGTTGCCCGTCGCGAGCCCGAGCGCTTCGGCGGCTTCGCCGAGGATGAACAGGTTGTTCGCCGTCGCGCCCGTGGTATCGACGATCTGGAGCCCGTTGCCCGTGCTGTTGACCGACGCGACGAGGCGCCCGGCGTTGTCGGTGTTGCTGTTGATCCGGTCGATGATCTCTTCGACCGTCTGGGCGCCGTTCATGTTGATCGTCATCGAGACGCCGTCGCGAGCGGCCATGACCAGGTCGCCCGAGATGCCGCGCCCGCCGTTCAGGTTCCGGGCGAGCGTGGTCGAGAGCCCGCCGATGACGCGCGAGCCGCCGAGCGTGCCGCTGGCGCTGACGCCGTCGGCGAAGCCGAGGTCGCGGAGCGTGGACTCACCCGGGCGTGCGTTGACGCGTGCGAGCGTGGTGATCTCGCGGTCGGCCCCGGTGGTGTCGCGGATCTGCAGCCCGGTGCCGTCCGGATTGATCTCGGCCTGCACGCCATCGATCTCGGCCGCTTCGAGCGCCTGGTTGATGCGATCGATGACGGCCCCGATCGTCTTCGCGGGCCCCTCGACCTGCTTGAACCCGCCGCCGCCTTCGCCGTCGTCCCCGTCATCGCCTTGCTCGAGCTTGTAAACGGGTCCGATGTTGACCGAGACGATCGTGCCGCCGACATTGACGCGGAAGTCCGATCGCGTGTCGCTGATGTTGGCGTTGGTGAACACGCCGTTGCCGTCGTTGAGGGTGCTGATCGCGGTCTGCTCGCTCAGGCGGAAGAGTCGCCCGCTCTGGATCGCCTCGGCGCCGTTTTCGGCGGCGCTGTTGCCGGCGATCCCGAGGCTCGTCGCGACCGCGCTGCCGGTCTCGTTCGAGACCGTGAAGGCGGTCCCGCCCGGGGTGGTCTCGAGGCGCAGGCTCCCGTCGACCAGGCTCGCGCGGACGTCTATCCCGCTCTGATTGATCGTCGCGACGACCTCGCCGATGGTCGCGGCTTTGGAGATGTCGATCGTCTTCGTCTCGCCGTCCTGCGTGATCGAGAAACGCCCGCGCTCCACCCCGGCGCCGCCGTTGAGGTTGCTAAGCTTGACGTCGCGCTCGATCCGGGCCTTCTCGCTCTCGACCGAGAACGTCGTCAGCCCGAGCGCCTGGTCCTTGCTCGCGAATCCGCGGCTGAGCATCTGCTGGCTGGTGACCATCCGGTCCACGACGAACGAATAGGTCCCCGCCGCCGCGCCCGAGCGGGCCGTCGCGGTGAGCGCGTCCGCGTTGCTGCTGGTCGCCTTCATCCCGCCGAAGGTGTTGTTGACGCGGAACCCCTGGGCCGAGCTCCGCAGCGCGCCGAGGCGCGAGTTGAGATCCAGGAACGCGGCCTGCTGCGCCTGAAGCTGCACGATGCGGTTCTGCATCAGCACCTTCGGGCGCGCTTCCAGTTGCATGAGCTGGTTGATCAGGTCCCCCGTCGGGATCCCGCTGACCAAGCCGCCGCCCGTTTGGATACCCATGCCGTCACTCCTCACCGGCGGGCGTCCCTGCCCGCCGACCGCTCTCGCGGCCCATACACGGATCGGCCCCCGGCCTCTCCGGGCTCCAGAACCGCAATCCGCGGGCCAGTCTTGCCACATCCGGGCCATCGCCCGCGCAAAACTCGCTACATCGGTCATCGGTCACCCGACGCCCTCGCTTGCCCCAAACCCGGGCTCAATCCACAAACCCCGCCATCCGGACCCCCATCCAGAACACGATCTCCAAAACAGGGGGGTTGATAGGCCCACAGGCCACTCAGATCCGCCGTTGTGCGAACCCGGGGCCCGGTGCGGGCGTGCTCCTACCATCCGATCGGGCTCAGGCCGCACGCCGAGCGACCGATACACGCACACCCGCTGGCCCATCTTCTCCGGATCCCCACACGATGCCCGAGCTTCTCCCCACAGTCCCCCCGATGCCGAAGCCGCTCCGACTGGTCGCACTCGCCGTCTCGGTTGCGGTCGCGATCAGCAGCCTCCTGCTCGGCGGGGCGATGGTGTATGGGGCCTTGTTTGAGGGAGATCCGAACTGGCCCGGGATCGGCTTCGAGGCGATCATCCTCGTCGCCGCCCTCTTCGGCGTCGGGGTCGGGCTCAACAGGTTCCGCGAGGGGCCCGCGATGGCGCTCGCGTGCGTCATCGGGGTCGTCGTCGTCGGCTCCGGGCTCGGACGCCTAACCGAGGTCCAGAACCCCGCAGCCGTGCTGACCGACGCCTGGTTCCTCGCCCGCATGGCGGCGGGTTTTGCTCTAACCGCCTGTGTCGCGATCGCGGTTGTGGGGCGTCACCCAAACGGGTGGAAAACCCTTGGTATTGGCTTGGGGCTTTTGGGATTGCTCGCGGCGATCTCGATCGGGGTGTACACCGGACGCGGGTTATTGAGCGGCGGCGGGGGGGCGGCGGCCGCGGTCGGGAAGACCGTGTTCGCGCTCGTGGTGGTCCTGCTGATCAGTGCGTTGCTTTGCGCGTCGGTCCATTACCTGGTGCGGGCGTTCGAACTCGGGCGAGCCCGGGACGACGCGCCGCCGGCTGATCGCTGAAACCACCCCGCCGACGATCCCAACAAACGGTCACACGCCGGCCCATCCCGCGCCTGGGATCCGCTCCAACGCCACCCCGGCGAGAGGGCGCACAAACCCGCCCGCGTCCAACCACATAGGATTCCTCGCTTATGGGCACTTCGGCGATCCTCATCTTGGTGGTGCTGACCTTCCTGGTCGGCGCGTTGGTGGCTTGGCTGGTCACCAACCGTCTCAGCGGCGCCGGGCGTTCGAGCGAGCCGACGGTGGTCCGCGTCGAGACGATCGCCGAGCGTGTGCGCGCCGTCGGGAAGCTCGTGGGGCTGGAGGTCGCGGCGAAGGAGATCGCGACCGCGACGCGTGGGTGTACGTGGCTGCCGCCGCTCTTGCTCAGCCAGGCGCGTCTGGCGATGATCTTCACGTTTGAGAAGCAGTACGCGGTGGACCTGGCGCGCGTGCGTGCCGAGCACGTGGAGAAGCTGGGCGAAGGTCGTTTCCGTCTGACACTCCCGCCGGTGCAGGGCGACCTGCGCCTGACGGACGTGACGCCGTACGACATCCAGGACGGGCGCATCCTCGGGCTGCTGGACGTGGTGCAGATGAACGCGACGCGTCAGGGGGAGCTGATGGACAAGGCGCGCGATCAGGCCGCGATTCTGTACGAGGTCAACGAGCCGCGGTACATGAGCGAGGCGCGGGCGGCGATCGAGCGTCAGCTCGCGGCCCTGCTCGCGCTTTTCGACGTCGAGGTCGAGACGTGCTTCGCCGACGACTTGCCTTCGCGCGACAAGACGGATCGACTCACGTCCAGCCACCCGTCCACGACGCAGGGCGCGGGGTCGTGAGCACGGTCCGCCGCGAGGTCGGGATCGTGCTGGCGGGGCTGCTCATCTTCGTAATCGTGAGCGTGGGTGCGACGTTTCTGCTGATGACGTTCGTGCCGCCGGATCCGTCGCTCGATCGGTGGTCGTGGTGGGGGACGTACGCGACGAAGATCGCGGGCGTCGTGATTGCGGGCGGCGCGATGGTCTGGATCGCCTCCCGCCCGCCGCGGGCCTGAGGCGTCCGCTCCCGCGCGGGCGGCCCGCCGGTCTTCGCACACCCTCGCCGGCTTGTTCTATCATCGGGGCATGACGCAACCACTGGACGGGCGTGTGGCGATCGTGACCGGAGCCAGCGCGGGGATCGGGGCGGCCGTCGCGAAGGAGCTCGCCGGGTGCGGCGCTTCGGTCGTGGTCAACGCCCGTCGCGGGGACCGCATCGAGGAGATGGCCGCGGCGCTGAACCGGATGCTCGACGCCGAGCGCGTCGCGACCGCCCCGGGCGACGCCGCCGACAACCACACGATCGGACGCATGCTCTCGATCGCCCGCGAACGCTTCGGCGAGCCGGACCTGGTCGTCGTCAACGCCGGTCGCGGGCTGGGCGGGAGCGTGCTGACCAGCGACGAGTCGCAGTGGGAAGAGGTCACGCGGATCAACTTCCTCGGGGCGGCGCGTCTGATCCGCGCGGTCGGGCCGAAGATGGCCGAGGACGCCGACGCGGAGAAAGCCGCGTGGGATCAGGCCGCCGCCGACCGCGTCGCGGGCAAGGCGATCGACCCCAAAGCCGTGCGTGCGCGGGACATCGTCGTCCTCGGCTCCACGGTCGGGCGTCACATCTCCCCGTTCAGTTCGCTCTACGGGAGCACCAAGTTCGCGGTGAACGCGCTCGCCGAGGCCGCCCGGCGCGAGCTCGGCCCCCGCGGCGTCCGCGTCACCCTCATCGAGCCCGCGATCGTCGTCAGCGAGTTCCAGGGCGTCGCCGGCTACGACCCCGAGAACTTCGGCGAGCTCATGAAAAAGTTCGGCCCGGTGCTCCTACCCGAAGACATCGCTCAGGCGATCACCCACGCCGTCAGCCTCCCGGCGTGGGTCCACATGAACGACATCGTCCTCCGCGGCACACGCCAGGAATACCCGTAGCGGGTGCCGGTGGGGCGGATCGTCCCGTGCGGTGAACGCCGCGTTGGTGCTTTGCGACAACAGCAAGAAGCGGCTCCGTATCATCCTCCGATGATCCCAGAACACATATCGGGCACGCCCGCCGAGGCGTCGGAGCTGGACTCGGGCGTCGCGTTGCTCTCGGAAATGGTCGCGGAAAGCGGTCCGGTCGAGAGCATGCAACTCGCGGCCTGGATTCTCTCGGCCTGCGTCGCGCTCGTGGTGCTGATCCGGCGTCGACGCCCGCGCGAGCGTCTCTTCGCCGGATGGCTCGGGCTCGTTTCCCTGCTCGCCGCCTTCCGCGAGGTCGACGGGCACATCCTGCTCAACCCCGAAACCCTCGGCGCCTGGGGCGTGCGCTACCGCATCGACTGGTGGCTCAGCCTCGACGCGCCGGTGCTCCCGCGCCTGCTCTGGGCGGCGGGCGGCGCGGTGATCCTCTTCGGGCTCGTCGTGCCCGCGATCAAGGTCGCCCCGCGATGGTGCGTCCTGACCCGCGGGCTCGACCGTGCGTGGTGGCTCTTCGGCGCATCGGTCGGCGCGCTGTTCGTCGGCTACGCCTGCGACGACCTCATCGGGCGAGGGCTGCTGGTTGATCCGGTGTACACCAAGATCATCGAAGAGTCGTTCGAACTGATCGGGGCCGCGGTGTTTCTGCTCGGCGTCGCGCTTATGCTCCACCTTTCCCTTTCGACTCGGGAGCAACAGGCGGCCGACCGCCTCCGCGCCACCTGAGCCGAGGCGCGCACTCTGCTTCGGGTGAAGTCAGTAAAAAAACGAGCCCGGCGGACGCCGGGCTCGTGGCTGTGTGAGATCTATAGCAGAGGAAGGCGAGACGCTTTACGGGAAGATCCCGCGGACGGCGTAGACCTTGCCGATGTGCTCGAGGGCCGCGATGTACGCAGCCGTCCGCAGGTCGCAGTTGTACCGCTGACGGGCCAGGTTGGTGCGCCGGGCGGCCATGACCATGTGCCGGTTCAGCTCGCGGTCGACCTGCTCGGCGTCCCAGGTCACGTTGGACTTGTTCTGCACCCACTCGAAGTAGGAGACGGTCACGCCGCCGGCGTTGGCGAGGATCGCCGGGATGACCTCGATCCCGCGGCTCGCGAGCACGCGGTCGCCGGGCGGGGTCGTGGGGGCGTTGGCCGCCTCTGCGACAACCTTGCAGTTGAGCCACTCGGACTGCTTCTCCTGGATCATCTGCTCCAGCGCGGCCGGCACGAACAGATCGACCGGGGTCTTGTAGAACTCCTCATCGCTGATCGCGGTCGCGCCATGGCCGGATCGCGTGCCGGAGCCGGTGAGCGTCTCGTTGTTCTCGAAGCCCGCGATGCCGCCGGTGTCGCGGACGTGGTCGGCGAGCGCGTTGCAGTCGATGCCCTCGTCGTTGCGGAGCGCGCCGGTGTGGTCCATGACGGCGACGACTTTGGCGCCGAGGTCTTGGAAGATGCGAGCCGCCCAGCCGCCCACGTTGCCGAAGCCGAGGATGCTGACGCGCATGCCGCTGATCGGGATGCCGATCTCGGGGAGCATCTCCTTGCAGACGTCCACGACGCCCTGCCCGGTGGCTTTTTCGCGCCCGAGCGAGCCGCCGATCTCGACCGGCTTGCCGGTGACGACGCGCATCGCGTCGTTGGCCCGCCCGCCGATGCCGGCGATGGACTGGTAGGTGTCGGCCATCCATGCCATCATCTGGGCGTTGGTGCCGACGTCGGGCGCGGGGATGTCGTGGTCGGGTCCGATGTCATTGGCGATCGCGGCGGTGAAGCGTCGGGTGACGCGCATGAGCTCGCTGGGGCTGAGCGACCGGGCGTCGACCTTGACGCCGCCCTTGCCCCCCCCGAAGGGGATGCGGACCAGCGAGCACTTCATGGTCATCAGCAGGGCGAGCGACTTCACGTCGTCGAGGTGGACGTCGTGGTGGTACCGGATGCCGCCTTTGTAGGGCCCGAGCGCGTTGTTGTGCTGCACGCGGTAGCCCTTGAAGAGCCGGTGGTGCCCGTCGTCCATCTGAACGGGGAAGTGCACCATGATCTCGTTCTTGGGCTGGGCGAGGATGATCTTGACGCGGTGGCGAAGCTCGATGACCTCCGCGGCCTTGAGCATCGTCATCACCGTCTGCAGGTAGAGGTTGTCGGGATCCTTCGGAAACCCGAGCTCCTCGACGACCGGGTCCCACGGCAGGGTGGTTTCGCCGGACGCGCTGGTGCTGCCGGTGTTGCTGGTGGTGCTCATCGCCGAGGCCGCCTCCTGAGTCGGCCCGCCTGTGTGCTCACGCGTCGGCCGGGCGGGATCGGCTCCGACGCGGGTCGCTCGCCGGGCGTGCGAACCGCACGCACGCCCGTCTCCGTCCCGAGCGCTCGGCCCGGTGGGAGTCCAACCCCCCTATCGTGCGCGTGCGAGCAGGCCCCGCCCCGAGCGAAGCCGTCGTCTGCGCAAAAGAAGGGTGTAGCTTCAATGATACTCTACATGGCCGCCGATCTCTTGTGGGCGACGCGAATCAAGGAGACCGCGACCGATCTCGCCCTCCCCTGCCGCCCCGCCCGAACGCCCGACATGCTCCGCCAGCGCCTGGGCGACGCCGACGTCCGGGCCCTGATCGTGGACCTGAGCGCCGAAGACGCGGCGATCGAGTTGATCCGGGCCCTTCGGGAGGCCGAGGCCCAGGCCGCGGGCAAGTCAAACCCCCATCCCGCGGTCGGTTCGTCGTCCGAGGTCGCATCCGGGGTCGCGTCCGGGGTGAGGCGTCGGGTGCGGGTGCTGGCGTTCGGCCCGCACGTCCGGAAAGAGCTGCTCCAAGCCGCCCGCGACGCTGGGGCCGACGAGGCGATCCCCAACGGCGCCTTCGAGCACGCCCTCCCGGAAATCCTGTTGCAACTGGGAAGCCGGTAAGGGGAGGCACTGGGCATTCGGCACTCGGTGCGGAGGGGAGCGGGCGCCGACACGGCACAAGCTCGCGATCCCTTTCCTTCACCTCACTTATCTCTTTTTCTTCTCCCTAGTGCCGAATGCCCATTGCCGAGTGCCGACCACCTCCCCCCGTGCTATTGTTTCCGTCCCGGTCGGTGTTCCCGTCCGGGTCAGGGTCGGTGCGTGCGTGCCGGTTGTCGGTGCGGCGCAAATCTCTGAACATCGAACCGCCCGAAACGGGCCTCCCGCGTGGCATTCGCGCACCGATTGATCGGGGCGAGTGGGCGGGAGTCGGGGTCGCTCCCGCCGCGGTCGCCTTGCCGACCCGCCGCGGATGCAGGAGTCGGCTTTCGGAAAGCGCGGCGTGCCCGCGCGGTAAGGGATCCTGCATGATCGACGAGACACTCATCGCCTCACTCGGACTGGATATGTCCGAGGCCGACAAGCTCGTGCGCGACGCGCTCGGGGGCGAAGAGGACGGCATGGACCAGCTCATGGGTGAGGTCAGCGACCTCAACTCGGGCAGCCTCATTAAGGGCAAGGTCATCGGCTTCGCGGGCGACGACGTCGTCATCGAGGTCGGGCTCAAGAGCGAGGGGCTCGTCCCCAAGGAAGAGTTCGCCGGGACCGACCTCAAGGTCGGCGACACGGTGCACGTCCTGCTCGAATCCATGGAGAGCGAGTCGGGCCTCGTCCTGCTCTCCAAGCGCAAGGCCGACCGCCAGATCAACTGGCAGCGCATTATCGACACCACCAAGGAAGGCGACACGGTCGAGGGCACCGTGATGCGCAAGATCAAGGGCGGCCTGCTCGTCGACATCGGCGTCCCCGTCTTCCTCCCTGCCAGCCAGGTCGACATCCGCCGCCCCGGCGACGTCACCGACTACATCGGACGCAAGGTCCGCGCTCAGATCCTCAAGATCGACATCGAGCGCAAGAACATCGTCATCAGCCGTCGCAAGCTGATCGAAGAAGAGCGCGACGCCGCCAAGAGCCGCCTGCTCGAGAACGTCAAGGAAGGCGACATCGTCACCGGCACCGTCAAGAACATCGCCGACTTCGGCGCGTTCGTCGACCTTGGCGGCATCGACGGCCTCCTACACATCACCGACATGTCCTGGGGACGCATCAACCACCCCAGCGAGATGCTCAAGGTCGAGCAGAAGGTCGAAGTCAAGATCCTCAACATCGACCGCGACCGCGAGAAGATCGCCCTCGGGCTCAAGCAGAAGGAAGCCAGCCCCTGGGAGGAGATCGAGAAGAAGTACCCCGTCGGCTCCCGCATCTCGGGCGAGGTCGTCAACATCATGTCCTACGGCGCCTTCATCCGCCTCGAGGACGGCATCGAGGGCCTCGTCCACATCTCCGAGATGTCTTGGACACGGCGCGTCAACCACCCCAGCGAGGTCGTCGAGCCCGGGCAGCCCGTCGACGTCGTCGTCCTTGATATCGACAAGAACAAGCAAGAAATCAGCCTCGGCATGAAGCAGACCGAGGTCAACCCCTGGGAGCTCGTCAGCGACCGCTACCCCCCCGGCACCGTCATCGAGGGCGAGGTCCGCAACCTCGCCAACTACGGCGCCTTCGTCGAGATCGAGCCCGGCATCGATGGCCTGCTCCACATCTCCGACATGTCCTGGACCAAGAAGGTCACCCACCCCAACGAGGTCGTCAAGAAGGGTGACAACATCCAGTGCGTCGTCCTCGAGGTCGACCAGGAGAAGCAGCGCATCAGCCTCGGCATCAAGCAGCTCACCGAGGACCCGTGGCTGCACGCCATCCCCGACGCCTACCACCCCGGCATGGTCGTCCGAGGCACCGTCACCAAGATCACCAACTTCGGCGTCTTCGTCGAGCTCGAGGAAGAGCTCGAGGGCCTGCTCCACATCTCGGAGCTCGCCGACCACAAGGTCGAGAACCCGCAGGATGTTGTGAAGGCCGGCGAGGAGATCGACGTCAAGATCCTCCGCGTCGACACCAGCGACCGCAAGATCGGCCTCAGCCTCAAGCGCGCCCAGTGGGGCGACGCCTCCGGGGCCGAGGACGAACCCAAGGACAACGACGGCACTCGCGGCCCGGGCCCCGGGCCCGTCCGAGGCGGCATGGACCAGCACGGCTCCATGGGCACCGACAAGATCCAGTTCTGACGCCCATACGCCAGAACACCCCATCCTGACACACCAGCAAGCCCGGGCCTCCCACGCCCGGGCTTTTCATTTGCCCATTCCTGACCCCGTGCCGCCCAAACCGGTACAGTCCGAGACGAAACGACCACCGCCGCGTGCGGCGGCGGTGGTCGGCTCTGGGATCCACTTCGAACGGGTCGGATGTCGGGCGGGGAAAGCCTCCCCGGGACGTGCCTCGGTGTCGGGCGTGTCTCGCGGCTCTTAGCAGAGGGCGAGGAAGCTCAGGAGGCTGAGGACGGCGATGCGCTGATCGTTCACGGTGAGGGCGAGCAGGTTCTTCATGGTCATGTCTCCAAATGTCTGCAGGACTCATGTTCAACCCGCGTGCCAGCGGGACGCGGTCGGCTCGAACCCCCCCTCAGAGCCTCCGGAGGCGGGTTTGACGTCCGAGAACCGGTTCAGTTTCTGCGGGATGTTGCGTCGCGTCAACACCACGCGTCGCCGCCACGCCCCGCGTTCCGGGCTCGTGCGACTCTGCATCGCGGTTTTCGGACTGCTCGCGGCCGCCCCCACCGGGGCGCTCCCGGGGGCGGCCGCGAGCGAGCCCGACCCGGTCCTGGCCCGTTCGGGGTTTGATGCGGTGCGCATGTGGGTCGAACGCGGCGCGGTGCCGGAGCGGGGCGAGGTCGGGTTCGACGTCGCGCCGGACCTGGGGCCCGAGGTCTCGGCGGTCGCGGTGACGCTCCGCGCCTCGGGAGCGGTGGTGGGGCGTGGTCAGGCGGTGCGCGCTTCCGGCCAAGCCCCGGCCCTGATCGCCGCCGCACGGGCCGCGGTCCGAGAAGCCCGTGAACGCGGGCACTACGAGCCGGGCGAGCTCGGCGAACTGGTCCGCCCCGGGGAGCGCCTCGCGATCACGCTCGAGCTCGCAGGCCCGATGATCCCGATGCAGCCCAGCGAGGTCACCGATGCGGCGGCCCTGCTCCGCCCGGGGATCGACGGCGTCGCGTTCCGCATCGGCAACCGTCAGGTCGCCCGTTTCCCCGCCCAGCTGCTCCGCACACGGACTCTTCCCAGCGAAGCCATCCCGGCGTTGATCGCCGAGCTTTCCGGGGACGCGGCCCTCGGGCTCCGCGATCCGGTCGCGACGGCGCAGCGACTGCAAGGACGGTTCTTCCGTTTCCGGACGCTCCACCTCGCACAGCCGACCGCCGGGGCGGAGCCCCTGTTCCTCCACCGCGGCGGACGCATCGTCCGCTCCGGCGAGGTCAACACCGGCGCGCTCCGGGCCTTCGCCGAGGGGCTCGCGGGGCACCTCATCGCGCGCGAGTGGACCGGACCGGACTTACGCGGCATGTTCGGCGGTTACGAGCCGATCCTCGGCGACTACGAGCCCCCCGTCGCGACCGATCTCGATCAGGCGACCACCGCGTTCGCCCTGCTCCGCTTTGCCAACCGGGCCGGGGCGATGGGGCTGGCGCCCGGGGACGCGCGGGCGGTCGAGGCTCGGCGTGTCGCGATGTCGCTTCTCCGCCGGTTCACGACGCGCGAGGGGCTGGGGCGTCTTGAGGATCCCGTGCTCTCGGCGATGGTCGCGGTCGCTCTGGTCGAAGCCGGCGCCCGTCTCGACGAGGACCGGGGCGATCTGGCGGCGTTCGACCGCGCGCTCCTCGTCTGCGCCAACGTGCTCCGCGAGTCCTACAGCCCGGCGGGCGGGTTTGTGCGCACGGTGCCGTCGCAGGCGCGGGCGCTCGTGGCGTTCGGACTGACCGGCGTCGCCGAGGCCTCGGGACGGTTTACCGACCTGACCCGGGCCGAAGGCGCCGCGGCTTCGGTTCTTCGAGAAACCGCGCCGGGGCAGTTGGCGGGCGAGATGCCCTGGCTGGGCTGGGCGGCGGTGCGGGCGGCGGGCTGGCGAGCCGCCGACGAGCCCCTGCCGCAGGGCGAGGGGCTGCGCCAGCTCCGGGCCGACGTCTGGCTCCACCAGCTCACGCCGAACGATCTGGACGCGATCGACGCCGACCTCGCGGGCGGGATTGTCTTCACCGCGGGGGCGGCCCCGCTCCCGAGCTGGCACGCCGTCCGCCCGCTCGCGTTCCTCGCGACCATGCTCGGCGACCCGCGCCTCACCGATGAACAGGAACGCATGCCCGAGTTGGTCCGCCTGATGAGCTCGCTCCGTTTCCTGCTTCAGCTCTCGGCGCAGGCGGCGGAGGGGCACATGTACGCCGACCCCTCCCGCGCTCGCTGGGGCGTCCGCAGCAGCCCGTGGGATCAGCGGATGCCGGTGCAGGCGTCGGCGTTGACCCTGCTGGTGGTCGTCGAGACGCTCGCCTCGCTCGACCGCCTCTCGGGCGGGCCCAGGGCGGAGCCGCCCCGCCCGGATTGACCCCGTTCGCGGGCTCGTCAGGCCGCCCCGGAGCGGTGAGGCGCATACAATAAAGTTCGGGATTTCTGGGAGCGCCTGGCGCTCGCCCGCAAGCCCGTCCGACGCCCTTTCCGCAGCCCCGAGCGAGGACCCCCACGCATGGCCGAACGCGATCCCGCCGACTCCCCCGAGCAGACCCCCCAAGGCCCGGGCGACGGGCTCCCGCCCATCGACGACGGCGTGATCGCCACCGGGGGCGACGGCCACGTCCCCGGCGGGCGCGTCCGCGATCACAAGATCGAGCGCGAGCTCCAGGACAGCTACCTCACCTACGCGATGAGCACCATCATGGACCGGGCCCTGCCCGACGTCCGCGACGGGCTCAAGCCCAGCCAGCGGCGCATCCTCGTCGCGATGCACGACCTCAACCTCCGACCCAACCGCAAGCACCTCAAGTGCGCCAAGATCGCCGGCAACACCAGCGGCGACTACCACCCCCACGGCGAGAGCGTCATCTACCCGACCATGGTCGGCATGGCCCAGCCGTGGAAGATGCGATGCCCGCTCATCCACCCCCAGGGCAACTTCGGCTCGATCGACGGCGACCCGCCGGCCGCGATGCGGTACACCGAGGCCCGCATGGATCACCCCGCGGTGGACATGCTCGCGGACATCAAGCTCGACACGGTTGATTTTCAGCCCAACTACGACGACCGGCTCATGGAGCCGACCGTCCTCCCGGGCAAGTTCCCCAACCTGCTCATCAACGGCGGCATGGGCATCGCCGTCGGCATGGCGACCAGCCTCCCCCCGCACAACCCGGCCGAGATCCTCGACGCGATCGTCCGCGTCGTCGATGACCCCGCGATCTCCCTCGCCGACCTGATGACCGACGCGGTGGACGAAGCCGGTCAGATCCTCCGCCGCGGCGTGCAGGGTCCGGACTTCCCGACCGGCGGGGTCATTCTCGGTCGTCGCGGCATCCTCGAGGCCTACACCAGCGGTCGCGGTCGCGTCACCGTCCGCGGCGAAACCCACGTCGAGGAGATGAAGAACGGGCGCGAGCAGATCGTGATCGACTCGATCCCCTACACCCTCGTGCAGAACACGCTGGTGGAGAAGATTGTCGAGGCCGTCAAGGACGAGCGGCTGAAGGAGATCAGCGACGTCCGCAACGAGTCGGGCCGGATCGCGCAGACGCGGATCGTGATTGAGCTGAAAAAGGGCGCCGACGCGCGCGTGGTGGAGAACCAGCTCTACCAGCACACGCCCCTCCAGCAGACCTTCAGCATCATCAACATCGCGCTGGTGCACCGCCAGCCGCGGACGATGGGCTTGCGCGAGCTGATCGATCAGTACGTGCAGCACCGCTTCGAGGTCATCCGGCGTCGCACGGCCCACCTGTTGCGTGAAGCCAAGAAGAAGGCCCACGTGCTGGAGGGCATGATCTACGCGGTCTGCGACATCGACGAGGTGATCCGCCTGATCCGCGCCAGCCGCACGCGGGAGGAGGCGATCCGGGCGTTGATGGAGCGCCGGTTCCAGATTCCTGCCGGGCACCCGTACGCGCCGCAGATCCCCGAGCGTCTGATGCAGAAGCTGCGCCTCGCCGAGGACGCCGGCGGCGTCCTGCTCACGCGCGTGCAGGCCGAGACGATCGGCAACATGCGCCTGATCCAGCTCACCGGGCTCGAGATCGAGAAGCTCGTCGCCGATTACCGCGAGCTGGTTGTGGAGATCGAGGATTACGAGGCGATCCTGGCCGACGACGGGCGGGTGCGTCAAATGATCCGCGACGACTGCGAGGACATGAAGGCGCGCCACGCGTCGGGCAAGAAGGGCGAGCGCCAGACGAAGATCGAGGAGGCCGCGGGGGATATCGATCTCGCCTCGCTGATCCGCGAGGAGGACATGGCGGTCACGATCAGCCACCAGGGCTATATGAAGCGCGTGCCGCTGACGACCTACCGCGCCCAGGGGCGTGGGGGGCGCGGCATCCGCGCCAGCGACAACAAGGACGGCGACTTCGTCGAACGCGTCTTCGTCGCCAGCACGCACGACGACCTGCTGAGCTTCACGGACACGGGGCGGGTCTTCCGGTGCAAGGTGTACGAGCTGCCGGAGATGAGCCGCACGAGCCGCGGGCGCGCGGTGGTGAACCTGCTGGAGCTGCGCCCGCACGAGCGGACTCGGGCCTACCTGACCGTGCGCGACTTCGAAGAGTCCAGCCAGTTCCTGACCTTCGTCACTAAGAACGGCATCGTGAAGCGGACGGCGCTCAAGGACTATCGCAACGTCAACCGCACGGGCCTGATCGCCGTCGGGCTCAAGGACGGTGACGAGCTGCTCCAGGTCCTGCTGACCGACGGCTCCGACGACATCATGCTCGTGACCGCTAAGGGCATGGCGATCCGCTTCGACGAGCGCGACGCGCGCCTCATGGGGCGCGGGGCCGCGGGGGTGAAGGGCGTGGCCCTCGGCAAGGACGACCGCGTCATCGGCGCCGCCCGCATCCCGATGATCGAGGACGCCGACGGCGACACGCTCACCGCGCCCGACGCCCTCGGCGCCAACCTCTGCCTCCTCACCGTCACCGAGAACGGCTTCGGCAAGCGCACCCTCGTCGACGAGTACCGCGTCCAGCCCGAAGACGGCAAGGCCCGCAGCCAGTCCCGCGGCGGCAAGGGGCGCGCCGACATCAAGACCACCGCACGCAACGGCCCCAGCGTCGCGGCGATCCTCGTCCAGGACGGCGAGGACGTCGTCTTCGTCACGCGACAGGGCCTGCTCGTGCGCACGCCCGCGGGCGAGATCGGCTCCAAGCCGCTCGGGCGCGGGACGCAGGGCGTCAAGGTCGTGAACATCAGCTCGGGCGACCAGCTCGTCGCGGCGGCCGCCGTCGCGGTCGAGGACGGCGAAGAAGCCGCGGAGTAGCCCTTGGTCCGTGGTGGCACAGCTCTCCGAGCTGTGTTCTCCCTCTGGACAGCCCGCAGGACCACAGCTCGGAGAGCTGTGCCACCGCAGAGGCCAAGCTCAGAGAACGATGCCACCGGAGCCTGTTCGGTGAGCGGGCGGGTTTGACTGGTCCGGTTGGACGCCGCCTCGGATTCTGATATTGTGCGGCTCAAAGGAGAGCGCCCGGCGATGGCCATCGAGTGGGACGAACAGATCGTGATCGCGGAGCTCTCCGACGAGCCGGCGCTCAGCGACGAGCTCGGCACGCTGGGCGACCGTCTCTCGGCGATCGCCGACGACGACCGCGTGCCGCACGTGGTGATCAGCTTCGGCAACGTCAGCTACATCAACAGCTCGAACATCGCCCAGCTCCTCCGCGTGCGCAAGCGCGTCTCGCAGGCGCACAAGGCGATGCGTCTCGCCTCGGTGAGCGAGGACGTCTGGTCGGTCATGGTCGTGACCGGGCTCGACCGCGTCTTCACCTTTGCGCCCGACACGATGACGGCGATCGCCGGCCTCCAACTCGAGATGGAGAACGCCGGCGAGGGGGCCGACGAGTGAGCCCGTCGCCCGGTCGGGTTTTCATCCCCGCACCCGCGACCCGCCCCCGCACCGCCGGTAGAACGAAACCGTGACGACCTCCACCCCCGCGAGCCCCGAAACGTCCGCCCAGGCCCACCCGCCCGCCCACGTTGGCGAAGCCGTCGCGGAACTCCAGAAGCTCCGCAAGGTCTACTACAAGCCCGACGGCTCGGTCATGGTCGAGGCTCTCCGCGGCGTCGACATCCGCATCGACCGCGGCGAGTACGTCGCGATCATGGGCTCCTCGGGCTCCGGCAAATCGACCCTCATGAATATCCTCGGCTGCCTCGACCAGGCGACCGACGGCGTTTTCCTCCTCGCCGGGCAGGACGTCAACACCATGGACGACGAATCCCTCAGCGCCTTCCGCGGGCGCACGATCGGCTTCGTCTTCCAGGCGTTCAACCTGATCCCGCAGCTCACGATTGAGGAGAACGTGGAGGTGCCGCTGTTCTATCAGCGGGTTTCGCGGGCCGATCGCCGCCAGCGGGCGATCGACAAGCTCGGCATGGTCGGGCTCGGCGACCGCCTCGGGCACCGCCCGCGCGAGCTCTCGGGCGGGCAGCAGCAGCGGGTCGCGATCGCGCGTGCGCTCGTGACCGAGCCGGTCGTGCTCATGGCCGACGAACCCACGGGCAACCTCGACAGCGCGACGGGCGAGGCGATCCTCGGGACTTTTGAAAAGCTCCACAGCGAGGGCATGACCATCGTCATGGTCACGCATGACGACTCCGTTGCCGACCGGTGCGAGCGGATCATCCGCCTGAAGGACGGCGTTGTCGAATGGGACCGTCGCCTGCGCACCCGCGAGAAAATCGCCGCCAGCTAAGCTCCTCCCTCGTGGCACGGGCGTCCCGCCCGTGCAAACCCAGATCACCCCGACCCGCGCACCACTCAGGCGGCCCGCTTGCTGCTTTTGCGCCCCGCGCCGCTCAGCGCGGTGGCGCTGATCGCCATCGCGGTCACGTCGTCCGGCTGGTGCAGGCTGCCGATCTGCTCGTCGAGCAGCACGCCGAGCCCCAGCATCGCCTCGGCGAGGGCCTCGGGCGATTCGCACCCGGCGCCCGCGAGGTCGGTCAGGTGCTTGATGTAGGTCTCGGTGGGCAGGCGGATGTCGCGACCCTCGCTCCCGGGCTTGGGAAACGCGGTCTCGAAGCCGTCGGAGTACATCAGCATCGTCTCGCCCGGCTTCAGGACGAACTCGGTCTGCTCAAACGACGCACCGTCGAACACGCCCAGCAGAGGGCCCTCGCTCTCGACGGTCTCCGGCTCGCGCCCGCCCGGGGAGACGATCAGCGGCGGGGGGTGCCCCGCGCCCGCGATGGTGATCTTGCGCGTGCGACGGTGGATGGTGCCGTAGACCGCGGTCGCGAACCGGGGCGTGGTCCCCTGGCGTGCGCACATCTCGTGGTTGAGGCGTTCGAGCGCCTCGGCCGGCTCGATGATCCGCGTCTCGCCCGCGACCGTCTCGGTCTTGCGCAGGCTCTTGCTGATGACCATCGTCAGGAGTGCCGCGGGCACGCCGTGCCCGACCGCGTCTGCGACCAGGAACGCCAGCGTCTCGTCATCGAGCATCACCGCGTCGTAGATATCCCCCGAGACGTAGCTGCACGGGCGGAAGAGCACGCCGACGTGGACGCCCTCCGGCTGCGGGAGCGTCCGCGGGATCATCTCCCGCTGCACCGTCGCCGCCAGGTTCATCTCGTCGTGCAGGCGGTCCATCTCGCCCCGGATGCCGCCGTGGACCATGCTCGCGGCGTGCAACTCCAGACGGAGCTGACGCACCGCCTCGTCCCGCTCGGCGAGGGCGTGCAGCGTGCGAGCCAGCGCCCCGGGCGAGGCGTCGTGCCGATCCACGATGATCCCATCGCCTTCCAGCGACAGCCGGTCGTCGGTGACCGTGTCGAAGAGCAGCACCGCGGGGATGTACGCCTGGCGGAGCTGGTCTACGAGCTGGAGCAGGCTGATGCCCGCCCCGTCCCCGCCCTCGAACACGATCACGCACGGGCCTTGCACGCGGTCGCGCCCCGGGCTCTTGCCCACGCGCTCGCTCAGGATGTCGTCGAAGTCGACCGCGCGCGCCATCGGCGGGTGCGGGCGGGGCCACGCCGCTAGGATCGGGTCGAGAAACCGCTCCCGGAGGCGATCGATCTTGCCGGCCGCGGCGACGGTCAGTGTCGGATGCGTCACGGCCAAGCCCTCCCGGAACAGTGCCCCCACGCGGGGGCCTGTCCCGAGCATCGGCCTATTTTGCCAGCCGCTTCAGGCGGTCCAGGTCCAGACGGATCTGGTCGCCCTCCTGGACGTTCAGATTGTCCAGCAGCCCGCCGGCGATCTCGATCGCGAACTGGGCGGCGTATCCCGAGGGGTATTTCCGCAGGCGGAACTCATAATCCATGCGGCGCGTCTGATAATCCTGTTCGCTCTCCCCCTCGCGCCGCTGCGGCTCCGGGGGTTCGACGGTCATCTGGTGCTTGGCGACCACGCGCCCCGTCGCGTCAAGAAAAAGGATGTCGATCGGGACCAGGCAGTCCCGCATCACGAACACGCGCGGCGCCGCGTCCGGGAACACGAAGAGCATGCCGCCGTCCTCGGGGATGTGCTCCCGCCCGCCGAGCCCGCGCTCGCGCTTCGGGCCAGTCTCGGCCAGCTCGAGGTTAAATGTTCGCCCGTCGATCCGGACACGCTCGAAGCCCTCGGGCGCCACCGGCTCGCGGCAGCCCGGCATCGTGGCGCACCCGGTCACCGCCATGCCCACCAGCACCAGCCCGCTCGCTCGGCTCAGGAATCCTCTGCGATCCATCGTGCGTCCTCCGCCGTGAACACCACGTCCTGACGCGGCATCCTAGAAAACTCGAACCGCTCAAGGAACACCCGGGCCGACATCGCCTCCCGCGGCCCCTCAAGCCCGCACCACGACGCCACCAGCCCGATCACCCGCTCCGCCCCGATCCCCGCCCCCTCGTAGCTGGTCAGACGCGTGTCGCCGTGCCGCTTCGCCAGGCGTTTCCCGTCCGCCCCGCGGACCAGCGGCAGGTGCGTGTACGTCGGCTCTGCGGCCAGCCCGAGCGCCCGAGAGAGGCATATTTGGCGGGCCGCCGAGTCCAGCAGGTCGTTCCCGCGGACCACCTCGGTTACCCCTTGGCGGTGGTCGTCGATGACGACCGCGAGCTGATACGACGGGCACCCGCGCTTCGTCCAGAGGACGAAATCCCCGACCGTCTCGCTCGGGTCGATCGCGACCTCGCCCGCGAAACGATCGCGGAACGCCACCGCGCCCGGCGGCGTGACGAACCGCCAGTTGGTCTGCTCGTCCGTGAACGGCGCGGGCGTGATCGGGTGCGGGCGGAGCTCGGGCGGGAAGCGGATCTCGCCGTCGTCGCCTTCTTGCGGGGCCGAGGCGGCCGCCTGGATCTCCCCTCGCGTCAGCTCGCAGGGGTAGGCGAGCCCGCGAGACGCGAGCTCGCGCATCGCCGCCCGATAGGGCCCGAGATCGGCGGCCTGGAGGTGGGGGCCCTCGTCCCAGTCGAGCCCGAGCCAGGCGAGCGTGCGCACGGTCTGGTCGACAACGCCGGGCTTGACGCGGGGGGTGTCCAGATCCTCCACGCGGAGGACGACGCGCCACCCGCGTTGACGGGCGAGGGCCCAGTTGACCAGGAACGTGCGCGCGTTCCCGAGGTGCAGCGCCCCCGTCGGGCTCGGGGCGAGGCGGGAGACGGCGAAGGATTTCGCACCACGACCGGGCTCCAGTTGTGCCCGAGCGGGTCCGGGGGCGGGTTGTGGGCGCTCGGCGTCGGTCACGTCGGCTGGAGGGTAGACTGCCGGGCCCCGCCGCCGGACCGATCCGGCGAGCGGGCACGAGCCCGGGATGTGCGGAGGTCGAAATGATGGAGAAGATGGCCGAGGCTGACGTGAAGACCGCGCTCGACCGCGTCCCGGAATGGGCCGAGGTCAACGGCGAGATCCAGCGGACCTACCGGTTCGACGATTTCGAGCGGGCGATGGTGTTCGTGAACAAGGTCGCCGACGCCGCCGAGGCGCGCCAGCACCACCCGGACATCATGATCCGCTACAACAAAGTCACGCTGACCGTGAGCACCCACGACGCCGGCGGGATCACCGAAAAAGACTTCGAACTCGCGACGACGATCGACGCCTTCGCGGGTTGAGAGGGCGTTTCAGGCGGCTTCCGATCGCTCGTCGGGGCGGGTGTTCATGCGGCGGTCACGCGCCCCAGTCGGGGCCGGATCGCGGGTGTTTCATGCGATCGCTGATCGCGCGCAGCGTGTCTCGCTCAGGGTCGGTGAGGTCTTCGGGCTTGGGCGGTTCGAGCCGCACTACGGCATAGAGGTCGCCGGCCTCGCCCTGGGCTGCGCCCACGCCTCGCCCGCGGAGGCGCAGCTTCCGTCCGCTCCCGGTCCCCGGCGGCACGTTGAGCTGCACCGGACCGGTTGGCGTCGGGACGGTCACTATGCCGCCGAAGACGGCCTCCGCGATCGTCAGCGGGAGCGTCAGCTCCAGATCCCGCGGGCGGTCGTCGATGCGTCGGAACAAGGGGTGCTTGCCGATGCGCACGGTGAGCAGGAGTTCCCCCTCGGCGGGATCGCCCAGGCGCACGCGGAGCGTCTTCCCGTCCTCGACGCCCGCGGGGACGCGGACTTCGACGGTGCGTTCACCCCCGGCGTTTTCCACGCGGACGCTCTCGCGCCCGCCCAAGATCGCGGTCATGAAGCTGACGTGCAGCTCGCGCCGGAGCTTCGGGCGTGCGGCACTTCGCGCTCGCGCCCGCCCGCCCCGCGCCCCGTGAGACGCCGAGGCGCCCCCGGTGCTGCCGAAAGGCGAGCTCCCCCGGCGACCGCCGCCGAAGAAGGCGTCGAACATCGAGCCGAGGTCGCCCATATCGCCGAGGTCGCTGGTCTCGAAATGGACCGAACTCCCGGAGCCGCCCCCGCCCGGCCCGCGCCCCGCGCCGGACGCCACGCCCGCGTGCCCGGCACGGTCGTATAGCCGCCGTTTCTCCGGGTCGCTCAGGACGTCGTACGCCTCCTGCACCTCGGTGAACTTCGCCTGCGCGTCGGGAGATTTGTTGACGTCCGGGTGGAGCTGGCGCGCGAGCTTGCGATAGGCAGAGCGCAGCTCCGTGTCGGAAGCCGTGCGGCCGAGGCCCAGGATCTCATAGAAATCGCGGCGAGGCATACGGCGGGATCGTACGCGTCACGCCGACCGATCCATACACAGGGCCACGCTGCGTTTCGCGATCCCCTGTGCTCAGTTCCAGCTCAGCCCCTTCGGCCACGCCTCCGGGTGCTGCGCCCGCGCCCGGCGCACGAGGCCCCGGAGGTGGTCCAGCTCCGTCTCGATCATTTCCGCCCGGCGCTCGGTGTCGCCCTCGGCCAGCAGCCCGTACCGGAGCTCCGGCTGCTGGATCAACGCGAACGACACCAGCTCCATCAACGCCTCGGTCGGGACGTCTTCGTTCTGCACGAACTCAAGCACCGTCTCGGCGGCCGCGAACTCGCGGAGTTCCCCGTCGGTCAAACCGTGCTCCAGGCGACGCCGGAAGCCGTCGAGCAAATCGGGATCGGGCTCCTCGAGCCCCACCGGCTCCAGCACCGCGAGGCGGTACAGGCGATCGCTCTCCGCCGGCAGTTCTTCCACGATCCGCGCCCTGCAGACACCCTGGAGCAGCAGGTTGTACCGCCCGTCCGTCATTTTTTCGTGCTGCACAAGCTGTCCGACGCAGACCGCGGGCTTCAGCGCCGGTCGCCCGTGGTACTCGCTCTCCCAGGATTGGCCGTCGAAGACCGCCATCGCGATCTGGCCGCTGGAGTCCAGCGCGTGCTCCACCATCTGCCGGTACCGCGGCTCAAAAATGTGCAACGGCAGCACCTGCTGCGGCAGCAGCGTCGCCGAGTCCAGCGGGAACACGGGCATGGGCTTCCCGAAGTTGACGTGGATGGACGTCTGCTCGGACATGGAGAAAGTGTATGAGTGGTGGGGGAGGGGGGAGAAATTTTCAGAGTGGCAAACGGTCAGAGGGCCAGATCGGATCAGGACGCATATGCACCCGGTCCGATTTGGCCCTCTGGCCCTTTGACCATCTGGCCCTCTCACTCCGCCAACGGGTCCGGCCTGTACATCTTCGTGTCCAGCGCCCACTGCTTCTGCGTGAAGTTACCGCCGAGGTCGGCGGCGGACGCCCGGTCGGGCCTCGCCGCGTCGAGGCCGATCGTCGTCTTCGCGTCCAGGTTGTCCAGCAGGCTCACCAGGATCGCCTCCGGCGTCGAGGGGATCTTTGCCGCCCCGTACTCCGGGATCCCGTGGTGGCTCAGGATGATGTGCTGGAGGACCATCAGCGTCGAGCCCGGCAGTCGCTGCCCGGTCGTGGTCATCATCTGCTGCGCCTTGTCGTGCAGCATGATCGCCCCCTCGACGATGTGCCCGACGAGCTCGCCGCGATCGCTGTAGCCGAACGCGCGGTCGTAGACGAGCTCCCGCGTCTTGCCGAGGTCGTGCAGGAACAGGCCCGTCAGCACGATGTCGCGGTTGATCTTCGGATAGAGCGGGCAGACGCGGTCGCCGAGGCGGAGGAGGTTGAGCGTGTGCTCGAGCAGGCCGCCGAGGTAGGCGTGGTGCATGCTCTTCGCGGCCGGGGCGAGGCGGAACTGGCTCATCAGAAACTCGTCGGCCATGTACGTCGCGACCAGCGCCCGCATCGCCGGGTGCTCCAGCGTCGAGAGGATCTGCTCCAGCTCCGCGAACATCGCGCCGATGTCGTTCCGCGTGTGCGGGAGCAGCTCGGCCATCTGCTCCACCGTCGGCTCGCACGGGTCGATCGAGTGGATGATCAGCTGCAGCTCGCCTTGGTAGGGCTGCGTCTCGCCCTCGAGCCACACGAACCCCTCGGTCGGCAGCTTGCGGAACGTCTGCTCCTCGATCGACCACATCCGCCCGGGCAGCTCGCCCGTCCGGTCGCCGACGAGGCACCGCAGATACGGCTTGTCGTTCCGCGTCCGCCCGAGCTGGGCGTTGCTGATGCTGAACAGCCCCTCGATCCGCTCGGAGCCCTGCAAATCCACGATGAACCGACGCCCGGTGCTGGTGATGCTCATGGGCAGAGAATAGGGGCGAGGCGCACGCTCCGCGACGCGCCTCCCAGAACTCGTGGGACGGGCGTCCCGCCCGTCGCTCCCGTGCTCCTCAGCACATGGCGCATTCGGACGGGCGAGACGCCCGTCCCACCGGTCTATCGCGGGACGTTCCCGTGATCCGCCGTGATCACGCTCCGGATCCCGCCGCGTCCGCGCCAGTGGGTCTCGACGCGCAGCCAGACCGGTTGCATCAGCTTCACCAGGTCGTCGCGGATCGCGTTGGTGACGCCCTCATAAAAGATCCCCTTGTTGCGGAAGCTCTGGAAATACATCTTGAGGCTCTTGAGCTCGACGCACACCCCGCCCTCGCGCCCCGGGCGCGGGCAGAAGCGCACGACGACCTCGCCAAAGTCCGGGTGCCCCGTCTTCGGGCAGAGGCTCGTGAACTCCTCCGCGACGTGCTCGATCACGAACGGCGTGTCGCTGGGGGTGGGGAACGCTTCGAGCACGCTGAAGTCGGGCATCGGGATCTCTCATGGTGGCCCAGCTCTCCGAGCTGGGTGTCTGGATACGTCTTTTGACGGAAGGAAAAGCAGACTCGGCTCGGAGAGCCAAGCCACCGGGGTCACCGATACCGCGTCATAAGCTCCACGATCTGCGGCTGGTTCCGCTCGATCCGCAGGCTCTGGCGCATCAGCTCGCGGGCTTCCATGAGCGCGCCTCGATCGGCTCGGTCCGACCACAAATGGTCGTTGAGGCGGCAGACCGCCAGCCCGTTCAGCGCCGGGTAGTGGCGCGGGTCCAGCTCGATCGCGCTGCGAAAAGCCCGCTCGGCCTCGGCGTACTGACGCAGGCGGAACCGGCTCGAGCCCAGACGCTCGTAGGCCGGGGCGCTCGCGTCGGTCCGGATCAGTTCCTCCAGCGTCGCGGCGGCCTCCTCGTGCCGACCCGTTCGCCCGAGGTTGTCCGCGAGGCTCAGCAGCAGCTCCGGCGTCAGCTCCATGCTCTCGGCCGCCTGCTGGTACTCGACCACCGCCTCACCGTGCCGACCCAGCGACGCGAAAACCGAGCCCAGCGTCACCCGCGCGGGGGCGTTGCCCGGCTGCAAACGCACGGCCGTGCGCGCGTACGGCAGCGCCTGGCGGGGCTCGCCCAGGCGCAGATAGGCCGTCGCGACGTTCAGGTTCGCGTCGAAGTCCCCGGGGCGGACGCTCAGGGCCGCCAAGTACGCACGCACCGAGTCCGCGAACCGCCCCAGCATCTGGAGCGCCAGCCCGTGCCCGAACTGCGCGTCAAAGTTCCGCGGCTCCAGCTCGGCCGCACGCCGGTAGCGGCGTTCCGCATCGGCGTGCTCGCCCCGCTCGGCATAGATCGCGCCCGCCCCGATGTAGGCCGGCGTCAGCGTCGGGTTGATCGCGATCGCACGCTCAAACTCCGCCAACGCCGAACGCGTCAGCCCCTCGCCCGAGAGACGCTGGGCACGCTCCATCGCGGCCGCGCCGCGGTCGGTGACCTCGCCCAGCTCGATCTCAGGCGGCAAGGCCCGCGGCTCCGGGGGCGCGTCGGCCGGCGTCGAGGCGCACCCAGCCAGCAACGCGAGCAGGGCGGCGGGCAGAGCGAGTCGGACGGCTTGGGTCGCGATCGGCGGCATCGGGCCTCCTCCGGGCAGCGGGACGAACAGGGCAAACGGCACGCGGATAGGTCGGGGTATCGGCTCGCACGGCCGGGCCCGACCGGGTTTTCCATACCCCGGCCCGCAGAGCGTAGTTCGCGATCGACGCCCCGGAAATGTGGCGTTCACGCGCCGAGCTTCCGCAGACGCCGGAGGTTGAGCGTATCGAAAGCCGTCCCGGCCTCGGTCTGCCCCTTGGGCGTCTCCATGATCTTCGGGATCTCGCGGAACGCCGGGTGCTGGCAGACGCTCGCGAAGCCCGTCCCCGCGAGCGTCGCGTGGGCCGTGCCTTGACCGATCGTGCCCTCGCCGATGTGGGCGTGCCGATCCTTGCGGCTGCCCGCGCCCGCGACCGAGTCGTTGAGGTGCATCACCCGCACGTTCGAGACCCCGCAGAGACGGTCGAAGTCCGCAAGGGCCGCGTCCCCGCCGGCTTTGGTGCTCAGGTCATACCCGCCGGCGTGCATGTGGCAGGTGTCCAGGCAAAAGCCGACGCGACCCGCCTCGCCCGTCGCCTCGATGATCCGCCCGCGCAGGTCGGCCAGTTCCTCAAACGTCCGCCCCAGGTTGCTCCCGCTCCCGACCGTGTCCTCCAGGCATGAGACGACGCGGAAGCCCTTGGTCCGCTTGAACAGTTCCTTGTAGGCCGCGGCGATCCGTCCCAGCCCGGCCTCCGCGTCGCTGCTGGTGAACGCCCCCGGGTGATGCACGAGGAACGGGATCGAGAGCGCCTCGCACCGTTCCAGCTCCACGACCATCAGGTCGATCGACTTCGCCCACAGCTCGTCGTTCGGGCTCGCGAGGTTGATGAGATAGCTCGCGTGGCTGACGGTCCGGTCCTCCCAGCCGAGCTCGCGGAGCTTGCCCAGCCAGGCCTCCTGATCCGCCGGTTTCAGGGGCGGGGCTTTCCATTGCTGCTGGTTCTTGGTGAAGACCTGCACGGTCTCGAGCCCGAGAGCCTCGGCTTCGAGGAGGGCGTTGACCATGCCGCCGGCGATCGAAAGGTGGGAGCCGAACATGCCCGGAGCGTAGCGGCGTATGCCCCGTCTGCGGTAGGCTGTGCCGTGCGCACACGGAGGGATGCCGAATGCCACGCCTGAAACGCCGGGAGTCCGGGTTGATCGTCGTGACCGCGCTGGTCTGCGTCGGCGGGTTGCTGCTGACCCGCCCCGGGCTGGTCTCACGCTCGCGTCCCGCGCCGCCGACGGAGCAGGCCCGATCGAGCCCGTCGTCGCAGCCCGCACCGGGACAGACGCGGTCTCCTGACGATGCGTCATCCCTCCCCGAGCCGCCGGGCGATTCGGGGTTGGGATCGCTCCGGGACGATCGTGAAGCGCCGGACACGCCGGGTGGCGCGTCCGGATCCGGGGCGTCGGCCCGCGACGGGTTCGCCCGCACGCCGCGGGGCGAGCGTGACGCCGCCCGAGCACCCCGTGGCCCCGGCATCCCCTCCGCCGGTCGTGTGGTCACAGCGACAACGGTCGAAGAGCTGGTCGCCAAGATCGGCGAGGGCGGCGTCAGCGAGGCGCGCTTGGAGCAGATCCGCGACGACGCGGACGCGTTCTTTGGGCGGGGCGAGCGTGCCGAGGTGGTTGCGATCACTCGAATCGACGAGGCCCTCCGCACGCTGGCCTGGACCGATATCGCCTTCGACCCGGAGACGGGGCGGATCGCGATCACACTCGACCCGGCGGCTCCGCTAACGGCGCTCTCCATCACCGCCGACGCCATCCAGATCGGCCCCGACGGACGCCCGATCCGGGTCTACATGCACGTGGACTGATCTGATTTTGTGGCGCCGTGCGTCGGCGTGGTCGGGGCGATCCGGGTATGTTTGCCGCATGGCACGACGCCGATTGACACTCTCTCTGGCACTGATCGCCACGATGGCGCCGGTGCTGGGCGTTTCCTCCGGGTGCCAGCGCCCGCGCCCGGTCGCGGTGGAGTTGGTCTTCCGCGACCTCCGCTCGTTCCCGACCGGGAGCGGCGAGCCGTTCGATGAGTGGACGGCGCTGACACGCCAGGTCGATTTCAACGACTTCCACTACCGCCTGCGCAAGGATGACGAGACGGACGCCGCCACCGCGACGGTGGTCGACGAGGACGCCCGCGCCCGCCAGGAGCTCTCGGTCAAGACCTACGTCGTGAACCTCCGCCTGCGACGCGCGCGGGACCTGGAAAAGATCGAGCGGGCGATCGACAAGGCCCGAGGTCGTGTCTTCGGCCCGCGCGGCGAGCGCGTCGAGGTCGAGCGCGTCGCGGCCCGCGTGCTCCACGAGTCCGGCTACCTCCGCGCCAGCCTCCGCTACACCGTCACGGGGCGCCTCGCCCGCCCGAGCGACGTGTTCATCGTCGAAGGGCGCGACCGCCTCCGCTGGGCGAGCGCCCCGCGCCTCGAGCAGTGGTCGATCGCTGTCGAGCCCGAGCCGGGGACGACCGAGCTGCTCGCCGGGGCGATCCGGCGCGACACGGGTCGGACCAGCTATTTCCTCGTCGAGCCCGCGACGAACACGCAGCGCATGATCAGCGAGGACGACTTCCGTCGGCGCTACCGCGAGCGCTTCGGCGAGAGCTTCGCCCCGCCGCGCCCGCCGCGGTAAATCATCGCGCCCGCGCCGCGAACCCGTCCGCCCGCAAGGCGGTATATTGCGATCGCTCCTCGTTTGGATGGGAACGGAGGCGGCTTTGGCGTGGCTCTGGATCTCGGCTGCGGTGCTCGGCGCGGTGGCGTTCGCGGGGCTGGTCTTCGGGCTCGTCGGGCGGACGGTGCGCGTCGGGCCGCACTGTCGCAACTGCCGCTTCGACCTCGCCGGCACGAAACTCGACGCCGACGACGCACGCTGCCCGGAGTGCGGGCGCGAGCTGGACAGGCCAAGAGCGGTGCTCGCGAGGCTGCGCCGTCGTCGCCTCGGCGTGGTCGCGGGATCGATCGCCCTGCTGCTGATCGCGGGCGCGCTCGGCACGGCCTACGGGGTGCAGCGGTTCGCCGGCTACAACTGGCGCCAGCACTTCCCAACCGCGTGGCTCGTCCACGAAGCGACACGCTCGCAGGACCAACAGGGCGCGGACGCCGCCCTCGCGGAGCTGATCGTGCGCCTGGAGGCGGACGAACTCGGCGAACGTCACATGCGCACACTGGCGGACGAGGCGGTGGTGCGGTACGAGGACGAGTACAGCTACTGGAGCCCGGGGTGGGGCACGATCGCGGGCGAGGCATGGACACTGGGCCTGCTCACCGACGAGCAGCGGTTCGCCCTGCTCCGCGGCGTCATCGATCCCGAGATCGTCCACCGACCCGTCATCCGGCACGGCGACACGATGCCGATCCGATTCTCCGGCGTCACACGCCCCATCGACGGGATCAACGTGCGAATCTCCGTGCGCCCCCTTGCGATCGGTCCAGATGAGCGGCACGTCGAAGGCTTTATTCATGGCATGAGCACCAGTGTGCAGAAGCAGCCGTGGCAACGCTCCCTTGGGTTCCGGGGCTATGCGCCCATGGGGTGGAGCGGCGCGCCATTGTTCCGGGCCGTCGAGCACGGGGCATCACGCGATGAGACGTTCCCGTATCTCGCGGTCGCGGCCGACAGCGGCGAGCAGACGCTGATGGTGCCGTTGTTGTTCGAAGCACGGCTGGTTTCGATGTCGGAGATGGGCACGTCGGTGCGACAAGCGCACGACCTGTCCGGCCGAACGCGGGAAGAGATCGCCCAGAGCTCGGACGATGTCTCACGCTGGGTCGTCGATTGGGAGGTGCCGGTGCGTGTGTTCCCGCGCGACGCGCGGGAAGATATTGAATACGCGAGTAATACCGAGTCCGACCGCAGCATGACCGACGCCGTCTGGCTCGGGCCGATCGCCAAAAACCCGTGGGGTGCGAGCACGAATCTGGAGGTGTGGACGCAGTTCAACGCTGGGCCAAACGAGCCCGGCGGGCGGCTGGCGTCGATCGCCGGGCGTTTTGTTGCCGAGGCCGAGGACGGGCGCCGGTGGTATCTCGGCGTCGGCTCGATCCCCGCTGGCGGCGGCTGGTCGGGCACGGGCCTCAGCACGAGCGAGAGCCCGGTGCACGAGGGCTCCCCTCGCCAGCACGGCATGGATCACGAGGAGATCGCCCACCTCGCCCCGTTCGAGCCGCTCGAAGACCTGTTCGAGTTCGAGCACATCGACGTGCGGATGATCCCGTCGCCCGCCAACGCCCGCGGCTCGGTGGAGGTCGCGCCGATCTGGCACCGGGAAGTGATCTTTCGCCGTGTCCCCATCAACGCTGAGGAAGGCTCCGGCGGGGGGGGTGTCCCGATGACTCAGGAGCGCATGCAATCGCTCGGCCAAGTGACGGTCATCCTCGACGCCGACACCGGTGAGGTCGTCTGGGAACGCCCGCCCGAGCCGGAGGCCGAGACCGAAGCATCGGCTCCAAACGGGGGCTGAGACCTCTGCTTCACACGCCAACGTGCGCACGCCCCGCGAACCGGTCGGCCGCCATCGAGACCAGGCGCTCGAACGCGAACAGCAGGTTCACGTTGCTGTCCGCGTGCCGACGGCAGTCGGTCACAAAATCCAGCGTGTCGGCGACCGCCTCGGCCCGGTCGTTGTCACCCCGGGCGGCGGCCGCCTGCAGTTCGCACCGCCAGCGGGAGGCGATGAGGCGGAGCATGTCGTCGGCCGCCTGCTTATTCGCGGCCTCCTTGCTCGCCCGCTTGTCCGCATTCGCGACCACCTCGGCCCGCTCCTGCGCCAGCTTGTGCATCCGGGTCGCCAGGTTCGCATCGTGACGACCCCCTTCGACCGTCCGCAGCATCGGCTCGAGCAAGCCGTGCCAGGCCGCCAGGCCCGCCTCGGCGGCCCGCAGCATCGCCCCCGGCGCGCCCGCGGCGAACTGGCTCAGCCACGCCCGCTCGTGCTCGGGCAGCGCGCGGATCGGCCCCGCCTCGGGGCGCTCCATCCACGACGCCATCGCCCGGTCGTCCAGCGTCCCGAACCGCACACGCTGGCACCGCGAACGGATCGTCGGAAGCAGGCGATCCTCGGACGCGGTCAGCAGGATCACCACCGTTCCCTCCGGCGGCTCCTCCAGCGTTTTCAGGATCGCGTTCTGAGCCGCCCCCGCCAGCAGCTCCGCCTCGTCGATAATAAAGACTTTGCTCGCCCGACCGCCGGGCATCGAGCCCGCGAGCGCCGCCGGGCGGATCAGGTGCTCCCGCACCACGTCGACCGGGATCGACGTCAGCTTGCGGTTCCGCAGCGTCGCGTCCTCGCTGAAGCGGGCGAGCTCCTTGATCACCAGGCGCAGGTCCGGGTGCGTCCCGGCCCGGAGGAGCGTCTGCACCGGGCTGTCCGGGTCGGCCTCGAGCTGCCCGGTGAGGTTGGGGCCCGTGGAGGGATCGAGCAGGAGCGAGGCGAACGCGACCGCGGCCGTCTTTTTCCCGACACCCTCCGGCCCGGAAAAAATCCATGCGTGATGCAGACGCTCGGCCCCCAGGGCGTTCATCAAGGTCGCGACCGCCCGCTCGTGCCCGAGCAGGTCGCCCATCGGCGTCGGGGCCGGCGGGCGGATCGCCTCGCCGCCGCCCGATTCGACATCGCCGATCGCCTTGCGGGCGATCTTCTTGCCGGTCTTCTTCGCGGTGTTCTTGCTGGTGCGTTTCGCCACGGGGGGAGCGTATCGGCCCCGCGATGCGTCGGCTTGGGTCAGGCGCCGGAGCCCCGCGAGGCCTCCTCGGTCTCGGCGGGTGGCGTCGTGAGGCGTTGCAGCCCGTAAAGCCGCCCGTACTCCTCCGCGCCGCCCGCAAAGAACCGGACGTTGCGGTATCCCGCCTCCATGAGGCGCTTGGTCATTGCCCTGCCGACGTGGCTGCCGGGGTTGTCGCCATAGACCACGATCTCTTGGTGCCCCACAAGCTCTGGTCGGCGCGGGCCGTCCGGATTGACCTGGGTCAGGGCGAGACGGATCGCACCCGGGATATGCCCCGCCTCATACCGCTCGGCCGACCGCGGGTCCACCAGGACCAGCGCCGACGGGGCCGAGGCTTGACGGGATTGAAGCTCCCGCAACTCGGTTACCTGGATAATTCGGATATCTCGATCAGTAATTTGGCTGCACCCGCCCAACGCGGTGCCGAGCATCGCGAGGAGCAAGGCGATGATCGCATAGGGGAAACGACCCCCGATCGTGAAGGCGGTGTCAAAATGGGCGACTCGGGCGTGCGTTGCTCTAAAATTGGACATGTGTGAAGAATAAGCCCCAAGCCGGCGATGTTCCGGTCCTTGTCAGAACAAGGACCCGAAGCCAGTTTTCGCACCGGGGCGAAGCCAGCATCGGCCATGACGGATCATGCTCGCCCATGCGGCGTGTTAAGCCGTATCTGACTGACGGAGGCAGAAATGACGGGTCACAGCACTCTCCACGCGCCAGCTTCAACGTATTTTCGAAGCCGCCGCTGGCGTGCGTTTCTCGCGGCCTGCATCGCGGGCGCGATCAGCACCCCCACGCTCGCCCAGCAGCCTCAGCACCCGGACGATGACGAGCCCCTGATCGCCTCGCTGATCACCGAGCACTCCCACGCCGTGCCGGGAGAAACGTTCTACATCGGCGTGCACATGCGGCTGGCCGAGGACTGGCACACCTATTGGGACGGGCTCAACGACACCGGCTTTGCCGCAACCGTTAAGCTCGATCTTCCCGCGGGCTGGACCGCCGGCGAGATCCAATGGCCCGCCCCCGAACGCTACATCACCAGCGGCGGGCTCGGGCTCGACCACGTATATCACCGAGACACAACCCTGATCATCCCGATCCAGGTCCCCGCCGACGCGACCGTCGGCGAGACGGTCACGATCACCGCGGACGCCGAGTGGCTCGTCTGTCAGGACGCCTGCATCCCGGGGTGGGCGACGCTGACGCTCGAAACGCCGGTCCGCGCCGAGACCGCGACCGCGTCGGACGACGCCTCGCTCTTCGCCGCGACCCGGGAGCGGACGCCCGTCCCGCTGGAGCGGGCCGACGATGAACGCCTGTCGGCAGAGATGGACGGGCGAGACCTGGTCATCCGCGCCCGCGGCGCGTCGAAGGTAGCGTTCTACCCGTCGAGCGCGTCGGCCGCACCCGAGGACATCATGCGCACCGGCGAGGCTCAGGGAGACCGTCTCCGCCTGCGTTTTCAATTAGAACCGACTGGCGAGAAGCCCGTGACGGGCATTATCGCGATTTTCGCGACCGACGGCACGCCTTCCTGGTATGCCGTGACGTTCCCGCACGACGGCTGAGGCGGTTGGGCGGTTTTTTCGGAGTCTCCCCGGCGCTGCGCGCTCGGGGGAGCTCCGCCCGGCGGTCGGGCGGGGCGTGGACAACACCAGAGCGACGCGTGGGCGAACGCCCCCGGTCGCGCCTCACAAGCCGCGGGCACGATTGCCCTCGCGCCGCGGCCGAATCGCGAAACGAAGGAGACCCACATGTCGATGCTGAACACCCGCACCCTCTTCTCCACGGTCCTGCTCGGCGCGGCCGTCGCCCTTACGGGCGTCGCCGGCGCTGTCAACGCCGATCATCACGGCGGCCAGGACACCGCCCGCGCCGTCGTCGGCCAGAAGGCCCCGACCTTCACCCTCAAAGACACCGACGGCAAGGAGCACGACCTCCAGAAGTACCTCGACGACGGCAAGATCGTCGTCCTCGAATGGTTCAACCCCGAGTGCCCGTTTGTCGTTAAGCACTACGACCTGCACCCGACCATGGCGACCCTCAACAAGAAGTACGCCGAGCATGACGTCGTCTGGATGGCGATCAACAGCGGCCGCGAAGGCCAGCAGGGCGCGGGCCTCGAGAAGAACCAGCAGTACAAGAAGGACTGGGAGATCAGCTACCCCATCCTCATGGACATGTCCGGCGATGTGGGGCGCATGTACAACGCCCGCACCACCCCGCAGATGTTCATCATCCACAGCAACGGCACCCTGATGTACGACGGCGCCATCGACAACAACCGCTCCCCGCGCGAGCTGGGCGACATCAACTATGTCGATAACGCCCTCCGCGCCATCCTTGCCGGCGAGACCGTCGAGCCCAACACCACCCGCCCCTACGGGTGCAGCGTCAAGTACTAAACCAAGCCTGATCCCGCCCGAGCCGTGCGGCCCGGGCGTGCATCCTGACGTTCCCTCCGCGGGCCCGGCCTCTGCTGCCGGGCCCGCGTTCTTGGCGCTCGGGCGACGCCCCGACCTACCATGCCGCGATGAACGCCCTGATCAACCTCCTCGGCGGCGCGGGCTCGCTTCTGGTCGTCGCCCTTGGCTTCGGCGCGATCATTTTCATCCACGAGCTCGGGCACTTCCTCGCCGCCAAATGGGCTCGCATCCGCGTCCTCGCCTTCGCCGTCGGCTTCGGGCCCGCGATCGTCAGCTACCGCAAGGGTATGGGCCTCCGCCGCGGCTCCAGCGAGGCGGACTACCACAAGATCCTCGCACGCCCCGGCCCAGCGCCCGAGGGCCTCAGCCCCACCGAATACCGCCTCAACGCCCTCCCCCTCGGCGGCTACGTCAAGATGCTCGGGCAGGAGGACCTCCACCCCGAAGCCACCAGCGCCGACGACGACAGCTACCAGTCCGCCCCGGTCTGGAAACGCATGGTCGTGATCAGCGCGGGCGTCATCATGAACCTGATCTCGGCCGCCGCCCTGTTCGTCATCGTCTTCATGATCGGGCTCCAGACCGAGCCGCCCAAGGTCGGCGGCGTCGTCCCGGGCTCGCCCGCTGATCGCGCGGTCGCCGAAAACGCCGAGGCCCTGGGCATCGAGCGGCCCGGGCTCATGCCCGGCGACCGCATCGTCTCGATCAACAGCCGCACCCCGGCCTCGTTCAACGACATCGTGCTCGCGGTCGCGATGGCGCGCAGCGGGCAAACGCTCGGCGTCGTCGTCGATCGCCCGGGCGTCGGCGAGCACCTCGATTTCCGCGTCGTGCCCGACACGGGTCGCATGAGCGGGCTGCTCGAACTCGGCATCGCGCCGGCGGCTTCGGCTGAGGTCCGCGACCCCGGGCCGGCGCTGCGCGAACTGTTCACGCAGAACCTCGCCGCCGCCGGGCTCCCGGGGGTGGAGGCGGGGATGCGTCTGGTCGCGGTGGGGGGGCAGGAGCCCGAGAACCCGGCCGACCACCTCGGGCGCGTGTTCGACGAGAGCCGCGGCTCACCGGTCGAGGTCGTGTTCGAGGGTGAAGACGCGCGTCGCGTTACGCTGACGCTCGAGCCGACGCCGGAGCTGATGACGGTGAACATCCCGACCGCGCCGCGGACGGTGACGCCGATCGAGCACCTGCTGGGGCTGGTCGGCGTGATGACGGTCGCCTCGGCCGAGGCGGACCGCCCCGGCGCGCCCTCGGGCACCTCGCGCGGGTACGAGCAGGGGCTGCGGACGGGCGACGTGTTCGTCCGTGTGGGGGAGACGGTCTACCCGAGCATGGCCGAGGGCATGCGCACGATCCGCGATCACGCGGGCCGGGCGGTGCCGGTGACCGTGCTGCGGGACGGCGTGTTTGCCGACCTGAGTCTGAGCGTGCGCCGCAACGGGACGGTCGGCTTCCAGGTCGCGAGCACGCTGGAACGCCGCCCGGGGGCCGAGCCCGGCGTGCTCGTCGCGGCGCCCCCGCGAAACAAGGCCGATCGCGACGGGAACCCGGAGCCCTGGCGCCCCGCGGCCGCGGGTGTTATCGACCAGCCCGGCGTGCGCCTGCTCGCGATCGACGGGCGCGAGGTCTCGAGCGTCACGGAGCTCCGCTCGGCGTTGATCGAGGCGACGCGTGGGGCCGATGCGGGCGCGACGATCCGCGTGCGAATGTCGCTCCCCATCGCACGCGGGACGCCCGGCGCGGGCGTCGTGGAGCGCGAGTGGTCGCTCGACGCGGGCGCGGTGGCGGAGTTGCAGTCGCTCGGCTGGCTCCCGCCGCCGTCGCTGGGGATCTTCGAGTTCGAGCGCACGCTGCTTCGCGCCGAGGGCCCGGTCGAGGCGATGCGGATGGGCGTCCACGAGACGCACCGGGTGATGATGAGCACGTACCTCACGCTGGTGCGCCTGTTCCAGGGCACGGTGCGTGTGGAGCACCTGCGCGGGCCGGTGGGCATCGCGCACATGGGCACGCAGATCCTCGATCGCGGGTTCATCTGGCTGCTCTTCTTCTTCGGGCTGATCAGCGTCAACCTCGCGGTGATCAATTTCCTGCCGATCCCGATCGTCGACGGCGGGCAGTTTCTCATGCTGATGTACGAGGGGATCCGGCGCAAGCCCGTGCCGGTCGCGTTGCAGAACGCGTTGACGCTCGCGGGCCTGGCGTTGATCGGGTCGGTCTTTGTCGTCGTCACGTTCTACGACGTGCGCAACCTCTTCGGGCTGTGATGGTCGAGATGATCGGCGCCGCGTTCTGGGGCAACCTGCTCGGGCTTTCGATCCTGCTGGGGATCGGGCTCGCGATCGCGGCAGGCGTGACGACGCTGTACGTCGCGCACCGCCTGCAACGCCCGCCTCGCCGGGGCTACGCCGCGGCCGTCGCGCGATCGATGCCGACCGATCCCAGCGAGCTCGACACGCCGCTGGCGTACGAGGCGTGGGCGCTGCGCTCCGGGCGTCACGCCCTGCCCGCGTGGACGATCCGCGGGCTCGATCCCGCGGGCCCGGTTGCGATCTGTGCGCACGGCTGGGGCGACGGGCGGATCGGCGCGCTCGTCCGCGTGCCGACGCTGGCGCAGAAGTGCGCCCAGGTCATCGCGTTCGATATGCCCGGGCAGGGCGAGGCCGCCGGCGTGTGCGACCTCGGCACGCGCGAGCACGCGCACGTCCGCGCCGCGCTCGAAAGCGTCGAGCCCGGGTGCGACGCCGTTCTCGTCGGCTGGTCCCTCGGCGCCGGCGCGTGCCTGCGCCTCGCGGGCGAGCTGGCGACGAGCGGCGACCACGCGCCCCGTCTGCTCGGCGTCGTGGTCGAAGCCCCGTACCGACGCCCGATCACCCCCGCCCGCAACGTCATGGCCCTCGCCGGGCTCCCGCACCGCGTCCCGCTCCCGATCGCCCTGGCGGGGATCAACCTCTTCAAACGCGGTGAGCTGAGCGCCCGGCGTTTCGACCGGGCGGCCTGGGCGGCCCGCGTCCGCGTCCCCGTGCTCGTCCTCCACGGGAGCCAGGACGAAGTCTGCCCGATCGAGGACGCCCGCGCGATCGCGGAGGCCGCCCCCCAAGGACGACTCGCCGAGATCCACGGCGGGCACCACAACGACCTCTGGACCGACCCGGACCTGCGGGCCCTAAGCGAGGCGGCGGTCCGCGATTTTCTCGACGCGTTGCGAGCGGGCACGCCCGGATCGCGGGTTCCTACGATCCCCGCATGACCAGCAGCATCGCCAACACGCGGACCAAAGCCGACGACGTGCGCACGGTGCGGGAGGCCCCGAGCGTGGACGCGGTGATGCTCGAGCAGCGGGCGGTGGGCTTTAAAACCCGCTCGATCAAGACCGCGAGCAAGATCGCGGGGCTCAAGCTCGCGCTCTCGATGACGGACCTGACAACGCTGGAAGGCAAGGACAGCCCGGAAAAAGTGCGCGCGCTCTGCCAGCGCGCGATCCGCCCGATGCCGGACGACGAGCGCGTGCTGGGCGAGCGCCTGCCGAGCGTGGCGGCGGTCTGCGTCTACCCGCGGATGGTCGGGGTCGCGCGCGAGTGCGTGGAAGGGACGGGCATCTGTGTCGCGAGCGTCGCGACGGGCTTCCCGAGCGGGCAGAGCTCGATCGGGGTGCGCCTGCGCGAGGTCGAGGAGGCGGTGGCCGCGGGTGCGGATGAGATCGACATGGTGATCAGCCGCGGCGCGTTCCTCGCGGGTCGGTATGGGGAGGTCGCCGAAGAGATCCGCGAGACGGCCGCCGCCTGCGGGCGGGCGCACCTGAAGGTGATTCTCGAGACGGGCGAACTCGTCACGTACGACAACGTCCGACGCGCCAGCGACCTGGCGATCGCGAACATCCGCGATGGGGATTTCATCAAGACAAGCACGGGCAAGGTCAGCCCGGCCGCGACGATGCCGGTGACGCTGTGCATGCTGCAGGCGATCGCGGACGAGTTCGTGCGCATGGGGCGGTCCGGTTCGGGGCGGAAGATCGGCATGAAGCCGGCCGGCGGCATCCGCACCGCGAAGGACGCGCTGCACTACCTGGTCATGGTGCAGGAGACGCTCGGGCCGCTGACGCCGGGCGAGGCGAGCCCGTGGATGACGCCGACGCTGTTCCGTTTTGGCGCGAGCAGCCTGGTGGACGACCTGGTCCGCCAACTCCGCCGGATGGCGACGGGCGTGTACGCCGCGGGATATGACCTGGCGGGGAGCTGAGTTGGGAAGGCACCAGGAGCCGGGCACCGGGCACCAGACTCTGGCAGACAACACTGGTGCCTGGTCACTGGCTCCCGGTGCCTGCCGACCGCTCCCTCACGGTCGCGGCTCGTTCGGTCAGGCCACCCGCTTGGGACCCCCGTACACTTCCGCCATGACGACCGCCACGAACGGCTCTCGAACAGCGGTGGACGACGCCCAGGGTCACGGGCGGCTCGCCGGGCCGCCGGTGAGCGAGTGGGCCGCCGCGTTTGCTGCGTACGCGCCCGCGCCGGAGTCGGTCAAGGTCGAGATCGCGCCCGCCTACGGCGCGTTCATCAACGGCCGTTTCGTCGAAACCAGCGCCACGTTTGAAACGGTCAACCCCGCGACCGAGGCGGTGCTGAGCCGCGTCGCGGCGTGCGGGGAAGAGGAAATCGATGCCGCCGTCGCGGCCGCGCGGGAAGCCTTCCCGAAGTGGGCCGCCCTGCCGGGGCGTGAGCGCGGGAAGTACCTGTTCCGCATCGCGAGGCGGATCCAGGAGCGTGCGCGCGAGCTGGCGATCCTTGAAACGATGGACGGCGGCAAGCCGATCCGCGAGAGCCGTGACGTCGATATCCCGCTCGCCGCGTTGCACTTCTTCTACTACGCCGGGTGGGCCGACAAGCTGAAGTACGCCGTGCCGGGGCGCGAGCCCAAGCCCCTCGGCGTGTGCGCACAGGTCATCCCGTGGAACTTCCCCCTGCTGATGGCGGCGTGGAAGCTCGCGCCGGCGCTCGCGTGCGGGAACACCTGCGTGCTCAAGCCCGCAGAGACCACGCCCCTGACGGCCCTCCGCCTCGCCGAGATCTGCCAGGAGGTCGACCTCCCGCCGGGCGTGGTCAACATCGTCACCGGCGCGGGGGAGACAGGTCGCCTGCTCGTCGAGCACGGGGGCGTGGACAAGGTCGCGTTCACCGGCTCGACCGGCGTCGGCAAGCGGATCGCGAAGGCCGTCGCGCCGACCAAGAAACGCCTGACGCTCGAGCTTGGCGGCAAGAGCGCCAACATCGTCTTCGCCGACGCGAGCCTCGATCAGGCGGTCGAGGGGATCGTGCAGGGGATCTACTTCAACCAGGGTCACGTCTGCTGCGCGGGCAGCCGCGTGCTAGTGGAGGAGTCGGTGCTGGGCGAGGTGGTGGAGAAGCTGAAGCACCGCATGTCGACGCTGCGCGTGGGCGACCCGCTGGACAAGAACACCGACCTCGGCGCGATCAACAGCCGGGCGCAGCTCGATCGGATCGAGCACTATCTCGGCGCGGGTCGCGAGGAGGCGGGCGGCTTCTGGCAGTCCCCGGGGGATGTGCCGACGAAGGGGTACTGGTGCAAGCCGTGCCTGTTTGAGGGCGTGCAGCCGAGCCATGTGGTGGCGCGTGAGGAGATCTTCGGCCCGGTGCTCGCGGTGATGAGCTTCCGAACGCCGGAGGAAGCGGTTGCGCGGGCGAACGAGACGCCTTATGGCCTCGCGGCGGGCGTCTGGACGGACAAGGGGAGCAAGGTCCGCTGGGTGGCGAAGCAGCTCCGCGCGGGCGTGGTCTGGATGAACACCTACAACCGCTTCGACCCGACGAGCCCCTTCGGCGGGTACAAAGAGAGCGGCTTCGGGCGAGAGGGCGGGGCCCACGGCCTGATGCCGTACCTCGGGTGACCGCGCCCCGTGTGCGCAGTTCGGCGGCACACGCCGCGACGAAAGGGAGACCGATGCGGAACCGTGATCGTTCGGTAGAAGCCCGCCTGCGTCGGCTCGAGCGCACCAACCGTGCGCTGCTCGCCGGGCTCGTCGCGGTGGCGGCGGGGGCGGTCCTGCTCGGGCAGGCGGCTGTGGACGTCCCGCAATTCCCGCTGCTCCGCGTGGAGCGACTGGAGGTTGTCAACCCGGCGACGGGCTCGGTCGCGGCCGTCCTCGGGACCGACGCCGACGGCGGGACGCTCACGCTCAACCCGCGCGACGGCGGTCGCCCGCTCGCGTTTCTCGGGGCCGACGAGGACGGCGGGATGCTCCGCGTCTGGTCGCGGTCCGGCACGCCGCTCGGGTTCTTCGGCACCGACAATGACGGCGGGCTCATGCTCCTCAACCGCGCCGGCGGCGAGCTCGCATCGGTCGTCGGCACCGACGATCGCGGCGGGCTGATGTACATCCGCGATGAGCGGAGCGCCGTCGTCGAGATGCGCATCGATGAAGAAGGCGGGCTCGTGACCGTCACCAGCCCGGGCCCACGTGAGGCGGCCCTGCTCGGGGTGGACGGCTCGCAAGCCGGCATCCTCACCCTCTACGACGCGGAGAACCAGCCGACGCTCACGCTCCGCCGCGGGCACCGCTCCGGCGGGCTGCTGCTCTTCGACGCCAACGGGCAGCCGCGAGCCGTGCTCACCATCAACGAGGCGGGCCAAGCCGAGCTCCGCCCGTTCAACCCCGAAACCGACCAGGGACGCCCCCAGCCGACCAACGGCGAAGCCGAAGTCGGCGAGATCGAGGACGCGCCGGCCGGGCGACGCGTCCCGCGCTTTGAGTGATGCCCACCCGAAGCTCCACACGCCGGGCCCGTCGCGGCCCGAGCGGCGACCAACGGAGAGCCCGATGACCGATCGCCTGGCGGTGCAGAAGACGTACAAGCTGTTCATCAACGGCGCCTTCCCGCGCAGCGAGAGCGGGCGCACGTTCACGGTGAAGCACGCCGACGGCTCGCTTCACGCCCACGCCAGCCACGCCAGTCGCAAGGATCTCCGCGCCGCGGTCGAGGCCGCACGCTCGGCTCAACGCAAGTGGGACGCGTCCCCCGCCGTCCTTCGCGGGCAGATCCTCTACCGCGCCGCCGAGATGCTCGAAGGGCGACGCGACGAGTTCGCCGCCCTGCTCCGCGTCGTGGACGGGCTCGACGCCGAGGACGCGGAGCGCGAGGTCTCGGCTTCCATCGATCGCCTCGTCGCCTTCGCCGGGTGGGCCGACAAGTTTCAGCAGGTCCTCGGCTCGCACAACCCGGTCGCCGGGCCCTACGACAACTTCACCATGCCCGAGGCGACCGGCGTCGTCGCGATCTTTGCCCCGGAAGCCCCGAGCCTGCTCGGGCTGGTCTCGCTGATCGCCCCGGCGATCTGCGCCGGAAACGCCGTCGTCGCGATTGCGGGCGCCCGAAGCCCCGGCGTCGCGATCGCCCTTGCCGAGGTCTGCGCGACGAGCGACGTGCCCGCCGGCGTGATCAACATCCTGACCGGCGACCCTGGGGAACTGATCCCCTGGGCCGCCGGGCACCGTGACGTGGACGCGATCACCGCCGCCGGCGTGGACGACGCTCAGGCGTCCGCCCTGCGCGAAGGCGCTGGCGAGAACCTCAAGCGGGTCACGATCCACGAGCGCCCCGATCGGGACGCGTGGTTCGAGGCCTCGTGCGAGGGCCCGGAGTGGATCGCCGCGTCAATCGAGTTCAAGACCGCCTGGCACCCCAGCGCGGTGTAGCCATCAGCGGCCCGCGGGCGCCTCCCTCTCCAACACGTGCCGGCGTAAGCGGTTATAGACCACAGTCATGCCCCCTTTTTCGGGCCCCGCTCGATTGGATCCCGGTTCTGGTCGATGCTTACTCTCGGCTGCTGGACCCGCAACGGGTTCGATCCGGCGGCCGCGAGGGAGGCTTGCCCGATGCGTGTCCGACTTGGCGACGTGATGGTGCAGATGGGGCTCTTGAGCCCGTCCCAGCGTGACGAGGTCGTCCGCGTGCAGGCCGGGTGCGGTCGACCGTTCGGGCTGCTCGCCGAACAAATGTTTGGTATCGGAGCGGGTGACGTCGAGGCTGCCTGGGCGACCCAGTACGCCCACTCCGCGGACCGGTGCGACCCGAGAGACGAAGTCTTTGAGCCCCGGGCGTTGGCGCGTGTGGAACGCCGCCAAGCCTGGCAGTTCCGCTGCCTCCCGATCCGCTACGAGGGCGAGGCGATGGTGGTCTGCACCACCGGGGACCATCTCCTGAGATCGCTCCGGTTCACCGGCTGGCGGATCCCCGAGCCGTGCATCTTCGTCCTGACCACCCCCGAGGCGCTCGGCATGGCCCTGATGCGCTACTACCCCATGAGCGGCATGAGCCCCGAGCTGCTCAGCGTCCGCCCGGAGTACGCCGTCCGGCTCAGCGCCTTCTGCGAGGACGACGACGAGCACCGGGCGGCCTAAACCCGGTCCCCCGGACGACGCTCCACCAGCCCACGCCCATCCAGCACATCGGTTTCGCGGGTACCGGCGCGGGGGGAGGCCCCTAGCATTACTCCCGATGCCCACCGAACCCACAAACGGCGCAACCGCCGCCCCCCGCGAGAGTTCCGGGGCGGGCGGTCCCGTGCGCACCGTTAGCTTCGTCAGCCTCGGCTGCCCGAAGAACCTCGTCGACAGCGAAAAAATGCTCGGCCTGCTCGCCGAAGACGGCCTCATGCCCGTCAGCTATGACCCCTCGCAGGACGCCGCCGTCGCCCTCGCCGGGCGGGCCGACATCAGCGCCAGCGGCTCAGAACAGGACGGCGCGGGCGCTCAGGACGCTGACGTGGATCCCGCCGACGCCGTTGTCATCAACACCTGCGGGTTCCTCGAAAGCTCCAAAGAAGAATCCCTGCACGTCATCCGCTCGGCCGTCCGCGCCAAAGAGCAGGGCCGCGTCCAGCGCGTCATCGTCGCCGGCTGCCTCGTGCAGCGCCACCGCGCGAAGATGCTCGACTGGGTGCCCGGCATCGACGCGATGATCGGCGTCTTTGATCGTGACAAAGTCGTCGAGGCCGTCCGCGGCGTAAAGGCCGAGCGCCAGACACTGGGCGAGGCGAGCGACCAGCCGCGGTACTGGATCGCGGGCAGCGCGATGCAGGCCGCCAAGTACCGCGGGCTGACCACCGCCGGGCTCACCGTCAACGGCAAGGACGGCAAGGGCCTGGGCTACTGGGAGTCCGACGCCGCCCGCCTCCGCCTCACCCCGCGCCACTACGCCTACCTCCGCATGAGCGAGGGCTGCAACCAGAAGTGCGCGTTCTGCACGATCCCGTCGATCCGCGGCAAGATGCGCTCCAAGCCCGCCGAGCGCGTCGCCGAGGAAGCGCGCGAGCTCGTCCGCGACGGCGCGCACGAGCTGCTGCTCATCGGGCAGGACACCACCAGCTACGGCGACGACGTCGGCGTCGGGCTCGGGCAGGTCGAGGGGACGGACCCCTTCCGCGCCGGGCTGCCGCGTTTGCTGAAAATGGTCAGCGACGCGATGGAGACCGAGGCCGGGCCCAACGGCTGGCTCCGCCTCATGTACGCCTACCCGAGCAACTTCACCGACGAGATCGTCGACGCCTTCGCGAAGCTCGTCGAGCGTGGGCGATTGCTGCCCTATCTCGACATCCCGCTCCAGCACGCCAGCGACCGCGTGCTCACGCAGATGCGCCGCCACGTGCAGGCGAGCCAGCAGCGCGAGCTCATGCTCAAGCTCCGCGAGCGCGTCCCGGGCATGGCGATCCGCACCACCTTCATCACCGGCTTCCCCGGCGAGACCCAGGGCGACCACGAACAACTGCTCGAATTCATCGACGAGATCGGCTTCGACGCCGTCGGCGTCTTCCAATACTCCCGCGAAGAGGGCACGCCCGCCGGCAAGATGGACCTCGACCCGGACCAGCACGTGCCCGACGACATCAAGGCGGAACGCCACGCCGAGCTCATGGATTTGCAGCAGCAGATCGCCTTCGAGCAGGCGACCTATCTCGCCGAGCAGTTCGACCCGGCCGACCCCAACGAGTCCGGCGTGCGCTTCGACGTGCTGATCGATCGCGTCGCGCCGGAGCGCGAGGCCGCCGAGGAGCCCGGCGTTCGCGCCCGCGGCTCCGCGCCGCTCGTCGTCCACGCCGGACGCACCTATTTCCAGGCCCCGCAGATCGACGCCACGACCTACGTCGCCACACGCCAGGCCCTCAGCCCCGGCGAACTCGTCCGCTGTGTCATCGTCGGCAGCGACGGCTACGACCTCATCGCCCAGCCCCTCACCGACGTCGAACGCAAGGTTTCCCTCCCGCTCGCGTGATCGGTTCGCCCGTCCGCCCGCGCTTTCCAGCCGGGCGACCCGGTCGGCCGATAACCCCCGCATGGTCCGATCCGGGCAAGCGGTGGCGTTGTGCGCACTCGCCCTCCTCATGGTGGGCGTGGTCATGGTCAACAGCGCCTCGATGAGCGTCAGCCCCATCGGCCCCCAGGGACGCGCCGGCGACGATCAGATCGTTACCGTCGCCTCCATCCTGCTCAGCCGGTCCACGTTCTACATGGTGCTGGCGGTTGGCGCGATGGCGGTGTGCGCCTTGCTCCCCGTCCGTCGCATCGCCGATCGCCTGACCGCCGGCTCCGGCGTCGCCGATCACCCCCTCGCCGGGCTTGGCGTGCTCATCCTCGCGACCGTCGCCCTGCTCGGGTGCATGGCCCTTGTCTACGTCCCGGGGCTGAGCCGCGAGGTCAACGGCTCCACACGCTGGATCGGGATCACCATCCCGGCCTTCGGCGCCCTCAGCGTCCAGCCCAGCGAGATCGCCAAGTGGGCCCTCCCCGCGGTCCTCGCGATCGTCGCCGCCAAACGAGCGCGATGGATGCCCACCCTCACCCTCGGCATGGCGCCCGCGATGCTCGCCGTCGGCGCGGTCTGCGCGCTCGTCATGATTGAAGACTTCGGCACCGCGGCCCTCATGGGCGTGGCCGCGCTCGCCGTCCTCCTCGCCGGGGGCGTCCGCCTGATCCACCTCGCGCTGCTCGCACCCGCTGCCCTGCTCGGGCTCGGCGTCGCGCTCGTCCACAGCCCCTACCGCATCCAGCGGCTCGTCAGCTTCGCCGACCCGTGGGCCGACCCGCAGGGCTCCGGTTATCACATGATCCAGAGCCTCCAGACCGTCGCCGGCGGCGAGCTCTGGGGGCGCGGGCTCGGGCACGGGCTGCAAAAATTCGGCTACCTCCCCGAAGACACCACCGACTTCCTCTTCGCCGTCATCTGCGAGGAACTGGGCGTCATCGGCGCGGGCGTGGTCATCGCGCTCCAGGCCGCCCTCGTCCTCGCGGTCTACGCCGTCGCGCGACGCGAGGCGATGGGGGCGTGCAAGCTCTTCGCCCTGGGCGTGCTCGCGACGCTCGGCGGGCAAGCCGCGATCAACCTCGCCGTCGTCACCGGGCTCGGCCCGACCAAGGGCATCGCACTCCCCCTGGTTTCCAGCGGCGGCACGGGGTGGTTCCTCACCTGCGCCGCCTTGGGGCTGGTCATCTCGATCGCGCGCACGCAGCCGGTCGATGACGCGGCAACCGACGAGGCCGAGGCGTGGGACGAAGGCGATGAAGACGCCGACACCATCGACGAGCTCCGCCCGCGACGCCGGCGCCGAGCCGATGCGGAAGCCGAGGACGACGATCTGGTCTCCGCGCCGGAAGTCTTCCGTCGCGACCGGGCCTCGGCGTGGTGAGCGCGGGCGGGGGCGACACCCTGGGCGCGGTCGTCTTCGCCGCGGGCGGCACGGGCGGGCACCTGACGCCGATGCTCGCGGTCGCCGAGGCGCTCCGAAGCGATGCTCCGGACCTCCGCACGGTCTTCCTCTGCTCCGAGCGTGAGATCGATGCCCGCGTGCTCGAGCCAGCGGGCGAGGTGTGGAAACCCCTGCCCGCCAAGCCGCTCCAGGCAAACCCCTGGAAGCTCGCCCGCTTCGTCACATCGTGGGGCCCGAGCGTCCGCGCCACGCGACAGGCCATCGCGCAGCTGCGGCGTGACCTGGACGCCCTCGACGCCCCGCGGCGTATCGAGATGGTCACCACCGGCGGCTTCGTCGCCGCCCCCGCGGTGCAGGCGGCGCGGGTCGAGCGTGTCCCCGTCACCCTGGTCAACCTCGACGCCAAGCCCGGCAAAGCGAGCCGATGGATCGCCCCGCGCGCCGCCCGCGTCCTGACCGCCCTGCCCGTTGATGGCGGCGCATGGACGCGGATCCCGCCGATCGTGCGCCCGGGCGCGGGCTTCGAGGGCGCCTCCGAAGACGCCCGCGTCGAACTCGGGCTCGACCCCTGCCGACCCGTCCTCCTGATCACCGGCGGGAGCCAGGGCGCGCGCACGCTCAACGACTTCATCCTCGCCCTCGCCCAGCACGAGCCCGCGGCTTTTGAAGCCTGGCAGGTCGTCCACCAGTGCGGCTCGGGCGACATCGCCGCCCGAGCCCGCGACGCGTGGCGACAGGCCGGCGTCCCCGCGGTGGTCGAGGCCTATTTCGACCGCCTCGGCGTCGCCTGGCGGGCGGCGGAACTCGCGATCGCCCGCGCCGGAGCCGGCACCGTCGCCGACGCCTGGCGATCCGCGACGCCCACCCTCTTCATGCCCTACCCGCACCACAAGGATCGCCACCAGTTCGCCAACGCGGCCCCGTTGGTCAGCGCGGGCGGCGCCGCCGTCCTCGAAGACCAACGCGAGACGCCCCACAACGTCCGCCTCCACGCGCAAACGGTCGTGGCGCTCCTCCGCGACACGACCGCCCGCGCGCGCATGGCCGACGAGTTGCGCAAGCTCGGGCCGACCGACGGCGCCGATCGTGTGGCGCGTCTACTCCTGGCCGGCGGCTCCACCGACGCGGTGTGATCCGAACCCTGCGTTTTCGCCCGGCGCGTCCGAGAACGGGTTATTGAGGTCGCCCCTCACGTTTTTGCGCCCCCAGCGGACCCGGAATCCGGTGGATTTTGGGATAGACTGTCAGCGATGACACGCGCCTCGGACGAATCCGGCGGGAGGCAGACGGGGGCGGGCTCGCGCCGTGTCCGCTGCGTCGTCCTCCATCCACCGGGCGAGGGCGTGCCGGAGGCGCTCGGGCGGGCGTTGTCGATGCGGTCGATCGAGGTCACCCCGACGCCCGAGGCGTATGAGGCGATGGGGCGGCTTACCGCGTGGGGGCGAGCCGCTCCGGAAGGCCCGACGGCTCTGCTCGTGGTCCGGGGGGAGGCGTGTATCGAGGCCGGCGAACTGGTCGAGGCGGCCGCCCGCTACGCGCCGCACACGGTCTGCTGGGTCTACGAGCCCGGGGCGAGCGAGCCTCTCCGCGCGATCACGCCGCCGGAGGCCGCCCGCTGGGGCGAGCCCCGGAAACCCGGCGCTGCGACGCCCCCGACCGCCGCACGCCCCCCACGCGAGGCGGCCTCACTCCGGCTCGCGGGCACGGCTCCCGAGGCCACCTCGCCTGGGAAGACAGGCTCAGAAACCACCTTAATCAGGGATGATTCCACGTTCGAGGGCGAACCCGGGGATCTTTCGGGACGAACGTTATTAACGGACGAGGAGTTGGCGATGCTGCTGGCCGATGACGACGAGGGGCTTTCGGGGGGCCGATAGCCATGTCGCGCGTGCTGGTGTGTTTGGATCGGGTCTGGATTGACGACGATGCGCGCCACAAGCGATGATCGGGGATCTCGCTCGGGATACCGGGTGATCCTGGTCGGACGGACGGGGATGGAGGGATCGCTGCGCGCCGACGCGGGGCTGGAGCTCATCCGTGTCCGCTCGGCGTTCGATGCGATCGGCGAGCTGGGCGACCCGATCGACCACGACTCTCCCTCGCGCTCGGTGGTCATCGTGGGCCCGGACGCGTCGCCCGCGGACGGGCGCGGGCGTTCGTTCGTGCAGGCGTTGCGCCTGGTTGACGCGGGCGTGTCCGTGCTGCGTGTGGGGCGTCGCGCCGACGGCGCGGACCGGGGGCCGTTTGACGGCGTGGTCGAGCCCTCGCTCTCGCCGGACGGGCTCCGGGCAATGCTGGAGGGTGGGCCTCGGGTGGCGGCGGAGCACGCTCCTGCGCCGGCGTCCACGGAGCCTTCGGTCTGGCCCGGCTCAGAGTCGCTGACAGAGGGGATGCCGATCGACGCGCTCGTGCGCGCGGCCGTGGGCGCGGAAGCAAAACCGGCGCACGACCGTGTGGGCGACGAGCCGATGGTCGCGGCGATCCTGCGCGGGCAGGACGCGATGGGTGTCGGGCTCCGCCTGATCCGCGAGCGTCTGGGCGTGTCGGACGTGGAGCTGATCCCGCCCGGCGAGGGCGAGCCGCCCGAGCACGCGGTGGGCGTGCGATGGAACGAGCGCGTGATCGGGCACCTGGTGAGCCGCGAGGCGGCGCGCCGGGAGTTGCAGCGTCAGGCGGTCTGGCTGGCGGGGTGGGCGCGCCTCGGGGAGCAGCGCCGCGAGCTGGAGGCGGCGGCGTTTACGGACCCGCTGACCGGGGCGTGGAACCGGCGATACTTCGATAAGTTCCTCCCCGCCGCGATCGAGCGCACGCGTCGCAACCGCGGCAGCCTGACGGTGATGGTCTTCGACATCGACGATTTCAAGCAGTACAACGACCGGTACGGGCACGCGGCGGGGGACGAGATCCTCGCGGGCGTCGTTGCCCTGCTCCGCTCGACGATCCGCCCGACGGACCGGGTGTGCCGAATCGGCGGGGACGAGTTCGCGGTGATCTTCCACGAGCCGACTGGCCCGCGCGAGGCGGCGAGCAAGCACCCGGAGTCGGTGTACGGGATCGCGAAGCGGTTTCAGTCGCAGGTGTGCGCGCGCCGGTTCCCGAAGCTCGGCGACGAGGCGCCGGGCACACTGACGATCTCGGGCGGGCTGGCGACGTACCCGTGGGACGGCGCTTCGGCCGAAGCGTTGCTGGAGCGGGCCGACGAGCTCGCGCTGCAGAGCAAGCGCGAGGGCAAGAACGCGATCACGCTGGGCAAGGGCGCCGTCCGAGCCTGCGGCACCGACGCGGACGCGGGCGGAGAGACGAGCCGGCACGAGGGGCAATAGTTGCAGAGACTCCCCGGACGGGCGGGACGCCCGTCCCACGGGTTGGTGCTCACCTACGCTGATCCGTGCAGCCCACGCCGAGTGTTTTGAAGCCGAAGACGAGCCTGAACTACGACCTCCTAGCGATCGACCTGGACGGGACGCTGTTCGACGCGCGCGGGCGTGTGGGGCGGGCGAACGCCGAGGCGGTCGCGGCGGCCCGGGCGGCGGGGCTGCGCGTGGTCGTCGCGAGCGGGCGCGGGCTGGTCGAGAGCCGGCACGCGATCGACGTGATCGGGGACGCTGACCCGGTGGTCGTGGGCGGGGGCTCGATCGTCGCCGACCCGCGCGCGGGCTCGACGCTGCACCGATTCCCGATGCGACCGGCGCTGGTGAGGGCGGTCGCGGAGTTGCTGGATCGTCAGGGGTTGTGCGCGCTGGTGCTCAAGGACGCGGCGGCCGCGGGGTACGACTACCTCGTCGTCACCGGCGAACGCCAGCACCCGCTCGACCCTGTCAGCCAGTGGTGGTTCGAGGAGCTCGGCGTGCAGGTGCGGTTCGTGCGCACGCTGGCGGAGGACGAGCACCCGGAGCACACGATCCGCATCGGCGCGTGCGCCCGACAGGCGGTCGCGGGCCCGCTCGAGGCGGCGCTGCGCGAGGCGTTCGGCGGGAGCGCGATGGTGATGCACTTCCCGGCGGTCGCCGCGCCGGAGCACGTGCGCGACTGGGGCCCCGAGGGCCCGGCCGCGGTGCTGGAGGTCTTCGACGCGAAGGTCACCAAGTGGACGGCCCTCGAATGGCTGTGCGCGCATTTGGGTATTGACCCGGCGCGGACGGCCGCGATTGGCGACGGGCTCAACGACGTCGACATGCTGCGACACGCCGGGCTGGGGATCGCGATGGGCGGGTCGGACGAGGCCGTACGTTCGGCGGCGGACGTGGAGACGGGCGCGAACGCCGAGGACGGCGTGGCGCAGGCGATTGGGCGGATCCTGCGCGGGGAGTGGTGAGCGGAGACGGGTAGCGACGGGCGGGACGCCCGTCCCACCGAGAGGTGGGAGTGTGAGAGGGATGCCCGTTCGATGCAGACCCAGCGCGAGATCATGGCGATGCTCGGAGAGCGTGGGCTGAGCCCGGCGAAGTCGCTCGGGCAGAACTTTCTCGTGGATCAGAACCTGATCCGTCGCCTGGTGGACGAGGCGGGCGTCGGCGTGGGGGATCTGGTGCTCGAGATCGGGCCGGGGACGGGGGCGATGACCGAGGCGTTGCTCGAGCGCGGCTGCCGCGTGGTCGCGTCGGAGCTGGACCGCGGCCTCGCGGACCTCTTGCGGGATCGCCTGGGGTCGGACGAGCGGTTCCGACTCGTGGAGGGGGATTGCCTCGAAAGCAAACACGCGATCGCGCCGGCGGTGCTGGAAACGCTCGGTGATGAAGCGTTCACGCTGGTGTCGAACCTGCCCTATCAGGCGGGGACGCCGGCGATGCTGGCGCTGTTGACCCAGCACGAGCGATGCCGCGGGCTGGCGGTGACGGTGCAGAAGGAAGTGGCGGAGCGGATGGTGGCGAGCCCCGGGACGAAGGCGTACGGGACGCTGGGGGTGGTGGCGCAGGGGATGGCGTCGCCGCGGGTGATCGCGACGCTGGGGCCGGCGTGCTTTTGGCCGCGCCCGAAGGTGACCAGCGCGATGGTCGTCGCGCCGCGCCGGGCGGACCCGGTCGCGCCCGTGGGCGAGGGGGCGGTGGCGTTCGCGTCGTTCTGTACGCGTCTGTTCTCGCTGCGTCGCAAACAGCTCGGCGGGGCGTGGAAGATGCTGGGGCTCTCACCCGAGGCGTTGCCCGCGGGGGTGGACCCGGTGGTGCGGGTGGAGGCGCTGGGGCCTGAGGCGATCGCGTCGCTGGCCCGGGCTGCCAATGCGGGCGGGGCGCGGTAGGCTGCGGCACTATGGGGACGGACGCCTCGGCAGAAGCTGGCCACGGACAGGGCCATAGCAGCGACGGCACAACAGCGAACGGGCTCGGCTCGTCGCTGGAGCCGACGCTGCGCGAGACCTCGGGCGGTCGCCTGGGCCCGATCGAGTGGTTCAAGGCGGCTTGGCAACGCGGCGGGGCCTCGACCGGCTTCAGCACGTGGGACCGGGGCGCTGGCTCGGGATCGGGCGAGGCGGTGCCGGTGCTGGTGAAGGTGCCGATCGGGCCGGTCGAGCACCGGTGGACGGTGCTGCTGGGGAGCGTGGAGGGCAAGGACTACGAGGGCGAGGCGGCGCGGTCGCTGCCGACGCCGCGGGTCTTGGCGGCTGGCGAGCAGCTCGGCGGGTACGACCTGGCGTGGGTGGTGGTGGAGCGGTTCGCGGGCAAGCCGCTGAGCCGCGAGATGAGCAAGGCGGACGTGCTGGACCTGCTGGAGACGGTCGCGCGGTTCCACGCGCGGGCGTCGGAAGCGATCAAGGTGACCGGTCACCCGGCGGCGCGGGACTGGTCGGGGTTAATCGAGCGGGCGCGGGACGTGGCGGGCGCGGGGACGCTGGCGGATGGGACGCGTTGGGCAGGGGCGTTGAAGAAGGCGCAGAAGGTGGTCCCGCAGTTGCACGCGCAGTGGGAAGCGCGTTCGATCGATTGCTGGTGCCACGGGGACGTCCACCCGGGCAACGCGATGCGCCGCGAGGCGCCGGGGGGAGCGGGTGACGGTTGCTGCGTGCTGATCGACCTCGCGGAGACGCACCCGGGGCACTGGGTGGAGGACGCGGTGTATCTGGAGCGTCAGTACTGGGGGCGATCGGAGCTGCTGCACGGCGTCAAGCCCGTGTCGGCCCTCGCCCGGGCCCGGAAGAAACTGGGCCTGCCGTGCGCGGAGGGATACGCGGAGCTGGCGAACATCCGGCGTTTCCTGATGGCGTGCTGCGTCCCGGCGTTCTTGGAGCGGGACGGGGCGGACGCGGTCTACACCGCGGCGGCGCTGGATGCCGTGGAACGCCTCCTCCCGACGGTGGGGAAGGTGTAGAGCGACGCGCCCAGTCGGCGGCTTGCGGGGTGCGGGCGTTCGTGTTTCACGAGGATCGAGACGAAAAGTGTTCTTGCGCCTGGGTTTACGGTCGGGATCGGGTTGTGAGGTGCGTGCGATCGCGCGTGCTGGATGCTCGTGAAAACACCCGCCAGTTCCGGGTGTTTTTGTGGATAAGCTGTGCGGCCGGGTGGGGTGTCGATCGTTGGCGACTTGCTCGGGGGTGGTCAGTCGGCAACACTAGCGGGTGCCGTTGGCTTGGAAGCCCGCGGCTATTTGCTGGGTCGGACAGATGTAGGGAGCGGTTGTGGAACTCTACGAGAAGCTGAAATCGATCGTGGCGGAGCTTGAAGAGGACGTGCGGAAGGCCGAGGGCGGCAACAAGGCCGCGGGCACGCGCGTGCGTCAGGCGATGCAGGACGTGAAGAACGTGGCTCAGGACATCCGCAAGCAGGTGCTCGAGATGCGGGGCTCGGAAAACGCCTGATCGGGCGTCGGCGCCCCGCCGCGGGGCGGGGCGATGGGTCGGCCGGGTGGTACGGAGTCTGGCGGTGCCTGAAACCATGCATTCTGAGCGAGCACCCCACGCGGGTGAGGGACGGACGCGGGTCGATCTCGACGCCGTGCGTGATCGCGCGATGTTCCCGCTCGACGGGATCGACCTGGACCGCCTCCAGCTCACCCGCACCGATCTCGAGCAATGGAACCCGCACCGCGGGCACATGGCCCAGCTCGACGGCGTCGTCTGGACCAGCCCGGACAAGACCTCGTGCGTGGGGATGCGAGACCTGCGCGGGGACGAGTTCTGGGTCGCGGGGCACTTTCCGGGGCTGCCCCTGTTCCCGGGCGTGCTGATGATCGAGAGCGGTGCGCAGCTCGCGGGGTATCTGTTCAACGTGCGTCTGGAGGCCCCGACGACGCCGGCGTTCCTCCGCATCGAGGACGCGGCGTTCCGTGCGAGCGTGACGGTCGGGGATCGGCTTTACCTGCTCTGTCAGGAGATCAAGATCGGGCGTCGCCGGTTCTCGTGCGCGATCCAGGGCGTGGTGGGGGACAAGATCGCGTTCGAGGCGAAGGTGGCGGGGATGACCCTCGCCGAGGGGATGCCGGGCTGAGCGGTGACCTCGCCCGGGACGAGCCTGCTTCGGGCTGGCGAGCCGATCGCGGTGGGTCCCGTGGTGGGCGCGGGGGCGGGCGGGCTGTTCTCAGATGGGGATTTTCTGGCGATCCCGGCGTGCCGGGGCGTGGTCGTGTTGGAGGCGGCGGACGGTCGCGCGGTGCTGGCGGGGGTGACGGGGGACGCGCGGAGGTTCTGTCGGGCGCGTCTGGATGAGTCGCCGCCCGATGCGGGCCCCGGCGGCCGCCCGAAGGCGGACCTGCGCCCCGTGACGGCTCGGGTGCTGGTCTACCCGGCCGCGTCGATGCTGGCGGGCGAGGCGATGTTTCTGGAGATTGCGCGGGAGCGGTTGCCACGGGTGGCGAGGCTGGCGAGCGAGCGCCGGCGCGGGTGGTTCGTGCGATGGAACGCGGACGACCCGACGCCGACGTGGCGGAAGACGAACCTGAGCGATGTCGGCTCTGGCTCGACCAACGGCTCGACCGACGGCTCGGACCTCTTGGGCCCCTTCGGGACCAAGGACGCCGGGGGGCGGTTCGCCGAGGGGCTGGACGAGCTGTTCGAGCTGTGCCGCTACCCGCGGGAGTTGGAGAAAGCCCCGCGGGGCAAAGCTTGCGCGTACAAGGAGATGGGCAAGTGCCCGGCGGCGTGCGACGGGAGCGAGCGGATGGCGAGCTACCGCGAGCGCGTCCGCGCGGGGGTGGATTTGACTCGCGAGGGCGTCCCGGCGGCGATCGAGCGCACGACGGTGGAGTTGCGCTCGGCGAGCGCGGCGATGGATTTTGAGCGTGCCGCGGTTTTGAAGGCTCGGCTCGATCGCCTCGGCGCGATGGGCAAGGCGCCGATGCGCCACGCGCGGACGCTGGACCGGTTCGCGGCTTTGGCGGCGGGGCCGGGGGAGCGCGGGGCGGACGTGCTGCTGTGCGTGCGTGGGTGGGTGTATGCGCTGGGCGAACTGTGCGAGGCTTCGGAGGCAGCGGCGATGGCGGGGGGCGTGCGCGAGGCGTGCGCCGACGCGCCGAAGTTCGATGGCGAGGCGGCGCGGGTGGAGGCGGTGGGGCTGTTCGCGCACTGGCTGTACGGTGCGGCCAAGTCGCGGGACCGGGCGGTGCTCGTGCCGGATGATGATCGCGGCGGGGACGGGATCGAGCGCACGCTCGCGGCGCTCGCGGGCGAGGTGTGCAAGCGTGCGCAGGCGAGCGGTGACGAAGATGACGGGCCCGACGCGGGCGGGCTGGAGGTGCGTGATGGGTGAGGGCGTGGGCGAGGTGCTGGGGGCGATGACGTTTGAGCCGCGGGTGATCGAGAAGGTGTGGGGCGGGGATCGGCTGCGCCGGTACGGGCTGCCGGTGGAAGCGGGTGATCGCGTGGGCGAGGCGTGGCTGGTGGCGGACCTGGGCTCGACGAGCGCGAGCGGGGCGGGGGGCGGGGCGGAGCGGTCGGTGGTCGCGGACGGCCCGCTGCGGGGGTACGGGCTGGACGAGGTGTTGCGTGCGCACGGTGATGTGGTGCTCGGCGCGTCGAGCGATCTCGCGGCCCGGTTCGGCGGGTTCCCGATGCTGGTGAAGTTTCTGGACGCGCGGGAACATCTGAGCGTGCAGGTGCACCCCTCGCCGGCATACGCGGCCGGGCACGCTGAGGCGCACCTGAAGACCGAGTGCTGGGTGGTGCTGGAGGCGGAGCCTGGGGCGCGGGGGGAGATGCCGACAATCTTCAAGGGGCTGAAGGCGGGCGTTGGGGAGCGCGAGCTGCGCGAAGCGCTGGAGGCGGGTCGTGCGGCGGACGTGCTGCATGCCGAGGCGGCGGTGGTGGGCGCGTGCCACCTGCTCCCGAGTGGGACGGTGCACGCGCTGGGGGCGGGCGTGCTGGTGGCGGAGGTGCAGACGCCGAGCGATACGACGTTCCGCCTGTACGACTGGGTGCGGGAATACGGGCGTCCCGAGCGGGCGATGCACATTGAGGAAGGCTTGGCGGCGGCGGTGTGGGATGAGCCGCCGGGGGCGACGCGGATGCCGATGGAACCGGGGCGGGCCCGGCTCGTGACGACGGGTTTTTTCGAACTCGACGGCGTGCACGGCCGCGGCGAGCTCGCGACGGGGGATGCTGAAAAAGTTGGGCCGAGCGTGGTGGTGTCCGTGGGTGGGGAGGGTGCGGTGCGGTGGTCGCGCGGGGAGGTGG
>RECY01000038.1 GCA_007693785.1 Phycisphaerales bacterium | reverse complement strand
GGGTATAGCGTGGCTTACGCGTTTCGGTCCTGCAGCCTGGGGCGTTCCCAAGCTGAATGTCGTCGGTTCGAGTCCGATCACCCGCTTTTGTGTGCGGCCTTCCCGATATGGGATGGCCGCTTTTTTTGAAGCGCACGAAGCTGTTGGCGACATGAGCGTCGTGGGCATGACCAGGTGAAGAAAAATCGCAGCCTTTATACCTCCGCCCCGGTCGTCCACCCGCCGTGCCGTCGATAGATCAACTCCACGTCATTCCCAACCCGGCGCTGGCGCACGAGCTGGAACCGGATGCCGCTCGACAGGCTCGCCGCGACGCGCCCCGTCGCGGCCCCTCGCGCCAGCTCGTCCCCCAGCAGCAGCGGCGCCACGTACACCACCGCCTCCTGCACGAGCTGCGCCTCCATCAGCGAGCCCAGCAGCCCCGGCCCGCTCTCCACGAGCACCGTCGTCACGTCGTGCCGATCGACCAGCAATTTCAGGGCCGAACGCAGGTCGAGCCACCCGGCTGTCGCCGCCCCACCCAGCACGCCGAGCACCTCGACGCCCGCGACCGTCAGCCGGTTCCGCTTCTCTTCGGTCAGGCGCACGTGCAGGAGCTCCTGCGCACAGATCACCGTCGTCGGCACCTCACGCGCCGTCGCGACGAGCTTGCTGTCGATCGGGATGTCCAGGTCGCTGTCGATCACCACGCGTCGGGCGACGCGACGCACCTTGCCAACGCTCCGCGCATTCAGCATCGGGTCGTCGGCCAGCACCGTCCCGATCCCCGCGAGCACCGCGTCCACCCGCGACCGCAAGCGGTGCACGCGCGCCCGCGAGCGCTCGCCGCTGATCCATTGGCTCTCGCCGGTGCGCGTCGCGATCCGCCCGTCGATCGTTTGCGCCCACTTGGCGATCACCCAGGGCAGGCCCGTGCGCACGCGGTGGACGAACGGGGCCGCGAGCCCGCTCGCGAGCGCGCTAGCCACGCTCAGGTGGGCCTCGATCCCCGCCTCGCGCAGCACGGCCGCCCCCCCGCCGCTCTCCGGCGCCGGGTCCGGGCAGGCGTACACAACCCCCGCGACGCCCGCCTCGATCAACGCCTCCGTACACGGCGGCTGCTTGCCCGTATGCCGACACGGCTCGAGCGTGCAATAGACCATCGCACCGCGCGGGTTCTCACCGCGGCGCGCACAGTCGGCGAGCGCCTCCCGCTCGGCGTGCAGCCCGCCGTAGCGACGGTGGCGCCCCATGCCGATCACGCGCCCGTCGCGGACGATCACCGCTCCCACCATCGGGTTCGGCTCGACCAGCCCGTGGCTGCGCCATCCGAGGCGGGCCGCCATGTCCAGCATCGACGCGGCTTCGTGCATATGCACGGAGCGTAAGCGGGCGGCTCACTCCGCGAGAGGGTCAGGAGATCCGCATCAGGCGGGAGCGCGTCCCGGGATCAATCCGGTCCCCGGCCTCCGTCAGCCACCGCCGAGCGTCGGTCGTGTACCCGGCCGTCGGCTTGATCTCCCCCAGCACGCCCGCCCAGTACGCGTTGAACCGCGCCATCGCCAGCTCCCGCACCAGCTTCGCCGTCATCGACGCGAGCGCCACCGGCAGGTGCTGCCGCTCCGCCTCCGGCATGAACAGCACGCGGAACGAGCCTCCGTCGCCCTCACCGCTCACGCCCGCGCCGAACCGAATCTCATAGACGCTCACCCGCTCGGTCTCCTCGAGCGCCTCGACCGTCGCCCCGCCGAGTCGCCCGTCGATCTTCCCGAACGCCCGCTCGAGCACGCCGCCGTACCTGGTCCGCCCGCCCAACCGGTCGCAGACGAAGCGGACGTGCTCCCCGCGCCAGGTCAGGGCCGCCTGGCGGAGGTGGGCCGCGACCGCGCCCATCGTCGTGCTCGCCTTGGTCCCCGTTCGGCGCACGGTCGCGTTGAACGCCGCCTCGCGCACCACGCGGCAGCGCATCACCAGCGGCTCCACACCCGCCTCGAACATCGCCCGGCGCAGCATCGCCGCATCGATCCCCACCCGCTCCATCGGCCCGTCCAGCGGGAGCGCGACACGCCCCGCGTGCCAGGGCTCATCACCGCACGCGACGCCGAGAGCCGTGAACAGGCCGCAGTCGTCGCACGCATCGACGCCCATCGTGCGCATGAACGCGAGCACCGACCGCTCGAGGTGACAGAGCGGGTGGCGACGCTTGAGCTGGTTGGAGCCCTTGAGCTTCTTGGAGTCCGCAACGGGCAGTCGCTGCTTCGGATCGTTCGGCTTCTCGCAGACCGCCGGGCGGAGCAGGCGCCACAGGTCCGGCGCCGGATCACCCGGCGACCACCCGTGCACGCGGAACCCCGTCACGCCGACGCACAGCGGCCCGAGCAGCGGCCCGTATCCCGCCTCGTCCACACCCGCCACGATCACCGACATCGCCGAAAACCCCCGGTTGCAGATCCCGCGACAGCATTACCCCGCAAAGGGCGTCAATCGGGCGCGATCATTGTGCCGCCCGAGCCACGGATCGGCTCGCGGGAGTTGCGGGTGCCGGTCTCTTCCTCCGGCTCCGCCTCGACAGCGGCGGGTGCTCCCCCGACCACCCCGCGGGGCGGGTTCAGGAATCGGTAAAAGTTGTACGAAATGAGCGCCAACGCCACAACCCCCACGATGCTCGCGATCACGATCATCACGCCCTTCCGCTTGTCGTCGCCCATGTGGTGCTCCCCGGCGGCCTGACGAGAATGTCTCAGAAGATGTGGCCGCGATCTTCCTGGTGCCCGCGTGCGAACGCAGCGGGTGAAAGAGTCTACAAAAAAAGCCGGTCCCGGGGACCGGCTGCGAATGCGGATGAGAGGACTCGAACCTCCACGGGGTTTTACCCCCACTAGGACCTGAACCTAGCGCGTCTGCCAATTCCGCCACATCCGCGGGCGAAGGGACGACTGTACGCCGGGCTCGCCCCTTCGGCAACGTACCGCTCGCCCCGATCGGCGCCCTGATCGTGCCTCGATCGCACCTCGGATCCGGGACGCCGCCCCCTCCGGGGCCTCAGGCCTCCGCGCCGGTCTCGGCCAGTTCCGCAGCTTCCGCGTCCAACCCGCTGCGTGCCGCACGCTGCGGGACCCGGTGGTCCAGCACCTTCTGGCGGACCTCGTCGCACAGTTCCTGGTTGTCCCGCAGGAACTCCTTCGCCTTCTCGCGCCCCTGCCCCAGGCGGAGCTCCCCATAGCTGAACCACGAGCCGGACTTCTGGCAGATCCCGTCCTCGACCGCCAGGTCGATCAGGTCGCCGGTCGCGCTGATGCCCTCGTTAAACATGATGTCGAACTCGGCTTGGCGGAACGGCGGCGCGACCTTGTTCTTCACCACCCGCGCCCGCACGCGGTTCCCCACCGCGACGTCGCCTTCCTTGATCGAGCCCGTCCGACGGATATCGATCCGCACCGAGGCGTAGAACTTCAGCGCGCGCCCGCCGGGCGTCGTTTCCGGGCTCCCGAACATCACGCCGATCTTCTCGCGGATCTGGTTGATGAAGATCACCGTGCAGTGGCTGCGGGCGATCACGCCGGTCAGCTTCCGCATCGCCTGGCTCATCAGGCGGGCCTGCAGCCCGACGTGCGTGTCGCCCATCTCGCCCTCGATTTCGGCCCGCGGGATCAGGGCCGCGACCGAGTCGATCACGATCACATCGACCGCGTTCGAGCGCACGAGCATCTCGCAGATGTCCAGCGCCTGCTCGCCCGTGTCCGGCTGGCTGACCAGGAGATCGTCGATGTTGACGCCGAGTCGCTTGGCCCAGCTCGGGTCCAGCGCGTGCTCGGCGTCGATGAACGCCGCGACGCCGCCGGATTTCTGCGCGTTCGCCGCGACGGTCAGCGCGAGCGTGGTCTTGCCCGAGCTTTCCGGGCCGAAGATCTCGACGATGCGCCCGCGGGGGATGCCGCGCCCGCCGAGCGCCAGGTCGAGGCTCAGCGCACCGGTGCGGATGCCGGGGATGGAGAGGTACGCGTCCTCGTCCAGACGCATGATCGAGCCCTTGCCGAAGGACTTCTCGATCTGCGAGAGGGCCCGCCCGAGGGCCTGAGCCTTCTCTTTATCCATCGGCTTCGCTTCGACGGCGGCCTGCGCCCCGCCCGTGCTTGCCGACCCGTTCTCGGACGACGACGACGCCTGCTTCTTGCCTGCCATGTGGCGGCTCCTTGTTGTGCCGTGCCCGAGCCGGGGGGAGTCAGCCCCCGATGCCGAGGCACCGGTCCCGACGCGGTTCATCCCGGCCCTCCATTGGCCGCGGACGACGGGGACGGCGTCGGTCGCCACCCGTGAACCACATGGTATACCACAAACCAAACCTGTCGCGTCAAATCCGGACTTTGTTTGCTCTTTTGTCTCGTGTTGATTGTGGATAACTCCGGATCGATCACGGGCCGCTGCAGGGCGAGCAGGCCAGGTCTGGACGCCGAATCACGTCCGGATATCGCGTTAACGACGATCTGTAACGACATTTCTGACAAGAACTTGTGAGACACCGACACCCGACGTGGCAAGCCCGATTCTGGGGTGTATGTTCCACCCGTCGGGGCCCGACCTCGGCAGGAGACAGACACCATCTCAAGCGGGAGCACTTCGGCTTCCGCACACTCAAAGCCTGCGATCCAAGAGGAGAAGCCGAGCATGACCAAGACCATCATTATCGCCGCCGCCGCCGTTGCCGCCCTCGCCGGGGCCGCCCACGCGAACTCGATCACCAACGTCGCGCTGACCGGCGGGGCCGGGAGCGAGATGGGCGTCGGGCAAATCTATTCGGCCCTGACCGGGATCTCCCTCGCGAACAACGCGGTCAACCAGGTCGGCGCCGGCTCGGGCAGCGTCGGCATCGGCGCGGGCACGATCGCCGGACGCGTCAGCGACGACCGCGACATGGTTTGGCGCGACGGCTCGATCGACGTCGGCTTCGCGGCTCTCTATTGGGGCAACAGCAACACCCCCGACGGCAACGCCAACCACACCATCAGCGTCACCCAGGACAACGGCGCCGCGACCACGCTCTTCCAGGCAGGGCCCGGCCACAGCGCCCAACGCGGCGAGATCTTTTCCAGCAGCGTCTTCCCCACCACCGCCGACATCCGCTTCTCGGCCCACAACCACACCAGCGGCGTCACCGCCAGCACCGATCCCCTCAACAACAACGGGCGCGACCGCGTCATCACCTTCGACATCACCGGGCTCGAGACGCTGAACGTCAGCGCGCTGGGCTTCGGCGGGCAGAACATCGACCTGACCTCGCTCCCGGCCCTCGGGGCCGGCAAGGGCACCTTCCTGATGTTCTTCGAGACGGGCAGCGACGACGATTTCCAGGACATCGTGATCCTGGCGCACAACATCAAGAACGTGCCGATCGTGCCGGCCCCCTCCGCGGCGGCCCTCGGGCTGCTCGGCTTGGGCGGGATCGTCGCCCGCCGCCGTCGCTGAGCCCCGGACCTGCCGACCGGTTCTCGATAGACCCTTTCCCTGCACGATGCGAACTCCAACGGGCCGACGCTCCCCAGCGTCGGTCCGTTGTGATGTTCCGACACGCACTGCCTTTGGCAGAGGCGCGAAATTCTGGATTCGAGCGTGATATTCGGCACACGCGATTCGGCACTTAAATTGGGGTATGCCGATCCGAACCGAGGGAAACACCTGATTGTCAAAATTGTGTTGTCTGGATCGGGTCGGGTCTCGATTTGCACGTAAATGCGGTACAATCCCTACGATGGGCGACGCACCCGGGCGAGGGAGCCGGGGTGAGTAAAGGGTTTTCGCCCAACGAGGAAACACCGCCGGGCAAGCACCCGGGGTGGAGAAAGAGAAGAGGAAACTGCAATGCGAAGTGTTCTTGCAATGGCCGCGATTGTCGCGGTCGCGGGCGGGGCTCAGGCCGCCTCCATCACCAATGTCGTCACGATGAACGGCGCGGGCAGCGAGCCCGGCGTCGGGCAGATCTACTCCGCGCTGACGGGCATCTCGCTCGCCAACAACGCGGTCAACCAGGTCGGCGCGGGCTCGGGCAGCGTCGGCATCGGCACCAACACCATCGCCGGGCGTGTCAGCGACGATCTCGACGGCGTCTGGTTCGACGGGACCATCGACGTCGGCTTCGCCGCCCTCTACTGGGGCAACGCTAACCAGGCTCAGGGGTCTGCCAACCACAGCTTCGGCGTCACCCAGGACAACGGCGCTGTGAGCACCCTCTTCAACGCGGGCCCCTCCCACGCCACCACGCTCGGCGATGTCTTCACCGGCCTCGGCCCGTTCCCCACGACGAGCGAGCTCCGCTTCGTCGCCCAGAACGCCGCCAGCGGCGTCACCGCCAACTCCGACGCCGACAACAACGCCGGGCGTGATCGCATGATCACCTTCGACATCACCGGGCTCGAAACCCTCAACGTCAGCGCCTTTGGCGGCATCGATATCGACCTCACCGCGCTCCCCGCCCTCGGCGAGGGCAAGGGCACCTTCCTGCTCTTCTTCGAAACCGGCAGCGACAACGACTTCCAGGACCTCGTCGTCCTCGCCCACAACGTCGGCTTCGGGCGCAACGTTCCGATCATCCCGCTCCCCTCGGCCGCGGGCCTCGGGTTCCTCGGCCTCGCGGGCCTCGCCGCACGCCGTCGACGCTGAATCAGACACCGACTCGTGACCTGATCCTGCTCATACACACACAACGGGCCGGCGCACTGCGTCGGCCCGTTGTGCTTTACACGGGCTCGGTCGACATCGCCGCATCCGGCTGCGACCCATGCTGCGCCTCCGCGGCCTTCTTCAGATCCGCCAGATCCTGCGCCAGGCACCTACGCATCATCCCGCTCATCATCCACGACATCGGCCCGGACATCAGCTTCGCCCCGAGCGAGACCGCCCGCCCGCCGGTGTGCATCGAAAGCCGCGAGCCCGCACCCTCCGGCATCACACGAACCATCGACGAATACTCGACCCCGCACGACGTGCACCCGAGTGTGTAGCTCCGCCCCGGCTCCCAGCCGGTGACGGTCATCTCCTCGGTCGCTTCCTTGCCGAACATGCGCCGCGTCTCACGGAACCGCGTCCCCACGCCCATCGGGCCATCGGTCAGCACCTCGACCCGCTCGATCGCGCTGATCACACTCGGCCACGCCCGCATGTCCGTCATCAGCTCGAACACCCGCGCCGCCGGCGCGTCGATCCGCTCAAAAACCTCGATCCCTTTCATGCTCGCCCCCACTCGTGCCCGCCCCTGGCGCAGGGCACCCGCGTATCCTCGAAGCCTATCAGAACCAAGCCCGATCGCGGAGAATCCGAGATGCCTGCACCCCACGCCGACCCCGCCCGCACACCAAACCTCCGCGAGCTCACCAGCGAGTTCACCGCCATCGAGCAGCGCACCCGCCAAGGCGGCGGCGCTAAAGCCATCGAACGCCAGCACGCCAAGCAACGCCTGACGGCACGCGAACGCGTCGCGAAGCTCGTCGACCCGCCCGAGGGCGGCAAGCCTCTCGACGGGCAAGCCGCGATCGATCAGGAGATACCGAATTTTCAGGAACTCTCACTCTGGGCGGCCCACGCCATGTACGCCGAGCACGGCGGCGCACCCGGCGCGGGCGTCGTCACCGGCATCGGGCTCGTCCACGCTCGTCCGCACATGATCATCGCCAACGACGCGACCGTGAAGGCCGGCGCGTTCTTTCCGATGACCTGCAAGAAGATCATCCGCGCCCAGCACGTCGCGCGGATGGCCCGACTCCCCTTGCTCTACCTCGTTGACTCCGCCGGCGTCTTCCTCCCCCTGCAGGAAGACGTCTTCCCCGACACCGACGACTTCGGGCGCATCTTCTACCTCAACAGCGTCATGAGCGCCGAACGCATCCCGCAGATCGCCGCGATCATGGGCTTCTGCGTCGCCGGCGGCGGCTACCTGCCCGTCCTCTGCGACACGCTGCTGATGACCGAGGGCTCCGGGCTCTACCTCGCCGGGCAGGCGCTGGTCAAAGCCGCGATCGGGCAGGACGTCTCCGACGAAGAGCTCGGCGGGGCCCAGATGCACGCCCAGGTCTCCGGCACCATCGATTTCCGGGAGCCCGACGACGACGCCTGCCTCCGCCGCCTCCGCGAGCTGGTCAGCAAGTACCCCGACCCGCCGCGACCGAGCGTCGTGGAGCGCGCGCGCACAACCCAGCCCTACAAGCCCGGCGAGAGCGTCTACGACTTCTTCACCGACAAGCCCGGGCAGCAGTACGACGTGCTCGACCTGATCGCGACCATCGTCGACGCCCGCACCGAGCCGGACGCGAACGGGCACGAGGCGCTCGCGCCCGATTTTGACGAGTACAAAGCCGAGTTCGGGCGCAGCCTCGTCTGCGGCTACGCCCGCGTCGGCGGGCACGCGTGCGGCATCGTCGCCAACCAGGGCAAGCTGACAGAGCGCCAGATGCCCGGCGGCAAGACCGGCCCGACCAAAGCCGCCAACATGCCCCGCGTCATCTACGACCACGCCGCCGACAAGGCCGCCCGCTTCATCATGGACTGCAACCAGCGGAAAATCCCGCTGATCTTCGTGCACGACACGACCGGGTTCATGGTCGGGCGAGACAGCGAGCAATCGGGCATCATCCGCGCCGGCGCGAAGATGGTCAACGCGATGTGCAACAGCGTCGTGCCGAAGATCGTGCTGATCACCGGCTCCAGCTACGGCGCGGGCAACTACGCGATGTGCGGGCGCGCGTTCGAGCCCTTCCTCAGCCTCGCCTGGCCCGGAAGCAAGTGCGCCGTCATGGGCGCGGCCCAGGCCAGCGGCACGCTCGCGATGATCGAAGAACGAAGCCGCGAACGCAAGGGCGAGACCATCGACCCCGAAACCCACGAGGCGATCCTGAACGCCGTCCGAGCCAGCTACAACGAGCAGCAGGACATCCGCCACGGCGCCGCCCGGGGCTGGCTCGACCGCATCATCCAGCCCCACGAAACCCGACGCGAAATCATCGCCGCCTTGGAAGCGACGCGGAACTGGGACACGAGCCGCGAGTTCAAGACCGGCGTGCTGCAGACGTGAAGCCTCCGAAGGAGCCGCGACCGTAAGGGAGCGGTCTCCCACAATCGTTGCGAGCAACCGCTCCCTCACGGTCGCGGCTCGTTGATTCAGCCCGCCGAACCTACGATCGCCCCGATGAATGACCGCATCCGCATCACCGACGTCGCCCCCCGCGACGGGCTTCAGAACGAAGCCGCCCGGATCCCGACCGAGGACAAGGCCCGCCTCGTGCGAGCCCTGCTCGCGTCCGGCGTGGACGAGGTCGAGGTTTCCAGCTTTGTCAGCCCGAAGTGGATCCCGCAGCTCGGCGACGCCGCGGAACTGTTCGCGATGATCGCGCCGGACAGCGCGAAGCGGCGTCAGGTCGTCCTTAGCACGCTGGTGCCGAACGAAAAAGGTGCACAGGCCGCGATCGAGGTGAACCAAGCCGCGGCCCGTGTGCACGGACTCGATCGGCTCATCGCCAAGCTCAGCGTTTTCACCGCCGCCAGCGAAACCTTCAGCAAGCGCAACACCAACGCGACGATCGCCGAGGCGATCGAGCGGTTCGTCCCCGTCGCGTCGATCGCCCGCGAGCACGGGCTCCGCCTCCGCGGGTACGTGAGCTGCGCGATCCGATGCCCCTTCGAGGGCGATATAAAGGCGTCAAAAGTCGTGGATGTCGCGGCGAAATTGCTGGAGATCGGGTGCGACGAGATCGACTTTGGCGACACGATCGGCGCGGGCACGCCGGAGACGGTCGGCGCGCTGTGCGAAGTCGTGCGCACGGAACTTGGCGATGACCTGCTGCGCGATCCCGAGCGTTGCACGCTGCACCTGCACGACACGTTCGGGCACGCGACGGCGTGCGCGGTGGAGGCCGCCCGCCTCGGCGTGCGGTCCTTTGACAGCGCAGCCGGCGGTCTCGGCGGGTGCCCCTACGCCTCGACGCCCGAACGACGAGCGCCGGGGAACGTCGCGACCGATGCCCTCACCACAGCCCTCCGCGACGCGGGATACACCATCAATATCGACGATGCCGGACTTGCCGAAGCGTCCACGATCGCGCGAGAGATCGTCGCGGGCGCACGCCCGACGGGGGATGCGTCGTGAGCGAGCACGTCGATACGGAAACACGCGAGGGCGTCACGGTCATCGAGCTCCGCCGCCCGGATCGGCGGAACGCGCTGACGCCCGACATGCTGCGGGCGTTCGAGCACGCCGTGCGCACGTTCGCGGCTCAGGCCTCGACGCGGGCCGTGCTGGTCCGCGGCGAGGGCCCCTGCTTCTGCGCCGGCTTCGACCTGTCGCTCTGCGAGCACGACGCGGCACGCGTCGTGCTCGCAGAGCTCCTGCAAGGCCTCTCGGCGTGCGCTCGCGCCATGCGCGAGTGCCCCGCGCCCGTCGTGCTGTGCGCACACGGCGCAGCGATCGCGGGCGGGTGCGCCCTGCTCGGCGGGGCGGACATCGTCGTCGCGGATGCGAACGCGAAACTCGGCTACCCGGTCGTGACCCTCGGCATCTCCCCAGCCGTCAGCGCACCGTTCCTCGCGCGGAGCGTCGCCCACGGAGCCGCCCGTGCTCGCCTCCTGCACCCCAAGCTGATTACGGGTGCCGACGCCCACGCGATCGGGCTCGTCCACGAGCTCACCGACACACCACAGCAGGCGTGTAGCACAGCCGCCGACATCGCGCGTACGCTCGCGGCCAAGCCCCCCACGGCTCTCCGCGCCACCAAGGCCTGGCTCAACGAGCTCACGCCGACGGGCGACGCGGACGCCGGGCTCGCGGCCTCGCTCGCCCTCGTCGGCGGCGACGAAGAACGCGAACTTCTCGCACGCGCCTGGGCGAAAAAGTAAGGAACTTCCAGCATGACCACCGAACTCGCCACGCTCGACGTGCAAGGGCGCATCGCACGCCTCACGCTAAACCGCCCTGAGGCCCGTAATGCGCTCTCGATCGATCTTTTAAGCGCCCTGCGTGCGCACGTCGAGCACCTGCACACGCTGAGCGGGGAAAAGGACAGTCCCACGGTGGTCGTCGTCACGGGCGCGGGCAAGTCCTTCTGTGCGGGGATGGATTTGAAGGCCGTGCTGGGCGACCCGGCCGCCCCGCCCAAGCTGCTCGGCTCGCTCGCGGAGCTATGTCTTCGCCTCCGGGCGCTCCCGATGGTGCTTGTGGCGCGGGTGAACGGGGCCGCGATCGGCGGCGGGTGCGGGCTGACGTGCGTCTGCGACCTCAGCGTCACCCACGCGGACGCGAAGCTGGGCTACCCGGAGGTGGACCTCGGCGTCTGCCCGGCCGTGGTCGCGCCGTGGCTCGTGCGGAAGATCGGGCCCGGGCGTGCGCGGGCGGTCCTGCTCCGCGGCGGTGTGATGAGCGGGCGCGACGCGGCGGCGATCGGGCTGGTGGACGAGGCCGTCCCCTGGGCGGACGACCTCGACGCAGCGGTGGACAAGATCGCCGCCCGCCTCGCCGAAGCCGGGCCCAAAGCACTGGCGGCGACCAAGGGCCTGCTCAACACGCTCGACGCCTCGCTCGACGAGGCGATGTCCCGCCAGGGGGCCGAACTGTCGGCCGGTGTGCTGGCGGACCCGGACGTTCGGAGCGGGCTGGCGAAACGGTTCAAGTAAAAACAGGCAACGCTCAAATAAGGTCTATTTTATCCGCTTTTGACTGAGTTCTGGCGGCTGGTCCGTTCCGGGCATGGGCTCGGGGCGTATACTGGGTTTCGGAGCGAGCCGGGCCAATCGCGGCCTTATGTATGAGGCTCGCGAGGCGGCTGGGGCATCTATCGGCCCCCCGCCACGAACGCAGGCCCGAAGATGAAGGTGTGCATGACCACGGATCCGTTCCCGATCCAGCGCGATCTCACCCCGGACGCCCCAGGCGTCGTTGTCGTCCAGATGGTCCAGGAAGGACGACCGGTTGTCGTGCTGAATGAGGACCTGATCCGGCGGCTCGAGGCGACATTCAAGACAATCCCGAGCGATGCGCGGGGGTTGATCCTCGCCTCGGCCTCCCCGCGGGCGTTCGTGGCCGGGGCGGACCTGAAGGCGATCCAAGACCTCTCCGACGACGACCTCCGCCGGTATCTCGAGTATGGCTCCCGCGTGTTCGGGATGCTCACCGAGATGCCGATGCCGACCGTCGCGGCGATCCACGGGGCCGCCCTCGGCGGCGGTCTGGAACTCGCGATGCACTGCGACGGGATCGTCGCCTGCCCGCCGTCGCCGACCGAAGAAGGTCAGCCCGGGCGTCCGTACATGCTGGGCCTGCCCGAGGCCGGGCTCGGGATCTGCCCGGGCTGGGGCGGGACCAACCTGCTCCCCGGCTGGATGAACTCGGGTGACGCGATCCGCCGCACCGCGACCGGCAGGCCGATGACGGTCGAGGACGCGAGCAAAGCCGGGCTGTTCGACGCGGTCGCGCCGGACCTCCGGAGCCTGCTCACCACCGCGGCCGGCTGGGTCTCTTCGCAGGCGACGCCCGCGCGCGACGGGGCCCCGAGCCGGTGCATCTCGCGGAGCCCTGCGCAAGCCAAGATCCTCGCGGCCCTCGACGCGGTGCGGGAGGAACTCGTCCCCGCCTCCGGCGCGGGCACGCCCGCTGCGGGTGCGGTGGTCGAGGCGATCGACGCCGGGTTGTCGCAAGGGTGGCAGGCCGGGCTGTCGAGCGAGCGGGAGTCGCTGATCCGACTTCGGCACACGCCGGAGGCGAAGGCGGCGATCGAGGCGTTTTTCGCCAAGAGCGCCCAAAAGTAGGCATGGACGATCAAGCAGCGTCGCGTTCGTCGCGGCGCCTGGCAGAACACGGGGATGGGGCGCGTCGCTGGGGCTGAAGCCGGCGGCGTGAGAGACAACCAAGGGCCGAGGCTCGGCCCGACGCGCACGGCGGCTCCCCGCCCGCGCCCAACCACGGGAGGCCCGCAATGGCGGCTGATCTCAAGAAGCTCAAAGGTGTGTCGGCGAAGGACGCGGCGCTCGTCGCCGAGGCGGAAAGCCTCATGGGCGCCGAGCCCGATTCGATGGGTTTCATCAAGAACATGTTCTGGGGACGCATCCGCGAGGACCTCGTCTTCCCCTACCCCGAATCGACACCCGAAGAGACGGCCGCGTGCGACCAACTCCTCGCCCGCCTCCACGAATACCTCCAGAACGAGCACCCCGCCCTTCAGATCGATCACGAGGAAGAGACGCCAGACTGGGTGATCAAGCGCCTCTTCGAACTCGGCGTGCTCGGGATGACCATCCCCAAGCAGTACGGCGGCCTCGGGCTCGGCATCACCAGCTACAACCGCGTGCTGGAACTGATCGGCATGTACTGCGGCTCGACCGCGGTCATCGTGAGCGCCCACCAGTCGATCGGGTGCAAGGCCGTCATGCTCTTCGGCACCGACGAGCAGAAGCAGAAGTGGCTCCCCCACCTCGCCACGGACTGGCTCAGCGCCTTCTGCCTCAGCGAGCCCAACGTCGGGTGCGACGCCGGCGGGCAGGAGACCACCTGCACCGTCAGCGAGGACGGTAAGTTCTACATCCTCAACGGCGAGAAGAAGTGGGCAACCAGCGCCGCGCTCAGCGGGCTGTTCACCGTCATGTGCAAGCAGGAGATGCCCAACGGGAAGAAGGCGGTCTCGGCCGTCGTCTGCACGCCCGACATGGAAGGCATCCATATCTACAGCAAAAACCGCAGCAAGTGCGGCATCCGCGGCACCTGGCAGGGGCGCATCACCTTCACCAACGTCCGCGTCCCGCGTGAGAACATCCTCTACCAGGAGGGCAAGGGCCTCCAGGTCGCGCTGACCTGCCTGAACTACGGGCGCTGCACGCTCAGCGCCGGCATGCTCGGCGGGGCTCGCAAGGCGATGGACCAGTCCATCAAGTGGGCCCGCACGCGATACCAGTTCAAGCAGCCCCTCGCCGACTTTGACGCCGTCAAGGGACGCTCGGCCCGCATGGCGGCCTACGTCTACGCGATGGACGCGATGCTCTACATGACCACCGGCATGCTCGACCGCCACGACGAGGACCACCGCGTCGAAACCGCGATCTGCAAGGCGTTTTGCTCCGAGCGCGGGTGGGACGTGGTCAACGACGCGATGCAGATCATGGGCGGCGAGAGCTACATGACCGAGAACGAGATCGAACGCATCTTCCGTGACACGCGCATCAATCTCATCGTCGAAGGCTCCAACGACGTCATGCTCCCGTTCATCTTCGGCTACGGCGGCAAGAAGCTCGCCGAGGAGCACATGCTCCCGATCCGCGAGATGTCCAAGAACCCCTCGAACTGGTTCAAGCCCGCGTTCATCAAGGCGGCGGTCCCGCTGGGGACCGAGGTCTTCCTCGGCATCCGTCGCCGCGCTCCGCGCGTGCAGAGCGTCCACCCGAGCCTGCGTCCGCACGCGGATCGCCTCGGACGCCTCATCAGCGAGCACACCTACCAGTTCAAGCAGATGGGCAAGAAGTACGAGGGCGAACTGCTCGGGCTCCAGGCGATCCAGAGCCGCATCGCGGACGTCGCGGTCTGGCTGCACGGGTGGGTCTGCACGCTGAGCAAGCTCGACCAGCAGATCCGAAAGGGCGAATCGGGCCCGGAGTTCGAGCGCGATAAGGCCGCGGCTCTGCACTTCTTCGACATCGCCGAGACCAGTTGCCACCAGAGGTGGCGCGAGTTGTACGAGTCGGCGGACGGCACGATGCGTCAGGCGGCCGACGCGGCGTACGCCTTCAGCGATACCCAGCCCAACAGCGAGTTTGTCATCCCCGAGGCCTCGCCGGTCGCCAAGGGCACCGGGCGGAAGCCGAAGCAGGAGGGCATCAAGCAGTTCCCGGGCGACCGCGTTCGGTCCGACGCGGGAGCCGCGGTCTGATCCACACGCGTCCGGGCGGTGCGAACACCTCCCGGATTCGGACCCGACGACAGCGACCGGGGGCGGGCGATCCGGCCCGCCTTCGGCTACCCTACAGGTCCGCAAGTCCCGGCCCGGCGAGGCCCCAGCGCCCCGCCCGCGGTCGGGGTGCCGACCGGTTTTCGACCCCCGCCCGCCAGCGGCCATGCCGACTCGCGGAGGACGGAGCAGCAGATGCCGAGAAAGACCGTGTACACGGCCGAGATCGACTTCCTCCAGATCCTCGACGAGGAGGGACGCTTCGACGAGTCCGAAGGGCTTGAGAACGGGCAGCCGATCCTCTCCGACGAGCAGGTCGCATATCTCTACGAGCAGATGTCGATCTGCCGTCACCTCGACGAGGTCGCGTTCAAGCTCCAACGCTCCGGACGCATGGGCACCTACCCGCAGAACAAGGGGCAGGAGGCGAACGCCGTCGGCAGCGCGCTGGCGATGAAAAAGGGCGAGGACTGGCTCGTCTCGGCCTACCGCGAGAACGCCGCCCTGTTCATGCACGGGCTCCCGATGCACAACGTGCTCGTCTACTGGATGGGCGACGAGCGCGGGAGCAAGGTGCCCGATGACGTCCTCGTCACGCCGCTGAGCGTGCCGATTGGCACGCACATGATCCACGCGGCCGGCATCGCCTGGGGCATGAAGCTCCGCGGCGACCGCGACCGGGCCGTCATCACCTACTTCGGCGACGGCGCCACCAGCGAGGGCGACTTCCACAGCGCGATGAACTTCAGCAGCACGCTGAAAGTCCCGCTCGTCGTCTTCTGCCAGAACAACCAGTGGGCAATCAGCGTCCCGCGTGAAGAGCAGATGGCCTCGGAAACGGTCGCGCAAAAGGCGATCGCGTACGGGATGCCGACGATCCAGGTCGACGGGAACGACATCTTCGCGGTCTACAAGGCGACGAAGGAGGCCCGCGAACGCGCGGTCGCCGGCGACGGGCCGACCTTCATCGAGGGTGTGACCTACCGCCTTGCGGACCACACCACCGCTGACGACGCCCGGCGCTACCGCAGCCCGGAGGAGGTCCAAGCATGGCTCGACAAGGACCCGCTCATCCGCACGCGGAAGTACATGGTTGCCCGCGGCTTCTGGGACGATGAAAAGCAGACCGAACTCGAAGCACGAACCAAGCGCATCGTGAAGGAAGTCGTCGCCGCGGCCGAAGGCATCGAGAAGCCCAGCACCACCGACTTCTTTGACCACATGTACGCGGAGCTGCCCGAGGAGCTCAAGCGCCAGCGGGACACGATGCGGACCAGCAGCCTCGGGCAGGACCCGTCGCAGGTCGGGCTGCGGGCCGAGGGGCAGCGCGTCTAGGCGTCAGCGCCCACGGGGCATGGAGCGATCGGCGTGCTGATCAAGATCAAGGACAACAAGGGCGTCGAACGCTGGGTCAACCCGTCGTACATCCGCGTCGTGCGGTCGAAGAAGGCCGTGACGGAGATCTGGGTGCAGGGACAGGCGACGCCGATCCTGGTGACGTACTCGGCCGACGAGGTCGCCGCCGTCGTCAACGCCGCCGGCGCGGGCGACGCACCGCTCCTCCCTGACGCCCCCCTCGCCGACGACGGCACCGCCACCTTCTTAACGCTGCTTTCCTGAGCCGAAACCGACGCAACGACACGAAGCACAGCAGACACGAAGAGCCACACACCACACCACACCACACCACACCACAGCCCGCGTCCGACACGGGCCCACGACCGAGCGAGCAAGACCTATGGCGAAGATGAACCTGGTGCAGGCGATCAACTCAACCCTCGCCTACGAAATGGAGCGCGACCCGCGCGTCGTCATCCTCGGCGAGGACGTCGGCGTCAACGGCGGCGTCTTCCGCGTCACCGACGGGCTGGCCGCCAAGTTCGGCAACGAGCGCGTCCAGAACACCCCGCTCGATGAGTCCGGCATCATGGGCATCGCGATCGGCCTCGCCCTCGGCGGCATGATCGCGGTGCCGGAGATCCAGTTCGAAGGCTTCCTCGGACCGGCGTACGACCAGCTCGTCAACCACGCCGGGCGCATGCGGACGCGCAGCCGCGGACGCTTCACCGTGCCGATGACCGTCCGCGTCCCCGTCGGCGGCGGCATCCACGCACCCGAGCTCCACTCCGACTCACCCGAAGCGATCTACAGCCACCACCCGGGGCTCAAGGTCGTCATGCCCTGCACGCCGTACGACGCAAAGGGCCTCCTGCTCAGCGCCCTTCGCGACCCGGACCCGGTCGTCTTCTTCGAGCCCAAACGCGTCTACCGCAGCTTCCTTGAGGACGTGCCGGAGGAGGAATATCTCATCCCGATCGGCGAGGCGAAGGTCGTCAGCGAGGGTGAGGACATCACCGTCGTCACCTGGGGCGCGCCGGTCTTCCAGGCGCTCGAAGCGATGGACCAACTCCCCGACGACGTCAGCGTGGAGCTGATCGACCTCCGCACCTGCTACCCGATCGATATCGACACGATCGCGGCCAGCGTCGAGAAGACCGGGCGCTGCGTGATCGTCCACGAAGCGCCCAAGACCGCCGGCCTCGGGGCCGAGATCTCGGCCCTAGTCCAGGAGCGCTGCTTCCTCCACCTCGAAGCCCCCGTCCAGCGTGTCACGGGCTTCGACACGATCATGCCCTACTACAAGCTCGAGCTCGAGTACCTCCCAGAGGCCCCGCGGATCAAGAAGAGCATCGAGGAGTGTCTCGCGTACTGACCCCGTGGCGCGGGCGTCTCGCCCGCGCATCCTCAGAGCTGACCCGTCAATCAGAACAACCCCTCCACCGGCTGCCGCCCGCGAACGCACCGGTGACCGCAGACTGAGAGCACACATGGCCGGCAAAGTTTCCAGCGATCCGAGCATCTTTCTCCTCCCCGACATCGGCGAAGGCCTGACCGAGGCCGAACTGGTCAAGTGGCTCGTCAAGCCGGGCGATACCGTCGAAGCGACCGACGCGCTCGCCGAGGTCGAGACCGACAAGGCGCTCAGCGAGGTCACCAGCCCGCGGGACGGCGTGATCAAGGCCGTCCACGGCGACCCGGGCGAGATGATCAAAGTCGGCGCGGTCTTTGTCGAGTTCGAAGGCGGCGCTTCGTCCGCCGCGAGCGGAGCCGATGACGACGACGATCACGAGGATGCGCACGCCGAGGGCGAGCGCGAGGACGCCGGCACCGTCGTCGGGCAGATGTCCGGCGAGATGCCCGGCATGAGCAAGGACGGCAAGGCCCTCGCGACCCCGGCCGTCCGGCGCTTCGCCCGCGACCTTGGCGTCGATCTCGACCGCGTCCAGGGCACCGGCATCGGCGGACGCATCACCAAGCGCGACGTCGAAACCTTCGCCAACTCCGGCGGCAGCGCCGGCGCCAAGACCAAGCCCGCCGCGAGCGCCCCCTCCAAGCCCGCGACCGGCTCGACGCCCCCGTCCGAAAGCCGCCGCCCGCTCCCCGGTGCGGCCCCGCATCGCCCGCAGTTCCAGCCGCAGCAGCACCAGCCCGCCTATCAGCCACAGGCGATGCCCCAGCAGATGCCGCAACCAATGCCGCACGGGGGCTACGGCGCGCCGATGATGCCGCAGTACGCGCCCGCCTATCCCGCCATGCCGCCGATGGTCATGGTCCCCACGCCCTACGGCTACATGCCGATGCCTATGCCCGGCATGCCCAACATGCCCGGCTACGGCGGACCGCAGCAGAGCGGCGGCCTCCCCTACGCCCCGGGCTACGCCGGCCCCGCCGCTCCCCGTCCCATCCCCGCCCCCGCCCAGCAGACCGACCTTCACGGGCAGCCTACCGCCAAGACCCCCTTCCGCGGCGTGCGCCGAACCATCGCCCAGCGCCTCCGCGCCAGCGTGGATACCGCCGTCCACTTCACCGTCGTCGATGAGGCCGACGTCACCGCCCTCGACGCCCTCCGCATGCAGATGACCGAAGCCACCGGCGTCAAGCTGAGCTTCCTGCCGTTCATCAGCGCGGCCGTCTGCCGAGCCCTCTCGGCCCGCCTCGGCGGACGCTTCGGCGCGCTCAACGCGATCGTCGACGACGAAAACGCCGAGATCGTCCAGCACGCCGCCGTCCACCTCGGCATCGCCACCGACACCGACTCCGGGCTCATGGTGCCCGTGATCCCGGACGCCGACCAGCTCGGGCCTGTCGAACTCGCCGGCGCGATCGCCGACACCGCAAAAGCCGCCCGCGACCGCTCCATCCCGCGTGAACGCCTCAGCGGCAGCACGTTCACGATCAGCAACGTCGGCTCTCATGCCGGCCGGTTCGCGACGCCCGTCATTAACTACCCCGAAGTCGCGATCCTCGCGGTCGGGAAGGTTTACGACGGCGTCGTGGTGCAGAACGGGCAGCCGGCCGTCGGCAAGGTCATGCCCCTAAGCCTCGCCTGCGACCACCGCGTGGTCGACGGCGCGACCGCCGCCCTCTGCCTCGCGGAGATCGTGCAAAGCCTGCAAGACGCGGCGTTCTAGGCAAGCCAACCCGTGGCACAGGCGTCCCGCCCATGCGTTGAGTTCAACCGCGACCCGCTCAGAAACCCACGACAAGCTGCCACACGTACAGCACGGCGAACCCCGCCCACAGCCAGACGCACGCGAGGCTTGCGCGCCGCATCGCCTTTCCGGGACGGTGAGCCGCCGGCACGGCAGCGCTATGCATCGCGCGGTGGTTGAACGCCGCCAGCAGCGGCGTGCCGACGAACGAGATCGTCGTCGCCAGGTGCACCAGCGGCACCAGCGAGTGGCGAGCCGTATAGATGATCGCGATCGCCCCAAAGCTGATGAGCAGCGTAAAGCCCCAGTAGAGGCGTGATCGCACGGCCGGGCGCTCACGCCCCATCGCGACGCTCGTGAGCGTCTGGGCCGTCCGCGGGAGCGCGTCGAAGACGGTCAGCGTCGTCGAGAGCATGACAGCCGAGGCCGCGACCGCGATCACCGGGCGCACCCACGCCCCGATCGCCTCGGCATACAGATCAAAAAGCTGCGCGACGAACGGCGCCGAGCCCTCGGGCGTCTCCACGCCGCGCTGGTGCATGAGCACCGCGCCAAGAAGCAGGAAGCTGCACGCGGTCACAGCGCAGAGCGCGTACCCGATGTCAAAATCCGCTCTGCACTGCTGGTGCGTCGGGGTGTGCCCGGTCTGCTTGGCGCGGTCGAGTGTCCAGAGCGAGTGCCAGACGGTGATGTCCAGCGGCGCGGGCATCCAGCCGACGAGCCCGACGACGAACGGCAGCGCCGCCAGCCCGAGCCCCGCCGGCACGATCAGGGCGGCCGCCCATTCCATCCGAGGCAGCGCCGACCCCGCCGCGACGAGCGTCGCGGCCAGGAGCAGTACCATCAGCACCTTGAGCAACGCGTCGAGCCACCGGAACCCGCCGCACGCGACCGTCAACGCCGAGAGCACCAGCAACCCCGCGGCGATCGCAACAACGCTGACGCCCTCCAGCCCGAGCGAGGTGCGCACCACGGCCGCCGTCACCATCGTTACCGCCGCGAGGATCGTGAACGACGTCCCGATCGCGATCAACGCGAACAAGCCAAGGGCGTGCCGCCCCTGCTCGCGGTACGCCTCGATCAGCGACCGCCCGGTGGCGGCGGCGTAGCGCGGGCCGAAGACCATCGCCGGGTACTTCGCCGCGTGCGCCAGCAGCACGACCGGGAGCAGCCACAGCCCGAAGAGCGCCCCCGCCCGCGTCGATTGCACGAGGTGGCTGACCCCGATCGCCGCCCCGGCGAAGAGGATCCCCGGGCCGACCGCTTTCCAGAACCCCCGCCCCACCCGCGCCTCGCTTTCCAAACCAGTACCGCACCGAAGCCGCCCCGAGAGGCGGTCAGCCTATCGAGCCATGTGCCGGGTCGCGAGACGGCGAGCCTTCCAGCGGTCGGATCAGCGTCACCTTCGTGTACGCGTGCTGAAAACCCATGCGGAGGGCGTTCCGCTCCGTGCCGACACCGGGGTGGGCGTGGATGCACGCGAGCTCGCACCCGGCGTCGGCGCACACCTGGAGGCGGGCCGCGATCATCGCCTGCTGGATGCCGCGTCGGCGGTATTCGGGCACCACGCTGACGCCGAAGAAGCAGGCGATCGCCGTCGGGCGGTTGTGTTCGTCCGGCACGTCGGTCGCGAGTTCCATCGCCCCGGCCCCGACGATCCGACCCTCGGCATAAGCCGCGACGTTCACCGTCCGCGGGTGACGTAGGCAGTTGAGCCCGACCTCCAAATCCCCCTCGTTCGGCTCAGTCTGCCCTTCGGGCACGAAGCCGCTCATCGAGGCGAGCAAGAACGCGCGGTCGCTGGCGGCATCGCCCGGTTCGTATCGACGCACCTCGACGGACGGATCGAGCGCAACAGTCATCCTTGCTCGGCAATCCTCACCGGGCTCGACGCGCGTCGCAAAGACCATCTCGAAGTCCTTGAGCAGAAAGCCGCGTTCACGCAGCCCGTGGACGAGCGACACGTCGGCAAAGGGCGCGACCTCGATCGCGGCGGGCTCGTTTCGCTCGCGGTAGTAGGCGACGAGGCGGTCGAGTTCGGCCACGGTGACCGGCGCGCGGAGGCCGAGCCCGGAAGCCTGATTGGAGCAACTCCCAGGCGCGGAATACGCCATCGTCCCGCCAGCAAGAGGCTCGTGCTCGACCGCGATCTCGGCCACGCCACGGGCCTGCCTCCATTCCTCGAGCATCGCGACGTGATGCGGTATGATCGTATTTTGTTTGTATATCAACTTTCAACGCTCTCCGCAAACGGGCGATTCCAGGTCAAGAGATGGAATTCGCTTGCCGGAAACCACCTTTTCACCCTTTCATCCGGATGATCGGATGAAAGCGGCCACATGCCCGTCTAGGCTTCTTCCAGACCGCCAGCACGGCTCACGGACGGGCCCGGCGGAGGAGGCCCGCCTTGCCGAGTCAATTGTTGGCTGAACTGGACCGCCGCGTGCTCGTCTTCGACGGCGCGATGGGCACCTCGCTCTATTCGCGCGACCTGACCGTCGAGGGCGACTATTGCGGATGCGAGAACTGCACGGACATCCTCGTGCGCTCGCGCCCGGACGTGGTTCAGGAGATCCACGAGTCGTTCCTGGAGGCCGGGGCGGACATCGTGGAGACCGACTCGTTCGGGGCCGCGAAGCACACGCTGGGCGAGTTCGACCTGCAGGACGAGTGCTTCACGCTGAGCAAGGCGGCCGCCGAGATCGCGCGGGCCGCGGCCGACAAGTTCTCGACCAAAGACAAACCCCGCTTCGTCGCCGGCTCGATGGGCCCCGGCACCAAACTGATTACGCTCGACCAGATCTCCTGGGCCCGGATGCTCGAGAGCTACCGCGAATCCGCCCGCGGGCTTATCGCAGGCGGGGCCGACGCGATCATCCTCGAAACCTGCCAGGACCTGCTGCAGGTCAAGTGCGCAACCAACGCGATCCTGCGTGCGCTCGAGGATGAAGGCAAAGGACCCGAGGACGTCCCGATCTTTGTTTCGGTGACGATCGAGCAGACGGGGACGATGCTGGTCGGCACGTCGATCGAAGCGGCCGCCTCGGCGCTGCGCCACTACCCGATCGCCTCGCTCGGGCTCAACTGCGCAACCGGGCCGACGGAGATGGGCGAGTACGTCCACTATCTCTGCAAGCACTGGGACCGGCACGTCTCGGTGATTCCCAACGCCGGGTTGCCGGTGCTGGTCGAAGGGCGGACCGAGTACCCGCTCGGCCCAGGGCCGTTCGTCGAGGCCATGGCTCGCTTCATCAGCGAGCACGGCGTCAGCATGGTCGGCGGCTGCTGCGGCACCACGCCCGAGCACATCCGCCAGCTCGCCGATCGGGTCGCAACGCTCACCAGGGCCGAGCGCACGATCGAGCCCCTCCCGCCCGCCAGCACCAGCCTCTACAGCCCGACCGAGCACCGCCAGGACAACTCGTTCCTCATCGTCGGCGAGCGCTGCAACGCCAGCGGCTCGCGCAAGTTCAAGCGCCTTCTGGAAGAAGAAGACTGGGACAGCATCGTCAGCCTGGCGCGCGAGCAGGTCCGCGACGGCTCGCACGTGCTGGATATCAACGTCGATTACGCCGGGCGCGACAACGCGAAGGACATGGGCGAGGTCGTCAAGCGTCTCGTGCGCCAGGTCGACGCGCCGCTGATGATCGACTCGACCCAGGTCGCGACGATCGAGGCCGGGCTGATGCACGCCGCGGGCAAGTGCGTCATCAACAGCGCCAACTTCGAGGACGGCGAAGCAAAATTCGACGAGATCTGCCGCCTCGCAAAGATCTACAACGCGGCAATAGTCATCGGCAGCATCGACGAGGATCCCGAAGCCGCGATGGCGCGCACCGCCGAGCGCAAGCACGCGATCGCCCGGCGCGCGATGGACCGAGCCGTGAGCGTCCACGGGCTGTCGCCCGGCGATATCTTCTTCGACCCGCTCGTGCTCCCGATCTCGACCGGCATGGACAGCGACCGGCGCTCGGCACTCGAGCTCATCGAAGGCACCAGGCGCATCGCAAAGGACATGCCCGAGGCCCAGATCACCTGCGGGCTGAGCAACGTTTCGTTTGGCCTCAAACCCGCGGCCCGCGTCGTGCTCAACTCCGTTTTCCTCGCAGAACTCGTCAACGCCGGGATGACCAGCGCGATCGTGCACGCGAGCAAGATCCTGCCGTTGAACAAGATCGACGAGGCGCACAAGCAGGCCGCCCTCGAACTGATCTACGACCGGCGCCACGAATCCAAGGGCGGCACCGGGCTGCCTGAAGGCGTGACCGACCCGGACCACGACCCGCTCCAGCATCTGATCGAGCTGTTCAAGGACGTCGAAGACGCCGGCGATACACGCAAAGCCAAGGCCGACATGTCGATCGAGGAGCGCCTTCGTGCCCACATCATCGACGGCGAAAAGGACGGCCTGCATGAGGCGCTCGACGAGGCGATGGGCACCTACGCCGCCCTGGACATCATCAACGACCACCTGCTCGACGGCATGAAGACCGTCGGCGAGCTGTTCGGCTCCGGGCAGATGCAGCTCCCCTTCGTGCTCCAGTCGGCCGAGGTGATGAAGAAGGCCGTCGCCCACCTGGAGCCGCACCTCGACCGCGTCGAGGGCGAGACCAAGGGCACGATCGTGCTCGCGACGGTCAAGGGCGACGTCCATGACATCGGCAAGAATCTCGTCGATATCATCCTGAGCAACAACGGCTACACCGTGCACAACATCGGCATCAAGCAGCCGATCACGGCGATCGTCGAAGCGATCCAGAAGTACAAGCCCAACGCCGTGGGCCTGAGCGGGCTGCTGGTCAAGAGCGTCAACGTGATGGAGGAGAACCTGCGAGAGCTGAACGAGCTCGGCATGGACATCCCCGTGATCCTCGGCGGCGCGGCCCTCAGCCGCCACTACGCCGAGGGCTACCTGCGCAGCGTCTACAAAGGCCAGTGCCTCTACGGCAAGGACGCGTTCGAGGGCCTCCGCGTCATGGACATGCTCGCGGCCGGCAAGCTCGACACGCTCGGCGAAGAGATCCAGGCCCGCCTGCAGAAGCGGTCGGACGCCGAGGAAAAGATCGCCCGCTCCAAAGCCGAGAAAGGGCGACGCGAAGAAGCGTTTGAGCAATCCAAGCTCGAACCCGCGGCGACCGGCGACGGGGCTGTCGCTGTTGCGACCGCGCCCGTGCGCTCGGACGTCGCCCGCGACGTGCCCGTGCCCGCCGCCCCGTTCTTCGGCTCGCGCGTCGTCGCCGACATCGACCTCGACCAGGTCTTCCCCTTCATCAACCCCATCGCCCTCTTCCGCGGGCAGTGGCAGTTCAAGAAGGGACGCTTGAGCGAGGGCGAGTACAAGGCCTCGCTCGAGGACAAGGTGTATCCCGTCTTCGAACGCTGGAAAGCCCGCTGCAAGGCCGACCGCATCCTCGAGCCCAAGGTCGTCTACGGCTACTACCCCGTCCAGTCCCGCGGCGACGAGCTGCTCGTCTACGACGCGCAGGACCACGACAAGGTCATCGAGACCTTCCGCTTCCCCCGCCAGGACGGCAAGCGCCGCCTCTGCATCAGCGACTTCTTCCGCTCCGTCGATTCTGGCGAGAAGGACGTCCTTGGGCTCCACTGCGTCACCGTCGGCCCACGCGCGACCGAGGTCTGCCGCGACCTCTTCGCCGCCAACGACTACACCGAATACCTCTACCTGCACGGGCTCGCGGTCGAAACCGCAGAAGCTCTAGCCGAGTTCTGGCACAAGCGCATCCGCCAAGAGCTCGGCATCGCCGGCGACGACGCCCCGCGCACCAAGGACCTGTTCACCCAGAAATACCGCGGCTCCCGCTACAGCTTCGGCTACCCCGCCTGCCCCGACATGTCCGACCAGGACATCCTCTTCCGCCTCCTCGACCCCGCCCGCATCGGCTGCCAGCTCACCGAAAACTGGCAGATCGACCCGGAGCAATCCACCAGCGCCATCGTCGTGCATCACCCCGAGGCGAAGTACTTCAACGTATGAGCGCACACGACCCGGGCATCCGCGGCATCCACCACGTCGCGATCATCTGCCGCGACTACGAACGCTCCAAACGCTTCTACACCGAAGCCCTCGGGCTCACGATCATCGCCGAGAACCACCGCGCGGACCGCAACAGCACCAAGCTCGACCTCGCCATCCCCTGCGGCGGGATGCTCGAGCTCTTTTCCTTCCCCGATCCCCCGCCCCGCCCGACGCAACCGGAGGCCGTCGGGCTGCGCCACCTCGCCTTCCGCGTCGACAACCTCGACGGCGCGATCGCCACTTTCCAATCCCGCGGCATCCCCTTCGAACCCGTCCGCACCGACCCCTACACCAACCGGCGCCACACCTTCTTCCGAGACCCGGACGATTTGCCGCTGGAACTGTACGAGGATGGGCCTTGCGAATAGACCCTCACGCCCCGCGGCTCCGGCTCGAGCGCAGCATCATCACAAACACCGGCCCGCCGATCAGGCTCGTCAGCACACCGATCGGCACGCGACCGCCGGGCAGGTCCAGGCTCTTGACCGCCGCGTCCGCAAGCACGACCAGCGCCGCCCCGACGCACGCCGAGCCGAGCACCACCCCGCGATGCCCCGGCCCAAGCACGAGCCGGACGGCGTGCGGCGCGACCAGCCCCACGAACCCGATCGGCCCGGCCAGCACGATCGAACCCGCCGCCAGCACGCCGCTCCCGATGAACAGCACCAGCCGCAGCGCACCGATTGGCACCCCGACGGCGTGCGCCTCCTCATCGCTCAGCGAGGCCGCGTCCATGCTCGGCCCCAGCCACGCCGCCCCCGCGATCACCGCGACCGTCAGCAACGCCACGAACCGCAGCGTCCCCCACCCCGTCTCATCGCTCAGCGAGCCGAACATCCATCGCGTCGCGAGGCGCGCCGGGTCCGGCGGGAGGGTGCTCTCGAGCAGTCGCGAGGCGGCCGCGCAGATCAGCCCCACAATCACACCCACCAGCACCAGCGAGACCGGATCCACCAGCCCCCGCCGCTGGCTGGCGGCGTAGACCACCGCGAGCGCCCCGAGCGCCCCGACCAGGGCGGCGGCCCCGGTCGCCCCCGCCCCCGGCATCGGCTCCCCGGCCCGGAACGCAAGAAACGCAACAACCATCACCGCCAGCCCCGCCCCGCTCGTCACGCCCAGCAGGTCCGGCGAGGCGAGCGGGTTCCGCAGCAGGCTCTGGAGCATCGCGCCACCAACGCCGAGCGCCGCCCCCACGATCGCCCCCGCCGCGACGCGCAGCCCGCGAAGCTCCCAGATGACGGGGTGCTCCGGGAGCGCGAGCCCGTCGCCGCCGACCGCGAAGCGGAGCAGCGACGCGATCAGCAGCAGCCCGAAGCAGGCGAGCAGGATGAGCACCGTCCGCGTGCGCACGCGGAGAGCCTAGCTCGCCCGGGGCGAAGCCTCCCGCCGGGGCATGAGCGGGGCTTGGGCGAGGCTTTGGGCCCTATCATCGCCCGATGGTCCAAGACCTGCACATCGTGCACTATCCAGCCGAGGTCTTGCGCGCCAAGGCCGAGCCGATCGCCGAGGTGACCGACGAGGTCCGCCAGGTGGCGACGCGGATGATCGAGCTGATGCGCGAGGCCGAGGGGATCGGGCTCGCCGCGCCGCAGGTCGGGCTAGCGTGGCGTCTGTTCGTCGCCGACGTCCCGCCCGACCCGGACGCCCCCCGCCACCCGCTCACCGGCACCGCGGGCCCGATCGTCTGCATCAACCCGGAGCTGACCTTCCCCCCCCGCGCCGGCACCGAGGCGATGGATGAGGGGTGCCTCAGCCTGCCCAGCCTGACCGGCGAGGTCCTTCGCCCGCCGACCGTCCGCATGCGCGCGCTCGACGCGAAGGGCGAGGCCTACGAGATCGAGGCCGGCGGCCTGCTCGCACGCTGCATCCAGCACGAGACCGACCACCTCGACGGCGTCCTCATCCTCGACAAGTTCACGATGCGGTCAAGGCTCAAGAACCGCTCCGCGATCCGCGACCTCGAACGCGGGCGTTGACGCCCCCTGAGGGCCTCGGACGCGCCGCCGGAGCGGATACGATCCCCCCGATGCGTGTGCTCTTCCTCGGCTCCGGCGCGTTCGGCCTGCCCACCCTCCGGGCGATCGCCGACCACCACCAACTCGTCGGCGTCGTGACCCAGCCCGACAAGCCAGCCGGACGCTCCCGCAAGCTCACCCCCACGCCCATCGGCGTCTGGGCCCAGGAGCACACCCCGGGCGTGTCCCTCGAAAAGCCGGCGTCCGTCAACGAAGAAAGCGTGCGTGATCGTCTCCGTGCGATCGAGGCCGACGCGTGGGTCGTGATCGCCTTCGGGCAGAAGCTGGGCAAGGCATTGCTCGCCGACCGGTTCGCGGTCAACCTCCACGCGTCGCGTCTGCCGCGCTGGCGCGGGGCGGCGCCGATCCACGCGGCCGTCCTCGCCGGCGATACCGAGACGGGCAACAGCGTCATCACCCTCGCCGAGCGGATGGACGCGGGGCTGATCCTCGGTCAGAGCCGACGCCCCATCGAGGCGCATCAGACCTCGGGCGACCTGCACGACCTGCTCGCGGAGGACGGCCCCGAACTCATGCTCGACGTCCTTGCCCGCCACGAAGCCGGGACACTGGAGCCGATGACCCAGGACGAGGCCCGGGTCACGCTCGCGGGCAAGCTGAGCAAGGGCGACGGGTGGGCCGACTTCGCGGGCGAGGCCGACGGGGTCCGCCGGCGCGTCCAGGGTTTGAACCCTTGGCCGGGCGTCACGGTCACCTTCCGCGGCGAGCCCTTGAAGCTCCACCGGGTCGAGGTCGCCGGAGGAGGACCGGAGACCCGGACGCGTCCCGGGTCGTTCCTCGACCCCGCGCTCGGCCTCGTCACCTGCGGCTCGGGCGTCATCCGCCTGATCGAGGTCCAGCCCGCCGGGCGGAAGCCGATGCCGTACGCCGACTTCGCCCGCGGCTCGCGCCCCGAGGCCGGCGAAACGCTCGCCTTCGAAGCCGGAACAACACACCCGGAGCCGAGAACCCGCTGATGTCGTTCTTGCAGTATCTGCTGTTCCGGAGCCGGGGCGGGCGAGGGCCCCACGCCGAAGCGACGCAACCCGTCGCCCCGAGCGTGGTCGTCGTGCCGCGCCGTCCGTCCTCGCGCCGGGCCCGCCCCCAGCCCACCGTCGCCGCACGCCCCAAAACGAACGGGCGTGCGAGCCCGATGCAGGCCCGCTACGACGCGATGACCCGGGAGTACCTGTCTCGGTACCGCGTCCGCGTGCGAAAATGGCGGACGAGCATGTCCGGCGTCGCGTGGCAGGTCCGCTACGCCGACGGCTCCGTCAGTCGCCTGATCGAAGCCCCCTACCCGCGCGGCCCGATGTCCGCGGCCGTCTTCCTGCACGAGATCGGGCACCACGCGATCGGCTTCACGACCTACCGGCTCCGCTGCCTGGAGGAGTACCACGCTTGGGCGTACGCCCTCCGCGAGATGGAGCGCCTCGGGCTCAACATCACCGAAGCCGTGCGCCGGCGGATGCATGACAGTCTGCACTACGCGGTCGCCAAAGGCGAGCGGCGAGGGCTGCGGCGCGTGCCGCCGGAGTTGGAGCCCTACACCAAGCCCTGGGCGGGCGCCCGACCGACGCGACGCCGGGCGGGCTGAGCCGGTTTGCCGTCCCGCTCACGCGGCGCGCCGGGATTCCTGAGCCTCGGCGATCGTGTGCAGCACGCCCGCGCCGGGCAGACGCTTCTTGCACGACGGGCAGATCGCGATCGCGATCTGCCCCAGATCCTTCCCGCAATGCGGGCAGGACGCCGCCCGGTGCTCTTTCGCCTGACGGACGGCCCAGGACGCGAGCATCCCCGCCACCGCCGCGTGCCAGAGCACCATCGCGCCGAACATCCCCCACGGCTCGTACGGGCCGAGCAGGTGCTGGAAGATCGGCGTCCCGGCCGCCACACCCGATACGAGCACCGTCAGCATGAACACGCCGCCGGAACTCGTCCCGGCGTAGAGCACCGCGGCCATCATCAACCCGGAGACGCCGAGCGCGACCGGCAACGCGAACCGCCCCGCCAGGTCCGCCGGCAGAACGCCCGTCTCCGCCCACGTCACGACGATTTGCGCGAAGAGCTCATAGAGCGGCGGGAACCAGAAGCCGAAGGTCCCCCCCGCACCGACCATCAGCAGCGTGGTCGCGTCCTTGCCGCGCCGGGCGACCGTCCGCGTTGCGACGCAATACCCCGCGAAGATCAGCCCGAGCATGATCAGGCCCATCTCCGTCGAGCCGCGTTGGAAGAACTCGAACCCGACAGCCGCCACCGCGCCCACCGCGATCAGCCAGACGAGGAAGCTCTTCACGCAGGCATGGATGACCCCGTTCCGCATGTTGCATCGCCTCCACGAGGTTCTCGGCCCCGAAGCCCAGATACTTCAGTGCAACATCGGTTTGCGCCGCCCACTTGGCCGCTCGCTACCGGCGAGAAGCTGGTCAATCCGGACCGGTGGCGCGGCCTGCGCCTCGCCCCGAGGCCCGAGAACGCCGTCGCGGAGGCCTCTCCTCGCCGGCACCCTATGAAAAACCCCGCCGGAGGGGCGGGGTTGTGAACACGATGGTGCGGCGTGTTTCGAAAGCCAGCGAGGCGTCTCGACAAGCTTCGGCCCGGGCTTACACCAGACGGGTGAGCGCCGAGAGGTCGAACGCCCGCCACGTGTCGTCGGCGTTAACCCAGTTGTACTCGATGACCCGCTGATCCCCGGTGACGCCGAAGATAGAGACATCGCCGTTGCCGGCCGCGATCCCCGTGAGGCGGTAGGTCGGGGCCTCGGCGCCGCCCTGAATGAAGTCGGCGATGGTGTTGTGGACCCAGCCGGTCGAGCCGGTCCACCAGTAGACGACCAGCTCGCCCGTCACCGCGTCGAGGCCGGCGATGTTCTGACCGCCCCATTCGGTGACGTAGCTGGTGATCGAAACGGGGTCGAGCTGCGGGCCGCTGTACTCGCTGGTCAGGTCGTTGGTGATCCAGCCGAAGTCCGGCGTCCACCAGGTCACGCCCAGCGAGCCGTCGGCGCGGATGCCGGCGAGGTTGATCGCGCCCCATGGGGTGACGAACGCCGTGACGCCGCCGATGATCGGATCCGCGCCCGAGATCTCGCTGATGTTGTTCGCGGTCCAGAGCCCGTTCTCGAGCTGCGGCGCGAACCAGACGACGTGCATATCGCCGTTGTTATCCACGCCTGTGATGTTCAGTCCGCCCCACGGGGTCGTGTAGGTCGTGAGCTCCCCGATGAACGCGGGCGTGCCGACCTGGTTCACCGCCAGGTCACCCGCCGAGAGGTTGCGGAACGTCCACGCGAACCCGCCGCCCTGGTTGACGCCGCCCGTCTGCTGAACGGTGACCACCGCACCCGAAGCGGTCATCCCCGCGAGATAGACCCGCCCGTTGGTCTCATCGATCATGACCGACAGGTTGCTCGAGAGCGGGGGCAGGCCCGGGATCTCGCTGGTCAGATTGCGAGCCGCCCACGAGCCGCTGTCGGTCTGCGTGTAGAGCACCAGCCCGTTCGCGGTGCTGACGGCGGCGTACGCGCGGTCGTTCTTCGGATCGACCCAGTTCACGATGTTGCTCGTCGCGTTGACGGGCACCGTCTGGAGCGCGAGCAGCGAGGCGGTGTAGCTGTCCGCGTCCGCTCCGCGCTCGTACACCACCGGCGAGGCGTTCTCCCCGCGCACACCCACCAGCAGCGAGCCGTCCGGCTGGGTCGCCAGGCCGATGATCGGCGAGGGGTTAAGCGCGTTCAGGTACGGCCCAACCGTTCCGATCACCCGCGCCTGGCTCACGAACACCAGCGCCGCGTCCGGCACCGGGTCCGGCGGGTTTGCGAAGTCGTACGCCTCGGTCACCGGGACCTCGCCGAACGGGCTGCCAAAGTTCACACGTTGGAGCTCGGAGATCTCGAGCACCACGTCCCACCCGCCGACGACGCGCCCGAAGACGGTGAACCCGCCGGAGTTCGCCGGGTCGTCGAGCGTCCCGGTGTTGTCGTCCAGGTTGAAGAAGAACTGGCTCGTCGCCGAGTCGGGGTCGGCGGTCTTGGCCATCGCGATGGTCCGCTCGATGTTCGGCAGCAGGAACTCGTTGACGATCGGCGGATCGCTCGGGATGTCCTGCGCACCGTCCGGATCGCTCTCGTCGTACGTGAACCCGCCGCCCTGAAGCACGAAGCCCGGGACGAGACGGTGGAAGAACGACCCGTCGTAATCCCCGCGGTTGACATAGTTCAGGAAGTTGTTGACCGTCACCGGCGTGATCGTGTCGAACAGCTCGATGAACACCGTGCCGAAGCTCGTGTCCACCTGCACCAGCGTGTTCCCCGGATCGCTGACCGGGAGGCTCAGGAGCTGCCTCGGCTCCAACGCCTCGAACGCCGACTCCCCGCCGAAGCGGCTCTGCTGTGCCAACTGCGTCATCTGCTTGCCTCCGCCGCCGCACGCTGACGCGCGGGCTGAACCACGGTGTCTCGACACTCACTACACGACCGGACGCCGCGAGCTTATGCCCGCCATCCGCCCCCTGCCTTTCGGCCCTCGCCCGCCAACGGCGCTTGCTCGCGACGGACGATGTCAAGAATAGTCGGTTTTGCGACCCTTCGCACGCCAGTCCGCACCCCGTCCACCCCTGAAAACCCCCGTTCCCCGGACGTGTTTCGCCGCGTCACCCCCCGGATCGAGCCTCGCGAGCGACCGATCCGCCCCTCGCTGCGCGGACCGCCTCCGCCATCCGACGCGCACGCTCCCCGTCCACCGCGTTCGTCCACACCCCGTCCGCCTTCAGCCAGGAGCCCACGATCACCGCGTCCGCGTGCGCCAGCATCGCCGGCGCATTCTCCGGCGTCACCCCGCTCCCCACCACCACCGGCAGGTGTGACGACCGACGCGCCGCCTCCACGTCCGTCGCCAAAGCCGCCGAGCCCGTCCGCGTCCCGGTCACGATCACCCCGTCGGCCCCGAAAAACTCGGCCCCGTGCACCGTCTCGGCCAAGGAGACGTCACCCGTCAGCGCATGCGACGCGTGCTTCTTCTTGAGATCCGCCAGCACCTTCACGTGCTCCGCCCCGATCGACCGCCGATACCGCAGCAGCTCCCCCGCGACCGCCTCGCCCGTCAGCCCCTCGTCGGCGACCTGCGCAAACACGAAATTCTCGACCCGCACGAAGTCCGCCCCCACCGCGAGCGCGACCGCGAGCGCCTCCCGGTGCCCCCCGGCCAGCACCTGCACGCCCAGCGGGGCGTCGGTCACGCGCCGGACCTCCAGCCCGACCCGCGTCATACAAGCCGCCACCTCCGGCCCGTGCCCGCCCCACACGTACGGGCGGTCGTGCATGTTCTCGATCATCACCGCGTCCGCGCCGGCCTCGACCAGCGCCTCGGCCTCCGCCGCCGCCTGGGCCGCGATCATCTCGATCGTCGTCTCGTTGAACGGCGTCCCCGGCAGCGCCCCTACGTGCACCATGCCGACGAACGCCTTGTCACACCCAAAAATCGACGCCGATCCGTGCATGGCCCCACCCCTCCGCGAGCATCTTGCCCGCCCGATGAATCGGCCCATGCTACCGTTCCCGCGCCATGATCGCCGCGGGCCGACTGATGCTGCCGAACGGAACCGACGCCGTGCGCCTCGCCGACGCCTGGCTCCGCATCGAGAACGACCGCATCGCCGAAGTCGGCGAAGGCCCCCCGCCCGTCGAGCCCGACCTCGGCGGGCCCACCAGCTACGTCCTCCCCGGCTTCGTCGACGCCCACTGCCACCTCCCGCAGTTCGACGCGATCGGCGCCGACGGCATGGAACTGCTCGACTGGCTGGCGGCCGTCATCTTTCCCGCCGAGACCCGATGGCAGGACGCCACCTACGCCCGCGATATGGCCGACCGCGTTGCGTCGCGCCTGCTCACCGCCGGCACGACGGCCTGCGCCTGCTTCGCGACCGTTCACGCCGAAGCCACACAAGCCGCCATCGAAACCCTCGCCGCCCGCGGGCTCCGCGCCCACGTCGGGCACGTGCTAATGGACCGCCACGCCCCACGGGCGCTCACGCCACCGATCGCGGCCCAGGTCGAAAGCTCGCGCCAACTCCGCCCCGCGGGGCGTGCGGAAGTGTCGGTCGCGCCCAGGTTCGCGATCAGCTGCACGCCCGAGCTCCTCGCGGCCGCAGGCGAGCTCGCCGCCAAAACCGGGCGGCTCGTGCAGACGCACCTCTCCGAGAACCGGGCCGAGGTCGCCCTCGCCCGCGAGCTCTTCCCGGGGCGCAGCTACACGCAGGTTTACGACGATTTCGGGCTCTTGAGCGAGCGGGCGGTCCTCGCCCACGGAGTCTGGCTCGACGACGACGAACGCTCATTACTCGCCGAGCGCGGCGCGATCGTCGCCCACTGCCCCACCGCCAACGCCTTCCTCATGTCGGGCGACGCGGACGTGCGCACGATGCGCGCCGCCGGCGTCCGCGTCGCGCTCGGGAGCGACATCGCCGGCGGGCCCATCGTCAGCATGCCCCGCGTTGCACGCCACATGCTCGAAACCAGCAAACGCCTGCACGGACGCGACGGCGTCATCCCGCCCGAGCGCCTCTGGCGCCAGATCACCGCCGGCAACGCCGACGCCTTGGGATGGCCGCGCACCTCGCGCCTCGAACCCGGCGCGGAGGCCGACCTGCTCATCATCGAGCCTGACGCGTGTGAACGTCTCGCCCGTGACCGCTGGCCGAATGAGCTCGGCTACCTTCTCCACGCCTGGCAGGACCGCTGGATCCGGCGCGTCGTGGTCGCCGGGCGCGTGCAGCCCTGACTACTCCAGCGCCGGCGCGAAGACCTGGTTCGGATCCCCCGGCCCCAGCGGCAGCCCTGTCTGCATCCACAGCAGCAGGAAGATCGTCCACACGATCGCGAACACCACCGAGTACGGCAGCATCATCGCGATCAGCGTCCCCATCCCCGCCTTCGGCGCGAAACGCTGCATGAAGACCAGGATGATGACCAGGTATGAGTTCAGCGGCGTCACGATGTTCGTCACGCTGTCGCCGATCCGGTAGGCCACCATCGTCAGCTCCGGGCGCAGCCCGATCAGCATGAACATCGGCACAAAGATCGGCGCAAACAACGCGTACTTGGCGCTCATCGAGCCCACGAACAGGTTGAACACCATCGTCAGCGCAATGAACGCAACGATCAGCATCCAGACATCCATCTGCTGCTCGAACAGCCACTCCCCCCCCGAGAACGCGAGCATGCGCCCCAGGTTGGAGTAGGTGAAGTACTCGATGAACTGAGCCGCGAAGAACGCGAGCACGATGATCGGCGCCATGCCCTCGATCGACTGGATCATGAACTTGGTCGCGTCTTTGGAATCCTTCACGACGCCAATGATGATGCCGTAGATCAGCCCCGGGATGATGAAGATGATGAAGATCAACGGGACGATGACCGCGACCCATCGCTGAAACACGCCGTCCATGCCGGAGAGCGGCGTCTCCTCGACCCAACCCGGCGCGATGGAGGGCAGAAGCACCAGTAACGCCACGAGCACCGGCATCCCCGTCAGCCCAACCATCGACCAGAAGATCCCGGTCGTCTCTCGTCGCTCGAGCTCGATCCTCGCCAGCGCACGCACGAACAAAGGGAACAGCACGATCCCGCTCGCGAGCAGCGACAGCATCCCCAGCATCGGCACAACGCGCACACCCGTGCCTTCCGGCGCCTCGCCACTCAGCCCGATCGCGAGCAGGACGACACCGAGCGCCGCGGCAACCAGCGACGCGAACAGGAACCCGAGCACGTCACCCCGCCACGGGCTCGGGCCCTCCGGCTCCATCTGCGTCAGGTCCGGCCCGCCGTCCGCAGGCAATTTCGCCATCAGCCGCTTCTCAACGAACAGCGCGCTGGTCAGCCACCCCGTGCCCGTCACGACAAACGTGCTGACGGCCATGAAGTACCACGACGCCGTCGGCGCCACGCGACGCTCCGGGTCCACGATCTGCGCCCCTTGCGCGGTGAACTCCGCCATGATCGGCTCGAGCGTCGTGATCAGCAGGTTCGCGTTGAACCCCGCGCTCACCCCCGCGAACACCGCCGCAATCCCGGCCAGCGGGCTCCGCCCCGCCGCCAGATAGATCGCCGCCGCCAACGGCGGCAGCACCACGTACCCCGCGTCGCTCCCAACGCTCGACATGATCCCGAGAAACACCATCGTCGGCGTCAGCAGATTCCGCGGCACCGCCAGCATGAACGTCTTCAGCAGCGCTGCGATCAGCCCCGTCCGCTCCGCGACGCCGATCCCCAGGATCCCCACCAGCACCACGCCTAAGGGCGGGAAATTCATGAAGTTGTCGACCATCGATTCCAGGCACCAGTACAGCCCGTCCACCGTCAGCAGGCTCCGCGCCACCTCCGGCTCCCCCTTGGCGACCAGTTGCAGGACTTGCTCGCCCGTTGCCGGGTCGATGACTTCAACCGGCACCTTCGGCTGCACCACCCACCCGCCGACGACGTTTCCATCTTCGTCGTAGCTCGGCGCCACCAGGTGCGAGACGACCATGACCAGGATCGCGCCGAACAGGAACAGCACCGCCGGGTCCGGCAGCTTGTTCCCCGCCCACTCGATCGCGTCGAGCAAGCCCTTCCGCGACGCCTTCTCCCCCGACTCAGCCATAGCCAGAACTCCTCGTCGTGGTACAACTCACAGAGCCGTGGTCCCCGGTGTCACGGCTCTCCGAGCCGTGTGCTTCCAGCCCACCAGACTACACAAAAACACAGGTCAGAGACCTGTGCCACCTATCCCCGCACCCCGCTCCGCAGGAAGTACTCCATCAGCTCGTGCCCGTGCTCGATGAACAGATCGCTCTCGCCCGCCCCGCGTTCGGAAAACGGACGTTGCACCACCGACCGCACCCAGCTCCCCGCCATCAGGAACGGCACCGGCGTCGCGTCGTGCTTCTTCGTCGAGACCAGCGTGTAATGGTCCGGCAGGACCAGCACCCGCCAGCCTTCGCCACCTGCTTCCGCGTCGCCGAAGCTCGTCAGCCTCGACACGATCGGCCCCACGACCTCCCTGTCGATCGCTTCGATCGCCGCCACCTTCGTCCGCCAGTCTCCCTGGTGCGCCGCCTCATCCGGCGCTTCGACGTGGCAGCAGACCAGGTCGTACCGGTCCAGAGCCTCGGCCGCCGCCCGGCCCTGCCCGGCGTAATCGTTGTCGTGGTAGCTCGTCGCCCCGGGCACGTGCAGGCGGTCCCACCCGATGTATGCCGAGATCCCGGCCAGCAGATCCACGGCCGTCGTCATCACCCCGCGCACCCCGAACCGGCTCTCAAAGCTCGGCATCGCCGGGCGAGTCCCCTGCCCCCAGACCCACGCGAGATTCGCCGTGCGATCCCCACGCTCCGCCCGCGCGACGTTCACCGGGTGCGACGCCAGCACGCCAGCGCTGGACTCGATCAGCCCACGAAGAAGTTCCCCCGGCGCACCGCCCGTCGGCAGGTGCTCGCGCCACGCCTCTCCGGGTATCTCGTGCGGCGGGGTGGTCTCGAGTTGCTGGTAATCCCGCCCGCCCGCGTCCACCAGGATGTTCCGGTAGCTCACGCCCGGCGTCAGCGTCATCCTCTCAGACGCCGCCCCCGCGTGCGCGCGCCAGTGCTCGGTCAACGCCCCCACCAGCTCCCGCGCCTCGCCGTCCGAGATCGCCCCGCCCGAGTGATCGACCATCCGCCCGTCCTCGGACACATGCACGAGGTTGACCCGGAAGATCCAGTCCCGCTCGCCGGGGTCGAGCCCCAAAGCCGCGGCCTCCAGCGGCGCGCGCCCCGTGTGATACGTCGCCGGGTCGTACCCCAAGAGCGACATCGAGCAAACGTCCGACCCCGCCCCGAACCCCGCGGGCGTTGTCGCGACCGCCCCCACGCGTCCGATCGACGCCAAGCGGTCCAGGTTCGGCGTCTCGGCGGCCTCTAGGGGCGTCTGGCCATCAAGTTCGTCCAGAGGCAAATCGCCCGCCCCGTCCGGGATGATGATCGCGTACTTCACGCCCCGAGCGTACCCTGCCCAACCCATGACCGACTACAACGACACCGTGCAGGGCTACGACCCCGAGGGCGACGGCGACGCCGGCGGCATCTTCGGGCTTCCCCCGAACCCCGACCACGCCGAAGCCGTCATCATCCCTGTCCCCTTTGACGCGACGACCAGCTACCACGCCGGCACCGCCGACGCCCCGCGCCGCGTCCGCGACGCCTCCGTCCAGGTCGACATGCACGACCACCGCTTCGGACGAGCCGACCAGCGCGGCCTGCACCTGGAAGATGAGCCCGAAGGCGTCCGCGAGCTCTCCGAGGCCACCCGAAAGGACGTTGAACGACTCACCGGCGACGACGCAAACACGATGAGCGAAGCCGAGCGGGGCGAGGCGTACGCGCGTGTTAACGCCGCCAGCGAACGGATGCTGGAGATCGTGCGCACACGCGTCCGCGCGATCCTCGACGCCGGCAAACTCCCCGTCATCCTCGGCGGCGATCACTCCACGCCGCTGGGCGCGATCCGCGCCTGCGCCGAACGCTTCGGCCCCCTCGGCGTCCTCCAGATCGACGCCCACATGGACTTCCGCGAGGCCTATCAGGGCTTCACGCACTCCCACGCCTCGATCATGTACAACGCGCTCCACCTCCCGGACGCGCTCTCGCACGTCGTGCAGGTCGGCATCCGTGACTACTCCAGCACCGAACGCGCGATCGGCGAGCAGGACACCCGCGTGCGCACGTTCTTCGACGACGACCTCGCCGACCGCCTCGCCGCGGGTGAACTGTGGCGAGACCTCTGCCGCGAGATGATCCAGTACCTGCCGGAGAACGTCTATGTCACCTTCGACATCGACGGGCTCGACCCCGCCCTCTGCCCCACCACCGGCACGCCCGTCCCCGGCGGGCTCAGCTTCCAGCAGGTCTCGATCCTGCTCCAAACCCTTGCCGAGAGTGGCAAGCGCGTCGTCGGGTGCGACCTGGTCGAGGTCGGCCCGGGGCGGGGCGAGGGTGACGAGTTCGACGCCAACGTCGGCGCCCGGATCCTCTACCGCCTCCTCGCCTGCGCCCTCGCGACACGGTAAGCCCGGACTGCCACACCCCAAAATCTCTACGGCGTCCCCGGCAGCACCGACAGCACGAGGTCCACCGCAACAGCCGCCATCGTCATCGCCGCGCCGAAGATGTACTGAAACCCGAAGAAGAACACCAGCATGAACAGCCCGAGCATCAGGAAGACCCCGCCCTGCGTCTCCATGAGGCGCGCATACGGCGGGTGATAGCTCGCCAGGATCCGCCCGCCGTCTAGCGGCATGATCGGCAGCAGGTTGAACGCGAACAGCACCAGGTTCAGGAACGCCCCGACGAACAACGCCGTCGAGATGTTGGCGTGGAACGGGTCCGCCAGCCCGTGGGCGTACCCCTCCCACAACGCCCGCCCCAGGATGCACCCCGCGGCGAGGTAGAGGTTCATCAGCGGGCCCGCGAAGGCGACCGCCGCGTCGCCGTGCCGCCCGCGGATGCGGCTCGGGTTGATCGGCATCGCCCCCCACGCGATCCCCACCAGCGCGAACACGATCAGGCTGAACAGCCCCATATGGACCACGGGATTCCAGCTCATGTGCCCGGTGTCGATCGGCGTCGTGTCGCCGCGCCTGATCGCCGCCCAACCGTGCGCCAGCTCGTGCAGCGTGATCGAGACGATCACCCACGCGACCCAACTCATCGCCAGCATGGGGTCCGCCGACCACGCGCTCTCGAACCACCAGGCTCCGCCCAAGACAGCCTCCCGTTCGCCAAAGCCTACCAACCCACGCCCCGACAGGCCGCCCGCGTATCGCGATCAGGCCACCCGCACGCGATCACCCTCTCAAGCATCAAAACACAACCGGCCCGAGCGGAACGCCCGGGCCGGTTGGGATACGCTTCTTCGCTCGTCCGTCGCGGCCCGCTCAGGCCTTGGCGAGGATCGCCTTGTTCTTCGAGGGCGTCGCGGTCGAGGCGGCCGTCGCCTTCGCCACAATCTCGTCGAACAGCTTCGGGTCCTCGATCGCGATGATCGAGAGCATCTTGCGGTTCAGGTTGATCCCCGCGAGCTTCATCCCGTTCATGAACAGGCTGTAGCGGGTGCCGCGCATCCGGCACGCCGCCGTGATGCGGGTGATCCACAATGCACGGTAGTCACGCTTGCGGGCGCGACGGTCGCGGTAGGCGAACACGCCCGACCGGCGGATCTGCTGCATCGCCAGGACCTTGTGCCCGCCGCGTGAACCACGGTAGCCCCTGGCGTTCTTCAGGATGCGCTTGCGCGCCTGGTTGCGTGCGGCGCCTTTGCGTGCTCTCGGCATCGATCAATCTCCCGCTTTGCCCGCTCGGAGCGCTGATCGCGTCAGCGTCTTTGTTCCCGGCGGGCGGGTGCGCGATGGACCGTCGGCTCTCCGACGCCGTCACGAGACGGCGCAGCCGACCAGCAACTCGTTTGATTTAGGACTGCGTCTCGCTCGCGGCGGCCTGATCCCGCATCGCCTGGCGCTCGGCCGGCGAGGGGCTGCGGTGCAAAGCCGTCCGAGGCTGGTTCCGACCGCGCAGGCGACGGAACAGCAGCTTCTCAAGACGCTTGGCGTCCGGGCCCGCCATGTAGCGGTCCTGACGGAGGTGGCGCAGGCGCTTGCCGCTCTTGCCCGAACGCAAGTGCTTGTGGTAGGCCGAGCGGTGCCGGATCTTGCCGGTCTTGCTGATGCGGATCCGCTTCAGCGTGCCTTTATGCAGTTTGTTCTTCGACATCGTGGCCTGCCTCATCGTCTTTTCAAAGGCCCCGCGTCAACGCGGGGCCGAATTCGCATCGAGACACCACACCCGGCATCCTGCCGCAGCGGGCGGACGCACGAACACCGATCATTCGGCCGGATTCGCGCGGAGGCAACGCTAGGAGCCTCCCCAGCCCGGAGCAAGCGCCACGCTCGCAGATCCCGCGTCGAACCCGTCCCGGGCTCACGGGCCCACGAATGTATCATTCACCGATTCGGGGGTCTCCACCCCGCGGAGCCCGGTCGTCCGACGGGTCGCCCGGTCGATCGCCCGCTCAAAGCTCGCCGGGAGCCAGAGGTTGTCCCCGTTCGCCAGGACCGCCTCGCGCTCGAAGCTCGCCGAGCCGTCCGAGAACAGCACGTGCTGCCCGCGCCCCGCGTGATTCTGGCTGTTGGCCCAGGGGTTGAACGACTCCCCCGCCGCCGCCCGGGGGACCACCGGCGACCGGTCGGTCATCAGGACGATGCGGCTCGGCTCGCTGAGGCTCGGGCGGGTCTGCCCGAACATGATGCGGTAGCTGTAGGACACCTGCGGCATCGCCCGCCAGTCGCGGTCGGACGCCGGGTCGAGGTCGGTCGAAGCCGTCGGATTGCCCGGGCACGCCAAGTCGCCCAATTTTGCATAACCGTGACGGGCGAGGTTGAACAGGTTCGCCGAGTTGCTCTCCCGCGGCGTGCCGACGTTCCACCACACGCCCCCGCCGATCCCGGCGGTCGCCATGGGCAAGCGGTCGGCGTGATCGAACGCGTAGGCCCCGAACGCCCCGCCGACGCTCGCCATGTTCGAGGCGCACATGTTCAGTTGCTGCTGATGACGGGCGGCGCCCATGATCGGGAGAACGACCGCCATTGCAATCGCCGCGACCGACGCGAGGCTCACCAGGTCCCGCATGTTGAACGTCCGGCGCGGGCCGGCGGGCGGGAAGGTCATCCGGTCGGCACGCTCGGCCTCGCTCCGCTGCACCGCCGCCAGCGTGCGCTCGATCAGGGCCGATCGCTCGCCCGGGGTCGGGTGCGGCGCATCGAGGACGATCGCGGCGATCGATTCAAGCTGGGTCGCCCGCGTGCGCAGGGCCGTGGGCGTCCGCCGAGCGTCATACCCCGACATCACCCACGCGTCGAGCGCCTCCTGATCGTCGATCGAGAGCTCCGGCTCGTGGGCGCTCGCGACCTGGACGGCGGCTGAACCAACACCCGCCAGCGTGCGCCGCGTCAGCCCCGCCTCGCTCTCGGCTCGTGCCCACTCGCCCGGCTCGGTCTCGAGCAGCCCCAGCACCCGCCCGGCGTGCTCGGCCCGCGGGCGGAGCGCCTCGGGCACGCGCCCCAGGTCGTACTCGGCATCGATCAACGCCTCCAGCGCCTCGGCGTCGTCCTGGTGCAACCGGTCATCCTGTTCGATCGGCTGGGCATCGTGCATGGGTGACCTGTCCGTGTCCGTTCGTCCGTGCTGCTGCGGGTTGTGATCCATCGAACGCTGCCCCCGTGTGCGGGTCCGCTCAGGTATCTTCACCCGAAGCGTCCCGCCCTGCCGACCGCTCGCTCTGCCGCTGCTTGGCCTTCCACCGACGCCCGAACTGGGCGACGGCCGAGTGCAGCCGGCTCTTCACCGTGCCGAGCGGGATGCCGAGGTCCTCCGCGATCTGCATGTAGCTGAGCCGACTGAAGTAGGCCAGCAGCAAGATCTCGCGGAGGCTGTCGGGCATCGCGCCGAGCACCTCCTGCACCTCGCGGCTGAGCTCGTCCCGGTCGACGCCCGAATCCGGGCTCGGGACGTCGATCTCCATGAGATCGACGAACGAGGCCCCGTCCGGGTCGCCGCCGACCGGAGCGCTGAGCTCCACCGTCCGGCGTCTCCCCCGCTTACGGAGCAGGTCCCGCCCTTTGTTCGCGGCAATTGTGAACAGCCACGGCCGAAAACGTCGGGTCGCGTCGAAGCTGTCCGCCGAGAGGTGAAGCTGGAGAAACGTTTCCTGAAAGACGTCCTCGGCGGCGGCTCGATCGCCCACCAGCCTGTACAAAAACCGGATCAGATCATCGTGATACCGCTCGATCAGCGTGCGGAGGGCCGCGGCGTCGCCCCGGCGGTAGGCCTCGAAGAGCTTTTCATCGGAAATCTGCGTCAACCCGGCCCCCGCTGCTGGCCTGCACCCCACGCCGTCCTCGCCTGTCCGCGCCCGCGCGTCCAGCGAGTTTACGGACCACAGAGGCCGAGGATCGCGAATCGTTCACCTTCTGGACGATGCAATCGGGGTCGGAATCGGTCGTTATGCCCTGTGCGGGGCCCGCGGAAGGGTCGCCCGCCCGACGACGGGAGGTATGCCGAGCTTGATCGGCCCGGATCGCACACCCTCGTCGCCCCCTTCGGACGCGGATCTCGGCGATCCGCACCCGCTGCTCGCACGCGCGGCCCGGGGGGATCAGGACGCCTGGCGGGCGATCGTCGATCGCTACGGGCGTCGCGTCTACGCGTTCGTCCGGGCGAAGTCGCTCGACCCGGGCTCGGCGGAGGAGGTCACCCAATCCGTGTTCACGACCGTCGCCCAGAAACTGCCCGCTGGTGGGTACGAGGAGCGAGGCCGATTCGAGGCCTGGCTGTTCCGGATCGCCGCCAACCGCGCCCGGGACGAGCTGCGCCGTCGGCGTCGTCGCCCGGGCGTGCAGGACCCCCGCGCCGGCGAGAGTCATCCGGCCCCGCCCATCCCCGAAGCGGCCCCCGACCACGCGGCCCTCCACCGGGCGATCGGCGCGCTGAGCGAGGCGGACCGGGACGTGATCCACCTCCGCCACCACGCGCAGATGAGTTTCAAGCAGATCGCCGAGTGGCTGGGCGAGCCGGTCGGCACACTCCTCGCCCGCCACCACCGCGCCCTGCGCAAACTCCGAGAGTTGCTCGATCAGGAGCCCACCGAATGACCGACCACCCGCAGCACAAGACGGCGGAAGAGCTTGGGCCGATCGAGCACGCGCTGAACGAGGCCGCCCGGGCCGCGGGCGGGGAGCCGGACGCGGGGTTCGAGGCCCGCCTGCTGGCGGGGGCGCCACTCGGCGAGGCGTCCCGACCCACGGTTTTCGCCCGCATCGGGCGTGGTTCCGGGTCGGGTTCCGAGGCCGGGGCATGGCTTGGCTCGGCGAGATTCCGCGTCGCGGCCGGGGTTGGGTTGGCGTTGACCGCGGGTCTGCTCGCGTGGGGCGTGCTCCAGGGGGGTGCGGCGCTCACGGACCCGGACCCTCGCGCCGTGGCATTGGAAGCCGAACTCGACGCGTGGCTCGCGATGGGCGAGGCGTTGGCGCTGCCGTATCGGACGGAGCTGGCCGCCCTCGGCGCGGAGGCCGACGCGTTGTTCACCCTGCACACCGACCCTGCCGCGTGGGCGGGGGAGTGGGCCTCGGATTGGCCCTGGATGGAGGCTGGCGATGACTCGCCCGTGTGAGATTCTGAAGATCCGTGCTCGCCTGTGCGTCGCTCTCGCGGCGGGCGTCGTGAGCGTCGGCACCCTTGCTGGGCCCGCGTTTGGAGAGCAGCCGACGCGGCGGGCCGGGGTCGAGACGGCGCCCGCGTTGACGCCGGAGCAGGTCCGCGAGCGTCTGGAGCATCGTCTCGCGCAGGCCCGCCGACTTGTGGAGCGATTGGAAGGCGCAATCCGTCAGCTCGACGAGGGCGGCGAGCCGGGCGAGGTCGCGCGTGGGCGTGCGCTGCTGGATGGGTCACGCGGCGAGCCGCCACCGCGTGCGGGGCGGCGCGGGGAGGGCCCGAGGTCCGAGTCGCGCGAGGTGACGCCCGAGGACGTCGCGGCTTTCCTTCGCGAGCACCTGCCGGAACTCACGGAACGGATCGAGGCACTCGCTGCCGAGCGCCCGCAGGCGGCGGTCGAGGGGCTGATGCGCGTGTTTGCGCCGCAGGTCGCGGCGATCCTGCACACGCCGGACGAGGCGATGCGGGACCTCCGCACGCGTGAGATGGTCAACCGGTACCGCCTGATGCAGGCCGGGCAGGCGGTGCGGGCGGCGCGTCAGCGTCGCGACGCGGAGGCCGCGAGAGAGGGCGAGGCCCGGTTCGTCGAACTCGCGGCCGAGCAGCACACGCTGCGGCGCGAAGCGGTGGAGCTCGAGATCCGCGCGATCGAGCGGCGGCTGGGCGAGCTGCGCGAGCGTCTGGACGACGAGGCCGAGTCAAGCGCGGCGTTCATCGAGCGGCTCCGTCGCGAGCTCGATCGCGAGCCGCGAGCGCGGCGCGACCCGCAATGACAACGAGCGGCTCGGCGTCAGCTCACGACCGAGCCGGGCGCGATGTCGCTCATCGGTGAGAGCAGCACCACGTTGCGGTCGCCCTCGCCCTTGGCGGCGTCGCTGGCGGCGAGCAGCATCCCGCGGCTCTGCTCGCCGCGGATCTCGCGAGGTTCCAGGTTCGCGACGATCACGATGAGCTTGCCAACGAGCTGCTCCGGCTCGTAGAACGCCTTGACGCCGGCGCAGATCTGACGCGGCTCGCCCGAGCCGTCGTCGAGCTGGAGCTTGAGCAACCGGTCGGCGTTGGGGTGCGGCTCGGCCTGCACGATCCGCGCCACGCGTAGGTCGATCTTGGCAAAATCCTCGAACGCGATCGTCGCCTTGCCGCCGGTGTCGTCCGCCATGTGCTGGGTGCTCCGTCGTATGTGCGTGAATGGGTGTTCCGGGCGGGCTCGCCCGTCGCCGCGTGCCCGCGACTCTAGGGACGCATCGGCGCGCGGCGACGAAAGGGCGCGGCGGAGGATCGAGAATCAGCTCCCGGCGCTGGTCCCGCCCGATGCGCCGCCGCCCGAAGCGGGCTGCGGGTTAGGTTCGGAGTCTGGCTCGGGAGCGGCGGGCGGTGCGGGCTCCGCGTCGGGGCTCGGCTGCGGGCGAATCCACTGCCCGTCTCGAAAAATCGTCCGCGAGGGGTCGATGCCGAACATCGGGGCGACCTCGTCGGCTTCCGGATCCAGCAGCGGCGCACCGCGATCGCTCGCGACCTGAGCCGCCCAGGATCGACCGATCCCGTCGAGCAGGCGCAGCTCAAGGCGAAGATGCCCTAGGAACGCCTCGTGCGAAAGACGGGGCCCGGGCGCGCCGAGGCAGGTCGAGCACGCGCGCCGGTCCGGCGGGCGCGAGCCCGGCACGGGGACGACAAGCTCGTTGGCGCACTCGGGACAGGGCCACATCGGCGCCTGACGCTCCACCTCGGCGAACGCGCCCGTCGCGCCGACCGGGCTGAGCAGGGCGTCGAAAGCGACCAGGAGCGGGCGGACGCCGGGCTCGCGCAGCAGACGCATCCCCGCTCGCCCATAGCCGGATCGGACGAGCCCGAGGGCGGTCGCCGCGTCGTACGCCGTCTTGCCGTCCGAAACGCTGTCGATCGCCGGCGACCAATTGGGACGGGCGTGACGCGGGTCGATGCTCCGCGCGAGCGCGGCGAGTGTGCGTCGGCGTTCGTCCAGTCGCGTCGTCGCCCCGAGCCCGAGCACCGCGCTGGAGGCGGTCGGACGGTCGCCCGCGGCCAGCGCCAGCTCGAACGCCAGCACGTACAGCCGCTGCGCGAGCTGCGCGCTCCGCGGCCCGATCGCGATGTCCGCGACTTCTTCCGCCAGCAGAAAATATTCCACTGGGCGATCCGGATGCAGCGCCTCCAGGCGCGACGCGATGACGGCTTCGGGCTCGCGCTCCACCCTCGGCACGGCCCCGGGCAGCGACGACCCCTCGACCGGCGGGGCTTCCAGAGACTCCGGTCGGCCGGCGCCGCCGTCCTGAGCGAACAGCGGCGCCGCAAAACATGCGGCAAGCGTCGCGAGGGCGAGCTTCCATGAGCGAGTGCGCCGGATCATGCGTCCTGTTCTCCGAATCGGATCCGCCAGAGGCTCGCGATGGCACGTTCCGCCGCCGCGATCTGCGCGAACACGTGATCGGCCTCGCGCCGCTCCCGCGCGAGCGTGTCCAGCACGCCCGTCACACGCCCGGCTTCACGCGGGCGCTCGACCACAACGATGTACGCGAGCAGCTCGCAGACCGCGAGCTGCTCGACGCAGAAACGCTGCACCGAGCCGTGCGCCAGGCTCGCGCGAGACGATCGCCGTCGCTCGATCTCTTCGAGGGTGATCGGGACACGCGCCCCGGGGGGCAACGCCGAAGCGGCCTGCTCCAGACGGACGCGGATCGACGCGGCGCTGACACCAGCCGCCACCGCGTCGGACTCGCTCGCGCCGGGGTTGGCCGCGCGACGCGCGTACGACATCGCGAGTCGATCGGCGAGGTCGTCCACTGCCGACAACTCGCCCGCGCTCGCCGTCATCTCGAGCAGGCGGGCGACCAGCGAACGCCGGGCATGATGGTGCCAAGGCTCGCCCTCTCGCGGGTTCGTGCTGGCATAGGCGACGCTCGCAATCAGCTCGCGCGTGCCCCGGGTGTCGGGCAGACGTGGGAGTTCGTCGAGCAGGGCGTTGACCACGGCCGGGCTGGCGGTGAGCCGTCGCATGGTCTGCATCGCGGTCTCGCGAACCTGGGCCGGCGAGCCACGGAGCGCCTCGCGCACAAGGACGGTCGCGTCCTGGCGATAGATGTTCGCCGGGCCGCGATGCCCGAGATCGCGCAACAGATCGAGGCGCGCGGGCACGCTCGCGCCGGCGCGGAGGTATCGCGACCACCATCCGTCGGCCGGCGCGTGTTCAATCAGGCGCGCCGCCCGTCCGGAGCCGGTGGCAGCGGATCGCGTGTTCAGAAAAGCCTCGGCCTCGGTCAGCGCGCTGTCGGCCCCGGCGCTGTCGCCCGACCACGCCAGGGCCGCGGACTCGTTGAGCATGCTGACCACCACCGCGCGACGGAGCCACGCCGAGGCGTGTCGCGCATCGGCGTCCGACGCGCGCCGCAGCGTTGTGCCCCACGCCGCGGCCCACGCGCCCCCGCCGGCTGGCGCATCAATCCCCCACGCTTCGGCGTAGCGGTCGCGCATCGCCCGGCGCTCGGCTTCGGTATCCCGACGCCGCACGACCATGGTCAGGTCCACGCCCTCGGCCGAAGAATGCCTCACGAGCGCCATCGTCAGCGCGTGCAGAGCGCCGATCGTGATCCTCGGGTCATCGAAACGCCCGACGAGCCACGCCCGCGTCGCGTCGCGTTCACGCCACGGGAGATCACCGACGAGCGCAGCGATCGCCGCGAATATTTCGGGCGATTCGCTCGGCTGCGGCCCTCGCTCCAGCAGCACGTCGAGCCCGCGAATGATCAACGCGGTACGACGCGCCGGGTCTTCGCCCGCGAGCGCGTGGGCCGCCTGGAGCCATGTGTCCCACGCGCGGGCACCGCCGCCGCGGGTTGCGAGACGCTCGGCGACCGCGCGGAGCGCGTCGATCGACGCATCCACAAAGACGCGTTCGCCCGTGAGCCCGCGGTCGCCGAGCGCACGCGCAAGGGTGCGTTCGATCTCGGACCTGGCGCTGGCGGGCAGGTCACGCTCGCGGCTCAGGCGGGCGAGCACGCCGACGGACCAGATCGTCGGATGGACCTCGCCCGGCGCGGGCGGGGCGTCGGAACTGGCGTAGGCCGACGCGGGTCGGGCGATCGCGCGGATCGCGCCCGCGATCGCTACGGGCGAGTCCGCCGAGCGGTACACGAACTCCACCACGGCGTCGTGCGCCGCCGCGCGTTCGCTCGCGCTGAGCAGCGTCCAGCGTCGCGCGAGCGCATCCACGAGCGACGCGAAGCGAGCGGAGGCCGCAGGAGCGTCGTCGTCGAGCTGGGCGACCGCTGCTTGAAGATCGCGGACGAGACGCGCGGGATCGACGGGGGGTGCGGGGGAGTCGGTGCGGGCCTCGCGTGCGGGCTGATCGGTGCGAACACGCTCGGCATCCAGGCTTCGGTCGCGCGTGGGCTCGGCATCTGGCGAAGCCGCCGCACCGGAACCCGTCGGCGGGGGCGGTGCTTGCGCTTGAACCCCTGCGCCGGGACCCGCGCCCCCGCCAGCGCCGAAACCGCCGCTCGCCGCATGAATCCCGATGAACACCAGGAGCAACAGCCCGGCAAAGACCACCAACATCCCGCCGGCGAACCAGAGCGTGCGCACCGTGGTGGGATCGAGCGCCTCCCGTGTCTGCCGCGATTGCCGAGCGCGGGCACCGACAGTGGACAGCGTCGCCGTCGAGCTGAACACCGGTTCGGAAACCGCCTGCGCGGTCGAAGCCGAGACCACCTGATCGGTGAACGCGGACGGGTGTGTGTGCGCACCGTTTGTGCGTACGGGCAAGGGCGAGGAGCCGATGGCGGGTTTGCCCGCGTTCGCGTGGGTGCTGCCGCCGCGGAGCATCGCGTGCAACCCTGCGACGACACGCGAAGGCGGCACGCCGCGAGCGTGGGCGAACTGGGCGATCTGACGCATCGACTGCGGTCCCCAGCCGCCATGCCTCGCAAGCAACCGCAGTGCGTCGTGCTCGAAAGCCGCGATCGCTCCGTCGTCGCGGGAGGGCGTCCGGCCCGCGGTTACAGCGGTTTCCGAGCGTCCGGGCTGGGGCGCGGGGCTGCGGCTCGGTGTGGGGCGTGCCCCGTCGCCCGACGGCGTACGCCCGCCGCGCGCACGGGCGATAATCAACGCACGCACGGCGGGATCGAGGAGCTGCGCCGCGGCGGCGTGGAGCGCGAGGCGCACCTCGTCGGCCGCCGGCGTGTCGCGCTCCGGGTGAGCCGATACTCTTGCGAGTTGCGCGTTGAGCGCGCGGAAGACCGCACGCTCGTCCACAGAAGCCGGATCGAGACTCAACAGCGCGAGCGCACCGCCCGACGCTTCGGGCGGGCCCAGGAAACGCTGCACAGGTGAAACGGGTGCGTGGCTCACGGCTCGATCCCATCCGCGGCCTCGCTCGCGTGGCGTTCGTGCAGCACGCGCAAACGCTCGCCCCACGGCTCCGGGCCCCACTCGGGGTGGAGCACCCGGTGCTGCGCCAGCGCCGCCCGCGCACGCTCGGCGTCGAGCCGCACCAGCAGGCGCAGCGACTCGTACCGTGCTTCGAACCAGAGATCCTCGCCGGGCGTCGTGCCGGCCATCAGTGTCCGCCACGCGTCGTGCGCGCCGCGTAGGTCGCCCGCCGACTCGCGCAGCTCACCTGCGCGGCGGAGCATCCGCACCGTCGCCTGCCCGGCGTCGATGGCGCGCCGGTCGAGCTCGATCGCGATCTCGCGTGCGGCTTCGTCGTCCTCGCCCGCCCACAAACGGGCCGCCGCGTCCGCCACGCGGTCGTGCACGCCGAGCGTCGCCGCGTCCGACAGCCCGCCCGGCGCGCGGCGCAGTTCTTCGGCGATCCGCACCCCGGCGTTGACGATCTCGCGCAACACCTGAAGATCGTTCGGCCGCTCGGCTGCGCGAGCCACCGCTCGGTTGTACAGCAAGCGGTCGCCGGCCGAAGCGAACGCACCGCCGAAGGCACGCAACGCCGAGGCCCGATCGCGGATCAGGTCTGCATGATCCCGCACCACGGCCGACTGCAACGCCCGGTAGGCCAGTTCGGCCTCGATCTCGCGCGGGACGCCGCCGCGGAGGCGGGCAAGCTCGCGCACCGACACCAGGACCTCCTCGGCCCGGATCGCGTCCGAGACTTCCGGGCCCAGGAGCACGTCCAACATCTGCCGCGCCACCTGCACGGCGTCGCGCGTGGCGCGCTCCGCTTCGGGCTCGTCGCGAACCGTCTCGCTCGCACGCACGTCCGCGGCGAAGATCTCGCTGGCGATATCGGTGAAGCGGGACGCCGCGAACGCACGTTCCGCACCGGAGCTCTCGCGATACAGACGGTACAGGAGTTGGGATGCGCGCCGACGCGCGGCCTCATACACTTCTGAGGAAGGGCCGATCGACAGGAGCACCTCCACAGCCCGCTGCGGATCCACGCGGTCTCCGGGGGCGCCGATGAGCAGGCGTGCCGACCGCTCCGTGCCGGGGAACGACGCGAGATAGAGCGTCGCCAGCCGGTCGCGCTCGGCGGTCGCGCCCCGATCGCCGGCGCGGATCGCACGGTCGAGGGCCACGATCGCGAACCAGAGAGCCTCCTCCCGCTGCGCCTCGGTCTCGTCGCCGCCGGAGACGGACGCCGCGGCCGCGAGCAGCCTCGCCGCTTCACGGAGCTCGCCCGCGAAGTAGAGGCTCAGCCCGCGCAGACGCCGGCACTCGGCGCGTTGCGCGGGGAACAGATCCGCGTCCTCGGATTCCAGCGCCGCGCCCAGGGCGCGCGACGCGACCAGAAACGCGCTCGCCACATCGCGCGTTGACGTCGGCTCACCCGTCGGCTCATCCGCGTCCGCGTGCAACGCCCTCGCACGCTCGTACGACTGCAAGCCATCGACGAATCGAACGACGAACCCGTCCTCGCCGATCAGCTCGGCCCCGTACCGCTCGACCATATCGAGCACGTGCGAGACCTCCCCGCGCCGCACCAGCTCGCCGAGGCCGACCTGCCCGATCGCCTCGATCAGCACCGCGTCGCCCGCGCTCGCGCTGCGATCGCCCATGCGCCCGAGGCCCTCGAACGCCGACACCGCGAGCAGGCGGGCCTCCGGCACCGTCAGGCGGAAGCTGTCCGGGCGCGTCGGGAGACGGTCGATCAACGCCTTCAGGTCGTACCAGCGCCCGCCCGCGCTCAGCACCGCGATCCGGCGCGCCAGCAACGCGTCGCGGACGCTCTGCGGCGTCTCGGCGCCGGAAGCCAGCGCGTCCAGCCAGCGGATCGCCGTGACGTCCTGCCCGCGCAGCGACTCGCTCATCGCGACGCCCACCGCCGCCCGCGCGACGTGCTCGTACCGCGTCATGCCCTGCGGCAGACGGTCCAGCGTCGCGCCCCGCCCGCCCGGCGCGTTCAGCAACCAGCCGAACGCGTCCATCGCTTCGTCCGCACCGCCCCGATCGTCGATGATGTACGCGAGGTAGTAGCGGCTCCACCCCGCGTAATACATCGCCAGCGAGCGGATCCGGCGCGACTCGTCCAGCATCGCGCGCATGTCGTCGGGCAGGTCGGTCCGCACATCACGCCGTTCGTACACTTCCACGCGGCGGTGGGCCGCCATTGCCACCTCGCGGAATACCGGGATGCTCCGGCGGAGAATGCGTTCGGCCTCGGCGACCTCGGAGGGCGTCGCCAGCCGCAGGCGGTGCAGCTCCGCGAGGCGCTCGGCCGTCAGATACTGCACACGCTGAAGATTCACGCGGAGCTCGCTCGTCTCGGCCCCCGGGAAGCGGCGCATCAGGTCCGTCGCGAGCCCTTCCACGACCAGCCTGGACTCGGTCGTCGTGGCGCGTTCGAGCATGCCGACGTAGATCCCGCCGAGCGATTCGGCGATCGCGACGCGCTCCTCCGCGGGCGCACGCTCGAGCCGGGCCCGCAGCGTCGCGGCACGCACCGCCTCGAGCCCGAGCGCATCGAGATACCCGTCCACCGATGCGTCCGCGTCGGCGTTCGCGACGACCTGGCCCGTGGCGCCCTGAGCCAGTGCGTGCGCGACGCCCGTGGCGCACACCGCGCCCGCGAGAGCGCACAGCACGCCGAGGCGACGGGCGTAGGTTGGTTCAATCTGCGGGCACATATGTTCGCTTCAAAAACCCCGCGTCCTGCGCGGCCTGCAACGCGCCGGCCGCCGCACCCCAAGGCGCGTCCCCGTGGACCCGGATAAACACACCGCCCTCCTTGGGCAGTTCCGTGAGCACGCCGAATAGCTCCTCCTGCGTGCGCATGATTCGCGCCCCGATCCGGTAGGCCGAGCGCCCGTTGCGCAGCTCGACCTCCACAATCTGCGGCGAAAGGTCCGCCGCGCTGCCCGCACCCTCCCGAACGGCGTCCAGCGTCGAGCGGAGCTCGCGCTCGCGCACGAACGTCGCGGTGATCATAAAGAAAATCAGCAGCAAAAACACCACGTCGATCATGCTCGTCATCGGCAGGTCCGAGGGGATGCCGACAGGGCGGTGTTTGGGGCGGAACCGCATCTCAGTTCCCCCCCGTCTCGCCGACGCTTTCCGAGCCGGTCGTCCACCGGCGCACGCCAGCGCCTGTCAGCGTGCGCACGACCACGTTCACGTGCCGCGCCTCGGCGCCGCGGTCGGCCCGGACGAGCACCTTGACCTGCCCCATGTCGCCGCCGTGGCGCTCTTCTCCCTCGGCCCGCACAATCCGGCGCAGCTCCGCCAGGTCGCTCTCGACCCCCGCGACCAGCACGCGCCCGTCGTGCGTGATGTCCACCACGATCGGCGCGCTGTCGCGGCTCAGCTCCCGCTCGCCGAGCTGTTTGGGCAGGTCTACCGGCGTGCGCACCATGCTCGCGAACGTGGACGTGTACATGAAAAAGATGATGAGCTGCAGCACGACGTCGATCATCGGCGTCATGTTGAACCGCCCCGTGCGGCGCTCGCCCGTCTTCGCGAAGTTCACGCCCGCGCTCCCTCCGCCGGGGACGGACGCGGACGCGGGCGGGCGCCAGCCGGGGGCTGAGACGAGCCGCCACCGGCCTGCTCGAGGTGGACCGCCAGTTCCTCGCAGATCCGCGCCACGTCCTGCGCCAGGTCGTCGATCCGGTTCCGCAAATACGTGTACGCGAACGTCGTCGGGATCGCGACGATCAGCCCCATGACCGTCGTCACCAGCGCCTGACTGATCCCCCCCGCCAGCTCACCCGGACGCGGCACGCCCTCGGTCTGGCTGATCGCGTCGAACGCCACGAGGATCCCGAACACCGTGCCGAGCAGCCCGAGCATCGGCGCGACCGTCGCGATCAGCCCCAGATAATCTGTCCAGCGCTGCAAACGACCGACTTCCTGCTGGCCCGATTCCTCCAGCGCGCTCTTCAGCTCCAAAAAACCGAAGGGCGAGCGCGCACAGCGGACCAGCGCCGGCCCGAACGTGCGCGTCAGGAACGAATCGTGCACCGAGCTGTTGCACAGCTCCACCGCGCGACCGATCTCGCCGGCCCGCAGCATCCGGTCCAGCTCGTCGATCGTCTCCGGCGGCGCGAGACGCGACAGACGCAGACGGATCAACGCCGCGACCACCAGCCCTAACGCGACGAACGAGAGCAGGATGATCACCAGCCCGATCTCGCGACCCGCGAGGATGTAGTCCAGCAGCGACATCGAACCGGCGTTCCCGGTCGCGGCGGCGAGCGTGTGCAACACATCTGGCATTCAATCGGCTCCTTCGGTTGATCCGCCCGAACCCGTCCCGACCCGGCGCCCCGTCGCGGACGAGGACGCAAGCAGCGGGTGACCGGGAAAGTTGCGCCGGAACTCGGCCCGGACGCGGTCCGCTTCGGCGTGCTGACCCATCGAGTCCAACGCCGCCGCGGACTCGGCCAGACCCAGCCCCGCGAGGTACGGCTGCGCATCGCGCAGGCGCGCCGGCATGTGCATCAGTTCCGCCACACCCAGCAGTCGGTACTCATGCTCGTCTTCCATCAGCAGCGAACGCCCGATCGCCGCCCGTGCCCACGCCTCGGCCCACCGAGGCACGCCCGCCTCGATGTACACCTCCAGCAGCGCCCGCGCCCCGGCGCGGACATCCCCGTCCCCGATCCGCGACTCCACCACCGCGCGAACGAACGTGACCTCCGGGTCCGACGACGCACGCGCGGCGCGGAGCTCGTCGTGATCGATCGGCACGCCCGCCTCGTGCGCCGCCGCCGCCCGGTACCAGGCCGCCAACGCGCGCGTTGTGAGCCCGATGCCCGCGCCCCCCGTCGCCGGCTCGCCGTCGCCCGCCTCCCGAGGCTCGCCGAGCAGCAGTCGCCCGGACGCGAGCGGGCGGACGCCCGGCGCATCGGTCCAGATCGGCGGCAGGGCCGGCACGAGGCGGAGCGCGAGCCCCTCCCCCTGCACCGCCGCAGCCGACGGATCAAAGCCGACCACGCCCGCGAGCTGAGCCGCCACCCACGCCTCCACAGCCGACGCGTACGCGTTGCGACGCAGGCGGCAGCGGAGCAGCCCCTCGGCAACCACGCGAGCTGTCGGCCCCTCGCCGCCCGCGTATCGCGCGAACAACGATTCGAACAGCGGCTCAGCCGACGCCGCGTCGCCACGCTCCAGACGCGTCCGGGCGCGCCAGGCCGTGTCGGCGACCTCGGCGTACGCCTCCGCCTCGCTCGCCATCGCCCCGTGCACGCGGCGGACACGATCCCACCCGACCCAGGAAGGAATTGCCTGGCCGTTCACCAGGATCCGCACGCCCTCGGGCCCGATGTCCAGGATTTCGCCTTCCAGGCGTTCGCTCCCGCCGCGGAGTTCGAGGACGTCGCCCCCGCGTGCGGGCTCGGCCTCCGACGCCCCATCCGACGCCCCGTTCGGAGCTCGGGCCGGCTCGTCGTCGCGCGCTACCGCGAGCGAGCCCGCTCCGGCAGCCGCCACCCCAACGGACGCGACCATCCACCACCGGTGCGCCGGCCTCACGGGACACGCCCCGGCACGTGCGTGTACGAGCCCCCCGTGGCGCGGGCGATCATCTCCATCTGCACGCGCCCCTCGTCGCTCGCGAACGTGATGCAGTGCACCGGGATGCCAAGCTCGGCAACCATGCGGATGATCTCGTGGGCCTGACTCTCGGCGAACTCGCCGTCGGTCATGAAATAGATCGCGTCCGGACGAGGGCGGACGCGGAGCACCATCTCGAACCCCGGCGACGGCACCGTCCCGCCAGAAGGTATCGGCAGGTTCCCGATCTCGCGACGCCCCCAGGTCTTGCCCGCCTGCGAGGCGTCCGTCCAGGTCGTTCGCCCGCTCATCGCCATCGCGTCGGAACTGAACAGCACCACGAAAAATTGCGCGTTCGGCGAGAGCCCGTTGATCGCCTCAAGCAGCTTCTCCTGCAGCGTCGGCCACCGCCCCGCGATATTCATCGAGCCCGAGCGGTCCACGATGAACGCGAATCGTCGACCCACCGCTTCAACGCCGAAGAAACTCGCCGTCCCCGCGTCGCCCGCCATCCCACCCGCGGCCCCGAGCCCGCCCGCGATATCCCCCGCCCCCGAATCCATCGCCAGCTCGCCAAGCTCCGGCGAGAGCCCGCTCAACGCCTCGGGCGCGAGGCTCAGCAGTTCGACCTCGACCGTCTCCCGCTCGACCAAGTCCGGGACCGGCGGCGTCGTGCTCGGCAGCGACGTCACCCCGAGCTCCCGGAGCTCCGCGTCGGTCATCACCGCAAAATCGACCTCGTCCAGACCCGGCGGGCCGCCGAGGCTGCCGTCCACGCGTTGGAACACGATCAACGCCGCCGCGAGCATCAGCACGAGGTGAACCATCAGCGAAACCCCGAGCCCCGCAACCACCCCTCGTTTCACAAAACGGGTCCAACGCTCGCTCAACAGCCCCTCCCCGGGATCGGCTTCCGCCCCCGAGTCGGTGAGGCCGCCCTGTATGGGAGCCGCGCGTGGTGGCGTGGAGCTCGTGGCCATCGGTTCGGATCCTTCCGCCCGCCGGGCTCGCACGGGCGCTCCGGCGAAACCCGGCGTTTCGCGGGCCCGGGCGTCCAATGCCCGCCCGGTTCTCCACGGCACGCGATCCCCGCGGGAGTCTATCGGACGCACGCCGCCCGCACTCCTGTAGATCGCTTCGCTCGCAACCTCCGCCGGTTCGGTCAAACCACCCGCACGAGAGGGGTTCACCCAGTGATGACGCGGGCCCGCGCCGCGGATCGCAAGGCGGCGAGCCCCAGCCGGGAACAGCCGTCGAGGCCGCGGGGCTTGACGGTCTGCCGGTGCGCCCGTTGAATGCGCGGCGATCCCAGCGCGGGGTTCGCCGCCCCGCTGGTCTGACGCAGACGGGTGCCGACGGTTCCCGCAAAAACAACCTCGCGGCTCCACCCGCCGCCGGAGACCACGAGTGACCCAGTCAAAATCCAATCAAAAAGGCCCTCGCCCGACTTTTCGGCGTGTCCTGCTCAAGCTCAGCGGCGAGGCCTTCTGCAAGCCCGGCGGGTTCGGCATCGACGCCGACGAGCTGGCGCTGATCGCCGAGGAAGTCCGCTCGGCCACGGAGGTCGGCGTGCAGATCGCGATCGTCTGCGGCGGGGGGAACATCATCCGTGGGGCCGAGCTCGCCAAGGCCGGGCACATCGAGCAGGCGACCGCCGACTACATGGGCATGCTCGGCACCGTCATCAACGCCCTCGCCCTCCGGGAGAAGCTCTCGAGCCTCGGCGTGGACAGCCGGGCGATGAGCGCGATCGACATCCGCTCGGTCGCCGAGCCGTTCATCCGGATGCGGGCGATCCGCCACCTGGAAAAAGGCCGTGTCGTGATCCTCGGCGCGGGCACGGGCAACCCGTTCTTCACCACCGACACCTCGGCCGCCCTCCGCGCCCGCGAGCTCGAGTGCGACGTGCTCATGAAGGCGACCAAGGTCGACGGCGTCTACACCGCCGACCCCAAGAAGGACCCCACCGCCACCCGCTACGAGCACCTGGGCTTCACCGAAGCGATCAACAAGCGCCTCGGCGTCATGGACACCACCGCCCTCGCGATGTGCCAGGAGCACAAGGTCCCCGTCCTCGTCTTCGACTTCAAGACCAAGGGCAACATCCGGCGTGTCATCGCGGGCGAGAACATCGGCACCCTCGTCGATAACCGCTCCTGACCCCCTCGCCCGCCCCCGAACCGGCCTCCGCCCCTCGGGGTGTCAATAATCGCCCCCAAGGACCGAACGCCGACGCCAGACACCGAACCGGGGCCGCGCCAAAGCGGTTGCCGAACGCAAAGGAACACCCATGACACCCGACCAGATCCTGAGCGAAGCCGAAGCCCTGATGAAGAAGGCGATCGAATACCTGGGGCAGGAGTTCGCCGGCATCCGCACCGGGCGGGCCTCCCCGGCCTTGGTCGAGTATGTCAAGGTCGAGTACTACGGCTCCATGACCGACCTCAAGAGCCTCGCCCAGGTCAGCGTCGCCGAGGCGACCCAGCTTTTGATCAAGCCCTTCGACGCGGCGGCGCTCGGCGAGATCAAGAAGGCGATCGAAGCCTCCGGGCTCGGGCTCAACCCCCAGATCGACGGCAAGCAGATCCGCCTGAACATCCCCCCGCTCAGCAAGGACCGTCGCCAGCAACTCGCGGCCCAGGTCAAGAAGATGGGCGAGGAGCAGAAGGTCGTCATCCGCAACGCCCGGCGCGACGCGAACAAGCACGCCGACCAGATCGCCAAGGACGGGCACATCTCCGAGGACGAGATCAAGGGCCTGAAGGACGAGATCCAGGAACTGGTCAAGAAGTACGAAGGCCAAGTGACCGAAGCCGTGGACAAGAAGTCCAAGCAGGTCATGGAGATCTGAGCCTCCGTTGACACGTTTCTCTGACTCTGATGATAATGAAAAAGAACAGGCCCGCGTCCGGTGTCGGACGCGGGCCTGTTTTGTTGATCCAAAGAACCCCGCTCACGCGGATCAACCGTGACCTGGGGTGATCGTGACTCAGCGGAAGATCAACGCCCGCGGCGAGATCAGGATCACCGGCTCATCACGGAGCAGGAGCGCCCCGTTGAGCGCATCGCGGACCTGCGACCACCGCCGCTCGCCGAGCGTGTCGCGCAACGCGGCCCCGACCACGTCGAGCGGACCGGTCCCCTGCCCGAGCTGAACACCGCCCGCCGAGACCCCGAAGCCGCGGGTGAGCTGCTTCATGAAGTCGTCGAAGCTCTTCGGCCCCGGGTAGTGCATCACGTCGTACCGCGCCAGCCCGAGCTCGCCCGCGAGGTCCGTGATCGTCTCTTCGAGCCCGCCGATCGCGTCCACCATCCCGAGCTCGACCGCCTGCGTCCCGACAAACAGGCGCCCCTCGGCCGTCTTGTCCAGGTCGATGCTCGGACGCCCCGATCGCACGCGGCTCGCGAACAGGTCGTACGTCTCGGCCATCTTCTCGCGGATCAACGCCTGCTGACGCTCGTCCCAGGGCTGGTTCGACGCGAACATCTCCGCCATCGGCCCGCGGCTGCGCGTCACCACGTTGATCTTCAGCTTGTCATACAGGTCGCCGACCGCGTACTTCCCGCCCACCACACCAATCGAGCCCACGATGCTCGACGGGTTCGCGTAGATCTTGTCCCCGCCGACGGCGATGTAGTACCCGCCGCTCGCGGCCATGTCCCCGATGCTCACCCAGACCGGCTTCTCGCTCTTGACCCGCTCCAGCCCTTGCCAGATGACCTCGCTCGCGATCGCCGAGCCACCGGGCGAGTCGATGCGCACGATCACACCCTTGATCTGATCCTCAGCGAGCACGGTCTCCAGCGCGTTCCGCAGCGTGCGGCTGCCCGCCGTCGCGCCGCCGAACAGCGAGCCCGCCGACGAGTCGCCGTCCATGATCGCGCCCTCGACGTGGACGATCGCGATCGTCTCCCGCTTGGGCGTGTGCGAGGGCGTGCGGCTGAGCATCTGGAAGATCGCGAACGGGTTCGAGGTGTCGATGGACGAGCCGCCCGAGCCGACTTCCAGGTCCGTCCACGCGATCTCCACCGCGTCCATGTGCGACCCGAGCCAGTCAGTCAGCACCGCGAGATCGACCTCCGCGTCGATCACCCCCGCCTCGACGCCGGTCGCCCCGTCGGCAAACCAGATCTTCCCGAGCGCGTCCTCGACCTCGCCCGAGCTCATCCCCATCCCGCGCCCGAGCGTGGTCGTCAGGTTCCCGTAGATCCCGTCGAGCAGGTTGGTGATGTTGTCGTCCCACGCCTTGCTGGGCGCGGTGCGGGTCATCGTCTCGTTCGCGCCTTTGTAATCGCCGACCTGCACGAGCTGCGCCTTCACGCCCGCCCACTCGAGCATGTCCGCGAGGTACATCTCCTCCATCAACACGCCCGGGAAGAAGACGCCGCCACCGGACTGGATCAGGCGCTGATCGGCGTGCGCGCCGAGCAGCAGCTCCGCGCCGCCGTAGTTCTCGGCAAAGAGGACGACGCGCTTGCCGTGCTCGCGGGCGTGGTTGAGGGCGGCGCCGATCTCGTGGATCTGCGCCGTGGTCAGCGTGGCGTCCTTCAGGCGGACGACAATCGCGTCGAGGCTCGCGTCACCCGCGGCCGTGCGCACGCTCTGGACATAGTCCCGCAGCGTCGGCTCCGCGTCACCGAAGAGCCAGTTGAACGGGCTCGGCTGCCCCGTCGGCGTGCCGGAGATCTCCAGCATCGCGACCTTCGTCGAACCGTTCGCAAGCACCGCCGCCTGCCCGCACCCCAGCACCAACACAGCCGAAGCCGCCGCGATCATCTGACGCATCACACGTGTCCTTTCCAGACACCGGGGCGTGACAACACCCCCGGATCATCACTATGAGGCCCGCGGCACGATCACCACAGGGCCAAACCGCCCTACCACACGACATGTGTACCACGCCGCCTACGCCGACGCTGCACGCACCGCCCACACCAACCCTTCGGACAACCCCGACGCACGTTTCACTGTTCGACCAAGCATCGCCCCGCCAGCGAACCTCGTCGGCTCCGAACCCGATCTCAGTCGTACCCCAGTTCCGCCAGGTCGTCCTCGTCCAGCCCGAACTGGTGCCCGATCTCGTGCAGCACCGTGATCCGGATCTCCTCCCGAACCCGGGCCTCGTTGGAAAACGCCCCGTCGCCGACCGCCCGCCACCCCCCGGCTGTCCGGATCACGCCTTCTCGGAAAATATGGATATCCCCGGGCAGTTCGCCGCTCGCCTCGACCGTGCGTTCGGTGTTCGCCCGCCCGGTGTGCAGCCCGCACAGGTCCATCGCCTCGTCGCTCTCCGGATCCTCGATCCCGAGTTCGCGGCAGATCGCCGCCGACGGGCGATCCTCCACGATCAGCGGCATCTCCTCCAGCACCGCCGCCACGCGGGGCGGGAGGGTCGCGAGAACATCCTCCAGGATCGCATCGAAACGATCGCGCTCGCCACCGGTCATGCGGGTTCGCCCTTCTCAGGTCGGCGTGTCACGTCCTCGAGCGACAGCGGCGGGCGGACCAACGCCGGGTACAGGCGAACCGTATCCCGCACCACGCCCGCCAACCCCAGCGTGATCAGCAGCGAGCCAATGACGATCAAGACCGTGCCCGCGACGTTGGCAAAGTCGCCGGCGTCCGGCGAGAGCCCCCCCATCCGCCCCAGCAGGTGGGCCAGGTCGCCGAGCATCGCCACGCCGAACGCCCCGCCGACCGCGAGCATCGTCTGGCGATCAACCCGCCCCGAGCGGAGCAGGAGCGACCTGGACGCCAGCGTCCGCGCGTGCGCACGGAGCCCGAGCACCGCCCCGATCGCCGCGAGCCCGAAGCCGAGCCGCCCCACCACGCGATCCAGCGCCATCCCGCCCGATGCGAAGAATGGCGCCGGGACCCCTCGATCCCCCACGAGCAGCACCTGCGCCATGATCCAGAGCATCGGGACGTAGCACACCACACCGATCAGGGCCGCCAGGCTCGTTCCACGCCCCATCCCCCCGTGCGGTCGGATCAGCGCGATCGCCCCGAGCCCGCTGATCGCGAGGGCCGCGACCGCGCCCAGCGACGCAAGACCCACCTCCGGCGCCCGCCCCCCCTGCATCCGCAACAGCTCGGCGCCCCGAATCAACCAGACCAGCATCGCGCACGCCAGCCCGCCGCCGGACCACAGCAGGAGCGCCGCTGCCGTCGCACGCGGGCGGTGAAGCGGGCGGAACTGCTGAGCCGCCGGGTCCACGACCGCCAGCAGCGTCGCCCGGATCGGCAGCCCGCACTCCGGGCAGACGTCGCGGATGCTCAGCCCGCCGAGGTCGTACCGGCAGCGCGCGCACGTGAACCGCTCGCGAAGCGTGCGCTCCAGCACGTCACCCAAGGGCTCGCGCGCAGCCGCCGCGCCCTCGAGCGGATGCGAGGGCGTCTCAGGATCGTGTGGTGCCGGGCCGCGACTCTCCAGGCGTGTCCTCCTGCCCCCGGCAACCGGGCGTCGCCGCGTGGGGCCGCACAAGGTAGCAGATCCACCCGCCAACGCGTCTCACAACCGATCCCTTCAGGCCGACGCCGTCGGAGCCGCTCGATATACTCGCAAGGCGGCATCCCCCTGCCATTTTCCGAATGCTCGCGGGCGCTGATCGAACCCGCAGACCGATTTCTGCGAACACCCGTCCTGATGACCACAGCGCCCACCACACTGAACCGCAGCGACCGGAGCCCCGACGCCATGCGCGACGCCGTCCGACGCCTGCACGACAACATCACCCGCGTCTTCATGGGCCACCCCGAGGCCGTCGACCGCGTCGTCGCCTGCCTTCTCGCCCGCGGGCACCTGCTCATCGAGGACGTCCCCGGCGTCGGCAAGACCGTCCTCGCCCACGCCATCGCCCGATCCGTCGAGTGCGACTTCACACGCATCCAACTCACGCCCGACCTGCTCCCCTCCGACGTCCTCGGCGTCAGCGTGTACGACCGCGACACCGGCGAATTCAAGCTCAAGCGTGGCCCCATCTTCGCCAACATCGTCCTCGCCGACGAGATCAACCGCACCACGCCGCGCACGCAGTCCGCCCTCCTCGAAGCGATGAGCGAAGCGTCCGTCTCCATCGACGGCACCGTCATCCCCCTCGACCCGCCCTTCATGCTCATCGCGACGCAAAACCCCGCCGAGTTCGAGGGCACCTATCCCCTCCCCGAGAACCAGCTCGACCGCTTCCTGATGCGCACCACCATCGGCTACCCCGGGCCCGAGGACGAACTCCGCGTCCTCCGCGAGCGCCCCGGGCTCCGCGCGCTGCCGGATCTCGAGCCTGTACTCCACCGCGACGACCTGATCACGCTCCAGTCGGCCGTCGACGACGTGCGCACGGACGACGCGATCCTCGCCTACATCGTCCGCTTCGCGGCCGCGACGCGCGAGGCGCCCGAACTCCGCCTCGGGCTCAGCCCCCGCGGCTCGCTCGCGCTCGCCCAGGCCGCCCGTGCGACCGCTTTCCTTAGCGGACGCGACTACGTCGTGCCGGAGGACGTGACGAGCAACGTCGCCGCCGTATGCGCGCACCGCGTGATCCCCGCCGGCGGCGGTCACGAGTTCGGCACGCCCGGCGCGGCCGCCGCCGCCGAGCGGCTCCTGGCCGAGATCCTCGACACCGTCGAAAGCCCCGCCTGAATCGCATCGCGATCAAGCCCGACCGCACACTTCACACCAAGGAGGCCCCCAATGGCCAGACTCATCCGAGCCCAAGGCACCGGCCCCATCAAGATCGAGCCGCAGGACAAGCCCATCTTCATCTGCGGGTGCGGGCTGACGAAAAACTTCCCCTTCTGCGACGGCACCCACAAAGCCTGCAAGGCCGAGCAACCGGGCAAGCTCTACGTCTACGACGATCAGGGCAACGTGATCGAAGAGCGAAACGAGTCGTAAACAGCTCGCCCAACCGACCCTCCCTCGTGGCACGGGCGTCCCGCCCGTTTCTCCAACGCTCCCCGGCTCAGAATTTACAGAACATCCCAACACCTCAGCCGACCTCTTGCGCCCTCCCGCACTCCGGGCACGGCGCACCAACGTGCAAGCCCCCAAGCCGATACCCGCACCCCACGCAGCAACCCTGCGGCACGAATCGAACCTTCATCCATCGCCACCCACGAACGCCGTAGCCCGTCGCGATCGGAGCAAAAATCCCAAGCAGAGCACCGGTCGTAAGCACCGGCAGAAGCAGTTCTTGTCGGAAGCGAATGCCCACACGATCGGCGTACCATGGCCCGTTCATCGAAGTCATCCGCGACGAATTATCCGACCAGTCCCGTTCATGTCGATGAAGTGCATACCTCACAGCGTGCCGATCGAGCGCATCCAGCCAAAGCCGAAGATGCCCATCAGTCGGCAGCAGCGACGGGTCGTACGCCGAAGCGATCAGCGAGATCCATCGTTCCGCGTCTTTCGAATACCACCATACGGGCTTTGTCCACATGCGACGGTGACGGAACGTAAACCATGCCTTGGTTTCGACGCGGTCTCCGTGACTGAGATAGCAGTAAAAGGCGTCTTGATCCGGCTCCGGAACATCGGGAGGCCGAATGGGATCCCAGCCTTCCGTCGCATACTTGATCCAACTCGTCCGATTTCCGTCATGAATGGAAATCAAGATCGCAGAGTCATATACAGCACCCGGACCACTCGCCTTCGCTTTAAGCCCATCCAACCACTCACCCGCTCGATAAACGAAAGGCCACAGCAGCACCGCGGCCAGCATCCCGCCGAACCCCCAAACGAATATCTTGCGTGCTTGACGAAGTTTCTCACGCATCACTCACCCCGGTTCGATCCGCCCCGCCAAAAGTTCCACCGGGTGCACCGCCCCGCGGCCCGTGCCGTCCGCGATCTGGTGGCGGCAGCTCGTGCCGGGCGCGACGATCACGTCCCCTTTCGCAGCCTCACGCACGCTCGGGAACAGGCTCAGCTCGCCGATCCGCATCGACAGTTCGTACCGCTTCGCCGCGTACCCGAAGCTCCCGGCCATGCCGCAGCACGTCGTGTCCAGCGAGCGCACGCGGCTCTCGCCGAACGCGAGCCGCAGCAGCTTCGCCGAGCTGTCCGCGCCCCACAACGCTTTCTGATGGCAATGCCCATGCAGCACCACGTCCCCCGCGAGCGGCGCGAACGACGGGCGACGCGGCGCGACCTCCCAGCGATCTGCCAAGAACCGCTCGACCATCGAAGACCGCGAGGCGAGCGCCCGGCGCCGCTCGATCGGCGTCCGGCACTTCAGCAGCAGCCAGTCGTCGACCACCGACGACAAGCAGCTCGGCTCCAGCATCACAAACCCCGCGACCGTCGCATCATCGATCAACGGCGAAAGACGATCCAGCAGCCGATCGGCGTCGTCGATCGCCTCGCGCAGCAGCCCCGTCGAGATGAGCGCGCGCCCGAAGTCGGTCCCCCAGAACGGCTCGACGCGGTAGCCGAACGCTTCCAACAGACGCTTGGCCGCCAAGCCGATCGACGGCTCGTTGTGCATCGTGAACGTGTCGACCAGAAGCACCACACACGGCGCATCCGCCGGCAGCGCAAACGCCGGCTCACTCGGCCACTGCTTCCGGAGCGACTTCGCGAACGAGGGGATCGAGCGGCGCGCATCCACGCCGAGGAGCTTCCGGGCCGCCCACTTCGCCAGCCCCGTCCCGTTCATTGCGTTCGCCACCCCCGGCGTCCGGCTGCCGAGCCTGTTCAGCGTGTGCACATGACCGAACACGCGCGCACGAAGCGGGACACGCCCGGTGCTCCTGTACCGCTGAGCCGTGTACTCGGCCTTGAGCCGCGCGATATCCACGTTGCTCGGGCACTCGCTCTTGCACGCCTTGCAGCTCAGGCAGAGGTCGAGCGTCTCGATCGTGCCGGGGTCGTCCCACTTCGCCCTGGGCGAGCCGTCGCGGTCGTGCAAGCCCATCTGCCCGCTGATCGCGAGGCGCAGCGCGTTGCCGCGGCCGCGCGTCGAGTGACGCTCGTCGAGCGTGCCCATGTAGCTCGGGCACATGACGCCGCCGGTCTTCTTGCGGCAGACGCCCGCGCCGTTGCACATCTCCACCGCGTGCGCAAAGTCCGTCTGGTCGCTGTAGTCGAAATACGTCTCCGCCTCGGGGATCCGCGCGTCCCGCCCGCCCGGGCGCACGCGTGTGTTCGCGCTGATCGACTCGATCGGTCCCGGCTCGACGATGTTCCCGGGGTTCAGCAGGTGCCGCGGGTCGAACGCCGCCTTGACCTGGCGGAACGCCTCGACCAGCTCCGGCCCGAAATAGTCATCCACCAACGGCCCGCGCGCCCGCCCGTCCCCGTGCTCCCCGCTCATCACGCCGCCGAGGCTTTTCGCGAGCGCCGCCGCCCGCTCGGCGATCTCGTGCATCTTCGCCTCGTCCGCCGGGTCGCGCAGGTCCAGCAGCGGGCGCACGTGCAGCACGCCGACCGACGCGTGCGCATAAAAGCTCGCGATCGTCCCCGCGTCCGACACGATCTCCCGGAACCCGCGCACAAACTCGCGCAGCCGCTCCGGCGGGACCGCGTTGTCCTCCACAAACCCCAGCGGCTTGCGGCTCCCCGGGATCGCGTGCAACAGCGGCTCCCCCGCCTTCCGCAGCGCCCACGCCGCCGCCATCGTCCGCGCGTCCGTGTGCACGTCCACCTGTCCGGGCGCAAACATCTCGCGCACGCGATCGAGCGCCGCGGCGACCTCTTCTTCGTCCATGCCGAAGTACTCGACATAGAGCACCGCGCGCACCGCTCGCCCGCCCTCGGGCTTCGGCAGCACCTCCACGTTCCGCTTCTGCTGCGGGTTTTTCCGCGCAAGGTCCACGATCAGGTCGTCCAGCAGCTCGATCGCCGCGGGCCTCGTCTCCAGCAGCGGCATCACCGCCGCGATCGCGTCGTCCAGCTCCGCGAAGCTCACGACCGCCATCCCCTTGTGCCGCGGCACCGGGTGCAGCTTCAGCTCCGCCCCCAGCGTGACCGCGAGCGTGCCCTCGGAGCCGCAGAGCAGCGGCGCGAGGTTCATCTCCCCAAGGTCGCCGCCGCCGGCCTCGAGCTGATCGAGCATCACATCAAGCTGATACCCCGCCGAGCGGCGTTTCGTTTTCGGGAACCGCTCGCGGATCAGCCCCGCGTGCGCACGCACGATCTCGGCGACGCGCTCCGTGAGGCGTGCTGCGTTCGGATCGCGCAGCGCCGCCCCGTGCTCGAGCACCACCCGCTCACCGGTGGCGAGGCACGCGTCGATGCCCAGCACGCTCTCGCTCGTGCGCCCGTAGAGCACCGAGTGCATCCCGGCCGCGTTGTTGCCGATGCACCCCGCGACCGTCGCCTGACGCGTCGTCGAAGGGTCCGGCGCGAAATAGAGCCCCGTCCCGGCGAGCCGGTCGTTCAGATCATCGATCGTGATCCCCGCCTCGACGCGGCACGTCCCCTTGCCCTCGTCAAGATGCACCAGCGACGTGCAGCGGCTGCTCAGGTCCAGCACCACCGCACGATTCACGCACTGCCCCGCGAGGCTCGTCCCCCCGCCCCGCGGCAGGATCGGCAAGCCACGCCCCGCGCAGAACCGCACCGCCCGCACCGCGTCCTCCAGCGACGCCGGCACCACCACGCCCAGCGGCTCCACCTGATAGATCGACGCGTCCGTCGCGTACAGCAGCCGGTCGTGCAGCCCGAAACGCACGTCTCCCTCGACGGCCGCCGCCAGCGACCGGGCGGATTCCTCCCGGTCAAACCCCGTGTCATGCTCGTGTTGCCCGGGCGGCGTGCGGTTCGGCTTCAGGACGTGCAGGTTCATCGACAGATGCTAGCGGGGCGGGTTCGCCGGCCGACTCGGTCACGGGCGTGTCACACCTCTCTCCCATGCGGGAACGGGCCGGGAACTCGTGCATCTTTCGATACAGTGACGCCGGATGGGCCCGTGGACGGACCCGTGGGCGGCTTGAACCGAAGGAGCCACATGATGCGATCCCAGCAAACCGAATCCAACTCAAACGCGATGACGCCGAGGCGTCCGCGGGCGTCCCGAAGGCGGGGCGTCACCCACCCGCTGCTGCTGGTCGTGTCGGCCGGGCTGGCGATCGTCGTCTCGCCCGCGGCCGCCCTCCAGGACCGCGACGCGAGCCTCCCCGTCACGGGCATCACGCTCTACCGCTCCGGCGTGGGCTATTTCGAGCGTCAGGGCACGATCGACGGGGACGCGACGGTCCGCCTTCGGTTCGACGCCGAGCAGGTCAACGACATTCTCAAGAGCATGATCGTGCTGGACCGCTCGGGCGGGCGTGTGGGGGGCGTGAGCTACGCGTCGAACGAGCCGCTGGAGCGCCGCCTCGGGAGCTTCGCGATCGACCTGTCGAACTCCCCGCGGCTCAAGGAGATCCTGGATCAGATCCGCGGCGCCCGCGTCCGCCTCGGCGTCCCGGACGGGGACCTGACCGGCACGATCCTCGGCACCGAGGAACGACGACAAGCCGTGCAGGGCGGGCAGTCCGTCCTGGCCGACTACGTCAACGTGCTGACCGGGACGGGGCTCCGCTCACTCCCCCTTGAGCAGGTGCGGACGTTCGAGATCCTGGATGAGGCGCTGAAGGCCGAACTGGACCGGGCGCTGGCGGCCCTCGCGAGCAACCGGGCCGACCGGATTCGGAGCGTGGACGTCGATTTCCAGGGCCGGGGCGCGCGGGACGTGTTCATCGGGTACGTCCACGAGAGCCCGGTGTGGAAGACCAGCTACCGGCTCATCCTGCCGGACGCGAGCGAGGGCGGGCAGCCGACGCTGCAGGGCTGGGCGATCGTGGAGAACACGACCGACGACGACTGGCGCGACGTGCGCCTCAGCTTGGTCTCGGGCAGCCCGGTGGGCTTCCGGATGGACCTGTACGAGCCGCTGTATGTCGAGCGTCCGCTGCTGCCGGTGCCGGCGGCCGCGATGCTGCGCCCGAAGTCGTATGCGGCGGGTGTGTCGCGGTTTGCAACGGACGAATCATCGGGTGACATGCGACAGATGCGTGAGCGGAGGCTGATGGATGCCGCCCCCGGTGCCGCGGCCTCTATGCCGCGAAGAAGCGTTTCTGCCGACGATATGGCCGCCTACGCCCCCGGTACGCAGGCGACCGGCGGCGAGGTCGGCGAAGTCTTCCTGTTCACGCTGGACGAGCCGATCACGATCGAGCGTCAGCAGTCGGCGATGGTGCCGATCCTGACCAGCGCGATCGAGGGGCGGCGCGTCAGCATCTACAGCGGGCAGGAGCGCACCCCGCACCCGATGCGCGGCGTGGAGCTGACCAACTCGGCCGGGCTCGACCTGATGCCCGGGCCGATCAGCGTCTTCGACGGCCCGGCCTACTCGGGCGACGCGATCATCGACCATACGCCGCGGGGGAGCGACCGCCTGCTGAGCTACGCGGGCGACCTGGCGGTCCGGGCGAGCGTCGAGGACCGGGGCGAGAACCGCGTCGAGCGGATCAGCATCGTGGACGGCGTCCTCATCCGCTCCACCGTCACCCGGAGCACCACGACCTACACCTTCCGCAACACCGATGAGCAACGCCCCCGGACCATGATCGTCGAGCATCCCGTCCACAACGGCTGGTCACAGGTCGAAGGCCCGGACCCGACCGAACGCGTGAACGCCGCCCTCAACCGCTACGAGCTGACGATCGAGCCGGGCGCGGAACAGCGGCTCCGGGTCACGTTTGAACGCAGCGAGGCCCAACGGTTTACGATCCTCGATACAAACCCGGCTAACCTCATCGCCCGCTTCCAGCAGGATCGGATGCCCCAGGAAGTGCTCGAGAAGCTTCAAGAGGCGGCCCGACTGCGGGCGGCGGTCGCCGATGCCGAGACGCAGGTCCACCGCCTCGCTCAGGAGCGGAGCTCGATCGAGGGCGACCAGTCACGCCTGCGCGAGAACCTCCGCGTCGTGGACCGCCAGAGCGAGCTCCACGCCCGCTACCTGACGCGCCTGAGCGAGCAGGAGAACCGCCTGGAAACACTCCACGAGGAGCAACGCGAGGCCGAACGCCTCGTGCAGGAACGCCAGGAGGCGTACCGCGCCTTCCTGCGAAACCTCCGAGCCGGGTGAGCACGCTCCCCGCCCCGACGACGCGTCATCGGAGACAGCGGTGAGGGCCGAAACGCCTCAAGCAAACGAAAAAGCCGGGCGACCCGCAAGGGTCGCCCGGCTTACTTTGTATAGATGCTTCGATCCAACTTTCAGGAAGCGAATTAGTCGAAGAAGGCGCCGATGTTGATCGACTGAGATGCGCCGGAGCCACTCACAGTGACCGAGTTGTAAGCCCGGAGGTAGGCATTGCGGTTATCGTTGCTGGTCACGGGGTTGGTACCGCCGCCGGTGACCTGCGTGTAGGAGCGGAGCGTGCGGTTGGCATCGTTCTCGTTGACGAAGATGTTGTCGCGGTGAGTGCGGTTCTGAGGGTTGGTGATGGCGGGGAAGGAGATCTGCATGCTGTCCGGATCCGGACGGTTCTCGAAGCTCGCACGCCCGTCGTTGAAGCCGACGTTGCCGGCCCAAGCCGTACGGGAGCCGTGGATGAGCAGTGTGTTGGAGTTGGTCCCAAGAGGGGTCGTGTAGTTAGTACCGCCGCCGCCACCGCCGCCTGAACTGTCGTCCTCAAGCTGCCAGACGCCAGTATCGGCGCCGCCTTCGAGCCTGTAGACGGGGCCACGGTTCGCGATGCTCGCCTCGGTGGACTTGAAGGTGTTCTGCCACGTCGCGCGGCGCTTGCCGAAGGGCGGGGTGTGCGCGTAGCTGAGGTTGCCCGGGTCCGTGTTGAGCTGAGTACCGATCGCAACGTCGTTCGGCAACGCACGGAACGCCGGATCCCAGAGCGCGTTCTGCTCATTGTTGGCCGACTCGGGCGACTCGTATTGATAGTTCTCGTAGGTGCGGATGTCGCCGTTGACCTCGGCCGGGCTGATGAGCAGCTCCGGCGAGACCGTACCGTTGAAAACCATGAGCGAGAAGATGTGGCGGCTCAGGTCCTTGGTTTGTGTAGGCGCATTGCCTGTCACCAGGATCGTGTTGTTCGCACGGTCGATCCGGCTCGGCAGCGGATAGTCGTCGTTGTTGTTGCCCGCCCAGATCGTCATCGCCTGAACGATGCCGCGGACCTGGGTCGAGTCCTTGAGCTGGCGGGCGCTCTGACGGGCCTTGCCCAGCGCCGGCAGGAGGATGCCGATGAGCAACGCGATGATCGCGATGACCACCAGAAGCTCGATCAGCGTGAAACCACGCTTTCCATTCAACATACGCATGAGTCAGTTCTCCAAACTGTGCCGCGGCTGACCACGCCTCGGCAAAATATTCGACACCGCCGGACGGGCACACGCCCATCTCGGATCATCACCCGGGCGACGCATCGACCGGGGAGCCGCCGACGGGTCCCGCGCGTGGTCGCACGCGGGCGGGTCGGCGTCGGGATGTCGGTGAGCGGAGAACCCCTGAAATCAGGTGGCGGCTTGCGGCCGCCGATCAGGGCATTGGCTTAACATACGGGCTCCGCCCGCTCACCCAAGCCTGCGCAGGCTGCAGTAAAGTACACACAACGATCCGCCGGTCAAGGCGAGTCGGTTCCCGAAAAGCCCCGAACACCCGGGAGAGAACGCCCCATGCCCACAGTTCACGCCAAAGAAAACCCTGAAAATCTTCCCCACCACGTGGAAAATCGTCTCCAAGAGCTGGGCATCAAGCTGCCAGAAGCCCCGAAACCGGTGGCGAGCTATGTCCCCGTGCGGGTGGTCGGGAACCTCGCGTTCGTGAGCGGGCAGATCCCGGTCGTGGGCGGGAAGCCTGTCGAAACAGGAATAGTGCCGACGGATGTTTCATCGGAGCGGGCGAAGGAACTGGCTCGCCTGTGCGCGATCAACGCACTGGCGGCCGTCAAAGCGGGCGTGGGGTCGCTGGACCGGATCCGGGGGGTGATCCGCCTCGGGGGGTTCGTGGCCGCGACGCCGGAATTCACCGGGCACCCGGGGGTCATCAACGGCGCGAGCGACCTGATGCTCGAAATCTTCGGCGAATCAGGTCGGCACGCCCGGGCGGCCGTGGGCGCGAGCAGCCTGCCGCTGGGGGTGCCGGTGGAGGTGGAGTTTGTGTTTGAGATCGGGGATGACGAGGCGCTAGGCAATAGGGACGAGGGACTCGGGCGGAGGGGGATTTAGCCGAAGGCTTTTTTGTAATCGCTCACGAATTTTTCGACGCCGCTGTCGGTGAGGGGGTGCTTCATCATGCCCTCGATGACGCTGTAGGGCACGGTCGCGACGTCGGCCCCGACCAGGGCGCACGCGAGCAGGTGCTGCGAGTGCCGGATACTGGCGGCGAGAATCTTCGTCGGGTACCCGTAGTTGTCGTAGACCTGGCGGATCTGCTGAATCAGGTCCATGCCGTCCTGCCCGATGTCGTCCAGACGCCCGATGAACGGGCTGACCAGGAACGCCCCGGCCTTGGCGACCATCAGCGCCTGCAGCGGCTGGAAGCAGAGCGTCAGGTTCGTCCGGATCCCCTCGTCGCTCAGCGTCTTGCACGCCTTCACGCCCGCGACGGTCGAGGGGAGCTTCACGACAATGTTCTCGGCGATCTTCGCCCGGTCGCGTCCCTCGCTGATCATGCCGTCGTAGTCGACCGCGATGACCTCGGCGCTCACCGGGCCTTGGACGACCTCGCAGATCTCGGCGAGGCGTTTGGTGTAGTCGATGCCCTCTTTGGCGATGAGGCTGGGGTTGGTGGTGACGCCGTCGAGGACGCCCATGTCGTGGGCTTTCTTGATCTCGTCGAGGTTGGCGGTGTCGATGTACAGGTCCATGGGGGCGCTCCGGGGGTGGGGTCCGTGATTCAGGAGTGTATCGGTCGGGAACGCGCGCAGAACGAGCGTTGTTCAGGCCTTGTCCACGTCGTACCGCTCGTCGGCGTCGCCAGACCCGACCGATTTCGGGTGTCTATCGCCCGCCGAACCCGCGGCGTCCTTCTTCCCGTCCACGATCGCCTTGAGCTCTCGGCGGAGGATTTTGCCCGTCGGGTTCCGCGGCAGGGCGTCCAGCACGTGGATCTCCCGGGGCACCTTGTACCCGGCGATGAGGTCGCGGCAGAAGGCCTTGAGCGAGTCGGGGTCGAAATCCGCCGGGGCATCGTCTTCCAGCTCGATGAACGCCACGGGAAGTTCGCCGCGGACGGGGTCGGTCTTGCCGACCACGCCGGCCGCCTTGACAGCCTCGTGGCGGACGAGCGCCTCCTCGATCTCGCGCGGGAAGACGTTCTCTCCCCCCACGATCAGCATCTCTTTGAGCCGCCCGGTGATAAAGAGGAAGCCCTCGCTGTCGAGCTTGCCGATGTCGCCGCTGCGGAAGTAGCCGTCCTCGGTAAAGACGGCCTTGGTCTCGTCGGGGCGGTTGTAGTAGCCCTGCATGATGTTGGGCCCGCGCATCTGGACCTCGCCCTCGCCGCCGACGGGCTGGGGCCTGCCGGTTTCGGGGTCGATGATGCGTTGGTCGATCTCGGGGAGGGCCGGGCCGACGGAGTGCTGGCGGGTCTCATTCGGGCGGCACCAGTTGGTGACCGGGGCCGTCTCGGTCAGCCCGTAGCCCTCGTTGATCGTGACGCCGAACCGATCGCGGAACTTTTCGAAGACCGCGTCCGGGAGCGGCTCGCCGCCGGAGACGATGTAGCGGAGGCTCTCGAAGTCCTCGGGCTGGGTGTTCTTGGCGCTGAGCAGGGCGTTGTACATCGAGGGGATCGCGATGAAGGCCGTCGGCTTGTGCTTTTTGAACCCCGCGATGATCTGCTGCGGCACAAACTTGGCGGCGTAGACCACGCGCGAGCCCGTGATCAGCGGCAGGAGCGTCAGGACGGTCAGCCCGAAGGAGTGGAACTGCGGGAGCACGCCGAAGAAGACCTCGTCGCGGCCGATGTTGATGTGCTGCGTGCACTGGCGGACGTTGGCCTTGAGGTTGCCGTGCGTGAGCATCACGCCCTTGGGCAGCCCGCTGGTGCCGCTGGTGTAGAGCAGGACCGCGAGATCGTCGTCGCTTGAGCGGGCGGGCCAGCGCAGATCGGGCAGACTCTTGAAGTTGAGGTCCTCCATCCGGATGATGGTCTTGACCTTCGGCTCGTAGCCCAGGTAGTCGAGCATCGGCCCGGCCGAGACGATCGTGTCGCACCCGCAGTCGTCGATAACGAACTGCAGCTCGGACTGCTTCAGGAGGAAATTCAGGGGGACGACGGTCTTGCCCAGCATCCACCCGGCGAGGGCGGCGATCGGGAACGCCCCGCTGGAGGGGAGCATGACGCCGACGGTCTTGGACTCGCTCTTGCGCTCGATCTCCCCCGCGACGTGGAGGGCGGCGACGAGGATCTCGATCCCTTTGTACGTCCGACGGTCGTCGGCAACGAACGGGTGGCGCGGGCGGGTGACGAGGTTCCGGATGATCGGCCAGTGGATGCTCAAGCGACGTCCTCCCACAGTGTGCGGCGGCTGACCGGATAGCCTAACCAAGTCGCCCGCCCCACGCCCGGCGGCGTGTGCATTCCCCTGGTGGCACAGTTCTACGAGCTGTGAGATCCCTGGTGGCACAGCTCTCTGAGCTGTGGGCTTCGGCACGCACACCGTGCGACCCCTCGGGTACGATCCACCCGATGGCCAAGCGTTCATCCTCCGCCAGCCCCACCCCGGAAACCCGCGTGCGCGAGCTGCGAGCCCTTCTGCACCGCGCCAACCGGGCGTACTACATCGACGCCGAGTCGATGATGTCCGACCGCGAGTATGACGACCTGCTCTCGGAACTGGCGGCGATCGAAGGCGAGCACCCTGAACTGGACGACCCCGCGAGCCCGACCAAGCGTGTCGGCGGCGAGCCGATCCAAGGCTTCAAGACCCGCCGGCACGCCGTGCCGATGCGGTCGATCGACAACACATACAACGAACGTGAAATCCGAGCCTGGCACACGCGCACGCTCAAGGCGCTCGGTGTTCCCGCGCCATCCGGCGGCGGCTCGCTGTTTGCCGCGCCCGACGCCGAGACGGTCTGGTTTGTCTGCGATCCCAAGATCGACGGCGTGGCCGTCAGCCTGCGCTACGAACGCGGGGTGCTCGCGTACGCACTGACTCGCGGCGACGGCGAGCGGGGTGACGACATCACGCACACCGTGCGCACGATCCGCGGTGTGCCGCTGCGACTCGATGCGGACAATGTGAAGCCGCCGAAGGTGCTGGAAATCCGCGGCGAGGTCTTCATTCCCAACTCCGCGTTCGCCAAGCTCAACGAGCAGCGCGAGCGGAACGGGTTGGAGCCATTCATGAACCCGCGGAACGCGTGCGCGGGGACGCTGAAGCAGCTCGACCCGAAGGCGGCCGCCGAGCGCGGGCTGCGGTTTCATGCGCACGGGCGGGGTGAGATCAGCGAGTCGGGTTTTGCAGAAAATCACTGGGATTTCTGCGAGCGGATCCGCAAGCTCGGCGTGCCGACGAACCCGCACGCGGAGCGGTGCGCGAGCGCCGACGAGATCGTGCGCGCGATCGAGGCCTTCGACAAGCGGCGGGGCTCGCTCGACGTCTTGACCGACGGCATGGTCGTCCGTGTCGACCGGTTCGACCTGCAGGACAAGCTCGGCTTCACGAGCAAGAGCCCGCGATGGGTCATCGCGTACAAGTACCCGGCCGAGCGGAAGACCACCAGACTCATCGGCGTCGATCACCAAGTTGGCAAGACCGGCAAGATCACGCCTCGAGGGCGGATGGAGCCGGTCCTGCTCGCCGGGACGACCGTCCAGCACGCGACGCTGCACAACTACGGGCAGGTGCGCCAGAAGGACATCCGCGTCGGGGACACGATCGAGGTGGAGAAAGCCGGCGAGATCATTCCCTACGTCGTCGGCGTGGTCGCGAGCGCGCGCACGAAGGGTGCGAAGAGGATCGTCGCGCCGGCGACCTGCCCGGAGTGCGCCGGCCCGGTCGAGGTCGAGCCGCCGGAGGCCGAGGGCAAGCCGGAGCTCGAAACGACCCGGCGCTGCACCAACCCCGAGTGCCCGGCCCAGATGCGCGAGAAACTTATCTGGTTCGCCGGGCGCAAGCAGATGGACATCGACGGACTCGGAGAATCGACGATCGACCTGATCCGTGCGACCGCCCTCGCCGTTGACGATCCGCGACGGGCCGAACTCGGCGTCCCGGCGGAGACGGCGCCGATCCCGCTGGAGCATTTCGCCGACGTGTTTCGCCTGCACGAACACGCCGAGGCGTTGCTGACGCTCGATCGCATGGGTGAGAAGAAGCTTGAGAACCTGCTCGCGGGGATCGAGGCGGCCAAGTCCCGCGGGCTCGCTCGCGTGCTGGCGGGGATGGGGATCCGGCACGTGGGCGACGCGACGGCCCGCGCGCTCGCGCGTCGTTTTGAGAGCCTGGACGCGCTCCTCGCGGCCGAGGTCTGGCAGCTCATGCCGACGGCCGTCAACACCATGAGCAAGAAGAAGCGCAAGGCGCTCACGGGCAGCGACGACAAGCTCGAAGACGTCTACGAAACCGGGCTCGGCGCGGACACGGCCCCGATCGTCCACGCCTACCTGCACTCCCCCGCCGCCACGCGCACGTTCGCGGACTTGCGGGCTGTCGGCGTCGACCTCACGAGCAAGGACTACCGCCCAGCGAACGCCGAACCCGCGTCGGGTGACAACGCCTTCGCCGGCAAGACGATCGTGCTCACCGGCAGCCTCGAACACTTCGACCGCACCGCGCTCACCGAGCTGCTCGAATCCCTCGGCGCCAGCGTCACCGGCTCGGTCAGCAAGAACACGGATCTCGTCATCGCGGGCGACAAGGCCGGCTCCAAGCTCGACAAAGCCCACCAACTCGGCATCGACGTCTGGACCGAACCCCAGCTCATCGAACAACTGCCCAAACCCCACCGCCCAACCTAGCCCCTAAGCTACGCTCCCCCCCAATCGCCACCTTTTGCCCAATCCCTCGTCCCTAGTGCCTTCCCATGCACAACGTCGAATGCAAACTCGAGCTCCGCGACCCGGCGATCGCCCGGGCGGCGATCCTTCGCCTCGGCGGCGCGCACGCCGGCACGCTCGTGCAGACCGACACCTACTTCCGCGTCCCCACCGGGCGGCTCAAAAAACGCGAGACCGTCGGCGAGCCCGACCAGTGGATCCGCTACGACCGGATCAACCGCCTGGAGCCGCGGCTTAGCCACTTCGACCTCTTCGACGAGCGCACGGCGATCGAACGCTTCGGCTCGCGCCCGCTCCCGGTGCTGTGCGTGGTCCGCAAGACGCGGGAGCTCTATACGGCCGACCACGTGCGGATCCACCTCGACGACGTCGAAGGGCTCGGACGGTTCATCGAGTTCGAGGCGTTGGTGAGCCGGACGAACAACGTAGTCAAGTGCCACGCGGCCGTCCGACGCCTCCGGGAAGCGATGGGCCCGGCGCTGGGTGAGCCAATCTCGCTGAGTTATTCGGACATGGTGATGCCGGCAGACGAAAGCTGAGCCCACCGACCCCCTCGCCCACCGCCTCGCCTCCTGGACGGTCACGTCCCATCGTTGTGCCTGTCACTCGGCCGCCGGTGCTCGGCGAAGCAGTAGGGGCATCAAGCAACGAAGGGCACGTTCAACATCGCACAGTAGGTCGATCAAATGGTCCTCTTTCAGCCGACGCCTGTGCAGGGTCGTACTCTTTGGCGGCTTCAGACAATTTTTGCAGGCCAAAATATGCGATCTCCCTGATCAGAACTGGGGTGCTCGCCGCGGCCGGCTTCTTGAAGAACAGCCGAATGTATCAGTATTGAATGCTTGTCGTATTTTATGTATTTTATACTCCCATGCCCGATTGGAATTGATTTGTCAAAATCATAAAATATAACATAAAATTTTTGTAGCGATTCTTCGTGGATCGATAATGGGGCTGGTAACAGGAAAATTTGCGAGCAAAAATTTGATACTGATTCCTCCGGTGCATTTGAACTAAAAATGGTCGCGATTTTTTCTCGGCTTGATGTCCAAATAAGCAGGATTGGCAACACCAATACTATTGCTACAAACGATCCCAGTCGATACCATTGGCTGGCATCGACTGGGATCCCGCCACTGTATCCAGACGCTGCAAGCAGCCACAGCGATATTCCCGCTGACGGGACTATAATAAACATTACACCTACAGCACATCTTCGATAAAAAATTTCGCGTTTAAAATCATCAACTATTATTGTAGATGCGACGGCGTCCGGTGGTTGTTTGGTAAATTTAATTTTGAGATATTTATTAACTACTGGCATCTTGCCCATTATGGCACTAATCCTTCGCCTCGTATTCTCTACACGTGTCTCTCCAAAAAAATCGAAGAAGAATATAAATCAATACTTCGTCTGCCCTTTCAATTGCCTTTTCTGATCCAGCTACTACAATTTCGCCAACAACAAACCCGCCGATCGGCGTAACGAATTTACAGAAGCCCCATTCGCAATAACGCAAAGTATTGTTGCCAAAGTTTTATTTCTAATGCCAGAAAATGGAATATCATACTCATTTCTAAACACTGTCATTACTACACCTTCTGTGCCCACTCCAAACATTACAGAATATACTATTTTGATTGCGTGTGCACTTTTTGAGTTTCCGCCGATTACTTTATTCGTCAGAAGATAGGTAATTCCTGTAGATACTGCCTGGTTGGCCACTATTGTTCCGACTGAAGAATCCGTATAGCCGGAATTTTGGCGAACAACAGCCCATATTGAATCTGACGATTTTCCCGTTTTGGGCTTTATATTTTGGAGTGCCAAATCATCACTTGGTATAAGCGGTCGATTGTAATTTGGTGTGTCAACGGCTGGTACTGGATAGAGCCCGTTGGGGTCCATGTATAGTTTCGGGCTACTTTGGACATACTGATACCGGTTCATCCCATCGAGGTACCCGATCGGATCCCTGCTCACCCACCGCCCTTGCGCCGGGCTGTACCAGCGGTGCCGAGCCAGGTACAGGCCCAGGTCCGGGTCGAACAGGTGGCCAGTATACCCGACCGCGTTCCCAGGGCCCCCCGCGTGGGTCGAGTCGGAGATCTGGCCCGACGGCAACGCCGGCAGGCCCACGCCGTGGTGCTGCAAGAGCAGGTCGCCGTCCACGCTGTCGATCACGCCGTCGCGACTAGGACCGTGACGGGGCGTGGCGGATGGCTTGTAAAGGAGGGGAAATGGGCGCGGGCGGACTCGAACCACCGACACCGGCATTTTCAATGCCGTGCTCTACCAACTGAGCTACGCGCCCGTCGCCGGCTTGGCACGCCTTGCGGCGGCCTCCTCGGGGACGACCACTATTGCCGCAACGGGGCGGCTCGTCAAGCCAGGCGGGGCCGGACCGGGCCTGTTCCCTCCCGGGGCGCCGTCGCGGCAGGCCTTTCCGGTACAATCGGCGTCATGCCGACCGCCGCCCCGACTGCCGCCCCGACCGGGCCGACGCCCGAGAACCCGCCCGCCGAGCGTGGCGAGCGTTCGCCCCCGCCCGACGGCGGGGTGCCGCTGCTGCGCGTGGGCGGGCTGACGTGCTACTTCCCGCAGCGTGGCGGGGTGCTCCAGACGGTGACCGACCATGTGAAGGCCGTCGATGGGGTCTCGTTCGACCTCGCCCGGGGGGAGACGCTCGGGCTGGTCGGGGAGTCGGGCTCCGGCAAGACCACGGTCGGGCGGACGATCCTCCGCCTGATCACGCCGGTCCACGGCGTCCGCATCGGGGGGACGGTGACGTTCGACGGGCAGGACGTGCTGGCCGCCCGGGGAGCCGCGGACCGGGCGCTGCGCCGGGACATGCAGATCATCTTCCAGGACCCGGCGGGGAGCCTGAACCCGCGGATGCGGGTGTGGGAGATCGTGTCCGAGCCTCTACTGGTTCATGGGCTGGCGCGTGGGAAGGACCGGCTCCTGACCCAGGCGCGGGAGCTGCTGGAGCGCTGCGGGATGTCCCGGGCGGCGGCCGAGCGGTACCCGCACGAGTTCTCCGGCGGGCAACGCCAGCGCATCGGCATCGCGCGTGCGCTCGCGCTGAACCCGCGGTTCATCGTCTGCGACGAGCCGACGAGCGCGCTCGACGTCTCGATCCAGGCCCAGATCATCAACCTGCTGACCGACCTGCAGCGGGATATGGGGCTGAGCTATCTGTTCATCAGCCACGACATGGCGGTCGTGCAGCACGTGTGCAAGCGGATCGCGGTGATGCGGCAAGGGCGGATCGCGGAAGCCGGGGACCGCGACCAGATCCTGACCGACCCGCAGCACCCGTACACGCAGCAGCTGCTCGCGGCCGTCCCGGTGCCGAGGCCGCGCCGGAGCGCATGAAACCGCTCTGGAACCGCTCCCAACGCTTTCTGTTGAGTCTTGCGAGACAGAGGAACACACACGCCAGATGGGATGTCCGCCATGATGAAGATTGCGACGAAGACCACGACGCTCCGCTGTGACCGTCTCGCCCGCCTCTGCGCGGGTTTGCTTGTTGCGACCAGCGTGCTCGGGATGACCGGGTGCGTGGTGGCCGTGGGAAACCGGGGGAGCTCGACCCCGACCCGCGTGCGGACCATCTCCGGGGGCGAGATGAGCACCCTGCTCGCCGCGAATCGGGAGGCCCGCCTCGGCATGCGCCGCACCGAGGCCCTGCAGGTCTACCCGGCGGAGCTGATCACGCTCCGCGAGAACCGACGATTACGCGATGCGGAGTTGCATATCTACCAGATCCGCGCGCAGGAGCGGAGCGGGTCGGCGACGTTCGAACGCTGGCTCTACTTCATCGACGACCGTCTGGTCGAACTCAGCGACGCACGCCTGGACCTTGACCAGACCGAACGCATCGACGTCTGGTTCGGCGAATAACCCGCCTCACCCCCACCACCGCTGTCCCCACATCGCCAGGTTCAGCATCGGCCACGCGAGTGTCCACGACTTTTCCGTGTCCGCGCACACCGTCTCGATCGCCTCGGGCGTGAACGCCTCGCGTGCGAACGCGCTCTGACGTAGCACGCCGATCTGGTCCCCCACCCACCGCTGGAAGGGGAGCGGGAAGCTGGCTTTCGGACGTTCGACGACCTCGCGAGGCAGGTCCTCGCTGAACGCGGCCCGCAACACGATCTTCGTGCGTGCCGTGCCGTCCCCCGCGATCACGAACCGGTCGCGCATCGGGAGCGACTCGGCAAGGGCGGCGACGCGCACATCCGCGATCGGCGTCCGCCCTTCGACCGAGGCGAGCATCGTCGCGGTGTCGAGGCGACGGAGCAGGCCTTCGAGGTTGACGAGCCTGTGGAACCGGAGGTGGTCGCTCAGCGGGTCCGCGCCCGTGCGCACGCGCTCGAACGCCGCGCGGTAGGAGGCGACGAGCTCGCTATCGCCGCCGCACGCGCGCCACGCGCCCGCGCTGAGCACCGCCGGCTTCTGTTCCAGCGCCGTCCACTGGGCCGCGAGCAATTGAAAGACGCCGGGGTCCGCGTCGCCGCTCGCGACGTGGGCGGCGGCCATGCGGAGCGGCGCGTCGTAGCCGCCGAACAGCTCGTCCGCCCCCTCCCCGCTGAGCGTCACGACGCACCCATCGGCCCGCAGCCTCGACGCGACCTCGTAGATCGCCGTCTCGTTCGGCGTGCTCAGCGGCACGCCCAGCTCCCCCACCATCCACCGCCACCGCTCGCCGAACAGCTCGCGCGAGACCACCGCCTCGGCGTGGCGCGTCCCAAGCCGCTCCGAGACCAAGCGCGCAAACGCGAAATCCTCCGACTGCGCGACGCCGCCGACCGGCGCCTCGTCCTCGCTCGCCCCGGCGCAGTAGCTCCGCAGGTCCGCCAGCTCGCGCGAGGCGATCAGCGCGCACGCCGAGCTGTCGAGCCCACCCGAGAGCAGCGTGCAGACCGGCACGTCGCTGCGAAGATGCGCGCGCACCGATCCTTCAATCGCCGCCCGGGTCGCTCGCGTCGCGTCCGCTCCATCGCTGCGTTCCGGCGGGGGCAGCGTGACGATCGCCGCCTTCGCCCGCGGCTCCGTCCCGCCGAGGCCCAGCTCCACCTGCTCCCCCGGGCGCAGCGTGCGCACGTTCTCAAACAGCGTTCGGTCCTCCAGCGTCGTCCGGATCGTCGTGAGATAGGCGCTGACCGTCACCCAGTCCGGGCGCGCCGGCACCGACGGGTGCGCCAGCACGCCCGTCACCTCGCTCGCAAAGACCAGCTCCACCCCCCCGTCCACGGGCCCGAGCCACCAGCACAGCGGCTTGATCCCGAGCGGATCGCGCGCCAGCACCACCCGACGCTCGAAGGTGTCGTACCACGCCAAGGCGTACATCCCACGGAGGCGAGGCAGCGCGGCCGAGCCCCACGCCTCGATCGCACGGAGGACGGTCTCGGTGTCGCACGCGGTCCGGAAGCGCACGCCGCGGGCGCGAAGCTCGCCCCGGACCTCCGCGTCGTTGTAGAGTTCCCCGTTGTAGACGAGCACGAAGCGCCCGTCCTCGGTCGCCATCGGCTGTCGCCCGGCGGGCGTCGGGTCGAGCACCGCGAGACGCCGGTGCCCGAACGCGGCATGGCTATCCAGCCACACGCCCGCGTCGTCGGGGCCGCGCCGGGTCAGGCGGTCGCGCATCGCGACCACATCCCGCTCGCTCACCGAGACGGAACGATCACCGCACGCGACCACGCCCACAAACCCGCACATGGCGGGTTTATCGGCGATCCCGGCACGATCCGGTCAAACCGCACCGCAGGACCCCGTGGCGAGCCGCGATGCAGACCGCGCCGATCCCTCCGGCGGGGCGATCACACCCAGACGTTGACGATCAGGTTCGGCTCCCGCGTCTTGCCCGACCACTCCCCGACGCTGGTCGTCACCTGCTTGACCTCGTACTGCGGGTGCGCGTCCAGCCACTCGTTGATCTGCTGATCGAGCAGATTCAAACAGTCACCCGTCAGCTTGCAGTGGAAGCTCTTGACGTGGATCGCGCCCATCCCCGTCACGTTCGGCGTCCGGTTCCAGGCTTCCTCGTGGCGCGACGCGCCGCTGAGGGCCTGGTCGAGCTGGCGGATCTTGGAAAACTCGCCGGGCGTCGGGTCGGACGCCCCCGACGACGTCGGCGCCCGGCGCACCGGCACGGGCGACGGCGGATCGTCGCCCTTCTCCACCACGCGGCCGTTCGCGTCGCGGTAGATCGGCACCGGCATCGGCTCACCCGAATCGACGGGGATCGAGTCGCCATCGAACGATTGATCAAACGCGCTCGGCGAGCGCACAGGCTGGGGCAAACGCACCGCGGCCTCCCTTCAGACAGGGCCGCCCCGACGCGGGCACGAACAGCCCGCGGAGGGCTGCGACTTGCGAGCGACCAACCCAAGAACAAGTCAGCCGTCGCTCCACCCTAACACAATCGCCCCTCGCCTCCAAGGCTCATCCCCACGATTCAGCACACGCCGACCCCCTCGTCACCCAAAGACGCTCCGTCCCCCCGCTCGCTGGGCTCTCGATCCGCACGATCCAGTCCGCCCGCTGATCGTCGTGCCGCAGACGCACGCGGAGACCCGCCGCATCGCCCAGGTCCGCCCAAGCCGCAACTTCCCCGCCCAGCACGCGCCGAACCACCCCGCGACCACCCGAAACAGGGCCTTCATAATGTAGGTACACCGCCCGGTGGTCCGCGAGGCGCTCAACGTCTTGGGCCGAACCGGGGCCTTTCACCGCTGGCTCCTGCGGGCAGCGGAACGTCGGAACGCGGTCCGATGCCTCGCGCCCGGGTCGCTGGAGCAACAGATCGAAATGGTGGGAGCCGTCGGGCAGCTCATGGCGCAGGACGGCCCAGCGCCCCCACCCGCCGAGCGAAGCTTGCTGCGAACGCACGCCTTGTCCGGGCTCTGCAGACACGCGGGATCTTCCCCGGGCGATCGGGCCCAGTCGAGGAGAACCCGTTGATCGGAAGCCATCGAGCCTCGCCCGCGGGATTCTCGCGGCTCACGCGTGTTTGCAGGCTGAGCGGAGGCCCGCCCGATACCATGCGTGACCGACGGGCGGGCCCACCGAGGACCGGATGGGCAAGCCGTCGTCATGGACCGCACACGCCCCTGTCGGGCGGATTGTCAAGGAACGAGGCGACATGACCTTCAAGCACCGGACCGCTCTTTCCTCCGCCCGCCCGCTGCGCGGTCGGCTGAACACTCTCATTCTCGGCGTCTGCGCAGCCGCCGCCCTCGCGATCGCGTCCGGATGTGGGAGCCAGCGTTCGCTCTCCATGGTGCGAGCCGACGCCGCGACCGCCTACTCCATCGGGCAGTACGAGCAGGCCCGCGCCCTCTACCAGCAGTGGGCCAACCGGAAGCCCGAAGATCCCGAAGCCAAGTACCACCTCGCACGGACGCTTCTGCCCCTCGGACGCCCCCGCGAAGCACGCGAACTGATGGAAGTCGCTCGCGACGTCCGCCCCTCGGAAGAGAAGTACACCGAGCTGCTCGCCGAGGCGATGTTCCAGGCCGGCGCGATCGACGACCTCTTCCGGCTGCTCCGGGGCGAGGTCGAGCGGCGCGGGCGTGTCGGCGACTACAGCCGCCTCGGCGACTATTCGGCCCGCGTCGGCGCGGTCGATGAAGCGGAGGTCGCTTTCCTCGGCGCCGCCCAGGCCGACCGCGGCCAATCCGCCGGGCCGCAGCTCGACCTCGCGAACTTCTACCGCCAGGTCGGCGACGTCCAGAACGAACGCCGACGCCTCCGCATGGTCATCTATGTCGAGCCCGGGCACCCCGAGGCCTCCGACCGCCTGCGGGGCATGGGCGAGATCCCCGGCCCCACCCTCGCCCTGGTCCCCGAAGAAGCCCGCTAAAGCCGCACACACGCCGCCGAAGCTCTACGCTGGGGCGATGAGCGAAAACTTCCGCACACGACTGCCCGACCCTCGCCTTCAGCCCCGCTTCGCCGGCATCAGCACCTTCTGCCGCTATCCGAGGCTCGAAGACGTCGAGCCCGCGCACCAACCCGTCGATTGGGCGCTCTTCGGCGTTCCGTTTGACTCCGCGGTCACCTACCGCCCCGGCGCCCGCTTCGGCCCGCGCGCGATCCGCGACGCCAGCCAGTACGTCAAGCACTACCACACCGAGCACGACGTGGACCTCCGCGAGGTCCTCAGCCTCGCCGACGCGGGGGATGCGCCCGTGCTCCCCTACTCGTGCTCGGCCAACGCCGACTCGGTCTTTGATTTCGCGCGCGGGCTCGCCGACCCGTCCCGCACGCGACTGCTCGCGGTGGGCGGGGATCACTCGATCGCGTATCCCTGCATCAAGGCCGCCTGGGAGCGGCGCGGGCGACCCGAGCGCGGGCTCGCGATGCTCCACTTCGACAGCCATCTCGACACCGTGGACGCGATCCTCGGCGAACGCTTCACCCACGCCTCCCCGTTCATCCGCGCGATCGAAGACGGGCTCATCGACCCGAAACGCATGCTCACCGTCGGCATCAAGGGCCCGCTCAACACCCGGCACGATCTCGACTACGCCAAAAAACACGGCGTCACCGTGCTCACCTACGAACAGTGGCGAGGCGGCGGGCAGCGCGTGATCGACGACTTTGTGCGCACGCTCGCCGACGACGAGGCCTACCTGAGCTTCGACATCGACTGCATCGATCCCGCCTACGCCCCGGGCACGGGCACGCCGAGCCACGGCGGGTTCACCAGCTTCGAGATTTTCCAGGCTCTACGCTCGCTCCGTGGGGCGAACATCGTCGGGGCCGACGTGGTCGAGGTGCTCCCGGATCGCGACGTGAACCAGAACACGGCCCTGCTCGCGGGGCACGTGATCTTCGAAATTCTGGCTCTGGACGCCGTGCGTCGCAGCTTGGGCACGCCCGCTCCCGGACGCGAATGACCCCGCTCACGCCCGGCGGCGGAGGGCGAGGATCAGTTCGACCTGCCCGGTCGGCTGGTTGACCTCGCGCGCGATCTCGATCGGGGTCAGCCCGCGATCGGCGAGTTCAAAGACGCGCGTATGGCCCGCGGGCACGCCGCCCTCATCGGCATCCGCCCCGGGCTCCATCGGGGGCGCGTGGCGAGTCGGGCGATCGCTCGCGGGCGGCCCGCTCCTGGGCTGATCCGCGAAACGCCGCCCTGTGACCGGCGCCGGGGGATCGCCCTCCTGAGCCCGCTCACGCCCCGAGCCCTCTCCACCGGCTTCTAGGCGGCGCAGACGCTCGTCGGCTTCGGCGATCAGCGTCTCGAGACGCACCGCCTTGTTCTCAAGCTGAGCCGCCAGACGCTGGGTCAGCTCGGTCGCGTCGGCCATCAGCGTGTCGATCGACTGACGCTCGCCGGCGGCCTGACGAACCTGCTCGATCCGCTCGCGCGGGTCTTCCGACCGATCCGCGAGCGCGGCACGGTTCGCCTGAGACTTTCGCAGAAGGCGGAGCGAGACCACAATCAGCACCAGCACACCGAACGCGAACAAGAACTGCTGCGCGATCGGGCTCCCACCCCCGCCCCCGGGGGCGTCCGCCGATCCCGACGCGTCCTGCGCAATCAGCGGACGGCTCTCCTGCGCGACGGTCCAGGTGGTCTGTGCGTCCTGCACGGGCGGTCCTCGCTCATCGCGGCTCGCGGATCCCGGGGCGATACCCCGCGCCCTGAGAGTATCATCGCCCCGGAGCGCCGTCCGAATCGCGACCGACCTCGGGCGCGACGAGCCCATAGATATGGCATCTCCGCAAAGGAGAGGGAGCACGCCGAGATGAACCCGAGTACCTGCCACCGTCGTCCCGCGTTGATCGGGCTGTTTCTGCTCGCCGCCGGCTCGGCCATGCCCGGCTGCATCGTCTGGGAGATCCGAGACCAGCTCGTCGCCGCGAACGACACGCTGGTGACGGTGGACCAGAAGCTGGAAGCCGTGGACGACACCAACGCGATGCTGGAGACGCTCCAGGCTCAGCTGGAGTCGCTGCAGAGTCAGCTCGAGGTGCTGGACACGATCGACACCTCGCTCGCGAGCGTGAACACCACGCTCCAGAGCCTCGACCGCACGCTCGCGTCGATTCTCAGGATCGTGCGTCAGATCGACGGTGCGATCCCGTTCCTCAAGTTCACCGACGACGAGGAAGAAGAGGAACCGGGCGACGCCCCGCCGGATCCCGACGGGGCCCCCGCGCCCGGGGCCGACCCGGCGTAAGCCGCCCCGAGGGGTCGAACTAGGAACGGGTCGAATACCATGCCCCGATGCCCACGCCGCACGCCCCGCCCGATCCCGTGACCGCGGCGCTCCGCGCCGACCCGGCCTGTCGCCGGATCATCGCCGCATGGAGACGCCTCACCGGCGGTCGCGACGTGCGCGATGCCCAGCGTCGAACGCTCGTCGCCTGCTCCGCCGGCACGGATTCGTCGTGTCTCGCGATCGCGCTCGCCTCGGCGGCTCCGGGCTCGGTCGTGCTCGCGCACGTGCGTCACGACCTCCGCCCCGCGCCCGAAGCCGACCGCGACCGCGACGCGGCCGAGGCACTTGCGCGTCGCCTCGGCACCGGCATCGCCCACGCCGACGCAACGGTGCGAGAAACCCCCGGAAACGCCGAGGCTAACGCGCGCCAGGCCCGCGAACGCGCGCTCGCCGCCCTCGCGATCACGCACGAGTGCCTGTTTGTCGCGACCGGGCATCACGCGGACGACCAGCTCGAGACCGCGATCATGCGCCTGCTCCGCGGCTCCGGGCCGCGCGGGCTCGCGGGCGTCCGCGAGCGACGCCGCCTCCAAGGCGATCGTGGCGTCGCTGCTGGGGCGAGCCCGGGCGCGACTGGCGTGACGCTCGTCCGCCCCATGCTGAGCGTCACGCGGGAAGACGCCGCCCGCCTGTGCGCGATGTACGCCCACGAGCCCGTGCACGACGCGACCAACAGCGATCGGACGCGCCTGCGCGCGCGCCTGCGCGCCGACGTCACGCCGAGGCTGCGCGAGATCGCCCCGCGCGGGGCCGCCCGCGCTGCCGAAGCGCAACGCCTGGCGGGCGAGGCGCACCAGGTCGTTCAGGACGCGGCCGAGGCGCTGCTCGCCGAGGCGCGCCGCGCCCCCGCGCAAGACGCCCGGTGGGCGCTCGATCGCACCGTGCTGCGCAGCGCCCGTCCCGTGGTCGTTGCGGAATTGCTCCGCTCGCTCGCGGTACGCATGGGGGAGGGTCTGGGGGCGGACCGCTTGGCGGGGCGGACGCTCCGCGCGGCCGCCGAGCGGATCACGGGCCCGTGCCCCGAGCCCGCGCGGTACGTGTGGCGACATGTCATCATCGAATTGAGTGCGCACGAGGTGCTCGTGCGCCGGAAGGAGCGAACATAATGAGTGGATCGAACGGGCAACAAGCTGGGACGCGGATCGCGCTGGTCGGGCACTGCGTGCCGGATGCGGCGGCGATCCGTGCGATGGTCCGGCGCGCGGTGCCGGAGGCCGAGATCGTGATGGTGAACGACAGCAAGGGCCTGCAGGCCGAGAAGACCGCCGGGCTGCTGCTGATCAACCGCGTGCTGGACGGGAGCTTCGACGGCGTGGAGAGCGGGATCGAGCTGATCCGCAAACTCTCGTCGGACACGTCGTCGGCGGCGCGAACGATGCTCGTGAGCAACTACGCCGAGGCGCAGGACGAGGCCGAGGCCGCCGGGGCACGCCCCGGCTTCGGAAAAACCGACCTGAACGAATCGAGCACGCTGGACCGTGTCCGCGACGCGGCAAGGGAGTGAACACATTGGCGAAACGCACAAGCAAGAAGAGCCCGGGCCGCCGCTCGTCGCCGAAGGCAGGGCCTCGCCCGAGCGCGGCGCCCGCCCGCGCCGCATCGAACGCGGGCGGGATCGGTGTCCGCGAGTTTGTCGCCCGCCGGGAGCGCGTGTTGCGCGCGTTGAAGGGGGCCGTGGGCGTCGTGCTCGCGGGTGACGGCGGCGCGCCGCTGGTCGGTCGGTGGCGCGCGAACCCGGATTTTGTGTATCTGACCGGTATCGACAACGAGCCGGGGGCGGCGGTGCTGTTCGACCCGAAATCGGAGGATCCGACGCGCCGTTGTGTGCTGTTTTTGAAGCCGCTGGACCCGGAGATGGAGCGATGGGACGGCGAGCGGGACCCGATCGCGTCTTCGATGCGCAGCCGCCTGGGTTTTCGCCGCGTGATGCGCACGTACGCGCTCCCGACGTTTCTTCAGCACGCGGCTACCCGCGCCAAACGCCTCGCCTGCCTGCACCCTTTTGCCTCGCACGCCGCCCCGGTCTCGGAGGATCTCGCGATCTTCCGCAAGGTCAGCGAGCGCGTCGTCGGTGTTTCCATCGAAGACGCGACCGGCGTGCTCCCGGGGCTGCGCGCGGTCAAGAGCCCCGCCGAGATCCGCCTGATGAAACGCGCCATCGACGCGACGCACGAAGGGCACCGGCGCCTGTGCGCCATGCTCGAGCCCGGCGTGGATGAGCTGGACCTGCAACGCGCACTCGAGCACGGCTTCGGCGAAGCCGGGGCCGAGGAGGCCGGATTTAACACCATCGTCGGCGCCGGGCGGCACTCGACGGTCCTGCACTACCGCTCGCGCGGCGGCAGAGTCGAGGACGGGGACGTCGTGCTGGTCGATTGCGGCGCGTCCTACCGCGGGTACTGCGCCGACATCACACGCGTCTTCCCGGCCTCCGGCACGTTCAGCAAGCGTCAGAAGCAGGTCTACGACGTGGTGCTCGAGTCACTGGTCAAGACGACACGGGCCGTCCGACCGGGTGTGACGCTGGCAGAGCTCGACGCGGTCAGCCGCGCGGTCATCAACGACGCCGGCTTCGGCGATTTCTACCCCCATGGCATCGGGCACCACCTCGGCACCGAAGTTCACGACGCGAACCCCGGCGGGAAACTCCAGCCCGGCATGGTCGTGACGATCGAGCCGGGGATCTACCTCCCCGACGAGGGCATCGGCGTCCGCCTCGAAGACGACGTGCTTGTCACCAAGGCGGGGCATCAGAACCTCTCGGCTCATATCCCACGCACCACCGCCGACGTCGAGGCGTTTATTCGCGCCTGCCGACGCACCAAATAAGCGAGCTCGCCCGGGGCACACCCGGCGTTTTGGAAAAAACACAGGCCCCGCCGTCGGAACGGCGGGGCCTGGTTTGTCTCGCGTTCACGCCGCCTGCTCGCGGGCTTGGAAGCCCGCAGGCAGGTTTAGTAGCGGTAGTGGTTGGGCTTGTAGGGGCCGTCGACGGGCACGCCGAGGTACTCGGCCTGATCGCTGCTAAGCTTGGTCAGCTTGACGCCGAGCTTGTCGAGGTGCAGGCGGGCGACCATCTCGTCGAGGTGCTTGGGCAGGACGTAGACCTTGTTCTCGTAGTTCTCGGGGTTCTCGTGCAGCTCGATCTGCGCGATCACCTGGTTGGTGAAGCTCGCGCTCATCACGAAGCTGGGGTGCCCGGTCGCGCACCCGAGGTTGAGCAGGCGGCCCTCGGCCAGCACGAGGATGCTCTTGTCCATGCTTTTGAAGTAGAACTCGTCGTACTGCGGCTTGACATTGCGGCGCTCGACGTCCGGATCCTTGATGAGCTTCTCCATCTGGATCTCGTTGTCGAAGTGCCCGATGTTGCCGATGATCGCCTTGTCCTTCATCTTCTTCATGTGCGCCAGCGTGATGATGTCCTTGTTGCCGGTCGTCGTGATGAAGATGTCGGCCGACTCGAGGTAATCCTCCAGCGGCTTGACCTCAAGGCCTTCCATCGCCGCCTGGAGCGCACAGATCGGGTCGATCTCGGTGACGATCACGCGGCAGCCTTGCCCCTTCAGGCTCTGGACGCAGCCCTTGCCGACGTCGCCGTACCCGCAGACGACCGCGACCTTGCCGCTGAGCATGACGTCGGTCGCGCGGTTGAGACCGTCGATGAGCGAGTGGCGGCAGCCGTAGACGTTGTCGAACTTGCTCTTGGTCACGCTGTCGTTGACGTTGATCGCGGGGAAGGGCAGCGTGCCGGCTTCCATCATCTGGTAGAGGCGGTGGACGCCGGTGGTCGTCTCTTCGCTGATGCCGCGGACGGCCGGGGTGTTCTTCGTGAAGTACTCCGGCGTCTCCTCGATCGTCTGCCGGATCGTGTTGAGCACCTGCTCCCACTCCTCGGAGTCCTTGCTCGGATCGAACGCGGGGACCGCGCCGGCCTTGGTGTACTCCAGGCCCTTGATCAGGAACATGCTCGCGTCGCCGCCGTCGTCGACGATCTGGTCCGGGCCCGAGCCGTCGGGCCAGGTCAGCGCCTGCTTGGTGCACCACCAGTACTCGCTGAGCGTCTCACCCTTCCAGGCGAAGACGGGCACGCCCTTGGGGCTCTCGGGCGTGCCGCCGGTTTCGGGGCGACCGACGACGATCGCCGCGGCGGCCGAGTCCTGCGTGCTGAAGATGTTGCACGACGCCCAGCGGACGTCGGCGCCGAGCTCGGTCAGCGTCTCGATCAGGACCGCGGTCTGCACGGTCATGTGCAGCGAGCCGGTGATCTTGATGCCGCTGAGCGGTTTCTTGCCCTTGTACTTGTTGCGGAGGGCCATCAGCCCGGGCATCTCGTCTTCCGCGAGGCGCAGCTCGTGGCGCCCGCTGGCGGCGAGCTTGAGGTCGCGGACCTTGAACTGCAGGCCGCCGATCTCGTCGGGGGTCAGCTGCGGGCGGGTCGTCATCGTGGTCATCGGTGCTCCTGTGTCTCGTGCGCCCCGCACCGGCGGGGCTCGTTCTCATGTGCTTCAGGCCTCACCCCGCCGCGTGGCGGGACGCCGACCCCCTGTGTTCATCCTCGGTCACGTCGTCAGTTACGTCGTCGCTTCATCCAGCCAGCCGACGGTCGCGATCAGCCCGGGGCCTTTGCTCCCGGGCTCGGCCGGCAGGTGGCGGCTCGTCACCGTCGCGAAGCCGGCGCGGCTCATCAGTTCTTCGAGTTCTTCGGTGCGGAAGCCCAGGTGCTGGTGCCCCATCAAGTCGCGGTACCGCTCGCGGTCGTGCTCGACCATGTCGACGATCAGCGCCACCCCGCCCGAGCGCGAGGCCCGCAGCACGCGACGTATCTCCGCGATCGCCTTGCCCGGCTCCGCGACGTGGTGCAGCACCAGCAGGCAGACGGCCGCGTCCACGCTCCCGTCCGCGAGCGGCAGCTTCTCCAAAGGGCCTGTGCGGAACTCGACCCGGTCCCGCTCGCCCAGCCGCTTCCGCGCCGCGTCCAGCATCGGCTCGGACAGGTCCACCGCGATCACCCGCTCGACCCACGGCTCCAGCACCTCGCTCGCGTTCCCTGTCCCGCAACCGAGGTCCGCCACCACCCAGTCCGGACGCAGCAGCCCCAGCAAGCCCAGCGGCGTAAACCGCGAGCCGAACAGCTCCGCACGCACGCTGTCCCACTCCCCCGCGATCCGCCCGAAGAACGCTTGGCTGTCGCTGGCTCGCTCTTGGAGCACCGCCTCGAGCCGCCGATCGTCTTCGCCTAGCTCGGTCCCCCCGCCCACTTGATCGCGGACGGCGATCCACAGGCGTCGCGATTCCGGCTCCAGATCGTCCAGCAGCAGGCGGTGCAGCGTGGACGTCCCGACGCTCCTCCGCGCCAGCCAACCCCCGCCGAGCAGCACCTTCAGGTGGCGGCTCACCGTGGACTGGGGCAACTGCACCACGCTCGCAACCTCGCCGACCGTCAATTCCTCACGCTCCAGCAAGCGGAGCATCCGGAGACGCACAGGCTCGGCCAAGGCGTTCAGGCGTTCGGTCACCGGCATGTCTTTGGCGGGTCGCTTCATCCGTTAATCCGGATGAAGTGTAGAATCATTACCGCCCACGTCAAGGCAAGCCCGGTGGTTTTGCAGCTTCCATGGCTCAAGGCGGCCCGACTCAGATCAACGCATCCTGCGGTGAGTCGCGATAAAGCTAGGCCAAACCGAACAAAATCCGTTAAAAAGACCGGCCGCCGGCGGAGATTGGGTGAGAGCGTAACCTCCAGACGCTCCCAGCCCGCGCTCAACACCAGCGGCCGGATGGCGGGGCGAACCCGCGTGTAGATTATCCTATCAAAAAACGATCAAAAACTCCGGGGTCCCGTCTTCCCGCCCTGTCGGTTCCGGGGGACAAGTTTGTTGAACATACACGCTGACGCCTCACGACGCAAGCCCCGTCAGCGCCCAAAACACCGATCCGATCGCTGTTTTTCTCCTCGCCCCCACCTCACCGGAGTGGGCAGGAAACGGGCCTCGCCGTTCTTGCACAGGGGCGGAGCGCGAGCCGCGAGCGGGGTCAGACCAGCCAGTCCTCGGCCGCCAGCCGCTCCGGGACGTACGTCTCCGTCACGTAGCTGATGTCCTTGGTGATCAGCGACTCGACCTCCATCTTGAACCCGTTGCGGAGCATCTTCTCGATCTCGTTCTTCCACCCCCGGTGCCCGTCGAACCACGGGTAGGCCATGATCTGCTTCGCCCGCGCGATGTCGCGGTCGTTGAGCTCGATCTGCACGTCGTCGCTCAGCTCGCACGCCTCGTAGTCCTTGGAGCGGATGCCGAGGAACTTGGCGTCCGGGATCGCCAGGCGCTCGCTCTCGAACGCGAGCGAGATCGAGCCCTGCTTGATGACGCTGTAGATGTAGTGCCCCCACGGGTCGCAATCGAGCAGGCAGATGATCGGCAGCCCGTGCTCCTTATTGAGCCGGTGCAGCAACCGTCGCACGCCCCGCGGCGGCTGCCCGCTGCCCTCGGTCAGGATGCAGTTGTGCGTCTTCCAGAACTTGTCCTCGTTGAACCGCTGCCAGACGGTGTCCTTCTCGACGTGCAGCACGAAGTCGGCTTCGACCTTCTCGAACTGGATCACGTCCGGCTCGCAGATGCTCGGGATCGCGTAGCCGCCGGTGCCCATGCGTCGGCAGTCGATCTCGTCGCCGGAGTCGATGACGGTGATGTTCCCGACCATGGTGCCGCGTTTTTTGGCGAAGATGTGCAGCTCTTCACGGAGGCTGCCGAGCGTGACCTCGAGGTCCTCGAGGATCGCGTCGGACTCGGTCTGATCGTCGAAGGTCTTTTCTTTGGTTCCTTGAATGGTGTGGAGCCCGCTGTAGAACATCCCGCGGAGGCTGAGCGTCTTGTCCTGCTCGATGAGGCGCCGAATGCCCTGCCCGTGGAGCAGCGTCTGCATGAACTTGCGGGCCTGCCCCATGTTGAAGAGCTGGCGTTCCTGCACGGCCGAGCCCATCTGCAGGATCCCGCGGCTCTTGTTCCACTTGGTGTTGTTCGCCGACCGCGTCGGCACCTCCACCTTCGGCTCCCGCCCCGACAACGCGGACTTCACCACGCTCTCGGCCAGCGTGCCGATCGCCTCAGACGTGCGCACGTCGCGGTCGGCGGCCGACTTGGAACGAACACGCGGCGTCGCCTTGGCAGCGTCGCCGGTCTTGACGTTCCGCGAGCTGGGCGCTTTCTTGGAAAACTTCTTGCCCGGCGTGCGTGCGGCGGTTTTCTTTGTGGTTTTCTTCGCCATGGGTGTTGCTCAAGGATCTGGATCTGAACGAGCCGCGACCGTGAGGGAGCGGTCCGCATCGTTGGTTGGCGTCGGGACCGCTCCCTCACGGTTGCGGCTCGTCGGGAGGCATCACGCGCCGAAGAGGCTGTCGTCGCCCTTGGCCGCCCCGGCTTTCTTGCGGACCTTCTTCTTCACCTTCTTCAAGATCTTCTTCTTCGGACGCTCCGTCACGACGGGCGTCTCCACCGGCTCATCCGCCCCGTCGGCCGCGGGTTGGGGCGCGGCCGCGGCTGTCGAAGCGGAAGGCGTGGCGCTCCGGTCCAGAATCACCACCCCCTCGTCCTTCTCCAGCCCGTTACGCTCGTTCTGATAGCCAACGATCTTGCCGTCCTCATCCAGCACGGCATCCGCGATCTCCGTCCGGCGCTGCGCCTGGCGCATCAGCGATTCGTACAGCTCCGCCGCGTCCGTCCCCGTGATCGCGTGGCACGCCTTGGCAATCTCGCCGATGTACCGCTCGAAGACGTCGCGTTTCTCGGCGTCGCGGCGCATCCGCTGGCGGCGGCGCAGGTAGATCCCCAGCTTCCGCCCGCACTCTTGCAACGCGAGCTTCATCTCCTTGCGGATCTCGTCGTAGTCCGCGATCGCTTCCTTGCTCTCGCTCGTGAACGGCACCCAGACGCTCGCCATGTGGATCGCGATCACCAGCGGGCCCACCGGCGCGCCGCCGCGCGGCTGGCTGAGCCCATAGTTCTTCCACGCCGTCTCCGTCACGCTCTTGAACGCGCTGCACGCCGACTGCTGGTACAGCAGCGGCACGCGGTTGGCGAACCGCAGCACCCGCGCCGGCTGATCGCCCGGCAGGTCCCCGCCGAAGGCGATCGCCGCCTCGATCTGGAACGGGTTGCCCCGGTAGACCGCCGCCGGACGCGTGCTGGCTGCGTAGAACTCGCCCCGCACGCCCTTCATCAGCCCCGCGAGCATCTGGCGCACGCCGATCGGGCTCAGGCAGTCCGTCGGCGGGTTCAGCAGCTTCACCTCCTGCATCGCCCGGTACAGACGCTCCGAGTCGCTCGCGCTCAGGCTCTTCAGCCACGTCTGCCCGCTGAACGTGCTCCCCTTCGTGCTCGCCGCGTCGGTGATCCGCTTCACGATCGGCGGCGTCACGCGGCAGAACTCGTTCTTGAAAAAACCCGTCAGCTGCTTCTCGTCCGTGCTCTTGAGCATCCGAAGGAAGTTGCCAAGCTCGACGCCGTAGGGGTGCGGCTTGATCTCCTGCGTCTCCGGCGGGAGCTCGTCGATCGTCCGCGGCATCAGGATCCTGCCGTCGACGATCGTGTGCTCGCTCAGGTCCGGCGGGCCCTCGGCGGCGTCCTCGATCGCCGCGAGCATCTCGCTCGCCGGGTCCTCCGCGGGCGAGCCGGCGCGGCGCGGAGGGATGAACGTGATCGAGGCGTGCGGGTTGGCGATCGCCGTCTGCTCGAGGTAGGTGTCGACCGATGCCTTGCCGCGCTGGTAGCGGGCTTCGAGCTCGATCGCGACGCGGGTGCCCGTGCCGGTGGTGGTCTCGGGGAAGTCATCGGTCTCGATATCGACGGTGACCTCGGGCTGGTTCTTGCTGGTGTCCATCGCCAGCTCGATGTGGTGGGCCGGTTTTTTCTTGTTGGGGCGGGTGGTGATGACCATCGGCTTGCCGGTGGTCATGAGCCCGTACATGCCGGCCGCCGAGATGCCGATCCCCTGCTGCCCGCGGGACATCTTGAGGCGGTGAAACTTCGACCCGTACAGCAGCTTGCCGAAGATGTTCTCGACCTGGCGGCGCACGATCCCCGGCCCGTTGTCCGTGATCGTCACCCGGTACCGCCCGCTCTTGCTGGCGCTCAGCGGCGGGGCGAGTTCCTCCAGTTCCACCGTGATATCCGGCAGGATCCCCGCCTCCTCGCAGGCGTCCAGCGCGTTGTCCACGGCCTCCTTGACCGTGGTCAGCAGGGCCTTGCGCGGGTTGTCGAAGCCGAGCAGGTGCCGGTTCTTGGCGAAGAACTCGCTGACGGAGATCTCACGCTGCCGCCCCGCCATCGTCTCGGCGGTCTGCTTGCGTCGCTCCGTGGTCTTCGCCATACGCGCTCCTTCGCGAGGGGGGACATGGCCCGGCTCCGCCGGGGGTGGGGCTTTGGGGGCAAGTGTACGCCGAAGTGATTCCCCGAATCGAAAGCCGGGGAGTTGTTCGGCCGATACAGGGGTAGTACAAGGATATGGCGGACTCGGCCTTGTTGAGGGCTCGCCACGCTTTACGACTTTCCCCCGTGTGAGCGCCTGTTCGCAACCCGAGAGCACGTCCCCAGATCAGCCCATAGCGAGGTGAGCCATGTTCGAGTCCGCGAGTCGTCTTTGGGTCATCCACATTTCGAATCACCAAAAAATCGCTGCACGCGCTCAAAAGGAGGGCTTCATCTGCGTTGGGTGGACCCGGATCGGTGACCTAAGCCCATACGACACTCCCGAGAAGATGCGAGCGGCTTACGAGCGTGCTTTCCCGCAGAAATCAAAGGCGTCGGTCAGCGCTTCATTCATCCAAGCCTACCGGTTCGCCCACGAGCTTCGAGTCGGCGAGCCGATTGTCTACCCAATTAAGAATTCACGAAACATCATGATCGGAAAGATCACAGGCGACTACGAATGGTCGGAGGACAAAGAACTCCGCGAGCTGGATTACTGCAACGTACGACGTGTCGAATGGGTGCTTAAAGACGTGCCGCGAGTTCGATTCAGCCAGTCCGCCCTTCGCAGCTTCGGCAGCTTCACGTCAATATCACTCTCCGATGATCACCTCGATGAGGTTCGCGGCTTGTTGTCCGGCAACGGCTCAAGAGGGAAACAGCCCGCTCCCGACTTGGCTGACGACACGCTCCAAACTGCAGAAACCGAGGAGAGCGAGGAGGACGCAGCTATTGCGGCAGAAGAGGTAATCCAATTCACGAAAGACCACCTTGTGCGAAGCTGGAGCAATACGGCTCAGGACTTCGAGGAAGTGGTCGCAGCGGTGTTCCGTGCCCTGGGCTACACAGCGACGGTGCAGCAAGGCACCCGCGACCTCGGCGTCGACGTCATTGCGCATGCCGACCCACTTGGTGTCACACCGCCGATCCTGAAGATCCAGGCCAAGAGTGGTGTCTCAACGACCGGCGCCCCGGTGGTCAAGCAACTCCGCGGCACTCTGAACACTGGCGAGAAGGAGATTCTCATCAGTCTTGGCGGGTTTACGACAGATGCTCGCCACACCGAACAGAACGACGCGAATATCATTCTTATCGATGCGGATCGGTTTGTCGAACTCTTTATACGAAGTTATGAATCTCTGAGTGCCGACATCCGTCACCGATTCCCACTCCGCCAAGTCTACGTCGTCGCACCATAACCCCACCTCCCGGATTCATCTACGCCTATCCTTCCCGCCCCCTCGCGCCAGCCCGGCCCGGGGCTCATCCACCCACGCTTTTTCCCAGGAGGACCACCCATGGAAACCACGCTCATCATCCTGAAGCCCGACGCCGTGCAGCGGGGGCTGATGGGGCGGATCATCAGCCGGTTTGAGGAGAAGGGGCTCCAGATCGTCGGGGCCAAGATGACCAAGATCAGCCAAGAGCTGGCCGCCAAGCACTACAAGGACCACCAGGGCAAGCCGTTCTACGACGGGCTGGTCAAATTCATGACCTCGAGCCCGGTGCTGGTGCTGGCCGTCCGCGGCGTCGGGGCGATCACCATCAGCCGCAACCTGATGGGCGCGACCTTCGGCTCCAAAGCCGCCGCCGGGACCATCCGCGGGGACTTCGGCGTCAGCAACAGCTTCAACCTGATCCACGGCTCGGACAGCCCCGAAGCCGCTGAGCGCGAGCTGGGGCTCTTCTTCGCCCAGGGCGAGGTCCAGAGCTTCGATCGCCCGGGCGACGCCTGGGTCTACGACATGTCCGGCGGCAAGGCGGAGTGAGAAGGCACTAGGCATTGGGGACTAGGCACTAGGGCTTTGGGCCGGGGCGTGTGGGGCGTCTCGGGCTGAGGCCTTTTTTGTGCGCACGTCGAGTCGGCTCGGGAGCGCGATCCGGACTCATCCGCCACGCCCGCTTCATCATTTCTCTCGGCGCACAACTCAAGCTGGTCGAGCGGCCTCCACCCACCAATCCGCATCAACCCACCCAGTGCCTAATGCCCAATCCCTAGTGCCTCACACAATGGCACACCCCGCGGGCGATCGAGCCGCGTCGCGATCCTTGCGTGCGTTGCCGTCGGCTTGTGCGAAGAGCCTTTCAGGGCTTGATGGCACCGATGACCGCGGGTTCCTCGCTCTTGATCTGATCCGCGATCTCGCGGCGGTGAATATCGACGTCCCGAGGGAAGTCGAAGGCGACGCGCACACGCTCGCCCTTCACCGACGCGATACGGACCACACCGAGCGGGTTGCGCGGGTCTCCGATGACCACTTCTTCGCCTTCCCGACGTGTGATGACCAGCATCGTGCTGCTCCCGGCTCGTCGGCCGCCACGAAGGATCACCGGCGCAAGTCCCACCCGGCGCTCAGCGTCCACGACCGAATACAATCGCGAGCATACCACCCACCAGGACATGTGGAAAGCAAAATCCTTATTCGGCAGAGATTTACGCCATTTACCCCCGGCCCGACGTCTCTCGACCGGAGCAATACCAGCGGGGCCATGAGCTTGGACGATGTTCAAGATGACAAACTGGGGAAAGATCGGGGCGGGGTTTCCCGCTTGGCGCATCTCCCCCGAGTGTCGGGGCACCCGGGCGGCTTACTCCACGGCTCGCACGCCCGTGATCTCCGGCACGTGCTCGCGGAGGTTCCGCTCGATCCCGACCTGGAGCGTCATGTTGCTGCTCGGGCACCCGACGCAGGCCCCGTGAAGGCGGATGCTAACGACGCCGTCGGGCGTGATCTCGACGAGTTCGACATCCCCGCCATCGGCCTGGATCGCCGGACGGATCGCGTTGAGGACGCGTGCGACGCGGTCGCGCGTCTGGTCGTCGGTGGCGGTCGCTCCGGTTCGGTCGCTCATGGGTTGCCTCGCTTACGTCTGAAAGGGTAGGCAGAGGGTGCGGCGGGGATGAGGGCCGTACACTCGCCCGATGACGATGCGCACGGACGTGAACGGGCCCGGATCCCCACGCGCCAAGTCGTTGGCGGGGGCGTGGGTGGTGCCGATGGTGCTTGCCGCCCTGCTCCTGACCGGGTGCGGCGGCTCGCCGCACCTGAGCGACCCGCTCGGGCAACTCCGCGACCCGACGGCGAGCGTCGGGCGGCGCGTCGCCGCCGCCGAGCAGGCGTGGGACCGCGTTCGCGAGGGCGAAGGCGACCGGACGGCGACCCGGGAAACCATGAAATCTCTCGCGTGGTCGCGTCAGGCCCCGGTGCCGGTCCGGCTGGCGTGCCTGGAGGCGTTGCTCAACGACCCGAGCCCGTCGGGCGAGGCCGACGCCCGCCAGATGGCGTCGATGCTGATCTGGCGCGAGCCTCTGCTCCCGATCGTCGAGTTCATCGCGACGACGGCGGCCGACCGCGGCTGGACAGAGTTCACACCCTCGCTGGTGCGCAGCTATGCCCAGCAGCGCCCCCGCGTCCGCGACGCCGATCGCCCCGAGAGGGCGGCGCTCGCGCGCCTCCATCCGGATCGCCCCGTGGCGGAGGTTGTCTTCGGGATCTTTCTCCGCCCCGAGATCGAGGGCGGCGTCTACGACATGGACTGGAGCGAGCGCACGCGGATGGACGCGTGGGACCTCCTTCAACGCCTGGACCCGGACGGTCGCCTGCGCGGGCGTTTGCTGGAAGGGTCGGAGGCCGCGGTCGCCGATGCCGGTGGGCTCGCGGTGGTGCAGACGCTGCGTGCGGGGCTGGCTGACCTTCGAGTGGTGCCCAAGACCAGCGACGAGCTCCGCTGGCTGATCCGCCTGCGCGACACCTCGGACGGTGCCAACGCGGCATGGTGGCGAGAAGCCGCCCGCGCGATCGCCCGCCTGGACGGGGCTCGAGGCGAGCGCCTCGAGCTCCGCCACGTCGAGGCGGTCCGCTGGGCGAGCGCCCACCGCTCGGACTGGCTCGACCGCACCCGGGAAGACCTGCTCGCGGAGATCGGGGCGCGCACTTCGTCACGCGACCGGTTCCCGCGGCGCGACGGCGTGGCCTCGTTCCGAGGGGTTCGGAGCGAGAGCCTCGAAGCATGGAGCGACCGGATGAGCTGGGCCGACGCGCTCACGGTGCTGGTCGTCGATGACGCGCTCCGGGACGGCGGCTTCGAGCGGGCGATCTTCGAGTTCGCCGAGCTCGACCGCGAGGACACAACGACCGAATACGGCGGCACGCTGGAGTGGGCCGCGCCCGGACGCTGGCGTCTCAGCCTCTACCCGCCGCGTGCGAGCGATCGCCGGGGCGACGACGTGTTCGTCGCCTCGGCGGAGATGATCGAGGCGAGCGACCGGGCGCTCGCGCACTTCCACCTCCACGCCCAGCGCGTCGATATGCGCCGCTTCGCGGGCCCGAGCGAGGGGGATTTCGCCTACGCCGCCCGGAGCGGGCGCACGTGCGTGGTCTTCACCAGCATCGACCGGGACACGATGAACCTGGACGTGTTCACGCCCGACGGCGTGGTCATCGACCTCGGAACGTACACGCGCCCCGGGGAGTGATCGCGGGCGCCGCCAGAACGGAGTGAGGCTTTCCGATGGTGCACCTGCTCATGATCGGCGCGGTGGCGGCGATCGTGCTGCGGGAGAGCCTGTCGCGCCCGGCGTTCGAGTCGTTCGCCTCATCGTTCGGCGGGGCGACGGCGTGGACACTGGGGCCGATGGCGTTCTTCGTGCTGCTCGCGTGGGCGCGGGCGTGGGCGAGCGGGCGTCGCCTGGACCGCGTGGGCGACGCGCGGGAGGTCATCGCGGCCGAGCGTTGGGCCGGGGGCGCGCGGGCCGCGTGCGCCGCGTGGTTCGCACTCGGCGTGCTGGGCTTCGGGTGGCTCGACCGCGTGCGCGCGCTCGTGGGCGATCCGGTGCTGCTCGACGAACTGCTGGCGTTGCTCCCGCTGTGTCTGGCGATGATCGCGACGTGGTGGGCGTCGCACCCGATCGAGCGGCGCGTGCGCGAGGCGTTGCTCTTCCGGGCGCTTGAGCAGGGTCGGGCGCTGCACCGCCCGCCGGGGCGGGCGCGGGCGGTCTGGATGACCACGCGCCACCAGTTGCTGTTCGTGCTGGTGCCGATGTCGCTGATCCTGAGCTGGGCCGAGGGCGTCGCGGTCGCGTTCAACGCGGCCTTCCGCGATCCCGGCGGCTTCTGGGGGCGGGCGCTGCCCGCGTGGGCGCTGGACCGGGCGGAGTGGGTGGCGCCGCTGGCGCAGATGCTGGGCGTGCTGGTGGTGATGGCGTTCGCGCCGGCGATCCTGCGGTTCGTGTGGGACACGACGCCGCTGGGCCCCGGGCCGCTGCGGGACCATCTGCGGGCGATGTGCGCGCGCCACAGGGTGCGCATCTCCGGGCTGCTGGTCTGGCGGACGGGCGGGACGATGATCAACGGCGCGGTGCTGGGACTGGTCTGGCCGGCGCGGTATGTGCTGCTGACCGATGCGCTGCTGGACGCGCTGACGCGCCGCGAGGTCGAGGCGGTGATGGCGCACGAGATCGCGCATGTGCGCCGTCGGCATATGCCTTGGCTCGCGGGAACCGTGCTGGGGACGCTGGTGCTCGTTGGGTCGGGGCTCACGCTGCTGGGGGCGGCGCTGCCGGGCAGGTTTGGCTCGGGCGAGGGGGCTGGGTTCGTGATCGCGGTCGCGTCGTTCGTGGTGGCGGGTGCCGTGTTCGGGTGGGTGAGCCGCGTGTTCGAGCGCCAGGCGGACGCCTTCGCGGCTCAGCACATGACGAGTTCGGCGGACGACCGAACACCAGACGAGACGGCCTCGATCGCCTCCGAAACAAAGACAGATGCGGCGACGGACGCGGGCGAGGCGATGCACGTCACGCCCGAGGCGGCGGCCGCGATGGCCGGGGCCTTGCAGCGGGTCGCGGTGCTGAACCACGTCGCGATCCACCGGTTCACGTTCCGGCACGGGTCGATCGCGGACCGCCAGCGCCGCCTCTGGCAGGCCGTGGGCTGCCCCTTGGACGCCCTCCCCGCGGACCGGGCGGCCCGACGAGCCAAGCGGGCGGGGCTGGCGATCATGGGCGCAGCCGCGGCCTTCCTGCTGCTGGAAGCGTGGCTCTCGGCGTCACCCGGGGCGGGCGTGTAGACTTCTGCATACCCGCGACCGCGCCAGCTTGGCCGGTCCGGCCGAATCGATGCGATACGACCGCCCCCACCGAGCGGGCGACGCGTGACGAGCGGCCGGCGGGTGGGTGTGTGCGCCGACCGCGTGGACGGATCGGCCTCGAACGGATCCGAGCGGGAAAGGGACATGTGTGCCAGGGTCGCCCGGGTTGACAGAAGCCGAGACGCGCGTCTGTGCCGCGATCGAGCGACGCTCGGCGGACCTGCTGGACGACCTGCGCCGTCACGTCGCGATCCCCACCGGGCACAACCACACGCCGGGACTGGACGAAACGCGCGAGATCTTCACCGCCCGCCTCCGCCGACTCGGCGCGAGCGTGGAGCTGGTCCCGGGCGATGCGCCGCCGGCGTGGCTTGCGAGCGGCGGATCCGACGGGGCGATCCCCCCCACGGCCGTCTGCGCGCGCACGAGCGGGCGCGAATCGCTCTCACCCGTCCTGATCGCCGGGCACCTCGACACGGTGCACGACCCGGCGGGGGCGTTCCGCGAGCTCTTGATCGCATCGGACGGCAAGACCGCGGTCGGGCCGGGGTGCGTGGACATGAAGGGCGGGCTGGTTATCGCGGTCGCCGCGCTCGAAGCCTTGGAAGAGGCCGGAATCGACGCGAGCTGGACGTTCCTGCTCAACAGCGACGAGGAAACCGGGACGTACTGCTCCGAGCGCGCGATCCGGGACGTGTCCAAGCGTCACGCGTTCGGCATCGCGCTCGAGCCGGCGCTGCCGGGGGGCGAGCTCGCGATCGAGCGGGGCGGGAGCGGGCAGTTTTATGTGGAGTGCCGCGGGCGCTCTGCCCACGTTGGGCGGGAGTTCGAGAAGGGCGTGAGCGCGGTGACGGCGCTGGCGCGCGCGCTCGTGGCGATCGGCGCGATGCCGGACCTGGAGCGTGGGAAGATCGTGAACGTGGGCCCGATCGAGGGCGGGGCGGCGACGAACGCCGTGCCGGACCGGGCGCGGGCGTGGGGCAACGTGCGTTACCGGACGCCGGAGGTCGCGGCGGAACTGCGGGCTGAGCTGGAAGCGCTGGCGACGGGAGCGGACGCGATGCCGAGCGTCCGCGTGGACATGTCGTTCAACCGCCCGGCGAAGCCGATGATGCCGGCGACGGAGCGTCTGGGATTGGCCGCCCGCTCGGCGGCCGAGGCGCTCGGGCAGCGCTTGCCCTTCGCCTCGACGGGCGGGGTGTGCGACGGGAACGTGATGCAGGACGCGGGCTTGCCGACGATCGACACGCTGGGCGTCCGCGGCGGGAAGCTGCACACGACCGAAGAATGGATCGAGCTCGCGAGCCTGGTGGAGCGATGCCAGCTGCTCGCGGTCCTGATCGCCCGCCTTTCGAGCGGCGCGATCGAGAACGAGGGATGACCGGCGAGGGATGACCGAATCAACAGCAACGCCCCGGCGATCGGCCGCGGCGGGAACACGGGGTGCTCAGTGACGCAGGGGAACGGACAGGCGACGATGACGGCGACGGACAAAACCGTTGGGCAGCAGCTGCGGGAGAGCCCGGCGCTGCAGGCCGCGATCGACGCGGTCGTTGACGAGGTGCGCGCCAAGAGCGCGCTGATCTCCGGGCCCCGGGGGCCGATCGAGGGCCTCCGCGAGAGCTACGAGTCGTTCATGGCCCGTGCGGCCGAGGCGCGCGGTCGCGGGCTGCTCTACCCCTACGTCGCGAGCGGCGCGGGGAACGGGGCGCTGGTCGAGCTGATGGACGGGAGCGTGAAGTGGGACATGATCGGCGGGATCGGCGTCCACTTCTTCGGGCACGCCGAGCCGGAGCTGATCGGGGCGGCCGTCCGCGCGGGGGCCGAGGACACGCTCAAGCACGGGAACCTGCAATCGGGGTCCGGGGCGTACGAGTTTCTCGAGACGCTGCTGAGCCACGCGAAGAAGCGCAGCCGCCTGCGTCACGGGTTTGTGACGACCTCGGGCGCGATGGCGAACGAGAACGCGATCAAGGTCTGCTACCAGAAGCACGCGCCGGCGAGCCGTGTGATCGCCTTTCAGAACTGCTTCATGGGTCGGAGCACAACGATGGCGCAGATCGGCGACTCGGCCGCCGGTCGCGTCGGGATCCCGCTCAATGTTCATGTCGACTACATGCCGTTCTGGGACGACGTCGCGGGCGAGCGGATGGGACAGACGCGGTACATCGACATGGCCGTCATGCACCTGGAGCAGTACTTCGAGCGCTACCCGAAGCAGCACGCGTGCTTCATCTTCGAACTGGTCCAGGGCGAGGGCGGGTTCAACGCTGCGCCGCGGGACTTCCACAAGGCGCTGATGGACTGCTGCCGTGCGCACAACGTCGCGATCTGGGACGACGAGATCCAGAGCTTCGGGCGCACGACGGAGATGTTCGCCTACGAGCACTACGACCTGGGCGAGTACGTCGACGTGTTCTGCGTCGGCAAGATGACCCAGACGTGCGCGACGCTGTACACCGAGGAATACAACCCGCAGGCGGGGCTGCTGAGCGGGACGTTCACGGGCGCGAGCGCGGAGTTCGCGGTCGGCAAGCGGATCATCGAGCGCCTCGCTGAGGGCGGGTACTACGGGAACGACGGGAAGATCGCCCGCCATCACGCGGCGTTCTGCGCCGAGGTGAAGAAGCTGGCCGCGAAGCACCCGCAGCTCTTCCCCCCCTCGCCCAAGGTCAAGGACATCGTCGGCGGCGTCGGCGGGATGTGCCGCATGACCCCGTTCGGCGGCGACAAGGGCAAGATCACGCAGTCGTGCAAGACGCTGTTCGACGCGGGCGTGATCGCGTTCTACTGCGGGCACGGGCCGTTCCACCTGCGGATGCTGCCGCCGCTGGGGGTGATGGAGATGGAGGACTGGCCCCGTGTGTTCGAGAAGGTGGAAGAGGGCTTGCTGAAGGTCGGGAGCTGAGCGTTCGCGTCGTGCGCACGGAAGCGTTTCAACGGAGTTCGGCGTGAAGCCGGGGGTGACTTGTGTTCGTGGTTCGTCGTGCGAAGGTCGATGACGCCGGGACGATGCTGAAGCTGGCGCGGATGGTGCACTTCATCAACCTGCCGCCGGATTCGGACATCATCAACCGCAAGATCGTGCAATCGCGATCGAGCTTCATGCGCGTCGCCAAGGGCGAGCCGCTGCCGGAGCCGGTGCGCTCGCTCGCGGGCGGGGCGGCGGGCAAGAGCGCCGGCGGCGGGCTGGACGAGGCGCTCGCCGAGACGAACGTGTTCATGTTCGTGCTGGAGGACACCGAGAGCCGCGGCGTCCTGGGGACCAGCCAAGTCATCGCGCGGATGGGCGGGCCGGGTCGCCCCAACTGGTCGTTCAAGCTGCATAAACAGCACTTTTTCAGCGATGACATCCACGCCGGCACAACGCACGTGACCGCGACGCTCTACGGCGACGAGAGCGGGCCGAGCGAGATCGGCGGGCTCATCCTCCAGCCCAGCTACCGCGGGCACAAGCAGAAGCTGGGGCGGTTCCTCAGCCTGATCCGGTTCCACTTCATGGCGCTGCACCGCGAGCTGTTCGCCGACGAGGTGCTCGCGGAGATGATGGCCCCGATCAGCAACGAGGGGGAGAACCTGCTCTGGAACGCGCTCGGGCGGCGGTTCATCCCGCTCAGCTACTCCGAGGCCGACCGGCACTGCCAGATCTCGCGCGACTTTATCGCTAACTTGCTTCCGCGCGAGCCGATCTATCTCACGCTGCTTCCACCGGCCGCACGCGACGTCGTCGGCAAGGTCGGCGCCGAGACCGTCCCCGCGCGGCGCATGCTTGAGAAACTCGGCTTCGAGTACCGCGACTTCGTCGACCCCTTCGACGGCGGCCCCCACCTGCACGCCAAGACCGACAGCATCCAGACCGTCCAAGCCACCCACCGCGGCGAGCTCGGGCCCACGATCGCGCGCAGCAAGTGCGACACCCGCGGGATCGTGAGCTTCATGGACACCGACGGCGACTTCCGAGCCGTCGACGAGCAGTTCGCGGTCGATGCCGAGGGCGTCGTCTCGCTGCCCAAGGACGTCATGACGGCCCTCGTCGCCGAGCCCGGCGCGAGCGTGGGTTACACCGTCCTCAGCAAGCCAGACCGCAGCAGCGCCGACACGAAGCGCGAGCCCGCGAAGAAAAAATCCCGCACCCGCAACGCCCGAAAGGCGGCCCGATGACCGAGCGCCACCCTCCGCGCCGCCACACGCCCAGCGACCTCATCGCCGGCGAGTTCCGCTCGCTCACGAACGCGGGCGACGGGGTGATCCGTTCGACCGACCCGGCCGAGCCGTCGCGCGAGCTGTGGGCCGGCGCGCCCGTCCTTTCGCACGTCGACGACGCGGTGGCGGCGGCGCGAAAAGCCCTCCCGGAATGGTCGCGCACGCCGTTTGAGGACCGAGCCGCGGTGCTGCGCCGGTTCGCCGAGATCTGCCACGACCAGCAGACCGAGATCGGGACGCTGATCAGCGAGGAGACGGGCAAGGCGCTCTGGGACGCGAAAACCGAGGCCGGGGCCTTGGCGGCGAAGGTCGACATCACGCTGGATGACTCGGGCAACAGCGGGATAAGCCGCGTCCGCGGGTATGAGTTCGAGGCCGGGGTGACCAAGGCCGGGCGGTGCGTCTTCCGCCCGCACGGCGTGATGGCCGTCGTCGGGCCGTTCAACTTCCCGGCCCACCTGCCCAACGGGCACATCGTCCCGGCGCTCGCGATGGGCAACACGGTTGTCTTCAAGCCCAGCGACAAGACGCCGGCCGTCGGGCAGCGCCTCGCCGAGCTGCTGCACGAGGCGCTGAGCGACTCGGGCGCGCCGGCGGGCGTGGTCAACCTCGTCCACGGCGCGGGCGAGATCGCGGGCACACTCGTCGGGCACGAGGGCGTCGACGGCGTGCTCTTCACCGGCTCCTGGCCCGTCGGGCGGAAGATCCTCGAGCGCAACCTCGACACGCCGGGGCGGATCGTCGCGCTCGAATTGGGTGGAAACAACGCCGCGGTGGTGATGCCGGACGCGGACCTGCGCCAGGCCGCGATCGAGTGCGTCCGCTGCGCGTTCATCACGACCGGGCAGCGATGCACCTGCACGCGCCGACTCATCGTGCACCGCGACATCGCGGACCGACTCATCCCCGCGATCTGCCAGGCGACGTCGGCGCTGGTCCTCGGGCACCCGCGCGGCGACGAGCCCGCGTTCATGGGGCCGATCATCACCGAAGACTCCCGCCGGGCCGTCCTCGAAGCGCAGGCCCGGTTCGCCAAGGCCGGCGGCGAAGTGCTCGTCGAAGCGAGAGCCGTCGACGGCCCCGGCGGCGGGTGGTACGTCTCGCCGGGCGTTGTTCGCGTCGATCGCTTTGTGCCGCGCGAGGACCCGAGCGAGGCGGGGACCGACGAGGAAGTCTTCGGCCCGCTCCTGCGGATCTGCGTCGTGGACAGCCTCGACGAGGCGATCGCGCAGGCGAACGCGACCCGCTACGGACTCGCGGCCTCGATCTTCACCCGGGACCACGACGCGATCGAGCGGTTCGTCCACGAGGCCCGCGCGGGGTGCGTCAATGTCAACGCGGGCACGGCCGGGGCGAGCAGCAAGCTCCCCTTCGGCGGGCTCGGGCTCAGCGGCAACCACCGCCCGGCCGGGGCGTTCAGCCTGGATTACTGCGCCTACCCCGTCGCCGCCCTCATCGAATCCGGCAGCGACGCGACCGTCGCTCCGGGGATGATGCTCGACGACCACTGGCTGCGCTAAGCCGCTTCACGCAGAACGCACACCCTTGGCACGGGTATCCCGCCCGTGCCACGGCTTGCTCCGCTCAGCGAGCCGTCGTGCCCTCGTCCTGCTCCATGCCGAGCGCTCGGTAGAGGAACGCCCATCGATCGGCGGCCGCCTCGATGATCTTGCTCGTCGGCGTGCCGGCGCCGTGCCCGGCGCGGGTCTCGATCCGCATCAGGATCGGGTTGTCGCACCCCTGCGCGGCCTGCAGCGCGGCGCCGAATTTGAAGCTGTGCATCGGCACGACGCGGTCATCGCGGTCGGCGGTGGTGATCAGCGTCGCGGGGTAGCAGCGCCCGGGCTCGATGTTGTGATAAGGCGAGTAGGCGAGGTTGTAGCGGAAGTCGGCCTCGTTCTCTTCCGGGTGCCCGTAGTCGCTGCGCCAGGCCCAGCCGATGGTGAACTGATCGAAGCGGAGCATGTCGAGCACGCCGACGGCCGGGATCACCGCGCCGAACAGATCCGGGCGCTGGATCATGCACGCGGCGACGAGCAGCCCGCCGTTGGACCCGCCGAAGATGCCGAGGCGCGACGGCTGGGTGTACCCGCGCCGGATCAGGTCCTCGGCGGCGGCGATGAAGTCGTCGAACGTGTTCTGCTTGTTGAGCAGGCTGCCCTGGCGGTGCCACTCGGAGCCGTACTCGCTCCCGCCGCGGATGTTGGCGACGGCGTAGATCCCGCCCATCTCCATCCACGCAAGGTTGGCGGGGCTGAACGAGGGGGTGACCGGGATCATGAACCCGCCGTACCCGTAGAGGAGGGTCGGGCGGTTGCGGTCGATGGGCAGGCCGCGCTTGTGGGTGATGAACATAGGGACGCGCGTGCCGTCCTTGGATCGGTAGAAGACCTGCTGGGTGACGTAGTCGCTCGGGTCGAACCCGACCTGCGGCTGGCGGAAGGTCTCGGTCTCGTTGGTCTCGACGTCGTAGCGGTAGATCGTGCCGGGGTTGGTGTAGCTGGTGAAGGTGAAGAAGGTCTCGTTGTCGTCGGCCTTGCCGCCGAAGCCGCTCGCCGAGCCGATGCCGGGGAGCCGGATCTCGCGCAGGCGCCGCCCGTCGGTGCCGTGGACGCGGATGCTCGAACGGGCGTCTTTGAGGTAGCTCAGGATGAAACGCCCGCCGACGTGATTCGAGGAACGGAGCGCGTCGCGGCTCTCGGGCACGAGTTCCCGCCAGTTGCCGCGGGCGGGGCTGTGCGCATCGATCGCGATGATGCGCCCGAGCGGTGCGTCGAGGTCGGTCTGGACGAAAAGCGTTGAGCCGTCATTGCCGAAGACGCTGAAGCTCGCCTCCCCGGGCACGACGATCTCGGCAAACTCCGTCTCGTCGGACTCCAGGTCGCGGACGTACAGCCCGTTGCGACGGTCCGTCCCCATGCGGGCATAGACGATCAGGAAACGCCCGTCCTCGGTCACCCAGGCGTTGAGCCCCCATCGCGGCTGGTCCGGGCGGGCGTACACGAGCTCGTCCTGCGACTGATCATCACCGAGGCGGTGGAAATAGATTTTCTGGTTGTCGTTCGACGCGACCAACTCCCGCCCCCCCTCGGGGGCGTCGTACGCGCTGTAGTAGAACCCGCTGCTGTCGGCGGCCCACGCGGCGCCGCTGAACTTGCTCCACTCGATCACGTCGTCGAGGTCCTCACCACGCAGGACGTCGCGCACCCGCCAGGTCCGCCAGTCGCTCCCGCCGTCGCTGATCGCGTAGGCGAGGTAGCGCCCGTTCGGCGAGATGCTCCACGAGGCCATGCTGATCGTGCCGTCGTCGCTGAAGGTGTTCGGGTCGACCAGCATCGTCGGCTCGTCGCTGAGGCGGTCGGCGTAGAACAGCACCGACTGGTTCTGGAGCCCGTCGTTGCGGGTGTAAAAATAACGCCCGCCTTCTTTCATCGGCATCCCGAAACGCTCGTAGTTCCACAGCTCGGTCAGGCGGTCGATGATCCGCTCACGCGCGGGGACCGACTCCAGCCAGGGCTGGGTCAGCGCCTGCTGCGCGGCGATCCACGCGCGGCTTTCCTCGCTCTCCGGATCCTCGAGCCACCGGTAAGGGTCCGCGACTTCGACGCCGTGATACACGTCGACGTGGTCCACCATCCGGGCCTGCGGGTAGCTGAGCGGGGCCGAGCGGGGCGATTGCACCGCTCCGGGGCGCACGGACGAGCCCGCCTCCCCCGCCTTGCCCGAGCAACCCGCAAGCGGCAGCACGGCACACACGAGCACCGCGGCGAGCAACGTGGCAAGCGGGGCGTCGGCAGATTTCCAACGTAAAACATTCGGCATCGGTCTGTTCTCCATCCAGCGGCCCCAACCCGGGCCGTTCGCCACGCATCCTACCGAAGACCAAGCCCGGGCGTCGCGGGCGAGCGCCCCGACGCGGGCACCGACCTTACTGCACCAGACCCTTGGTCAACCGCATGAAGGCCGTCTCCAGGTTCACCGGCTCCTCCGCGAAGTGCGTGATGCGGTAGCCGTGATTGATCAGCAGGTTCGGCAGGTCGCTCGGCTTCACCCCGCCGTTCTCCTCAAACGACACGTGCAGCACGCCGTTCGGGTCGTCGCTCGCGCCGGAAACTTTCTTCACCCCGGGCATCTTCTTGATGACCTCGGCCGCCTCGGCTCGCCGGTCCAGCACGCCCACGTGCAGCACGTGCCCCACGCGCGCACGGCGCAGGATCTCGCTCACCGACCCGTTGAACAGCAGCTGCCCGCGCTCGATGATGCCAACGACGTTGCACAGCTCCGCGAGCTCGTGCAGGATGTGGCTCGAGATCAGGATCGTCTTGCCCATCCGCTTGAGCTCCTTGAGCAGCTCGCGGATCTCGATCCGCGCCCGCGGGTCGAGCCCGCTCGCCGGCTCGTCCAGCAATAAAAGTTTCGGGTCGTGCAGGAGCACACGCGCGATCGACAGGCGCTGCTGCATCCCGCGGCTCAGGCTGTTGACCTCGGCCGTCGCCTTGTAGGTCAGGTCCGTCAGCTCCAGCACGTCGCGGACGACCTTCCGGCGCGCGTCGCCGTGGATGTTGTACGCCGCCGCAAAGAACTCCAGGTACTCCGTGACCACCATGTCCTCGTACGCGCCCATGAAGTCCGGCACGTAGCCGATGAGCGGGCGGATCTGGCGGTTCTGATAGCCGACGGTGAGCCCGTTGATCTGCGCCTGCCCGCTCGAGGGCTTGAGCAGCGTCGCGAGGATCTTCATGGTCGTGGTCTTGCCCGCGCCGTTGGGGCCGATGAAGCCGAAGCAGTCCCCTTCCTCGAGCGTGAGGTTGAGGCTGTCGAGCGCGACGAGGTCGCCGTACCGCTTCGTCAGGTTTGTCGTCTCGACCATCGCCACGCGGCGTTCCTCCACACATCCCACCAGCACCGCCGAACCCCGCCGAGGATCGCCCCGTGCAACGACCCGTCGCCTCACCCGTTCCCGTTCAGCGTCCCCGCGGGGCGGAGCGGGCCCTCGCCCTCCGGCCCTTCCGAGCCTTCATCGATCCCCGCATCGCCCGGCAATCGCACCCGCGGCGGCTCGTCCGGGAGAGGGTACACCCACGCCACCACCGTCCGCCCGCCGGCGCGCACCGCCTGCCCGTCCACCGTCAGCGGCACCGGGCCCCGCGCGCTCCCCTCCGCACGCTGTACCACCGTGCCCAGCACGATGACGCACGGCTCCGTAAACCAGCGACCCAGATCCAGCCCGTGCGTTTCGCTCCGGAGCGACACCAGCTGCGGCGATGAGGTCCGCGAGAGCTGCGGGGGCTGGAGCTGCCCGTACAACGCCAGAGCCGTCAAGCGACGGTCCAGACCGATCTGCACGATCCCCGACAGCGGCTGACGACCGCCCTGCGGGGTCAGGTTCTCCAGGAACGTCGCGGCGGCCTCGACATCGCGACCGGCGCGCGCGTCCGGCGCGATCCGACCGGTCACCACGCTCATGTCCAGCACCGTCCCCGGCGCCCACGAGTCGCGGATCGCGAACGCGCCAGCGCTCGCCGCCAGCATCTCCGGCGCCCCGCCCACCGTCGTCTGCCCCCGCACCACGATCACCCGAACGTTCCGAAGCTCCTCGGGCAGGTCGTGCACCAATTCGCCCTCGACCTGCCACGGCGCGGCGTCCGGCGCGGTCGAAAGGCGCAGCTCCCCGACACGCCCATCCTCGTGCGGGAGGACCCGCGGCATCCCGCCCCAGTTTGTCGCCCCCGCCCAGTCGGCCCGGATCTGCTTGACCGTCTGGCGGGCCGGGAAACGAGCCGAGGACGGGTCCCGCGCCTCGACGCTATACGCGCGTGTGTCCGGGAAGCCCCCGCGGGGCCCTCCCTCCGACGAGCGGGCGTCCCAGGCCGCCAACGCCTGGTGCAGGCGGTACCGGCGCCCGCCGAGCGTGACGGCGTCGTCATCGCCCACACGCACGACGGCCGACCCGTAGTCCGGGATGAGCAGGCTCATCCAACTCCGCGCCCGCTGCACCGGCTGCCCGTGGACGTGGGTCAGGAAAGTCAGGTGCTCGCCCGAGACGGTCTTCGGACGCAGCGCCGTCGCGCCGCCCCACGCGATCGCGGTGAACACAGCCCCCGTCAGCAAAAACACCACCCACGCGTGACGCGTCCGCTTCGCACCGCGCAGCACGGCGTACCCGACCGGCCCCGCCAACGCCCAGTACAACGCGAAGACAATCACGCCCAGCAAGACCCCAGCCGCGGCTCGCCCCGTCTTGGCGATCTCGTCAGCGATCGCGTCGTCCAGATAGACCGAGTCCGAGCGTTGGAAGACGATCTGTTCACTCCTTATGATCTCATCCAGCCGCCACTGCGGGTCGGCCGGCCCCCGGCGACCCAGCACGCGGTTCCAGAACGAGCCCACCTCCGGCAGCCCCGATCGCCGGAGCACCCCGTCGCTCAGGTCTAGCCCGATCATCGTCACCGCGCCCGCGCCGACCAAGCGGCGGACCACGATCGGCTCGCCCTCGGGCGTCGTGAGGATCACCCGCGCCTCGCCACGCTCGGCCGCCGCTTCGGGCTCCAGCACGTGCAGCGTCGAGTTTGTCGGCAGCACCACGTCCGCGTCGCGCGTCAGCATCGTCCGCAGCGGCTCGTAGCTCACCCCCTCCCGACGCGTCACGCGCACCCGCGGGAGCAGGTCGAACAGCTCGTTCGCGCCCCGGCTCACCCACTCCTGCCCCACCGGTGGCAGGATCACGATCATGTGCCCGCCCCGAGCGATCCACTCCGCGACCGCTTCCCCCGCATCAGCACGCAGCTCGCTCGGCGGCTCGCCCGCCCAGATCAGCGTGTGAAACGACTCCAGCCCGAGCCAGCGGTCCGGCAGGTCCTGCGCGCGCAACTGCCCGATGACCTCCGTCCGCTCGTGACCCTGCGGGAGATGGTCCGAGCTTTGCCCGGGCGGGCGCTCGCCGAGCGTGCCGAGCCCGATCGGGAAACGCCCGAGCACGCCCATCATCCCCGTGCCCGACGAGACTTGCCCAGCCGGGGGGCTGACTGCGATCCGCCGGTCATAGAGATCCCCGGCGCGAAAGCCCGTCGGCGTCTCCCCGAAGCCCGCTTCGATCGCCTCGTGAGCCGAGACCACCACACCCGAGCCCGCCTGCAAGGCGTGCGGCAGTCGCGCGTAGAGCCATGCCGACTGACGCACCCCGGGGTTCGCCGCTAAAACCCGTTCGTACAACGCGCGATCGCCGTCGGCATCGGGGATCTCGACCCGGAGCAAGACCTCGATCTCGCGGTCGCCCTGGTTCTGGAACTCGACAAGGACGCCCGCCCAGCTCCCCGGACGGACGCGCTCACCGAGCCCGAGCCGCACCGCCTGGATTCGGACACGCCCCGTGCCGAAGCTCGGCTCCGCCCCCGCCTGAGCCGCGCGAACGCGGTCCGGCGCGACCTGAGCCGATGCCCCCGGCACCGCCCCCGAACAGAGCAGCACAGCCAAGAGCCCAAAGACCCAACTCCGGCGCGTGATCGGACGCCACCAGCCCGGGATGCCTTGCCCCATCGCCATACGCGAGGAATGGTATCGGATCCGCCCGGACGCGGCCGCTCGTCGGGCTCAAGTCCGATCAGAAACCCGCCGATCCTAACCGCAAGGAAACACCCGCCCGCGCCCGCTCCGCGCCCCGCCCGGAGCCCCGACGGGAGCGAGGGAAAGGACGCCCGTGCAGGCGATGTCCGAGACCGTCTGGCTGATCACCGCGACCTTCGCCGCACTCGCGGTGCTGGGGTTCCTGCACATGCTCGCCTCGGCGGTCAAGCACGAAACCAAGATCCACAATCTCCGCGTCGAGGTCGTCGAGGCCCGCAACCGCTATGTCCGCCATATGCGGGGTGACGACGAGATCGGCGGCGTGGACATCGTCGAAGACGACGAGCCCGAAGACGGGGACCAGACCCCCGCCGAGCCCGGTCCGGAGGCATCCGACACCCCAGCTCAGCCCGCGGCCGCCGCCTGATCCCATCTCCCCAGAAGCAGGAACGAATCGAAGCAGCTCACCCGAGCTTCCGAAGCTCCTCCAGCAGGCGCACGTGCGACCGCGCCCCCATGCGGAAGCACGCCAGTTCAAACTTCTCGTTCGGCGAGTGCACCCGGTCGTCGTCCAGCCCGAAGCCCATGAAGATCGTGTCGAGCCCCAGCTCGGCCTTGAGCAGCCCCGCGACCGGGATCGACCCCCCGCTCTTGATCAGCTCCGGCTTCCGACCGGCCGCCGCCTCGATCGCGCGGCTCGCCGCCCGCAACGCGTCGGAATCCACCGGCGTCGTCACGCCGTGACCACCGCCGTGGTCCGTCTTGGTCCATCGGCACCCCGGCGGCGTCCGCTCGTCCAGCCACGCAAAAAACGCGTCCCGGATCTTCGCCGGGTCCTGATCCGCCACCAGGCGGAAGCTCACCTTCGCCGTCGCGTGCGTCGGGATCACCGTCTTCGCCCCGGCCCCGGTGTAGCCGCCGAAGATCCCGTTGACCTCGGCCGTCGGACGCCCCCACTCCCGCTCGAGCATCGAGTACCCCGCCTCGCCGACGTCCGCCTCGGGCCCGAAGCCGATCCCGCGGAGCGACGCCGCCTTATCGATCCCGAGCTGCTTCCACGCCGCCCGCTCCTCCGCGGTCGCCTCGCGCACGTCGTCGTAAAAACCCGGGATCGCGACGCGCCGCTTGTCGTCCCACAACTGCCCGAGGATGCGCACGAGCTCGTTGTTCGGGTTCGGGATCTTCCCGCCCCACATGCCCGAGTGCAGGTCGTGGTCCGGCCCGTGCAGGGTGATCTCGGTGTAGGTCAGCCCGCGCACGCCGTAGGTGATCGCCGGGCGATCGCGCCCGAGCATCCCCGTGTCGCTGATGACGACCACGTCGCACCGCCCGAGGCGTTCCCGCTGCTCGCGGACGAACCGTTCGAGATGCACGGAGCCGGACTCTTCCTCGCCCTCGAGCATGACCGTCACGCGCACGCCCCCGGCCACCTCGCCGCCCGCCTCGCGCCACGCACGGAGGGCTTCGAGGAACATGTGGACCTGCCCCTTGTCGTCGCACGCCCCGCGGGCCACGATCCGCTCGCTGGGCTTGCCCGCGTCCTCGATCACAGGCTCGAACGCGGGCGATCGCCAGAGCTCGTCCGGGTCCGACGGCTGCACGTCGTAGTGCCCGTAGAACAGCACATGCGGGCCGCGGTAGTCGGGCGAGCCGGGTGCTTCTGCCATCACGATCGGGTGCCCCGTGCCGTGCCCGTCGGGCCCGACGTCGCCCGTTTCGCACAGCTCGGCCTCGAGCCCCGCCTCCCGCAGCCGCTCGCCCGCCCACTCGGCCGCGCGACGCGTGTCCGCCCGGTGCTCCGGGTCCGTCCCCACGCTCGGCATCCGCAGCCAGTCCATCAGGCGCTCGATCGAGCCCGCCTCGTTCGCGTCGAGCCAGGCCAGGGCCTTGTCCGCGTTGCCGATCGGTGCCATCGTCTCGCCTCCTGAGTTGATTCCGGGTGCTGAAAAAGCAGAGTATGCAAAACAACCGCCGCCCCGGTGCGAGACCGGGGCGGCGGCGTGGATGAACGTTTTGTTCAGCCGAATCGAAGCGTCAATCCGGAGTGAGCGGATTAGCGGCGACGACGGGCGGCGGCGAGGCCACCGAGGCCCAGGAGCGCGAACGCGCCCGGGGCGGGGATGAAGGCGCCGGTGATCTGGACGTTGTCCAGACGGTTGTTGCCAGCGGAACCGGTGGCGCCATCGAACACGATACGGATGATCGCGTTGTCGGCGAAGTCGAGGCCCGAGCCCATGCTGAAGTCGTACAGGTCGAAGCTGGCCTGACGGCTGGCGTAGGTGTCGACGTTGGTGAAGTTCACGCCGTCGGTCGAGAACTGCACGGTGTTCTGCAGACCGAAGGGGTCACCGAAGCCGGTGCCGGTACCGCGCCCGGCCCAGCTGATGTTGACGTCGGTGTAGAGGCTGGCGTCGAACTCAAACTGGATCCAGTTGCCGTTGTTGACCTGGTCCTGGCCGCCCTGGATCGAGAGGGCGCCGCCGGAGGCGTCGCCGAAGAGGGCGTTGTTGGTCGTGCCGGCGAAGGTGCCGAGGGTGCCGTTGTTCTGGCTGGGGGTGCCCGCAACGGTGTTGATAGCGATGTTGGTGGTGAGCAGGCCCGCGCCGGCGTCGGAGGGGAAGCCGGTGCCGTCGAAGCCGTTGAGGCTGCCGAGGCCGCCGCCGCTGCCGGGGGTGCTGTCGTTGAAGTTCCAGTAGGCGATGAGGTCCTGGGCCGAGGCGGCGCCGGCGACGCCGGCGATCGCGATGAGGGCAAGCACGTTCTTCATGGTCAATCTCTCCAAAGAAACACTGTCAAGTCTCGAGTCTCTTGCCCCGCACGCCGAAACCGGCGAAAACACGAGGCACGATGCACTGAACAAAGGTCGGTCGGGTCAGGAACGCCTTTGTACGGAACCAAGCTCCATGCCATCCGGTCATCAGCCCAGACAAGCCCCCGGGCTCAGCCCGAAACACGCTTGTCGCAAGCCGTTACCAGATGCGATGAACAATAAACCACCTGACCACAGGTTTCCAAATGCAGCAAGCGATATTACAGTGAAGATTGCGCGAAGGCCTTTAGGATGTTCAGTGACCAAAGTACCCAAGTAAACACCGCGGCCGTGTGGCCGCGGTGTTTGGTTTGTTCGTGCTTCAGTCACACTCGACGAGTTTATGAAGAGCCGTTGTAGCCTTCATGCCACCGTGCAGTCGATCACGGCGTCAGCACTTCACCCTCTTGGTGACGCTGCTGAGATTCTGGAGTCGCTGCGGAGCGACTGTACACGCTTCCCCCGGGAGCCCACGGGGCGGCGTTGCTGTACGCCTCGGTGCGTGTGACGCGACCAACGTGCCCGTCGTAATAGGCGGCGTTAATCGAGAAATCGCCGTGCCGGAAACTTGCCTGCCAGTTGAGAGGCCGATCCACACCCTGTCCCGGCGTCCGCCCGTACTCGGTTGAGTTCTGGAAGATGGGAGTGGAGCTTGTGAACGAACTGAAATACCTTGGCGCAGGATCGATATCAATATCCAAGCCAAGCTGAGTCGATGCGTATCGCGTGCCGTCCGCAACCATGATTTTCGCAGACGGCTGCAGGCCTATTCGATCTTCACGGTGCTGGTAATTCAGCGGCACACCAATTTGAAAACCCGGAACAATATCAAGGAAGTTTCGAGTCGTTCGATAACGACTTTGGACTCGGCCTGCCGCCCGACTCGCCTGGGACTGTTCGAACCGTCCGGCACCGTTGGGAAGCTTATGAAACGTCGCGGGTGCCAGATAGCTGACCTGACGGATGAAGCCCGATCCGCCGGCACTGGTCCCTAACACTCTCGCTCGGAAATCTTCACGATCACCGGCGTTTCCAAAAATATCAGCGTTGTTGAAACGTGCGGATGGGCACGCATACGTGTTGAGTATCTGCTCGGTTCGTGCCGCACGATTCGGGCTGAAATCGGCGCTATCCCCCAGCGTGGGCGAGATCCAGTCGAACGTGGTGACCGGCGTTGTTGAAGACGTATCCGAGATCCATTCGCTGCGTGCGCGCCCGCCGTCTCGTGCCCCCGCAATACCGGTTGTCGAAAGACCCGCGTAATAATCTTGGTTAGAGGTGCTGTAAAAAATCTGGCCTTGGGCCAGGGATCGCAGGGTCGTCTGGCAGACAAGCGAGCGAGCGGCTTCACGAGCAGTGCCCAACGCCGGCAGCAAAATCCCGATCAGCAGCGCAATGATCGCGATGACGACCAGGAGTTCGATCAGCGTAAACGCACGGACCCGGCGGCCGAAATTTGAGTGATTTCTCACGATGGAACGCTCCTGCTTCATCAGACGAATCATTGAAACTGTCTGCCACCCGAACGATGACCGATGACCGAAAATGCTCAGCTTCGCGAAGAAAGTGACATCCGCTTTGGCGATGTGTTCGCGGGCCGTACTCGACCTGTGGTCAGGTCGATGTGCTCCGCATTGATTTGCCCCTCGGTTTGCTCGCCCACCTGCGGCAAGTGGCGGGGATTGATCAGCCAGTCGCCGGAATCTTCATCTTTAAAGACTGGCCAGAGCACGGCCGCACCGTCGGGGCGAACCTCGGGCATAAACATCGAACGCGTGATCCTGGCCCTCACCAATTCGCCTGTGGTCACATCCACAAACATGACATGGTCCGAGGGACGCTCACGATCCGTCTTCAAGCTGAACCACAGCGATACGCCCAGCACGCCGATGGCTGCGACGAAGAGAATGATCTGCCAGGGTTTGAGCTGACCCATACGCGTTCCTTGCTGGCCGCCCTCGGCTTACTGAACCGGTTGCCGAGAGCGAGTGATCGAGACGTCTTCGGAACCAGACCCGAGCAGAACCGCCGCGGGTTGGTCGTGAGCGTATCCGGGAGGCGGACGGCCCGCATGTCGAGTACGCATGTTAGGAGCCGCACTCAGGCCTTAGACACGGCTCGGGACGGGCTTTGCGCAATCTTGTCGTTCTGTCGGTTTCGCTATCTTCACACCCGGGGCGGCCCTCCCTCCGAGCCGCCCAATGGGGTTATCGCCCACCCTCGACGGGCCAGAGATCCACGACGACGGGGTAATGGTCGGCCGCGTACCCCGGCGGGCGCGGGTCGTTCCGCCAGTCGGCTCCGATCGGGTGGACCGGGGTGCCGAGGACGAAGCGGCTGTCGGCGATCATCTCCGACGCCATCGCCCGGTTGTAGAGGATCATGTCGATCCGCCGGTCGCTGGCGTGGGTGACGTTGGACTCGGCCGGCTCTTCCTCGGCGAAGAGGTCGATCAGGCCGGCGTCAAGGTAAAACTGGACGCTGTCGTCCCATGTTTGAGCGTTGAAATCGCCCAGAAGCACAATGTTGCGGTCGGGATCCTCGGCTTCGAGCTTCTCGATGATCTCGACGATGCGTCGGGCCTCGGCCTCGCGCCAGTAGGTCGCGAACCGCCCGGCTTTCTGATGGACCGTGATCGCCGTGAAGCGGTACGGCTCCTGGTTGCCCTTGGCGCCGGCAGGGACGGTCACGTCGACCATGAGGGGGCTGCGCCGGAAGGCGATGGGCTCGCCGGCGTGCCAGTTGGGCTGGGAGCCGTAGAGCTCGGGGTGCTCCCCGCCGAGGAGCTCGCCGAGCCACTGGCGGGTGCCGCTGAGAGGGAAGCGGCTGATGAAAGACTGCTCGATCCCTCGCTGGTCGCCGGCGTCGGGAGAGAGGACGTGCTCATAGCCGAGGTCGCTGGCGTGCTGGTTGAGGAACCATTTCAGGGCTTCCTCGCTCTCGACTTCTTGGAGGGCGACGACGTCCGCGTCGATGCGCCGGAGCGTCTCGGCGAGGGCGACGAGTTCGGACTCGGGTTTAGCGTTGTCGCCGCCTTTGAAGAGGTTTTCGACGTTGTAGGTCGCCAGGCGGATCGCGCCGGGGGTGCGGGGCTTGGGCTCGCGGAGGCCGCCCCGGATGAAGTCGGTCGGCGTTTGCGGGGCGGCTTGGGTGACCTGGGCGGCCCGCTCGATGGTCGGCGGGGCGTCGCCCCGCCCGAAGCCGAAGAGGGCGAAGGCGCTCAGGCACGCCGCCGCGATGAAGGCTCCGCCGATCGCCACGCCGGATTTATTCATCGGCATCGCTGCTCCCGCTGATGTCTTGTTTGGCCCCAACACCCGAGCCCCACCGGCCCGGAGAGATGTGGAAGTATCCCCCGCCACACCGCCCGCTTCAAGCGTCGTGGGGCGACCGCCTCGGCACAGCCCATAAGAGACGTGGCTCGGCGGACGCCCGTGAGCCCCTGAGCGAAAAGCTGTATCGCTTCGGAAGGCCGACGGGGGAGCGGGGCAGGACTACCATCGTATTCAGCGAGAGCTTGCCCGTTTTCCCATGTGCCGGCGTGCGTGTTCCGGCCTTGCTCCCGCCCCGTGCGCGCCCGGACTTATGCGGATCGTTTTGCCCAACCCGAGAGGCTTCTGCGCCGGCGTGCGCATGGCGATCGACGTGGTCGATCAGGCGTTATCGCTCTTTCCAGGCGAGCCGATCTATGTGTACCACGACATCGTGCACAACAAGCACGTTGTGCAGCGGTTCGTGGATCGGGGCGTGCGGTTCGTCGAAGACGTGGACGACGTGCCGGAGGGGGCGATCGTTGTCTTCAGTGCGCACGGGATCCCGCCGACGGTGCGCCAGCGTGCGGCGGCTCGGGGCTTGCGCACGATCGACGCGACATGTCCGCTCGTGACCAAGGTCCACTCCGAAGCGATCCGGTACGCGCGACAGGGGTACCAGATCTTGCTGGTCGGGCACGCGAACCACCAGGAGGTCATCGGCACACGCGGCGAAGCGCCGGAGGCGGTCCAGGTCGTTGAAACGCCGGACGACATCCCGACGCTCCGGATCGACGACCCGGCGAAGCTGGTGTACCTGACGCAGACGACGCTCTCGACGGACGACGCGGCGGTGATCATCGACGCGCTGAAGGCGGCGTTCCCGCTGCTGAAGGCGCCGCCGAGCGATGACATCTGCTACGCAACGACCAATCGTCAGGCGGCGGTGCGGGCGTTGGCGCCGGGTTGCGACCTTGTGCTGGTGGTCGGGAGCCGCAACAGCTCGAACTCGAACCGGCTGGCGGAGATCGCGGAGAACGTCGGGACCAAGGCCGTCCGGATCGACGACGTGTCGGAACTGGATTTCGGGTGGTTTCTGACGGGCGGGGAGCGGGTGCTTCTGACGGCCGGGGCTTCGGCGCCGGAGGACCTGGTCGCGTCGATCTGCCGGGCGCTGCTCGGGCGGTTCGGGGGGGATCTCGAGGTCGCGGAGGTCTTCGAGGAAGACGTGGAGTTCGCGCTGCCCGGGGCGCTGCGTCGCGAGATGCGGTCGCGCGGGATCGAGGGCGAGAGCCGCAAGATCCGCGTGAGCGCACCGACGGTCACAGCGGAGCTCTACGGTGCCGTGCCGCTGACGGTCAGCGCCAAGCCCGAAGCCTGAACAAGCCCATCCCGGCGATTTTCCTTTTTTTCTCACCCACCCGATTGACGCGGCCCGCCCAGTCTCGTAGCTTTGGCTACAAATATGTAGCCAATGCTACAAAGGAGACCCCCATGCGGACGCACGCGTTCACGCTCATCGAGCTGCTCGTGGTCATCGCGATCATCGCCCTCTTGATCGGGATCCTGCTTCCGAGCCTGGCGGCGGCCCGGCTGTCGGCTCGCGGGGCGGTCTGCCAGAGCAACATGCGCCAGATCGCGATCGCGGTCACGCTCTACGCCGACGACTTCGACGGGCGGTTCCCGCGAACGATGCTGGAAACAGACGGCGAGCCCAAAACGGTGAGCTGGTGGGCGGCCGAGTCGTACCAGCGGGCCTTGGAGCCCTACCTCGGGGTCTCCACCGGCGGCGTCGACGAGGGCGGGCGGGCACGCGGGCGACGTGGGGTGTGGTTCGATCCGGCCGACCCAGACCATCGCGAGCCGGCGATGTGGGGTTCATTTATGGATAACGGGCTGATCACGGGCGTGGACACGCGCCTGCACCGCCTGAGCAACCCGGCGGGTCTGGTCTTCCAGACGCTTCGGGAGAAGCAGTGGTCGCTGGCGGTCGGCGTGACGCCGCCCGATGAGCTCCCGTGGCAGAACCCGGACCACCCGTTCTGGTCGAGCGACTATTTCGACCTCTGCCTCGACCCGTGGCCGGAGGGCGCGCCGCGGAACAACCCCTACCACTGGTCTCGCGGGAAGGCGATGCCGCCGACGAGCCTCGCGGAACTGCCTGGAGCGGGAGACTGGGACGAACTGATCGACGGACGCTCGCCGGAAATCCCGAACAACCGCCCCCGCTACGGCGCCGGGCAGTTCTACTCCTTCCTCGACGGGAGCGTGCGGCTCATGCCCTTCGAAGAAACCTATCGCGCCCCGGGACAGGAGATGTGGAGCACGCGGTAACCCGCGGGCCGCGGCGCTACCCTTCAAACGTTCATGCTCCGCTCACCCGCAAATCACATCTTTCAGCACACGCCCGAGACGCTGAGCGCCTGGTGCGCCGAACACGGGATGCCAGCGTTCCGCGCCAAGCAGATCCTGGAGTGGGTCTACCGGCACGGCGTCATCGATCCGGCGTTGATGACCAACCTCTCCGGCGCGGACCGCCAAAAGCTGAGCGAGAGCATGGTGTTTCTCTCGGGCGAGGTTCTGGCGCACCAGGTCGCGACCGACGGCACGCAAAAACTGCTCGTGGAGTGGAGCGACGGCGAGCCCGCCCCCGCGGGCGCGGCCTCGATCGGTTTTGAGCCCGCGACGCGCCTGGCGGTGCTCAACAACGCCCCGGGCTCGGGCGGGCACAGCGACCGGCAGACCGAGTGCGTCATGATCCCTTCGATGGACGGCGAGGACGGCAAGGCCCCCTCCCGGCGCACGGCCTGCATCAGCTCGCAGGTCGGCTGCCCCGTCGGGTGCCGCTTCTGCGCCAGCGGGCTGGGCGGGCTGGACGCGAATCTCTCGGCCGGGCGGATCGTCGAGCAGGCGTGGCGCCTCGGCCGCCTGCCCGAGGTCGGGCGCATCACCAACATTGTGTTCATGGGCATGGGCGAGCCGCTGAGCAACTTCGACGCGGTGAGCCGAGCGGTGCGCACGCTCGCGGCCGACTGGGGCATGGGCATCGGCGCACGGCGCATCACGATCTCGACCGTCGGCCTGCCGAAGTACATCGACCGCCTGGCGAACGAGATGGACCTCCCCGTCACGCTCGCGCTCAGCCTGCACGCGACGACCGACGAGCTCCGGCGACAGCTGATCCCGTGGAGCGAGTTCACGACGATCGCGGACCTGCTCGCCGCCTGCCAGCGGTGGTTCAAGAAGACCGGGCGCGAGATCACGCTCGAGTACACGCTCCTGCGAAACGTCAACGACCGCCCGGAGCACGCCCAGCAGCTCGCGGGGCTGGCGAAGAGCCTGCGGGCGAACGTGAACCTGATCCGCTACAACGAGGTCGACGCGACGCCGTTCGAGCGCCCGCGCCAGGAGGACGTTCACGAGTTCCAGCGGATCCTGCGAGCGCGCCACGTGAATGCGCACATCCGTGCGAGCCGCGGGCGGGACATCGCGGCGGCGTGCGGGCAGCTCCGCCACGAGGCCGCGACGACATGAGCCCGGGCCCGTCCATCCTTGCGACGGCTTCACACGCCGGCGACTGGACCGTCTTCCAGCCTTTCGGGCTCAAGCACGCGACGGTGTTTCTGATCAGCACCGCGCTCATGGTCGGGTTCTGCTGGCTGGGTCGCCGCCTGGGCGAGGGGGCCGCGAGGCGACGGGCCGAACTCGCGGTCGCGTGGTCGATCGTCGCGTTTCAGGTGGCGCACCTGACGTACTGGTTTCTGCCCGAAAACTTCTTGATCGGCACCTCGCTGCCGCTGCACCTGTGCGACCTCGCGTCGGTGACGGCCGCCTTGATGCTGTTCACCAACGCCCGCTGGCTGCGCGCGGTGCTGTATTTCTGGGCGATCGGGCTGAGCACGCAGGCGTTCTTCACGCCGACGCTGACCGACGGCGTCGCGACGCTCCTGTTCTGGTTCTTCTGGATCGGGCACCTCCAGATCGTCGGCGTCGCGGTGTACGACGTCGCGGTCCGCGGCTTCCGCCCCACCGGTCGCGATTTTCTGATCGGCGTCGGGGCCTCGGTCGTATGGGCGAGCACGGCGATGTTGGTCAATCTGCTGCTCGGCACCAACTACGGGTTCATCGGTAGCGCGACGCCGGAGAACCCGACGATCGTGGACCACCTCGGGCCCTGGCCGTGGCGGGTCGGCGTGCTGGGGGTGATCGTGACGTCGCTGTTTGCGGCGCTGTGGCTGGTCTGGCCGATGTCGGCGACGCTCGGCCGCCTGGCGCGCCGGGGCGCGCAGGGCGTGTAGACTCCGCCCGCCCGATGCCAGCGACCCCCGCCATCTGGATCCTTGCGCTCGTGCCGCTCGCGTTCGCGATCGCCGCGCCGCTCTGCGGGCTTGTGTATCGGCTCAGCCTGTGCCTGGGCGCGATCGATACGCCCGGCGTGGCGGGGCAGGTCAAAGCCCCCGCGCGGCGCGTCCCCAATACGGGCGGGGTGGGTGTCTTCTGGGCGATCGCGATCCCGCTCGGGCTCGGGCTCATCGCGCTCACCGTCTTCGGTGGGACGCTCGGCGCGCGCCTGCCTGAAAGCGCCGCGGAGCACCTGCCGGGCGCTCGCGAGCGCGTGCCGCTGGGCGTCGTGCTGCTGATCTCGCTCGCGGTGCTGCACGCGGTCGGGCTCCTCGACGACCGGCGACCGCTGGGCCCGTGGATCAAGCTCGGCGTGATGCTGGCCTGCGGCCTGGGCGTCGCGCTCACGCAGGAAACGCGCCTGCTGACCGTGCTCGACGAGCGGGTCGGCGGGTCTTGGCTGAGCATCGGGCTCACCGTGCTCTGGTTCGCCGTCGTCACCAACGCGCTCAACTTTCTGGACAACATGGACGGGCTCAGCGCCGGCGTCACCGCGATCGCCGGGGGGTGTTTCCTCGCGACGGCTCTGCTCGGCGGGCAGTGGTTTGTCGCCGCCGTGCTCGCGTTGCTCGTCGGGGCGTGCCTCGGGTTCCTCGTCTGGAACTTTCCTCGCGCGAAGCTCTTTCTTGGCGACGGCGGCTCATTGGTGCTCGGGTTTCTCCTCGCGTTTCTTACGGTCCGGACGACGTATTTCACCGACCAGCCCGGCGTGCTCGGCATCGCGAGCCATCCGAGCGTGGTGCTGCTGCCGCTGGTCGTGCTGGCGGTGCCGATCTACGACTTCGTGACCGTGACCGCGATCCGCCTGAGCCAGGGGCGCAGCCCGTTCGTGGGCGACCTCCAGCACCTCTCGCACCGCCTGGTGCGTCGGGGTCTATCGCGCACGAACGCGGTGATCGTGATCTGGGGCTTTACGGGCGCGACGGGCCTGGCGGGGATCGCGCTGGGGGCGGCCGACGGGTGGGCCGCGACGGTGATCTTCGCGCAGGTCGCGCTCCTGCTCGGCGTGCTGGCGGTGTTCGAGTACGCGAGCAGCGCCGGGATCGAGCCCGCGCCATGACGGGCAAGCGCCGCGATCAACTCGGCTCGGGGCTCCGCTGGGCGGCGCTGGCGCTTGTGATGATCCCCGCGACGGTGCGCGCGTCGGTGGTGCTGAGCCCGAGCGTGGGATGGGAGCTCGACCCGATGGTGATCGCGGCCCCCTTGGTCGGCCTCGGGCCGGGCGGGTTCGCCCTCATGGACGCGCTCGCGATCCTCGGGCTCGCGCTGGCGATGCTCGCCGACGCGGCGAGCGGGCGCTCGCTGCCACGCTGGCCCCTGGGGCTCTGGGCGCTCGGGACGACGAGCGCCCTTGCGCACGGCGTCTACTTCCGCGGAGGCGAGCTCGACCACCTGCGGCTCGGGTTGGCGTGGTCGGCTTCGCTCGCGGGCGCGGTCGCCTTGCTCTCGATCTGCCGGGACGCGCGCCATCGCTCGCTCGCGCTCGCGTTCGGGCTCGGGTTTGTCGCGATGCTCGCCGCCAAGGGCGGGCTGCAGGTGCTCGTCGAGCACCCGGCGACGGTTCGGGCGTACGACGCGGATCCGGATCGGTTTCTCGCGAGCCAGGGCTGGACGCCGGGCTCGCGCTCGGCGCTAATCTATGAGCGACGCCTGCGTCAGCCGGAGGCGATCGGGTGGTTCGGGTTGGCGAACGTTTTCGCCACTTTTGCCGCGGCCGGTGTGGTGACGTTCGCGGGTTTTGTGCGCGCAGGGTTGCGCTCCCGGGGTGACCCGGACGGGAAGGCCCGCCTGATCGTCGCGGTCATCGGGCTGGCGATCTCGATCGCGGCTTTGGTCATGGCGGGCGCGAAGGGCGGGTACGGGGCGGCGACGCTCGGGCTGGCGCTGCTCTTTGCGGGGCCGAGGCTGGCGCGGGGGCTCGGGCCCCTGAGCGGGCTGCTGGGGCTGGGCGCGATCTGGCTCGCGATGCTGGCGATCGTCGCTCGTGGAATGATCGGCGAGGCGATGGACGAGCTCAGCTTGCTCTTCCGGGCGTTCTACCTCGACGCGGCGGCGCGGATCTTTTTCGAGCAACCCCTCTTCGGTATCGGGCCCGGGGACTTCAAGAACGCCTACTTGCTCGCCAAGCCCCCGATGAGTCCGGAAGAGGTCTCCAGCCCCCATTCGGTGCTCCTGGATTACGCCGCAACGCTGGGGATCGGCGGCCTCGCCTGGGGGGTGCTGGTGCTCCGCCTCGCGTGGCTCGCCGGGCGGCGGGCGACGGAGGCCGATGACGCCTTGGCGACCGGCGACCCCGCACGCACGCTCGGCGTGGACGTCCGCCTGCTCCTGCTCGGGGCCGCCGTCGCGACCGTCGCGGGAGCGACCGCAGAATCGGCGGCTTCGACGCTGGAAAACGCCGTGGTGCGCTTGCTCGGGGTCGGGCTGTGGATCGGGCTGGGCTGGGCCGCCCTCGGGATGCTTCGTCAAGCGGACGCCGGGGCGCGATCGCTGGCGCTCTGGGGGGCGGCCGCCGGCGGCATCGCGGTGCTCGTCCACGCGCAGGTCGAGATGACGCTGAGCACGCCCACGTCCGCGGCTTTGGCTTTGGCGATCGTTGCCGCAGGGGCGGCCCCTGCCGCGGCTCCCGCATCGGCTCGCGATGGCGCCCCGGCGGGCGACACCGAGGCGCAGGCGGGCGGGCGACGGGTGTCGTGGGCGATCGCGTCGGCAGCGGCGCTGGCGGGGGTCGGGGTGTTCGTGGTCGCGTGGTGGCCGATCGCGGCGTGGGCTCGGGACATGAGCGAGGCGTATCGGGCGGTGGACGACCTTGCGGAACTGCGTCTGCGGGCGGAAGCCGCCGACCCTGCGGACCTGCCACGCCTCGCGACGGAGCTGACGCGGATGCTGGGCGTGCCGGTCCACGCCGACGAGCGTCAGGTGCGGGGGGCGTGGTCGTTCCTGGCGAGCGAGCGTCTGACCGTGGCGAGCGAGCACCTCGCGCGTGCGCACGCTCGCCAGCCGAACCATCTCCGGACGTCGGAGATCTTTCAGCGGGCACTTCTGCGAGCCTCGGCGATGTCGGATCCGGAGGCCCCGTTCGAGCGCCGGATCGGGCCGGCGATGGAGGCCGAGAGCGTGGCTCGGCGCCTGAGCGAGCGTCGCCCGGAGATCGCCGAGGCGTGGGCGCACTTGTCCTCGGTGCGCCTGGCTCGCGCGGAGATGACCGAGAACGAGGGGGACGGGGCCGCACGGGACCGGTTGCTCCGCGAAGCCGCGGCAGCGTCACGCCGGGCCCACGAGCTCGACCCCAACGGGCTCGCCCACCCCCTCCGCCTCACGGATCTATACACCCGTCTGGGAGACGACCGGGCCGCCCGGGCGTGGGCGTCCCGGGCGCTGGCGATCAACGATCGCTACTACCTGGATCCGCTCCGGCAACTCGGCGATTCGACGCGGGAGCGTCTGGTGAGGCTTGTCGGAGGCGGGTAAGGCCCCTGGGATGGTTCATCAGGGTTTGGTTCAGATGCCTTGATCCGCTTGCAGCGCGGTCTAGCATTGTTCCCGCTCAGGATCGGCCGATTCGGGCGGGTTTGGGGCGATATGCCCGGTGGGCGTCGCCGGAGCGGAGCGTGCGCGATGGATGAGGATCCGGAACCAGAGACGTCTCGGCGTTGACCCACGCCGCCCGACGTGTGGTGCGTGCCCTCAGCCCGCACGTGCGTGTGCCGCCCGTTCGTCTGCACTTTTCAGCTCTTCGGTGACCGGATGCTCGTCCGGGCCTCGGATCCCTTCAGAACCTGTTGCTGGATGCCCTCTGTCGGCGGCGAAGCCTCCGACGGGTGCGACCCGAGCGTGATTCATCGGCACGCGATCCGTCGCGGCCGCGTCTGCCCGATCGCGAGCGAGAGCCCGCGTCGCGGGGTTTGTCCGAGAGAGCGGGAGCGCGTGCTCCCGCCCGTCTGAGCGCGTTCGCTCGACACGTCCGGCGCGGCCGGGCGATTTCAGACCGCACCGGCCCCGAGTCGTCGGGGCAAAGTTTCGAAGGCTTGACCACCATGGGCACCGACCTCAGCAAGATCCGCAACATCGGGATCGCCGCGCACATCGACGCCGGCAAAACCACCGTCACCGAGCGCATCCTGTTCTACACCGGCAAGAACTACAAGCTGGGCGAGGTCCACGAGGGCACCGCCACCATGGACTTCCTCCAGGAAGAGCAGGAGCGCGGGATCACGATCCAGTCGGCCGCCACCACCTGCCCATGGAGCAAGGACGGCGTCGAGTACAAGGTCAACCTGATCGACACCCCCGGGCACGTGGACTTCACCATCGAGGTCGAGCGCTCGCTCCGCGTGCTCGACGGCGCGGTCGCCGTCTTCGACGGCAAGGAAGGCGTCGAGGCCCAGAGCGAGACCGTCTGGCGTCAGGCCGACCGCTATAAGGTTCCCCGCCTCTGCTTCATCAACAAGATGGACAAGCTCGGCGCGGACTTTGAGTTCAGCTTCAAGTCGATCCGCAAGCGCCTCGGCGCGAACCCGATCGCCGTCCAGCTCCCCATCGGGCACGGCAACGATCTCGAGGGCATCATCGACCTGCTCACCATGAAGGCCTACTTCTACGACATCGACAGCCAGGGCGCGGTCGTGACGGAGAAGGAGGTCCCCGAGCAGATGGCGGACAAGGCCAACGAGTGGCGCCGCGAGATGATCGAGCGAGCCGTGGAGCTCGACGACGACCTCATGGAGCGCTATCTCGAGGACGAGAGCTCGATCACGGTCGACGAGATCAAGAAAGCCCTCCGCAAGGGCACGATCGCCCTGCAGTGCAACCCCGTCTTCTGCGGCTCGGCCCTTAAGAACATCGGTGTGCAGCGCGTGCTCGACGGCGTCATCGACTACCTCCCCAACCCGCAGCAGGTCCCCGAGGTCCAGGGCACCGACCCGCGTGACAAAGAGAAGAAGCTCAGCCGTAAGCACTCCAATGAGGACCCGTTCAGCGCCCTGGTTTTCAAGGTCGTCAGCGACACGCACGGCGACCTGACCTACGTCCGCGTCTACTCGGGCGTGCTCAAGAAGGGCACCCGCCTGCTGAACCCCGTCAACGGCAAGCGCGAGATCGCCAGCCGCATCTTCGAGATGCACGCCAAGGACCGCGTCGCGCTCGACGAGGTCGGCGCGGGCAACATCGTCGCCGTCGTCGGCATCAAGGACTCGATCACCGGCGATACGCTCTGCGACAGCGACAACCCGATCGTGCTCGAACGTATGGACTTCCCGGAGCCGGTCATCAGCATGTCGATCGAGCCCAACACGGCCGACGACAAGCGCAAGCTCAGCGAAGCCCTCGTCACCATCCGTCGCGAGGACCCCAGCTTCCGCAGCGAGTACAACGATGAGACCGGGCAGACCATCATCTCCGGCATGGGCGAGCTCCACCTCGAGATCATCAAGAACAAGCTCGTCCGCGACATGAAGGTCGGCGTCGAGGTCGGGCAGCCCCGCGTGAGCTACCGCGAGGCGATCGCCGGCTCGGCGACCGGCTGCCGCGGCATCTTCAAGAAGCAGACCGGCGGTCGCGGGCAGTTCGGCGACTGCACCGTCAACATCGAGCCCTACTCCAAGGAGCAGGCCGAGGCCGACGGGCTCAAGTACACCGACAACGTCGCGTTCGTCAACGCGATCGTCGGCGGCGCGATCCCCAAGGAGTTCATCCCCAGCATCGAGTACGGCGTCCGCATGACCGCCAAGAGCGGCGTCAGCGCCGCCTACCCGCTCATCGACATCAAGGTCACACTCACCGACGGCAAGTACCACGACGTCGACTCCAGCCAGGTCGCCTTCGAGCAGGCCGGGCGGCTCGCGCTCATCGAGGCCGTCCACAAGGCCAAGAGCATCCTTCTCGAGCCCATCATGAAGGTCGTCATCCTCACCCCCGAGGACTACTTCGGCAACGTCACCGGCGACCTCGCCTCCCGACGCGGCATGATCCTCGAACAGGAAGACCGCAACAACATCAAGGTCATCACCGCCGAGGTCCCCCTCAGCGAGATGTTCGGCTACACCACCGTCCTCCGCGGCCTCAGCCAGGGACGCGCCAGCAACTCCATGGAGTTCGCCAAGTACGCCCCGATGCCCATGAACCTCCAGAAAGAAGTCATGGCCGCCTCGGCGGGGTAAAGCCCACGCAGCGACGGATCATCGCTGTTTGAGTGCACACGTATCAACCACAGCGGCCCCCGGGATAACCGGGGGCCGCTGTGCGTTTTTGCATTCAAGTGACAGGTTTACCGCCCCTGCCCGAACGATCTCGCGAACGCGAAGACCGACTCTTCGATCCGCTCGGCCGCATCCGGCGACGCCGACGCACGCACGTACCACGTCCGGTCCGCGTTTTCCTCATAGATGCTGGCTGTGAGCATGTGCTCGTCCTCGCCTTCGATCCTCAACACAAAGCCTTCGAAGCCCGGGTGCTCGAATCGATCGACGTGCTCTTCGAGTTCGTCTTCCTCGAGCGCATCGAGGCCCATCTGCCCGCGCCAGCGGTTGATGTTCGCAAGCTCCCCGCCGACGTCGCCAGGGAATCGGCTGATGGCGACCTCGATCTCGCCGTCTTGGTCCGGCACGATGAGCGTCGCGTGGCGCATCGGCGGGTTGTCGGACCGCTCACGCCAGTTGGAGGGGACGGTCCAGATCGAGCTCGAGTCGTCCAGTTCCGAGACCGGGCCGGCGTCGGCTTGTGGGGGAGATGCGTTGGGCATGCTGCTGGTCTGCTCATTCGGATTCTGCACCGGCCGTCCGGCGTCGGGCTCATCCGCGTCGTCGGCACGCATGCCGCCGCTGCGATCGGGCTGGGGTGTGCGGCGTTCGTCGCCGCGTTGATCGACGTTATCCCGATCCGGCGCCACCCCCCGGTCCTGGGCGGGATCGCGGGTGCGGGTGTCGTCGCGTTGATTGACGTTGTCGCGGTCGGTCGCCGCGTCTCGGTCCCGGGTGGCGGGATCGGCGGTGCCGGTGCCGTCGCCGGTCCCGCGTGTGTCGCAAGCCGACAGCGCCGAGAGGGCGATGAGGCCAGCGGCCGCACCGGCGAGGGCCGCGACACGCTTCGGTTGGAAAATGGATGCTGAGCAGGGCATATGCGGTCTCCGCTGCGGGTTCATGTATGTTGCGGCGCTCGCAGGCCTTTGGTCGCAAGCGTGGCGCGATGTCTGTAAGCTCCAACACGGCCCCGGGCTGATGCATTCCATCGCCCGCCCAAACCGTCCGCACGAGACACGCAACCCGCAGGAGACCCACCCATGCGCACACCCCGTACGCTCACCTTGGCCGCGCTCGGCGCCGCTGGATTCGCCGCGATCTCAATGTTCTCGCTCGGGTGCTCCACCGGCGGGGAGACGCGGGTCGGTCGCACAGCCAGCGTCAACACGCACGAGCAGTTCTGGGCGAAGCTCGAATCGCTCTGCGGGCAAGCGTTCGAGGGTCAGATCGCCGTCGACAGCACGCGGAGCGACGACTTCGCGGGGCAGCGCATGGTCATGCACGTCATGCGGTGCGACTCCGGCGTCATTCTCGTGCCGTTCCACGTCGGCGAGAACCGCTCGCGCACCTGGGTCTTCACCAAGACCGGGCGTGGTCTCCGTCTCAAGCACGACCACCGCATGCCCGACGGCACCGACGACGATCTCACCTGGTACGGCGGGGACACGCAGGACGCCGGCACACCGACCACGCAGGAGTTCTACGCCGACAGCTTGACCGCGGAGATGCTCCCCGAGGCCGCGACCAACATCTGGACCGTCGAGATCGTCCCCGGCGAGGTCTACGCGTACGCCCTGCGGCGCGAAGGGACCGACCGGCGTTTCCGCGTCGAGTTTGACCTGACCAACCCGATCGAGCCCCCGCCGCTCCCCTGGGGGCACGAGCGCCCGCGGATCAACTGATCGAGCCGGGTCGGAAACACGATGGGCGTCGTCATCGCGCGATGACGACGCCCGTGCGTTTTGGCGATTTGGCGAATCCGGGAGCGGTGACGCCCGTTGCTCAGGCCGCGATTTTCATCGGGCAGGCGTTGCGGACCGGCTCGGGCGCGGGCCTGCCGAGAAGCCAGCCCTGGGCGAGGTCGATGCCGAGGTCGGCCGCGGCTTTGAGCTGCGCCTCGGTCTCCACGCCTTCGACGAGCACGGTGATACCCCGTCCCTTAGCGTGCTCGACGAGACCCCGGACGAGTTTGAGGTCGTCGGCCCTCGGCGATTCGGGGATGAGCCCCTTCGCCAGCTTGATGTAGTTCGGCGAGAGCTCGTCGATGTACGACAGCGCAGTGTGCCCGGTGCCGAGGTCGTCGAGCGCGACTTGCGCGCCGTGGTCTTGGTAAGTCTTGAGGATCCGCTTGAGGTGCTCGATATCCGGGAACTGCTCGCTCTCGACCACTTCGAACACGAGGCTTGACAGCGGCGTGTTCGACTCCTTCGCCGCGGCCCAGCAGCTTTGCAAGCAGAGTTCCGGGTCGTAGATCACCATCGGGATGAAATTGATGAAGAGCTTCTCGTCGCCGAGGAGCTTGGGGCCGCAGGTGCGGATCGCGGTGGTGCGGCTCACCTGGTCGAACTGGAACATGGCGCCGTGAGCGCGGGCGGCGTCCACGATCTGCCCGCCCCCGATGAGCCGCCCGTCGATCTCGGCGCGGGCGAGCGCCTCGTAGGCGAAGACGCTGCCGTCGGCGACCCGCGCGATCGGCTGCATGTACGGGATCAGGCCCCCGCGGTTCATCATCGCGGGGAACCACTGCGTTTCGAGTCGCTCGATTAGCGTATCGATCGCAACCGCGCCCCACGGATCGAAGCCGCCGGCGGCATCGATGGGCGAGCCTCGCATCGACTGACGCTCGATCGGGGAGAACCGGGCCAAAGCTTCCTTCAAAGACTCCAGCCACCCCTCGCCCAGAGCGGTCCGGAAGGCCGGGGTGTTGGGGAGCGGCTCCAGCATCCCGCTCAGCTTGCCGGATACCATGGGGCTGTCGGACAGGATCGCGACGCCCTGCGGCCGGGTTTCGGGAACGGGCTGGCGGCACTTGCAGGCGTGCCCGGCGTGACGGCTCAATTGCGGCATGGCGTCTCCTGTGGTCATGCCGTGGATATCGACGGTTTGACCGCTCGACTTGTTCCGCGAGCCGGTTGCGACTGGGGGTATTGACCCACTCCGCAATGCCCCGCCCCGCACAGCCCGCAAGGTGCCCCGAGCGCGCGCGATCACACCCGGGGTGCCGACCCTACACCGCATCGTTCGGGCGCTTGTTTTCCCTTGTGTGACGCCGGCTCGGCCTTGAAAAGGCGGCGGGCCCCCGGTTGCCCGGGGGCCCGCCTTCTGAAAGCCGGCCGACGTCGCGGTAAGCCGAGTTCTGTGCGCCCCGCCGGTTTCGGGCCCGGGCGAACCCGGTCTCGACCTTTCGGAGCCGACGGCCATTTCTCTGCCGACGCCGTTGCCGACGCCGGTCGGACGCCCCGGCTTTCGCCGGACCGCCCGTAGCACCCGACCCGGCCTCATCCGCCGGACCGGCGGCGCCCCGGTCGAAACCGAGGCCGAGGCCTGCTTGGGCTTGCACGCGGTGGGGTTTACCGTGCCCCGCTTGTCACCAAGCGGGCGGTGCGCTCTTACCGCACCCTTTCACCCTTACCTGTGCGCCGGGCCGAAGCCCGACGCCATCGGCGGTTTGCTTTCTGTGGCACTGTCCCTCGGGCCCAGCCGGCTCGGCCCGGGTGGGTGTGACCCACCACCGTGTCCTGTCGTGCTCGGACTTTCCTCGAACGGAGCCGAGGCCCCGCCCGCGGCCGCCTCGCGACGCCGTCGGATCAACTCTACGCCAGAACAAGGGCCGACGATCACCGACGGGGCCCGCGACGCAGTTCGAATGGAGCTCGGACCGAGGGGACCGGGAGGAGCGGTCAGCCGGAGGCGATGGTCCGCCCGAGTCGGCTCAGGACGGCCCGGACGCGGGGCGTCGTCTGCACGGGCGGGGCCTCGGCATCCCGGCGGGCGCTTGGGAGCGCCGCCAACGCGTCAGCCGCGGATCGGAACCCACCCGACGGCTCGAGCCCCTGCTGCAACCAGTCGTCCCAGCGTCGATCGAGACGCCGGACCAAGCGGCTCGCGGGGATCCGGGGCTCGTCGGCGGGCAGACCGGTGATCATCGTGTACGCCAACGCCGCGACGCTGCGGATCTCATCGCCGACCAGTTCGGCGTTGCCCCGCCCGAGCCCTTCGAGCCCGCGAGCGAAGCCGAACAACTCGACCGTGACGCACCCGCGCGTATCGACCATCGCGTCGGACGCGGCGATCGGGCCGTGCGAGAGCCCGCGATCGTGCCCGGCGGCATAGGCCTCGAGCAGGTGTCGCACGCATCGTTCGGACTCCAGCGTCCCGAGCCGTCCGCCCTTGACCTCTAGGAGGTCCGCGAGCGTGACCAGGCCGTGCTGGTTGCCGGTGTAGGGCGTGACGAGCCAGCCGCGCGCGGCGCTGTCGAGCGCGTAGTGCTGCAGACGCTGCACATGGATGTTCTGCACCCCGGCCCAGGCGGCAGCCGCCGCGAGGAAGCGGCGGCGGTCCGTCCCGTCATGGAACGGCCCCAGCCGGTAGATCAGGTGCGAGCTCTCGTCGCGACGGTCGAGCGCCAGCCAGCGCCCCGCGAGCGGGTGCGGGTGCAGCTCCTGCACGAGTTCGAACGGCCCGAACGACCCAACATCGGTACTCATCCGTGCAGTTACCCCATCGCGGCCAAAACCGGAGACTTCAAGGACAACCCCTGACGACGCCGAGCCCCTCGGAAAGGCCGCGGACTGCTCCAAAACGTGGCGGGAGTGTATCCCCCTCGCGTCGTCACCGTCCAAACCCGCAGCATTAGGCATCGACCCACGCGGGCCAAGGTCCGCAAACTTCTGCACGATTTACCCTGAACAGGGCTCTTGCAAGGCTGTGCTTGGGGCGGGATGTTCCGGACAGATCCCTGCCGAGCATCGCGAGCGGGAGGCCGCCTGCGGGCTTGTTGGCGGTAGAATGTAGCACGGGCCTGGGCCCCGCATTCCTGCCCAAGACACTGGAGATCGTGATCATGACCACCGCGTCGACCAACCCTGGTGCCGCCACCGCTGCCGATCCGCTGAGCCTGATCGACGTCGACCACGTCCGCTTCTACGTCGGCAACGCCAAGCAGGCCGCGACGTTCTACGCCCACACCTTCGGGTTCCAGGTTGAGCAGTACGCCGACCTGACCACCGGCTCCCGCACGGAGGCGAACTATCTGCTGACCCAGGGCAACATCCGCTTGCTGCTCACGACCGGCCTGACCTCGGACCACCCGGCGAACGAGGAGGTCCGCCTCTACGGCGACGGGGTGAAGGACGTCGCGATGACGGTCGCGGACGCGGAGGCCGCGTACGAGCGGGCGGTCGCCAACGGGGGCACGTCGGCGTACGAGCCGCGGACGTTCAAGGACGACCGGGGCACGGTGACCATGGCCGGGATCCAGACGTACGGTCGCGCGGTGCACTCGTTCGTGAGCCGCACGGGCGAGTACGACCTGCCGCACCTGAAGAAGGGCGGTGCGTTCGCGCCGGGGTACAAGCCGATGGGGTCGTTCGCGCTGAACGACTACAACCGCAAGAACCCCTGCGGGCTCAAGTTCGTTGACCACTGCGTCGGCAACGTCGAAGAGGGCAAGATGAACCACTGGGTCGAGTGGTACGAGAACGTGCTCGAATTCAAGATGTTCAAGCACTTCGACGACGCGGACATCTCCACCGAGTACTCGGCCCTGATGTCCAAGGTCATGGCGAGCGGCAACCACCTCATCAAGATGCCCATCAACGAGCCGGCCGAGGGCAAGAAGAAGAGCCAGATCCTCGAATACCTCGAGTGGCACCACATGACCCCCGGCGTCCAGCACCTCGCCCTCCGCACCGACGACGAGCTCCACTCCGTCGCCGCCCTCCGCAACCGCGGCGTCGACTTCCTCCAGATCCCCGACACCTACTACGACACCGTCTGGAAGCGCGTCGAGGCGCTCGGCTGGGAAGTCAAAGAAGACCACGAAAAGATCCGCGACCTCGGCGTGCTGGTCGACGCCGACGACGAGGGGTACCTGCTCCAGTTGTTTACGAAGCCGCTGCAGGACCGCCCAACACTGTTCTTCGAGATCATCTGCCGCCGCGGGAGCCAGAGCTTTGGGAAGGGGAACTTCAAGGCGCTGTTTGAGGCGTTGGAGAAGGAGCAGGAGCGGAGAGGGAATCTGTGAGCCGCAAAGCCTTCTTGTTTATTTTAGCCGCAAGCATCAGCCTTGGAAGCGCATTCGCTGCTGGCATATGGCTAATGTCCAATGCGTGGCATTCGAAGCCCAACCCAGCACTTAATGGTGAATCGCATTTAAGATCAGTATATCTACACCACAGACTAGGTGATTCGTCTACATTATTTGAATTATATAATTATCAGATAGAATATTCACGATCACATATTTATTCCATACTTTTAAAGTACAAATTCATACCCCATGAAAAATATGATGATGCAAAGGCATGGGTTGACAAGCTAGTAAAGCATATATTACTAGATTACTACAACGCCACTCAAGCGTGTGTTGAATTTATTACGCCAAGGATACAGGACCACAGGCACCCGAATTTGCGCGGCCCATCGATCGAAATTGCTGAGTATATTACATCCCTGGTCCCCGACGAAGCGTATCATCAAGGTTCATCTGAAGCTGTGGACGGCGACTCCACTGAAGTTTACACTTTAAACACGCTTCCCTCGGCAACTAGAGTCTACCACTGGTGTCAGCAGGAATGGACTCGCGCAGAGCGAATGGGTAGACCAATTCCAGAACACGGGCTTGCAATGGCCAGCCGGGCAGCCAGGCACCTTGGTATAAGCGTACAGCAGGCAGATCTACTTTATACAATTGGCGCGCTCGAAAGCTATGGCTTAAACGTGCCTTCGGAATATAGAATTAGGCTTCAAAATACATTAAGATAGTTTTGAACGCTTAGTTATTTTACATGCCCCAGCACACAGGGCACGTCTCTGATTGACCTGTCTGGGGGGGCCGTGACAGACCCCCCTCCCCGCGTGTGCTTGACGCCACCGCAGGGTTTCACGCGATCCGGCCCGGTTCTCGCGGTTGGCGTGAATAGTTCGCCCGGTGCACGAGTCTGTAAAAGCGAGCGGCCACGGACATTTTTACTGTTTGAACACCGGCATCGAGATTGCCGGGCGCGGTCTATTCGCGCTGTGTGATTTCTGTGCCGCGGATTGGAAAGGAGCACCCGATGCCTCGCCCCACCAACCTTGCTTGTCTCGCCGGCTCGCTCTTGCTGAGCGCGGGCCTCGCGACGGGGCAGCAGACGATTCGCCAGCAGGAAACCCAGACGCGCCAGAGCGACCGGCAGATGGAGCCTCAGATGCAGCGAGATCACCAACGCAAGACGACGGACGCGCAGGACAGCGAGGCCACGCTTCGCGGGATGCGTGTGGCGATCCTGACCGGCGAGGGGCTGCAAGACGCGGAGACGTTGATGCCGCTGGCGTTTCTGCAGAACCGGGGCGCGGAGGTGACGGTCATCGGCATCGAGCCGGGCCTCGTCTCGGCGTACAACAGCGATATCGAGGTCCTCATCGAAAAGAGCGTGCGCGACGCCAGCCCGGACGACTTCGACGCGTTGGTGCTCCCGGGCGGGCGGGCGCCGGACCAGCTTCGCGAGCATTCCGAGGTGGTCGAGTTCGCTCGCGAGTTCTTTGAGACGGGCAAGCCCGTGGCCGCGATCTGCCACGGCCCGCAGATCCTCGCGACCGCTGGCGTGCTCGAAGGGCGCGAGGCGACCTGCGTGGAGTCGATCAGCGACGAGATGAAAGAGGCCGGGGCGGAATACAAGGATAAGGAAGTCGTCCGCGACGGCAACCTGATTACCTCGCGTGTCCCGGATGACATCCCGGTGTTCGTGTCGACGCTGGAGAAGTCGATGCTGGAGCACGCCGCACGGCACCGCGGCTCGTCGCGCATGGGCACGGAGTAAGCCCTCCCCGCGGGGCGTCTCGCCCTGAGCCGGCTTGAATCCGAATTCTCCTCCACGCCCGGGCGACGAAGCCGCCCGGGCGTTGTGTTGCGCCGGAGGCTTGTCGCTCGTTGTTGGGGAGTGGGGCTGCTTTTGCCTGGCGGGGGGAGCACGGCTTGGCTCGGAAGCCAAGCCGTGGCACCGGGGGGTTATGGTGAGCGGGGGGAACACAGGTCGGAGACCTGTGCCACCGGGACAGACCTGTGCCACCGGAGTGTGCCACCGGGGCGGGTCGGCCGGTAGAATCTGGTGGGATTCATCAACGCCCTCCCCCGCCGCTTGCGGCTCGGGGAAGCCGAGGTTTTGAGCGTCATGGCGTATTACACGAAGATGGGGTCGCTCCCGAAGAAGCGTCACGTGCAGTTCCGTCGTCCGGACGGGGGGCTGTATTCCGAGGAGCTGTTCGGGACCGAGGGGTTTGTCGGGCCGACGAGCACGATGTACCACATTCACCCGCCGACGCAGGTGACGGGTTGGAAGCCGCTGTACGGGACCAAGCCGGAGTATGTGGAGACGGAGGTGATGCGGATGCGTCACCTGGTCTCGACGCGCCTCTCGCCCGAAGGGGATTTCGTCACCGGGCGGAAGGTGATCCTGGGGAACAGCGACGTGGAGATGGCGCTCTGCCAGCCGTCGGCGCAGATGGGGTACCACTTCAAGAACGGGCAGGGGGACGAGTGCATCTTCGTCCACTTCGGCTCGGGGACGCTGCGCTCGTTCATGGGGACGCTGCGGTTCGGGCCGAAGGACTATGTGATGGTGCCCAAGGGGATCATCTACACGGTGACGTGGGACGAGCGTCCGGACGACGGGCGCGACGACGAGGCGTTCGGCGGGCACACGAAGGCGGACATGCCGTACGGGAAGTTCGTGCTGTTCGAGACGGCGAACGGGAGCCACATCCTGCCGCCGCCGCGGTATCTGAGCAAGCAGACGGCCCAGTTCCTCGAGCACGCGCCGTACTGCGAGCGCGACCTGGTGCTGCCGTTCGCGGACGACGAGCACCCGCTGTACACCGACGAGCGTGGGTCGTTCGAGGTGCGGATCAAGGCCCGGAACACGGTGCACAGCTACGACTACGACTACCACCCGTGCGACATCGTGGGGTGGGACGGGTGCTACTACCCGTACATTTTCAATATCGATGATTTTGCGCCGATCGTGGGCAAGCTGCACATGCCGCCGCCGATCCATCAGACGTTTGAGGGTCACAATTTCGTCATCTGCTCGTTCTGCCCGCGCCTGCTGGATTTCCATCCCGAGGCGATCCCGGTGCCGTACAACCACTCGAATTTGGACAGCGACGAGGTGCTGTACTACGTCGAGGGGAACTACAAGGCCCGGCGCGGGATCGAGTCCGGCTCGATCAGCCTCCACCCGCAGGGCATCCCCCACGGCCCGCACCCGGGGACCGTCGAGAAGAGCCTCGGGGCGAAGGTCACCAACGAGCTCGCGGTGATGTGCGACACGTTCCGCCCGCTCTTCCCGACCAAGCTGGCGCTGGAGCTGGACGACCCGAAATACCCAGAGAGCTGGCGAGCCGAGGGCTCGGCCGCGGTGAGCAACGGGCAGGCGGGGCCCATGACGCCCAAGCCGACGGGCGTCAATACCTGGGAGTGACGCCCACACTGCCGGCGTCGTCCACGCGGCCCCCACTGCCGCGGGCGTGGGCGCACGCGGCGCGAGGCTGAACAACTCCCGCCCGGGGCGATGGCTCCGGGCGTTTTTTGTGCGCCGAATCGTGTCGATGGACGCGGTTCGGCGTGCGGCGCGGGCGGCTTCGGCGTAGGCTGCGAGCCCGGGCGCGGGCTCCCGATGAGCACGCCCGACGGACGCGATCGCAAGGAGTGCGGATGGCGAGGCAGCGGGGAGCGAAGCGTGCGGGATGGGCTGTTCGCGGGCGAGCGTCCTGGGTGGCGTTGGCGGCCGGGTCGCTCGCGGCGTGCCCTGGGCTAGCGATCGCGCAGCCCGCGGCGGACGGGGGCGTTCAGCCCTCGCCCGAGGCATCGATTGAGCCGTTGGCGATCACGGGCCGCGGGTTTGCGGGGATCGTGCTGCCGGTGGGCGTGACCGATGGGCCGTTGTCGTTTTCGGGGCGTCGGGCGTGGACGTGGACGGAGCAGGCGCCGTCGCCCGGCGAGCCCGGTGCGGGCGGGGCGGAGGTTCGTCGTCTTCTGATCTCGGGTGAGGTGGCGGTCACGATCGGGGTGCGGCGCTTTGAGGCGCAGCGGGCGGCGGTCTGGCTGCAGCGCGTGCCGGAGGAAGAAACCGACGGGCGCGAGGTCTGGCAGACGTGGGTGTATTTCGATCGTCTGGAGAACGCGACGTCGGCCGCCTCGACCGGGCTCGCGGGCCCGCGCGTGCCGGTGCAGGCGATCGTGCGCCCCGCGAGCGGGGTCGCGCTCCGGGCCGACGTGGTTGAGCGGGGGCGACCGACCGATCAACTGCTGACCGAGGGCGAGCGTGAACTGGCGGCGTACCTCCGCGCGCTCGTCGGCGGGCCGGCATGGGCGGCGCGGTACGAGGCGATGGTCGCTCGCCGAGAGGGCGAGACCGACGACGGGCCGATCGCCCCGCCGAGCGTGTTCGACCGCCCCGCGCCGACGCGCGCGATCGATCCGGATCTGGCGGCGGTCGCGGACCTGCTCGAACGCCTCCCGCGCGGGAGCGTGAGCGAGCCGATTTTCTCGCCCGACGGCTCGCTCAGCGTGGCCGCTGGCGACCTGGCGTTTGTGCCCGGCGAGGACGAGAACGCGCTGATCGTGACCGGTGGCGTGGTGATGCAGGCGTGGGAGCCCGGGGCTCGCCGGACGCTGCAACTCGATGCGGAGCGTGCGGTCGTCTTTCTGGAGCCCGGGCCGATCGAGCGGTTCGGACGGTTCGAGATCGCGGACGTGCGCGGGATTTATCTCGAGGGCGGTGTGGTCGCGACGGACGGGGAGTACACGCTGCGCGGGCCACGGGTGTTCTACGACGTGCGCGCGGACCGTGCGATCGTGCTGGACGCGGTGTTCTGGACGTACAACGCGCGGGTGCGGATGCCGCTGTACGTGCGCGCGGACGCGGTGCGTCAGGAATCGGCGAGCCAGTTCAAGGCCGAGCGTGCGACACTGGCGAACACGGGCTTTGCGCGCCCGCACTTCTCGGTGGGGGCCGGCTCGGTGACGATCGAGCGTGAGGAGCGCGCGGGCCTGGAGGACCGGACGATCGCGGACGCGCGTCACCTGACGCTCCGCGCCGGGCCCGTGCCGTTCTTCTACTTCCCGCGATTCCGAGGGGATCCGGAGAACATCCCGCTGCGCGACGTCTCGTTCGAGAGCAGCTCGGGCAGCGGTGAGGGCGTGCGTACGACGTGGAACCTCTTCGGGCTGACCGGCATCGACGGGCCCGACGGGCTCAGCGCGGATCTTCTGCTGGACTTCTACAGCCAGCGCGGCCCCGCGATCGGCACCGAGTTCCGCTGGAGCACGCCTGAGCAGCAGGGCGAGCTATTTGGGTATCTCGTGATCGACGACCGCGGAACGGACGTGCTCTCGACGGGGGCGGAGATCGAGAACGACAGCGAGGTTCGCGGGCTCGCGACCCTTGCTCACCGCTGGCGCCTCAACGACGAGTGGACCTTCCTCGTCGAGGGCAGCTACATCTCCGACGAGACGTTCGTGGAAGCGCTCTTCCAGGGCGACGCGCGGAGCCGACGCGAGTTTGCCAACCGCATGCTCGCGCAGCGGACCGAGGCGAACCAGGCGTTCACGATGGAACTGAAGGGGACGTTCAACGACTTCACGCCGAACCAGGCGATCCTGCAGAGCCGCGGGTACACCGTCGATCGCCTGCCCGAGGCGCGCCACCAGGTCATCGCGCAGGACGTGTTCAGCGCCTCGGCCCCCGGGCTGATCAGCTACTCCAGCGATACACGTCTCGGCGTCGTGCGGCTCAGCTTCACCGAGCCCACCGCACGCCAGTTCGGCTTCACCGGGCTCCGCCAGAGCCAAGCGGCGTTCGGCGTCGAACCCGACGAGAGCCTCGGCGACCGCCTCCGCAGCGAGGGGTACACCGAGTCCGAGGTCGTCCGCTTCGACACCCGCCAGGAAGTGACCGCGCAGCTCGCGAGCGGGCCGTGGCGGCTTACGCCCTTCGCGATCGGACGCGTCACCGCGTGGGACAACGACTTCAGCGAGTTCAGCCCCGAGGAGGACGATCAGATCCGCGTGTGGGGCGGCGTCGGGATGCGCGCTTCGACCGAGCTCCAACGCGTCTACAACGGCGTGCAGAGCGACCTCTTCGACCTGAACCGCGCACGCCACATCGTCGAGCCCAGCGTCACCGTCATGACCAGCGGCACCACCATCGATCGTAAGGACCTGCCCGTCTACGACGAGGACGTCGAGAACATCTTCGCCGGCTCCATGGTCCGATTCGGGCTCAACCAGACCTGGCAGACCAAGCGCGGCGGCCCCGGGCGCTGGCGCGACGTGGACGTCCTGGTTTTCGACAACGAACTCGTCTTCACGACCGACGACGACGGGCTCACCAGCCCCGTCGGACGCTACATCGAGTCCCGCCCGGAGCTGACCAACCCCGGCGAGTACTGGACGGCCGAGGCCGGCTGGCAGGTGACCGACGCCGTCGCGCTCAGCGGGCAGAACGTCTTCGACCTCGACCTCGGGCAGAACGCGCGGACCAGCGTGGGCGTGCTGGTCCGCCATACGCCGCGCTTCCAGACGCTGACCGAGCTGCGATACCTGAACGCGCAGGACTCGACCTACCTCGATCTTGCCGCGTTTTACGAGCTCACCGCCAAGTATCGCCTCAACGGCTCCATGAGCTACGACACCGACGATCGGGACGTCCAGCGCGTCGGGGGCGAACTGCAACGCGAGTTCCCGAACGCCATCCTCGGCGCGGGGATCAACTACAACAACATCACCGGCGAAACCAGCTTCGGCTTCAGTTTCAGCCCGATGGGCACGCAACGCCAAGGCGTGCGCGTCCGAGGCCTTGGGGCCGCGGACGGACGCAACCGCGGCTCGCGCCTCGGCGGGTGATCACGGGATGACGAGCGAAGCACGGGCGTCTCGCCCGCGCGGCACTCGCGCACTTTATCAGCCGCGCGTCTTGACCGCGACCGCCTCCGCGCCGATGTCCTTGCGGTGCTGCATGCCTCGGAACGAGATCTTGGCGACGCCGGCGTACGCGCGTTCGCGGGCGTCCTCGATCGTGGCCCCGGTGCCGGTGACACCGAGCACGCGCCCGCCGGCCGTCACCACCTCGCCGTTGACGACCTTCGTCCCCGCGTGGAAGACCTCGACCCCGGGCAGTGCCCCCGCCTGCTCGAGCCCGGAGATCGCGTCGCCGCTGCGGGGTTTTTCCGGGTAGCCCTCGGCCGCGAGCACGACGCAGCAGGACGCCTCGGCGGAGAACCCGAACTCCGCCTCGTCGAGCTTGCGGGACGCGGTCTTCTTGAACAGCTCGAGCAAATCGCCCTCGAACCGCGCCATCAGCGGCTGGCACTCCGGATCACCGAACCGGCAGTTGAACTCCAGCACCTTCGGCCCCGCCGGGGTCAGCATCAGCCCGGCGTAGAGCACGCCGCGGTAGTCGATGCCCTCGCGACGGAGCGCGTCCACCGTCGGCACGATGATCTCGCGTTCGATGCTCTCAAGCTGCGTGTCGTCGAGCAGCGTGCTGGGGGTGAACGCGCCCATGCCGCCGGTGTTGGGCCCTTGCCCACCTTCGCGGAGGCGTTTGTGGTCCTGGCAGACGGGCAGGGTCGCGATCGTGCGCCCGTCGGTGATCGCGAGCACGGAGACCTCGGCGCCGGTGAGCCGCTCTTCAATGACGACCGTGCGCCCCGCGTCGCCGAACTCGCGACGGGTCATGATGCGTTCGATCGCGGTGATCGCCTCGCCGAGCGTCGCGGGAACAACGACGCCCTTGCCCCTCGCGAGCCCGGTCGCCTTGATGACGGGCAGGTCCGAGCGCGCGGCCGCGTAGGCCGCCTGGATCTCGGGGCTGCGCCCGAGCTCGCGATCGATCCACTTACGCCGGTCGGCCGGGTCCGGGTAGCGGGCGGCCTTCTCGAAGAACTCAACCAACGTTTCGTCTTCGATCACCCGCGTTTCGAGGTACCGCTTCGCCTGCTCGGCGTCCGTGAACGCCCGCCCGTCGGCCTGCGGCACGCTCGCGCCGCGGAGCAACTGCTTGCACCACGCCTTATCCGCTTCGAGGCGGGCGCCGTCCTTGTTCGGGCCGAAGATGAGGCGCGTGTCCGTTCGCAACGCATCGGCGAACCCCTCGGCGAGCGGATCCTCCGGCCCGATCACCACCAGCCCCACGTTGTGCCGATCGCAGAACTGCTGGAGGCGGTAAATCTCTCGCGCGTTGACCGGCACGCTGACCGGCTGCCCGAGGGCCGCGAGGCCGGGGTTTTCCGGGTGCGTGACAAAGAGCGTGCCGAGGGCGGGCGAGCGGACCAGACGCGAAGCGATCGCGTGCTCGCGCCCGCCGCCACCGATGAGAAGGACGTTGGTTCGAGTCATCGCGGGATCCTACGCCGAGCGCCGGAGCCCCCGGGTCGCGGCGTAGGAGAAGGCCTCGGGACATCACGATCATGCACGCCACCCGCCGCCGGGCAGCAGGTAGCGGCCAGCGGAAACCACACGCCCGATCATCGCTGCAAAAGCCACGACCACTCCCCAGAATCCCAGCCCCATCCCACGCCCATTGACCAATCCCAGCACGCAGCCTATTGTTGCGTCCAGATTGCGGGGTAGAGCAGCCTGGTAGCTCGTCGGGCTCATAACCCGGAGGTCGTAGGTTCGAATCCTACCCCCGCTATTCCC
>RECY01000028.1 GCA_007693785.1 Phycisphaerales bacterium | reverse complement strand
CGGTGATGCCCTCGCGGGTGCCGGAGACCTTGAAGTCCATGTCGCCGAAGAAGTCCTCCTCACCGATGATGTCGGTGACGAACAGCTCCTTCTTGCCGGCCTCGTCGGTGAACCGCCCGACGCTGATGCCGGCGCAGGTCGCCTTGATCGGGACGCCCGCGTCCATGAGCGCGAGGCACCCGCCGCAGACCGAGGCCATGCTGCTGGAGCCGTTGCTCTCGGTGATGTCGCTGATCAGGCGGATGGTGTAGGGGAAGTCTTCCGGGTTCGGGAGGATCGCCATGAGCGATCGCTCGGCGAGCGCGCCGTGCCCGATCTCGCGACGCCCGGGGCCCATGATGCGCCCGGCCTCGCCCACGCAGAAGGGCGGGAAGTTGTAGTGCAGAACGAACTTCTTGCTGTACTCGGGGGTGAGCCCGTCGACGATCTGCTCGTCCTTGCCGGTGCCGAGGGTACAGCTCACGAGGCTCTGCGTCTCGCCGCGCTGGAAGAGGGCCGAGCCGTGGGTGCGGGCGAAGACGCCGACCTCGCCGGTGATCGGGCGGATCTCGGTCGCCTTGCGCCCGTCGGCGCGGGTCTTCTTCTCGACGATCAGCTTGCGGGTGATCTTCTTCTCAAGCGTGCGGAAGGCTTCCTTCGCCATCGCGCGGTTCTGCTGGCTCTCAGCGAACTCGCCGTAGGTCCCGTTCTCCTTGAGCGGGAAGTGCTTGTCGAGCACGCGGTCCCGGATCGCGCCCACGGCCTCGCTCCGGTCGGCCTTCCCGGGGATCTGCCGCGCCTCGGTCAGGTCCTTCTCAGCGGCCTTCTTCACGGCCGCCACGATCGCGTCCGTCGGCACGTTCAGCGTGCCGGGCACCTTCTTCTGCCCGACCTTCTTCACGAGTTCGTCGATCAGGCTGATGATCTCGAGAACCCCCTTGTAGCCGAACTCGATCGCGTCGACCATGTCGGCTTCGGAGATCTCGGCCGCCCCGACCTCGATCATGTTGATCCCGTCCTTGTGCCCGGCGAGCACGAGGTCCAGGTCGCTGTACTCGAGCTGGCTGACGGTGGGGTTCAGGACGAAGACCGGGCCGTCGTCGGTGAACACGCGACCGACACGGACGGTGGCGGTCGGGCCGTCGAAGGGCGCGTTGCTGATCGCCAGGGCCGCGCTGGCGGCGGTGCCGGCGAGCACGTCGGTGTCGTTCTCGGTGTCGTGGCTCATGACCCAGCACTGGAGCTGGACCTCATCGATGAAACCGTCGGGGAAGAGCGGGCGGATCGGGCGGTCGATCATCCGCATGGTGAGGATTTCTTTTTCGTTGGGGGCACCCTCGCGCTTGCGGAAGCCGCCGGGGAACTTGCCGGCCGCAGCCGTCTTCTCCCGGTAATCGACCTGGAGCGGGAAGAAGTCGAGCCCCGGGCGGGGCGACGCCCGCATGCAGGACGCGAGGACGCTGCTCTCGGCGTAATGGGCGATCACGGCGCTGGACGCGAGTTTGGCGACTTTGCCGGTTTCGAGGATGAGGGTGCGGCCGGCGATCTCTCGCTCGACCCGGACGAATTTCTGCGCTGCCATATCTTGCTTGCCTCTTGCGATCCGCCGAGAGGCGCGCCCGATGCGGGCCGCCCGGCTTGGGGACACGCCCGCCACGGTCCGGGTGCGGGCCCCATGCGGTGGATCCGAAGATCCGAACGCCGCGTGGGCACGCACCGACCGGCGCGGGCCGGGTGGTTTACCAGGCGTTCGCGTCATCCAGAGAGGCAGAAGGCATCGGGCAGAGCAGCAGGTCGGCGGGCGGGATCGCGCACTTGCGATCGCCCCAGTCCCTCACGAACCTCGGGCACGCTGCCCGGTGCCCACTGCCACAAAGGCAACGCGGACGCCGGGTCCGAAACGAAAACGGCCCGTCGGGCGTTTGCCCGACGGGCCGAAATGCTTACTTGCGGAGGCCGAGGCGCTGGATCGTCGCCAGGTAGGCGTCGCGATCCTGACGCTGGAGGTAGCGGAGCAGGCGGTTGCGCTTCGCGACCATCATGACCAGCCCGCGACGGGTGTGGTGGTCTTGGCGATGCTCGCGGAGGTGGCCCGCCACTTCCTTGATGCGCTGGGTGAGGATCGAGATCTGCACTTCCGGAGAACCGCTGTCGGTGTCGTGACGGCGGCTCTCGGAGATGACCTGTTGCTTCTGCTCGGCGAGAATCACGTGGTCGGCTTCCTTTTCCGGATCGTCGGGCCGATCGGGCACCATTGCCGAATCGACCGCCCGAGATTGTCTCAGATCTTACCCAAAGAGGCCGGGCTTGGCACCCGGAATCTCGATTCGTACAGCCCGATCGCGCCGCCGGGAGGCGAGCCATCGACCGCCAAGGCTAGGTTCAGATCTCATCAGGATCAATCCGCGACGTGGCTCGAAACGCCGGTCCTCTGCCGGTCCGAGCCGATGGGCCCGCCCGCTGTGCGGACGCGGGGGCGGTATCCTCCCGGCTCCAGCGTCCTCGTTCGCCTTCTGCCCCCGGAGCCTCCCATGCCCCCTATCCAGGTGTCTGATCGGGTCGCCAATCTTCAGCCATCGGTGACGGTCGCGGTCGCGAACCGGGCCCGGGCCCTGAAGCGGGCCGGGAAGGACGTGCTGAGCTTCGCCTTGGGCGAGCCGGATTTCGACACCCCGGACCGGATCAAGCAGGCGGCGATCGACGCCCTGTGGAACGGGCAGACCAAGTACATGCCGACCCTGGGCGACCCGGAGACCCGCCAGGCGATCGCCGACAAGTTCACGGAGGAGAACCGGATCCCCGGGCTGACGGCGGACCACGTCGGCATCTCGGCCGGGGCGAAGCACACGATCTACGGGCTCTGCCAGTGCCTGTTCGACGCCCCCGCGACCGGGGAGGCCCCCGCCGAGGCGGTCATCCCCGTCCCGGCATGGGTCAGCTACAAGCCGATCGTCGAGCTCAGCGGCGGACGCGTGGTCGAGGTCGACACGGGGCCGGAGAGCGACTTCAAGATCTCGCCCGAGCAGCTCCGAGCCGCCCTGACCCCGCGGAGCCGGGCGCTCTTCCTGAACTCCCCCAGCAACCCGTGCGGCACCATGTACACCGAGGGCGAGCTGCACGCGCTCGCGACGGTGATCGCCGAGGCGTGCGAAACGGTCTGCCCGCAGCTCGTGATCCTGAGCGACGAGATCTACGAGAAGATCGTCTACGGCGGGATCGAGGCGTTCTCGATCGGGAGCATCCCGGAAGTCGCCGAGCGGACCGTGACCATTAACGGCGTCAGCAAGGCGTTCGCGATGACCGGGTGGCGGGCCGGGTACTGCGGTATTCCCGGCGAATTCGGCAAGACGCTCATCCAGAGCCTCGGCACGCTTCAAGGGCAGATGACGACCAACATCACCAGCTTCGTCTACCCCGCGATCCGCACGGCGCTCGCGGAGTGCGCCGACGACGTCGAGCGGATGCGGGCGGCGTTCGCGAGCCGCGCGAAGCGGATCAAGGCTGGGCTGGACCGGATCGAGGGGCTGAGCTGCCCGGAGCCGACGGGGGCGTTCTACGCGTTCGTCAACGTGAAGGCCCACTTCGGCAAGACCTCCGCCGGTGGGCGGACGATCGACAGCGGGCTCAGCTTCTGCGAGGCACTGCTGGACGAGCACCACGTCGCGGTCATCCCTGGCGAGGACTTCGGCGGGTGCGGGCGCGAGCACGTGCGGATCAGCTTCGCGTGCTCGGAAGCGCAGATCGACCAGGGGCTGGAGCGTATCGACGCGTTTGTGCGCGGGCTCGGGTGATCAGGCTGGTTGGATGACGATCGTGATCCGGGATTGACAACGGGCGGCGCACTCCCCCGGTGCGCCGCCCGTGTCGTTTTTTCATGCGTTCTGCGATCGTGCTCAGTCGGTGGGCGCCGAGGCGAAGCCGCCGTCCTGTCGGGAGGCGAGCGCGAGTGCGACAGCCGCGATCGCGCGGTTGTTGGGATCGATCGAGCGTGCGTATTCGATGGTCTTCGCCGCGAGGTCGTAGCGCTCGAGGCGTGTGAGCAGGGCGGCGTGGAGGGTCAGGGCGTTCATGTTGGTCCGGTCGCGGCGCAGGGCCTCGGCGGTCGAGCGGACGGCGGTTTCCGGGCTGTTGGTGCGGCTCTGCCAGATCGCCTGGAGCAGGAAGCCCTCCGGGCGGCTCGGGGCGAGGGCTTGCACGCGCGAAGCCGAACGACGGACGCGGTTAAAATCGCGGAGCTGGACCGCGACGGTGCCGAGCCCGACCCACGCCTGCACGTCGCTCTGCCCGGCCGTGCCCTCGGTGAGCTCCAGCAGGAGCGCACGGGCGTCGAGCGGGCGATCGACCTGCATCAGGCAGTGCGCCCGCAGGTGCATCAGGTCGCGACGGTCCTTGTTTTCCGGGCGTTCGAGCATGCTGGCGAGCTGGAACTCGGCCTCGGCGTAGCGGCGCGTCTCGACCTGGGCGCGGACGAGGTCTTCGACGATGCCCTGCGCATCCGGGGCGAGCAGGCGGGCCTGGTTGAAGAACTCGACGCCGCGTTCGGTGTCGCCGGCCATCATCGCCAGGTGCCCGAGCGTCTGCTTCACACCCGCGTTGTGCTCGAAGCGGTTACCGCGTTCGGTGAGGTAGGCCTCGGCTTCGGCGGGGCGGTTGAGATCGACCATCACCTCGGCGACCGCGATCGGGTACTGCGCGCTGGTCGGGTCGAGCTCGGCGGCGATCATGTACTTCTCGAGCGCGCGGTCGCGACGGAGCACGCGCTCGAAGACGATGCCCTGGTAGTAGTGCGCTTCAACGTGCGTGGGGTCGAGGGCCTCGGCCATCTGGAGCGATTCGAGGGCCGAGTCGAGTGAACCCATCTCGATCATGATGCGCCCGCGGAGCACGTGGCTGCGGACGACCTGCGGGTTCATCTGGAGCGAGACGTCGATGTGGCGGACGGCCTTCTTGAAGTCGCCGGCGAGGAAGGCCTGGTTGGCCATGTCCCACTCGGTGGCGCTCTTGATCTGGGCCATGCGCATGGCGGCCATGCTGGCGCCCTGACCGGTGTGCTTCCCGCCGCCGGCGCACCCGCCGGCAGCGCCGATGAGGGTCGCGGCAGCGAGGGCTGCGGCTGTGGTGAAGAGGCTGCTGCGCTGGATGCTGTTCATGTGCTGCCCGCTCCTGTGGGGGTGGGCCCGGTCGCTGTTCGCCGGGCCCGGTTTCGTTCTTGTGGGGATGAGGCTCGTCCGCGTGGGGCGTGCTGTGGTTACTCGGGGACCTGGACGTTGGAGTAGCGGAGTTCGCCGGTGTTGCCGCCGAGGTTCTTGATGGTGGACCATGAGCCGGAGAAGAGACTGCCGAAGACGAAGCCGCGCCCGTGCTCGGTGCTCTGGACACCGTTCGGCATGGTGAAGCCGCTGATCTCGGCAAGCTCCTGGCTGAGGTCGAGCCCGATCTCGCCGCGCTGCGCGGCACCCTGCTCGCCGATGAGGAAGTCCATCGCGTCGGCGAGCGGGTCGCTCGGGTCGATCGCGTTGTTCTGCGTGCGGGGCTGTGCGGTCGCGACCCGGCTCGGGGCTTGGGCGGGCTTGGGCGGTGTGGCCGCCTGAGGCTTGGCGTCCGCCTTGGCGAAGGTGTCGCTCTCGGCGAAGAACCAGTCCGGCTCGTCGGCCGTCTTCTCGGGCTGCGCGCCCGCCAGCTCGCTGGTGAACTCGCCGGTGAGTTCAAAAGGCAGGACCGCGTCTTCCCGCGGACGCCGGGTAGGGCTGGGCTCGGGCTCGGCGTGGGTAAGGGTGTGGGTGTCGGCGTTCTCGGTGAGGCCGAGGTCGCTCCAGTCCGGGTCCTGGAAGCCGAAGTCGCTGGTCTCGAAGACCGGCTCGGGCTCGGCGGGCTTGCTGGCCTGCGGGGGCTCGGGGGTCGGCTGGCGGTTGGCGCCGTTGCTGGTGAGTCCGCCGGCGCGGCGCTGGTTGTTGTTCGCGGCGGCAGGGTTTTGGCGCTGGTTGAGCGAGCCGAGGACGGCGTCCGCCTCGCGGTCGAGGATGTCGTCGAGGAGGCTACGGGTCGGCCAGTCCTTGGTTTCGCCGGTGATCTGAGCGCGGAGCTTGATCGCGTCGGGCTGGTTCGGGTTGAGCTGGAGCGAGCGTTGGACCTTGTGGAGCGCCTTGCGGGTGTCACCCTTGGCGGCGAGCTCGCGGGCCTCCAGCAGGAGCTGGGAGCTCTGGCGCTCGCGGCTGAATAGGAGCAGGCCGTTGCGGCTGCCGGCGCGGACGTGATCGACGTAGTCCGAGGCTTCGCGCCCGGCCTGGGCGAGGAAGTCGTCGCTGACGATGGTGGGCGTGATCATGAAGATGATCTCGCTGCGGTTGGTCTCGTCGTTGTGCCCGCGGAAGGCGGCGCCGATGAGCGGGATATCGCCGAGCAGCGGGATCTGGCGGCGCGAGGCCTGGATGGACTCGCGGAACAGGCCGCCGAGGACGATCGTGTTGCCGTCGCGGACCATGACGTTGGCGGTGAGCTCGTTGGTGATCTCGTCGGGGATCGTGACGGCGACGCCGCCGGAGTCGGTGACGTTGCGGATGATCGCTTCGGAGACCTGGGGCTTGAGCTCCATGCGGATGAGCCCGTCGCTGGTGATGAAGGGGCGGAAGTAGAGCTGCGTACCAGTATCGAGGAACTCGACGGTCTGGGTCGTGCTGGTGTCTGTCGCGGTGGTGCTCAGGTAGCCGACACGCCGACCGACGAGGACTCGGGCGGGCTGCCGGTTCAGGCTGAGGATCTTGGGCTTGCTCAGGATGGTCGTGTCGGTCACCTCGTCGAGCATCCGGACGAAGACGCTGACGTTATTGGTGACCACGCCCATCTTGAGGGTGCTGGGGCCGTCGATGTTGGCGACGTTGGACTGCCCGGCGGTCCCGCGTCCGATGCCGACCGACTGCTGATCGCCGCTGGCGTCGATGCGCTGCCCCTCACCCGAGAGCAGGCCATCGACGGGGTTCAGCGGCCCGCCGACGTTGAGGAAGTCGCCGAAGTTGAGGTCGGCGATAATGGAGAAGTCGACACCGAAGGCGTTGGCCTCGTTGAGCTGGGCCTGGAGGATGGTCGCTTCGACGAGGACCTGCGCGGGGCGCGTGTCGAGCTCGGCGATGAGGCCGGCGATCGCGTCGATGTTCTCCGGGTAGTCAAAGACGACGAGCGTCGCGTCGTGGGCGAACTCGTCGGCGCCGATCGGGGCGTTGTCGGGGATGCTGAAGGTCGTGGTCGCGCCGTTGGTCTTGATCTGCCCGCCGTCGGAGAGCAGCGGGGTCGCGAACTCGGCGGCGTCGATCGCGTTGAGGAAGTTCAGGCGGACGACGGCCGTCTGGCGTAGCCGGCTCGCCTGCTGGATCTGGTTCAGCTCCTCGAGCGTGTAGACGTAGATGAAGTTGCCACGCTCGATGTAGCCGTACCCGTTGACGTGGAGGATCGCGTCCATCGCCTCGTAAAAGGTGACGCCGTAGAGGTTCGCCGTCACCCGGGCGCTGATGCCCTGGCTCATGACGATGTTCCGCTGGCTCTGGATGCTGAGCATCTGGAGCACGGCGGCGAGGTCCTCGTCGTTGACGTGCAACTCGACGAAGAATTCCTCGCTCGCGGCGGCGTCGTCATAATGAAGCTCGCCGCCGACATCGAGGAAGGACTGGTCGTCGGCCTGGGCGAGCCCCGCGGGCAGACCGGCCAGCGAGACGATCGCGATCGGCAACGCGCAACGCATCAGCCGGTTGAACTCCATCGGGCGCTCCTTCACTCGGGCGTTTTGGTTCAGCATCGGTCCTTGGTCCTTCGCACGCGGCCTTGTCGTCCCGCCCCGGGGCGACGACGACTCGTCGGCGCGGGCGGTCTCCTGGGAAGGCGTGGGTGCTTCGGTCACTTCTGTCGGTCTTTCAGGCTCGGAACTTCGGGGGGACTTTGCTCACGTCCGCCCCCGCCGAGCCAACGCCCCGCGCCCAAGCGGCGCCACCCCCACCACTCGGACAACCCGCACAAGCCCTCCAGACCCACCCCGCAACCGTGCGGAAACGACAAAGCCGCGCATCGCGGTGCGTGACGACGCCTGCGTTGAGTTGTTCTCGGGGTGCGGTCAGCTCACGCGGAGGCTGGACACGGGGTCGCCGGATTCGTCCCACCGCTCCCGCCAGGGCTCGACGGGGTGCGACGGTTCAGGCCAAGCTTCCGGCGGCGTCTCTCCGCCCTCCGCCCCGCGGGGGGGGAGCCCGGGATCGACCGCGCCCGGCTCGGCGAAGGCCCGCCGCGGGACGTCCCCGACCAGGCGCAGCTTCGACCAGATCACGGCCGACCCGATCAGCAGCAGCACCCACCCGGGACGCGCCAGACGACGAACTCGCGACCGGTTCTTCTGCAAAGCGCTCGGCTCCCCTGCGACCAGCCCGACGCGGGCGGCTTACTTATCCGTCCGCACGGTCTGGATCAGCCCGGTCATGCCGTTCACGGTGATGTTGTACGTGTTCATCTCGCTATCGATGAGCACGGTCGCGCTCGGGATCGGGGCGGTGCTCGCGGGGCCATCGACCGGAGCGCCGAACTCGTCGAAGACGATCGCGAAGGGCGTGTTGGTCCCGCCGACCACCGACTCGATCCGTGTGCCGCCGAAGTTCCCGTCGTTCAGACGCACTTCATAGACGCGCCCCGCGCGGAACGGGTCGTAGATCGCGTTGATCGGGTCGAGGATGCCGCCGTCGGTCGTGACGATCCAGTAGCGGTTGCCCGGCACGTCAAAAAGCACGGCCCGTCGTTCCTGGGCCGCGATCGCGTCACTCTGGGCGAACGTGATGTCCGACACCACCGTGCGGACGCCGGCCTGCGAACGCAGCACGCCCGCTTGCCCCATCGTCGGCACGACCAAGGAGCCCGCGATCCCCAGCACGACGACCACGACGAGGATCTCGACCAGCGTGTACCCACGCCGACCGCCCCGCGCCCGGATGCCAACGCTCGAATCACGCATCACGCTTGCTCCCACTCCGACTGGACAACGGCCTCGCGCACCCGCGTGCGACGGCACCGGTCAGTCTTCGCGCTTCTCATCGCGCGGGATCTTGATCTCCGGCATGTCCGTCACGCGGACGCGGAGCTCGCCCTGGAGCTGCTTCTCGATCGCCACCATCCGCGTCGAGAGGCCCTTGAGCTCCTTGATGATGTCCTGGCGTTGCGCGGCCGCGGAGATCAGCCCGCCCGGGCGGTCCTGGGCGGCGTGGGCCGCGGCGGGCTCGAAGACCGACATCCGGTCGGCGACCTGAAACAGCAGCAGGCCCGCGATCGCCGCGAGCAGCAGGTTTGTGGTCCGACGCCCGGTTGTCCCGTTGTCCGTGTTCGCGCTCATGTCGTCGCTATCGGCCTAAGGCCGCCTCCCCATCACCGGATCCCGCGATTCCGCGTCACAATCCTTTAACCCACCGCCCGCCACGGTGCCGAGCCCCGGCCCTTTCCCGGGCCCGGGCTAGTTGTTTACCTCGGGAACGGGCGGTCTTCGTCGTCGAACCCGCCGGCCCAGATCCGACCCGTCGCCGGGTCGTAGATCCACGCGTGCGTCGTCTGATACGCCGTGTCCGGCGTCGCGCGGTGGATGATCACGTTGTTGTTCGCCCCGCCCACCCAGGGGTTCACCGGGCCGGAACGCAGATACTCGCCGTCGCCGACCAGCGGGCCCCACGTGCCGGCGCCGGCCAAGATCGCCGGCGGCGAGCCGTTGCGGATCGAGTAGACCTCGATCGCCCGACGCAGCTTCTCGAGCTCGCTCGAGGTCGTGGTCCGCGCGGCGTCGTCAGTCGCGCTGACAAACTGCGGCACGACCACGATCGCGAGGATCCCGAGGATCACCACGACCACCAGGATCTCGATCAGCGTGAATCCGCGACTCGACCGTTCCCGCATCGCTCGCCTCCCCGATCCTGACCCCGGCGCACGCCGCACACGAACGCGACGGCGACGGTTTCCCCTTGCAAAGACGCGGCGCCCCCTGGCGAGGACGCCGCGTGAAGCCTTCATCCGATCCCACGCGGCCCGAGATTACGGGGTCGCGGTGATCTCGCCGGTCGCCTCGTCGAAGTAGGTCGCCGAGATCTGGCCGGTGGTGGCGTTGTAGACCCAGCCCACGTCCGCGCTGGCGGCGGCGGCGACGGCCTGACGGTTGGCGGCCACGGGGTTCGCCGGGTTGCTGGGCGAATCCTTCAGGTAGCCGTTGTCCACCATGAAGCCGAAGCTGGTGCCGTTCGCGGTCGCGATCGTCGGCGCCGCGGTCATCTGGTCGATCGTCGGGTACGCACCGGTGCGGGCGCGAACCAACTCGATCTGGTTCTGCAGCGTGGAGAGCTGCGCCCGGATGTTGCCCGAGCGGGCGTCGTCGGCCGCGTTGGTGAACTGCGGGACGACGACCGCCGCTAGGATCCCGAGGATCACGACCACGATCAGGATTTCGACCAGGGTGAAGCCCTTGCGGGCCCGATTGAATCGACGCGCCTTCATAACTCACGACTCCTTGCAACGTTGCGAACGTTCGCGTGCACTTTCGTCGGCGGGCCCGGGGCCTGCCTTCCCGGAAGCCCCGGCCCCAATGCCGAAGCCCCGCCTTCCAAACACCCCGCGCCCGGCCCGACCGAGTCACGGGATCTGCACACACATCGGAAACCATGCCAATCACAAGAAGTCGCGGCCCCTCCACTCGCGGCAATGCGGGCCGAGTGCGCGGGTTAGGGACCATCTGACGCCGGCGCGGCCCACAACTCGGACCTTGCACCCGGGCACGACCGGCCTCGCCCAAGGCAACCCCGCGGCTCATAACCAGTGGGGCGCGCTCGGACGGCTGCCACGAATCCGTGAGCCGCGGACCCCGCCCGCACGCTCGTGATGCACGCGCGGGTCTGCGCGGAAGCTCTGGTTATTTCATCGCACACCGGCTTGACATCCGACACGTGGGGTGGGTCAATAGCACACATGCCGCACGTTCAGTCCACCAAAGCCACCAAAGTCAAAGCCAAAGACGCCGCGAGCGTCCGGGCTGTGACTCTGGCTTTGGTGGTTTCGGACGCGTAGCACGCGAAGACCCAACCGACCGAAAGCCATGCACCCCCGGACACGCGTCCGGGGGTGTTTTCGTTTGCACCCGTCCTGTTTCCTGTGAGCCGCAACCCAAGGAGCCCGCCATGAGCGCGACCGAGACCCAGATCCAGGCCGTCTGCCCCGAGTGCGACGCCGTCGTCACCTTCGACCGCTCGCCGCTGAACGGAGAGGTCGTCCGCTGCCCGGACTGCGGTGCGGAGCTCGAGGTCGTCTCGACCAACCCGATCCGCCTCGAGCTCGCGCCGGAAGTGGAAGAGGACTGGGGCGAATAAGCCCCGCGCCCCACCACAACCGCGCCCCGCCACCACCACACACCCGCCGCACCTGTCTCACGCACCCACCGGAGCCCCCCCATGCGTCTCGCGATGACCTTCACCCGCCTGCGAACCGAAGAGCGCCTGCTGCTCGACGCGTTCGAATCGCTGGGCGTCCGCGTCGAGCCGATCGACCTCCGACGCGTGGTGTTCGACCCGAGCTCCCTCGGGGAGTGGAGCCGATACGACGCGGTGATCGATCGCTCGGTGAGCCTCACTGGCGGGCTGACGGCGGTGCGCATTCTCGAAGGCCTCGGCGTGCGCTGCATCAACACCGCCGAGGCGATCGAGACGTGCGCCGACAAGCTCCGCACCACGATCGCGCTGCTCCGCGCGGGCGTGCCGACGCCGGGCGTGCGGGTCGCGATCGGGCCGGAATCCGGGCTGGAGGCGATCGAATCGATCGGCTACCCGGGCGTGCTCAAGCCGACCGTGGGCTCGTGGGGGCGCCTCGTCGCGCGAGTTAACGACCGGGACGCCGCCGAGGCGCTGCTCGAGCACCGGGACACGCTCGGCTCCGCCCAGCAAAGCGTGGTCTACGCCCAGGAGCACATCGACAAGCCGGGGCGGGATCTCCGCGTCTTCGTCGTGGGCGGCGAGGCGATCGCCGCGATCGTGCGCACGAGCGCGCACTGGGTCACCAACACCGCCCGCGGCGCGACGGCGGCCGGGCTCGAGCTCACCGACGAGCTGCGCGAGCTCTGCATCCGCGCCGTCGCCGCAACCGGAGCCGACGTCGCGGCCGTGGACGTTCTGGAGTGCCCGATCCGCGGCCCGCTTGTCAACGAGATCAACCATTCCATGGAGTTCCGCAACAGCATCACAACCACCGGCGTGGATATCCCGGCTCTCGTCGCCCGCCACTCGGTACGGATCGCTGAAGCCTCCGCCGACCGCGCCGCGTGTGCGCACGGAAGCACGCGGTCGGACGCCGAGGTGATCGCGTGAGCCTTCGCGTCTCGATCATCGGCGGGAGCGGGTACACCGGCGGGGAGCTGCTCCGGATCCTGCTCGCGCACTCGGAAACGGAGATCGCGCAGGTCACCTCGCGCCGCCTCGCCGGGCAGCCCGTCGCGCGGTCGCACCCGAACCTGCGTACGCACGTGGCGCACGCGTTCTGCACGCCGGAGGAGGTCGGGGCGTGCGAGGTGCTGTTTCTCTGCATGCCGCACGGGGAGGCGGCGTCACAGATCGACCACTGGCGCACGATCGCGCCGCTGATCATCGATCTCTCGGCCGACCTGCGACTCCGCGACCCCGCCAACTACCAGCGGTGGTACAACGAGCCGCACCCCGTGCCGCGGCTGCTCAGCGAAGCTGTGTACGGGCTTCCCGAGATCACGCGAGACCGCCTCGCGGGCGCGACGCTGATCTCCGGCGTCGGTTGCAACGCGACCGCGATGACCCTCGCCCTGCTGCCGCTCGCCCGCGCGGGGCTGATCCGTCGCGTGATCGCGGACGTCAAGGTCGGCTCGTCCGAAGCCGGCGCGGAGCCGGGCCCGGGCTCGCATCACCCCGTCCGTGCGCGCGCCGCACGCACCTACAGCCCCAGCGGGCACCGGCACATCGCCGAGGTGCTGCAATCGCTCGGCGAGATCGATCTTGACGCGACCGTCACCGCGATCGACATGGTCCGCGGCGTGCTCTGCACGGCTCACATTGAGCCCACCGAGCCCGTCACGATCAAGGACCTCTGGAAGCTCTACCGCGGCGCATACGCCGAGGAACCGTTCGTCCGCCTCGTCGCCGACCGCAGCGGCGCGAACCGCTTCCCGGACCCGCGCACGCTCGTCGGCTCCAATCACGCCGACGTCGGCTTCGCGATCGACGAACGCTCCGGGCGCATCGTCGCGCTGTGCGCGATCGACAACCTCGTCAAAGGGGCCGCGGGCTCGGCGGTCCAGGCGATGAACATCGCGCTCGGGCTTCCCGAAACCGCGGCCCTCACCTTCCCCGGCCTCCACCCCGCCTGAAACCATCAGAACCACAGAACACCGAGAAAACCATGTCCACCATCATCATCAAGATCGGCGGCGGCAAGGGCATTGACCCAACCCGAGTCGCGGGCGAGATCGCTTCGCTCGTCGCGAGCGGGGAACGCGTCGTGCTCGTCCACGGCGGGTCTCACGAGACGAACGAGCTCGCCGAGGCGCTCGGGCACCCCACGCAAACCATCACCAGCCCCAGCGGGCACACCTCACGCCGGACCGACCGACGCACGCTCGACATCTTCAACATGGCTTATTGCGGGCGGGTCAATAAGGCGGTCGTGGAGAGCCTGCGCCGTCGAGGCGCCGACGCAGTCGGGCTCAGCGGGCTCGACGCCGGCATCTGGATCGGGACACGCAAGAGCGCCATCCGCGCCGTTGAAGACGGGCGCACCGTGCTCATCCGCGACGATCTCTCGGGCAAGGTCGATCGCGTGGACACCGACTTCCTGAACACGCTGCTAGGTTCTGGCCGCGTGCCTGTCCTGACCCCGCCGGCCGTCACGCCCGACGGCATCGCGATCAACGTCGACGCTGATCGCGCCGCCGCCGCGACCGCCGCGGCTCTCGGCGCCGACGAGCTCCTGCTGCTCTCGAACGTGCCGGCCCTGCTCCGCGACCCGAGCGATCCAGACTCACGCATCGAACAGGTCAATGCAAGCACGATCGAGGCCGCACGCTCGGCCGCGAGAGGTCGGATGAAGAACAAAGTGCTCGCCGCGGAGGAGGCGATTGTGGGCGGCGTGACTCGCGTGGTCATCGCATCGGCGGCCCGCGAGCACGCGATCGCCGCGGCCCGCGCCGGCGAGGGCACCGTCTTCACCAGCACGCGCGCGGAGGTGAACGCGTGACGATCGATCCGGTCACATCAAGCGATGACGTGCGGGTGCTCTACGAGCTTGTCGCGACGCCGAGCGTCTCGGGGAGCGAGCGTGCCGCGGCCGAAGTCTTCGTGCGGCACGCCGCGAGGCTCGGGATGCGCGCCGAAGTCGACGAGGCCGGCAACGCGCTCGCCCACCGCGGCCCCGTCGATGCCGAGACACACGTCGTGCTGCTCGGGCACATCGACACCGTGCCTGGCGAGATCGCCGTGCGGATCGAAGACGACGTGCTGCACGGGCGAGGGAGCGTCGATGCGAAGGGCCCGCTCGCGGCGATGCTCCTTGCCGGCGCACGCGCCGAGTTGCCATGTGGCGTTCGCGTGACCGTCGCCGGTGCGGTGGGCGAAGAAACCGCCGGATCGCCGGGCGCTCGCCACCTTGCAAAGCTGTACCGCCCCGCGGCCTGCATTATCGGTGAGCCAAGCGGCTGGGACGGCGTCACGCTCGGGTACAAAGGACGACTCCTAGTCACCGCGAGCGCCACGCGACAGAGCACGCACTCCGCCGGGCCGGAGCCGACCGCGTGCGACGACATGCACGCGTGGTGGAGCGCGGTCCGCGCACACGCCGAGATGTTCAACAAAGGTCGAGATCGCGTGTTCGATCAGCTCCAGGCTTCGATCCGACAGACGATCAGCGAGGCGGACGGACTCCGGCAGCACGCCAAGATGCACGTGGGCTTCCGCCTCCCCCGAGAGCTCACGCCAGTCGAGCTCATGCAAGCGGTCCGATCGTTGACGCCGGAGCACGTCACGCTGGATTTCTCTGGCGAAGAAACCGCGTTTGCCACCAACCGAAACGACGCGGTCGCTCGCGCGCTGTCGAGCGCGATCCGTGCGCACAACGGGCGTCCCCGCCCGAAGCTCAAGACCGGAACGTCGGACATGAACGTCGTCGCACCGCACTGGCGCTGCCCGATCGCGGCCTACGGGCCGGGGGACAGCGCCCTCGACCACACGCCGCATGAGCGGCTCGATCTCGACGAGTTTGCGCGAGCGACCCGTGTGCTCGAATGCACAATCAGCCAACTCGCAAGCGAGCTTACGGCCGCAGCACCCGCGCACGCCGCCCGCTGATCGAGATCACGCCCGGAGCCATAATGCCAACCTCAACCGCGACCCCACCGCAGCGCACGAGCCCCGAACCGTCGCCGAGCCCGGAACCGGTCTACAGCGGCCCGAGCCTTGTTCGCGACGGCGAGATCCTCGCCCGCGGCCTGCCGATCGGACGCTTCATCGAGCGTCACGATTACATCGATACGCTGTTCGTGCAGCTTCAGGCCCGACGCCCGACACCGAGCGAGCGTGCGATGCTGGATGCCTACCTGGTCTCGCTCTGCGAGCACGGGGTCACGTCACCATCGACGCACGGGCCGCGCGTGACGGCGAGCGTACGCGCTCCATTCGGCGCGACGGCCGTGAGTTTCATCGCGACCGCGATGGGGCCTTACCACTTCGGCGCGCTCGAGCGCACGATGCACACGCTGCTCGAACTCGACCAGAGCGGCGAGGACATCGCCAAGTACGCCGATCGTAAGGCTGTCGATGGCCAGCGGATCTGGGGCTTCGGGCACCGCTTTCACAAGAGCACCGGGGAGCCGGACCCGGACCGCCCGGCCCAGGAAGACGCCGACCCGCGTGTGCGTCACCTGATCCGCTTCGCCGACGAGCTCGGGTGGCGCGGGCGTCACCTGCGCCGCGTGCGCGAGCTCGGGCGTGTGCTGCACGCGCGGAAGCGGATCCCGATCAACATCGACGGCGTCGCCGCCGGGCTGCTTCTCGACATGGGTTTCGACCCGGAGACCGCCCTGCTCTTTGTCATCATCGGGCGGCTGCCCAACATCGCGCGCCTGCACGCCGAAGAGCAGCACGAGCCGAGCAACCGGTTCACCGCGCTCGCGACGCGCGAAGACCCCGGCTTCAACCGCACCATCGACCGCGACCAGCACCCCGCGCGAGAGATGAGCTCATGAACAGACGAAGCGCCCCCTCCGCAGGCGCCACCACGCGTGACCTCTTCCCATCGCTGGATCGCATCAGGAGCGACACGATCCGCTGCCAGGTCGAGGCCGTGTGGAACGAGGCGATCGACACTGGCAACGCCGGTCGCGGCTGGACGACGGACGAACTACGCGAACTCCCCTTCACGCTGCTCGCGGACGCGACCCCCATGCGGTTTATCGAGCACTTGAACAGCTGTAGCGAGCAATGCCTCGCGATCGCTGACGTGCTTCAGCGCATCTTCGGCGAACGCGTGCCCATCGACACGGACACCCTGCTCGCCGGCGCGTTGCTTGCCGACGTGGGCAAGCTCTTCGAGTTTGAGCGATGCCCCGATCGCGGCTTGATTCAAGGCGAATCCGGGCGACTGCTCCGTCACCCGTTCACCGGCGCGGCCCTCTGCCGCAAGCACAGGCTGCCGGACGCGATCACGCACATCGTCGCCACCCACAGCCACGAGGGCGACCGGATCCAGCGTTCGATCGAGTGCATCATCTTCCATCACGCGGACTTTATTGATTTCGACATCGCCAAGGCGCTCGCCATGGCCGCAAGGGGTCCGAACTCGTGAGTCGCCACACGGCAAGCCCACGCACCGCGATCGAGAAGATTGTCGCTCGCCACGCCGTCGCGTGGCGCGGTTCGCGACCGCCGCGGGCGGGAGACTACGTGACCATCCGCCCGCGTCACGTGATGACGCACGACAACACGAGCGCGGTGATCCCGAAGTTCCATGCCCTGGCCGGCCCGAACGCGAGAGTTGAGGATCCGTCGCAGCCCGTGTTCGCGATGGATCACGACATCCAGAACCACACGCCGGAAAACCTCGGTAAGTACGCCAAGATCCGGGCGTTCGCCGAGCGCCACGGGATCCGGTACTTCCCGCCCGGTCGCGGCATCGCGCATCAGGTCATGATCGAAGAGGACCTCGTGACGCCGGGCTCGCTCGTGGTTGGCTCCGATTCGCACGCCAACATGTACGGCGCCATCGGCGCACTCGGCACGCCCATCGTCCGCACCGACGCCGCCGCGGCCTGGGCGACCGGCGAAACGTGGTGGCAAGTTCCCGAGCAGGTGCGTGTCACGCTCGGCGGACGCCTCCGGCCCGGCGTCAGCGGGAAGGACGCCGTCCTTGCCCTCTGCGCACACTTCCGCAGCGGCGAAGTTCAGAACACCGCGATTGAGTTCACCGGCGACGGTGTCGAGACGCTCAGCATCGACGAGCGGATGACGATCGCGAACATGACAACCGAGTGGGGCGCACTCGCGGGGCTTTTCCCGTTCGACGAGCCGCTCCGCAAATGGCTGCTCGAACGGGCGAACGCGATAGCGCCCCGCTCCAGCCCGGCGTTCACACGCGCCGACGTCGCCCGCTGGTGGTCGGCTCGCGACGAGATCCGCTCGGATGAGAACGCGCAGTACGTGCGTGAGATCGAGCTGGATCTGGCGAGCGTGACGCCGCACGTGAGCGGGCCGAACAGCATCACCTTCGCGCGATCCGCCGCGTCGTTTGATGACGAACCCGTCCGCATCGATAAAGCGTATCTGATGAGTTGCGTGAACGGTCGCTTGTCAGATCTTGAGGCGGCCGCAGCGATCTTTTGTGCTGGGCGACGCGTCGCGTCGCACGTGCGTCTCTACATCGCGGCCGCCTCTAGCGAGGTCCAGCGTGAAGCCGAGCGCCGCGGCGTTTGGCGCACGCTGCTTGACGCGGGCGCCGTCCCGCTCCCGCCCGGCTGCGGCGCGTGCATTGGGCTCGGTGAGGGGACGCTGGAGCCGGGCGAGGTCGGGATCAGCGCGACGAACCGGAACTTTGAAGGCCGCATGGGCGCCCGCGACGCGCACTGCTACCTCGCGAGCCCAGCGGTCGTCGCCGAATCCGCCATTCGCGGACAGATCGCCTCGCCCACGAGTCTGACCGGGACGCTCCGCGCCACGCTGTGCGAGACAATGCCCGCGCGCAAAGACAGTGTGCCAATCACAAGCCTGATCCCGGCCTTCCCGCGTGAGATCTGCGCCCGAGCCGTGCTCCTTCCAACCGACAGCATCAACACCGACGGCATCTACGCTCGGGACGTCACGTACCGCGATGACATCACACGAACCCAGCAGGGCGAGTTCGTGATGCAGAATTACGATCCCACGTTTCGTACGATCGCGCAGCGCGACGACGTGATCGTCGCGGGCCATCGCTTCGGGACCGGTTCGAGCCGGGAGCAGTCCGCGACCGCGCTCCAAGCCTTCGGCGTCCGCGTCGTGATCGCCGCGAGCCTGAGCCAGACATATCAGCGCAACGCGTTGAACAACGGGCTCATCACACTCGAATGCCCCGAGCTCTTCAATCACCTGCGAGAAACGCTCGGACCTGCACGGGGCGCGCGCACGATTGCAGGCCCGCAACTCCGGATCGATTTTGCAACCTCATCCGTGTGGTGCGCCGATCGAGTATTCTCCTTTCGCCCGCTCACCGAGCCCGCGCAACGCCTCATCGTTGCCGGCGGACTGGAATCGCTCCTCGCCGATCGCTTGCGAGGGCGCGCTGATCACATCACGCCAGAGCCCGCCGGAGTTCCTGCATGACCACGAGACACGCACGCCCCCTTATCGCGCTCCTGCCCGGCGACGGCATCGGGCCGGAGGTTCTGCACGCCGCTCGGCGCGTGCTCGATGCGCTCGCCTTCGAGGCCGAGTACATCGAGTGCGACGTGGGGTGGCGTTTCTGGCAGACCGAAGGCGACGCGCTCCCCGAGCGCACGATCCGTGCGCTCGAGTCCTGCGACGCGGCCCTCTTCGGCGCGATCACCAGCAAGCCCGCGACCGAAGCGGAGAAGGAGCTCCCTCCCGAGCTCCGCACCGGTGCTCGTCGGTACACCAGCCCGATCGTGCGCCTCCGCCAACACTTTGATTTGCACACCGCGATCCGCCCGTGCCGCGCGTACGCCGGGAATCCACGGAACATCCGCGACGCCACCGATCTCGTCGTTTTCCGCGAGAACACCGAAGGCCTCTACGGCGGCATCGAATGGCGAACACTTCCCGAGCCGCTCGCCCGGGTCATGAGCGACCCGGAGCACGGGCACCCCGATCGTATGCGGCGATGGTTCGAGCTCGGGCTCGATCAGGTGTCGCTCTCGACGCGGTTTGTGAGCCGCCCAGGTGCGGAGCGCATCGCTCGAAGCGCGTTCGATTACGCACGGGCGCACGGGCGCCGGCGTGTGACGCTTCTGGAAAAGCCCAACGTGCTGCGCGAAACCGGCGGCGTCATGACCGAGCGGTTCCGAGCCGTCGCCAGCGAGTTCCCGGAGATCGACGCGAGCGAAGCGAACATGGACGCCGCGTGCACGCAGCTCGTCATGCAGCCGGAGCGTTTCGATGTCATCGTCGCTGAGAACATGTTCGGCGACATCGTGAGCGATCTTGCCGCCGGGCTCGTCGGCGGGCTCGGCTTCGCACCCTCCGGCAACATCGGCGACCGCTTCGCGGTCTTTGAGCCCACCCACGGCTCGGCGCCGGATATCGCCGGGCAGAACCTCGCCAACCCGATCGCGATGCTGCTCAGCGCCCGCATGATGCTCGAGTGGCTCGCGCGTGACGAGCTCGCCGAGCGTCTCGAAGCCGCCATCGCCGGGCTCATCCGCGACGGGCTCGCGAACACGCGCGACGTCGCCTTGCCCGGCGAGCCCGTCGCGACCACCGGACAGATCACCGATCGCCTGATCGACCGCATCCAAGCGCACGCACCCGCCAACCCGGAGCCCGCACGCTCATGACCGCAGCCCCATCCGCGCCGCCCGCCTTTGCCACCGAACGTTTCCTCGCCCGCGACCTGGCCGAGTGGGCCGCCACGTTAACGTTTGACGACCTGAGCCCCGAATCGATCGCGCACGCCAAGCGGTTCTGGCTCGATTCGCTCGCCTGCGCCGCGGGCGGGAGCCAGACCGAGGACGCGCGGATCCTTCTTGAGCACCATCGCGCGCTCGCGCCTCCAGCCGCCGATGCGCCGTGCGGCGTCTTCGTTGGCGGCTTGCGAACCAACCCTGTCGACGCGGCGTTCCTCAACAGCCACATGGTCCGTGCGCTCGATTTCAACGACATCTATTGGCAGGCCGACCCCGCCCACCCTTCGGACCTCATCTGCGCCCCGCTCGCGCTCTGCGAATCGCTGGGCCGAAGCGGGCGGGAGCTGATCCTCGCGACGGTGATCGTGTACGAGCTGCAGTGCCGCTTCGCGGAGATCGGGCGTCCGGGGATCCGCGAATACGGCTGGCACCACGCGACGCTCTCAGGCTTTGCGGCGCCGATCGGCGCCGGGCGCGTCCTCGAGCTCAGCCCCGACCGGCTCGTCCACGCGATGGGCATCAGCGCGTCGCGCACGGGCACGCTGGGCGCGGTGACCGCGGGCGAGCTCACGATGATGAAGAACACCGTGGATCCGTGGGCCGCGCGGATGGGCGTGGAATCCGCGCTCCTCGCCGCCCGCGGCTACACCGGGCCAGCGCACATCATCGACGGCAAGGAGGGCCTGTTCCACACCATGCGTCATGCGCAGTCCGGCGGGGCCCCGTGCGGCTTCGACGCCGACGGGCTGACCCGCGAGCTGCCGCGATCACCTGCCGACGACTACCGCATCACCCGCTGCGGCATGAAGTCGTTCCCGGTCGAAGCGCTCATGCACGCGCCGCTGTCGGCGATCGGCGCGATCCGCAACAAGCACCGCTTTGCGTGCGACGACGTCCGCGAGATCCGTGTCGAGGTCATCGCTCGCGCCGCCGATATTCTGGGTGATCCCGCGAAGTACCGCCCCACGACGCGCGAGACGGCCGACCATTCGCTCCCGTACGCGATTGCCGCGATGCTTGCGGACGGGCGGCTCACACCCGCCCAGTTCGACCCCGAACGCGTCCGCGATCCCGCCCTCATCCCGCTCATGGACGCGGTCCACGTTGTGCCGAATGCAAGCTTCGAGTCCCGGTTCCCCGCCGAACAGCCGAGCCGCGTCACGATCACGCTCGCCGACGGCAGGAGCCACACGGGCGAGGTCAGCCATCCCAAGGGGGACCCGCGCCACCCCATGAGCGACGACGAGCTGCACGCCAAGCTCCGGAGCCTCGCGTCGCCGGTGCTCGGCGAGCACGCGTGCGACGCGATCGCCGCGATCGTGCGCGACCTGGACGCGCTCGACGACGTCGCCACCCTGACGCGCGCGATGCAAGGCGGCACGGGCGTGTGAACGGCTCAGGCCGACTGCTTCTCCCGCGTCGCGAGCGTGAGGACGTTGGTCTGCGTCATCTCCTCGCCGCGGAGCTCGCCCGTGATCCGCCCCGCGGCCATGACCAGCACGCGATCGCTCAGCGCGAGCAACTCCGGCATCTCACTGGACACGAGCAGCACAGCCATGCCCTTGCCCGCGGCCGCCCGGATCAGCTTGTAGATCTCCGCCTTGGTCCCGACGTCGATCCCGCGCGTCGGCTCGTCGAGAATCAGGACCCGCGTCTCGCGCCCCATCCACCGCGCGATCAGCACCTTCTGCTGGTTCCCCCCGCTCAGCTCGTCCGGGATCGAGCCCGCGCTCGCCGCCTTCACCTGCAAGTCCCGCATCCGTTCCGTGACGAGTTTTCGCTCTGCCGAAAGATTGCGCACGCCGGCCCGCGCCAGCGACGGCATCAGCGGCACCACCAGGTTCTCCCCGATGCCCAGTTGCAGGAACAACCCCTGCAAACGCCGATCCTCCGGCACATAGCCGACCTTCGCGCGGATCATCGCACGCGGGCGGCGCAGCGGGATCTTCTGCCCGCCGACGCGGAGCCGCCCGCTCGCGCGTTTATCGAGCCCGAAGATCGCGTCGAGCAGCTCGCTCCGCCCCGCGCCGACGAGCCCACCGAGCCCGACCACCTCCCCCGGGCGGACGCGCAGCGAGACGCCGTGCAGCAGCCCGGGGCTGCGCACGTCGTCCACTTCCAGCAGCGCGTGCTCGGTCGCTTCGGGAGCCGCCGCGGGCGTGTTTTTACGCGGGTTGCCGGCGATCTTGCGGATCGCCGCGGCTTCCCCGCTCTCGCGCGACGCGCCCGCGGCTCCCGCCTCCTCCACGCCCACGCCCGGTGCCCCGCCCGCTTCGCTCGCCGCCGCACCGAGTCGTCGCCCGAGCATCTGCTCCACCAGCGCCGGCTCGTCCATGTCCTTCACGTTGCTCGTCGCGACGTACTTCCCGTCGCGCAGGACCGAGACCCGGTCGCAGCACGCGAAGATCTCGCCCATCCGGTGCGAGACGTAGATCACCGTGATCCCTTCATCCGCGAGCTGACGCGTGATCTCCAGCAGACGATCCGCCTCCGCCACGCTCAGCGAGCTCGTCGGCTCATCGAACACGATCACCCGCGGCGCGCTCCCGCCCTCCGACGAGCGATCGTCCAGCGCCGACGCGATCTGGCAGATCTGCCGACGCCCCGGCGGCAGCGTCCCCAGCCGCCGGCGCACGTCGATCCCCGGGTCGAGGCGGTGCACGAGCGACGCCGCACGCCGGATCATCGATTTGAAGTCCACCGTCCCGAACCGCCCGCGCGGCACCGCGTGCAGGCAGAGATTCTCCGCGACCGACAGGTTCGGGCACTGCGCGAGCTCCTGGTGCACGATGCGGACGCCACGCGCGAACGCGTCGTCCAGGTTCCCGGGCTTGAGCTCGCGCCCCCCCAGCGTGACGCTGCCCTCGTCCTGGCGGTGCAGCCCGGCGATGACCTTGCCGAGCGTGCTCTTGCCCGCGCCGTTCTCCCCCATCAGCGCATGGACCTCACCCGCCCGGAAGGAGACCGAGACGTCCAGCAACGCCTGCGTGCTGCCGAAGCGCTTGCTGATCCCGTGCGCCACGAGGATCTCGCCCGACTCGCTCATCGACGCCCTTCCACCCGCCTCATCAGCCAGAAGGCCGCGAAGCAAAACCGGGGCGCGCCCGCTTCGGCCCGCCGCGGCGTGCGCTTTCCAGACCCAACCCGCGCCTCAGTTCCCACCCTGCCCCTGCAGCCAGCGCTCCCATCGGCCCACGAACTCGTCCACGTTGTCCCGGGTCACGATGTCCATCTCCGCGATCACGATCTCGTTCTCCGGACGCTGGTCGTTGTGGATCTCGTCAAAGATCATCTTCACCGCCTCGTAGCCCCACCCGTAATACGGCTGCCCGACCAGCACCTGCACCTGACCCCGCTCCAGATACCGCAGCGGGAGCGGCAGCGGGTCCATGCTCACCACCGCCGCGTTCTGATGGATCCCGTCCAGCGCGTTCTCGGTGTACAACGGCCAGCCACCCACCAACGCCCACCCCGTGATCTGCGGGTTCGCCGTCTGCACCTGACGCATCCGCTCCACCGCGTCGTTCGCCGTCTCCGGGTGGTAGTACACGTCGAGAATCCGGATGCCCTCGTGCCTGGCGGCCTCCTCACGCACGCCCCGCACCCGCGCCTGCAGATTCGTCGCGTTCTGGTTCCCCGCCAACACCGCGACCACGCCCTCGCCGTCGAGAATCCGAGCCAGCTCCGCCATCACCCGCGCCCCGGCCGCGGCGTCGTCCACGCCGTAGTACGCCATCCGGTCGCTGTCGGGCACGTCCGAGTCAAAGGTGACCACCGTCACGCCGCTGCGCACCGCGTTGTTGATCGTGCTGCGCAGCAGGTTCGGGTCGCTCGCGCTGATCGCGATCCCGTCGATCCCGCCGGAAACGAGCTGATCGACGTAGGTCGCCTGCTGCTGGGCGTCCTCCTGCGTCGGCGTGCGCCAGTTGATCGTCACCTGGACGCCGTGCTCTCGTGAGAGCTCCGCAGCCGCCGCCTCCGCCCCGACACGCGCCGCCTGAAAGACGGCGTTGCCCTGGCTCTTGGCGATCACGCCGATGGTGTAGCTGCGTCCGTCCCCACCGCTCGGCGAGTCGCCTGTGGCGCGCTCGCCCTCACTCCCGGAGCGCTCCCCGCAGGAAGCCAGCACCGCCGCCCCCGCCAGGATCGCCAGCCCGCCGAGCGCGATCTTTCCGAACCGCCGAGTCATGCCTGCCATGTCGAATGCCCTCCGTTCTATCCGTCGCGCCCGGCTCGCCGCCGGCGCGTGTTGTCCGCGATCCCGCCCCGCGCCTACCGGCCCCGAGCCCCGAGACGCTGCTTCGCCTGGTCGATCACCACCGCCAGAATAATCGCCACGCCCATCACGATCTGGTTGTACTGCTGATCGATCTCCAGGATCAGCATCCCGTTGTTGATCAACTGAATAATGATCGCGCCCAGCACGGCCCCCGCCGCCGTCCCCCGCCCCCCCATCAGCGACGCGCCGCCGATCACCGTCGCCGCGATCACCTGGAGCTCGTACGCCGTCCCCGCACCGGGCTCGGCCGCCCCGAAATACCCGCAATAGATTGCCCCGCTCAGCCCCGCCAGCAGCCCCGCCAGCGTGTACACGATGATCTTCACCCGCCCCACCGGGATCCCCGCGTAGCGAGCCGCCGTCTCGTTCCCGCCCGTCGCGAACACCCGCCGCCCGAGCACCGTCCGCGAGAGCACAAACATCCCGATCAGCGCCACGACGACCATGAACGCGATCGGCACCGGGTACACCCCGAGGAACTCAAGGCGGAAAAACCCGCTCGTGTATGAAGGCGGGAACCCGCCGATCGACTGCCCCTGGCTGAGCACGAAAATCAGCCCGCGCAGCGCCGCCATCATCCCCAGCGTGATCACGAACGGGTGAACGCGGAAGCCCACGATCATCAGCCCGTTCGCCAGACCGCAGGCCGCACCGACCAGGCAGCACACCCCCACCCCGACCGGCACGCTGATCCACCACCCGACGCTCGCGTCCAGGGCCGACATCGCCATCGCGCCCACGAACGCCGCCAAGCCGTAGATCGACCCGATCGACAGGTCGATCCCCGCGAGCACGATGATCGCCGTCATCCCCACCGCCATGATCGCGATGAAGCTCGCCTGCGTCGCGACCTGCGTCAGGTTCGTCAGGTTCAGAAACCGGTTCACCGGCGTGGTCGTCACCACCGTCCGGACGCCGGTCGTGCGGCTCTCGATCACCCTCGGACGAACCTCGGGCTCGAACACACGCGCACGCCCCGAAGGCAGCACCACACGCACCGCGTCATCCGGCGAACGCTCGATCGAGGCATCCGTCGGCACGTTGTACGTCAAGCGTTGCTCGATCGTCGGGCTGAACAGCGTCAACCCCGCCATCATCAGCACGATCACCAGCAGCAGGCCCGACTCCTGCGCGCCGAAGACGCGTCGGAACCCGGCCCATCGACCGGGCGTCGCCCCGCCAACCGCTTGCTTCGTCGCCTCACCCTCGCCCACCGGGCCTCCATCTCGACAGCATCGCCGACCACACCCGAGGGCCGCCCCCGCTCACCCGCACACGCGGAGCCGCCAGAACGCCCGGCAAGAATACCAGAACCGACCGCGTCGGCCCGACACACGCACTCGGCTCCGTCCAACCCGATCCGAAAAACCCGCGCCCCCAACGCCGAGCCGTTCCCTCGGCCCGGCACCGAACGCGCCCTCACGCGACGGTCAGTCCACCGTCTGCGTGAAGTCGCTCCGGTTCCGATTCACGAGGTTGATGCTCTGCGGGCTGATCGGCTGCCCGGCCGGCACGTCCCCCTGACGCTGGAAAAACGTCTCGTGGACGTTCCCGGTCAGGAACCGCGCGCTCCCGTCCGTGAAGACGAAGTTCCCGCCGTCCCGCCCGTGGTTGTCCAGCGGGTGATAGAACCCGCGCTGCTCGTTGTTGATCCCCGACGGGCCGATCTGCTGACCACCGCCCGCGCCGTACCACGCCAGCGTGCCCACGTCCGGCCCCACCGTCTGATCCCCGAAGATCGGCGCCGGGTTCACGACCCCCGCCTCGCTCGACTTCAAACCCGCGATGTAGAGATAGCTGATGTTCCACGACGCCACCTCACGCACCGAGCCCGGACGCACCGGACGCAGCGACCGGTACTGCGCAAAGTTCCCCTGCGTCGGCACCGTGAAGTTCGGACGCACGTACGACGTCCGGTGGCTCGGGCACTTCAGCATCCCGAAACCGTCGGTGTACTCCAGCAGCAGCGCCTTGGTCCGGTACCGCTGCGGCACCAGATACTCCAGGTCCGCATCGTCCGTGACCGTCGCCGCGTTCGGATGGATGAAACTCGCCTGCTGAAGACCGGTCAGTTCGCTCCGCTGCTCTTCAGTCCCGACCTGATTCAGGCTGAACAGCCCCGCGACGCCGCCGTGCTCCTGCTGCCCGTCCAGAAACTGGCGACGCCAGTTGTTCGTCCGCTGGGTGTACGCCTGCAGGTTGTCACCCACCCGCGGCGGCTGCACCGGGTACGCGTCCCGCTGGTCGTTCGCGTAAAACGTCATGATCAGGCCCATCTGACGCACGTTGCTCAGGCAGACCCCGCGGCGCGCCGCCTCGCGAGCCGTCCCGAGCGCGGGCAGCAGAATCCCGATCAACAACGCGATGATCGCGATCACCACCAGCAACTCGATCAGTGTGAACCCACGCGACCGAACACGACATTGCTCCAGCACCATCGATGACCTCGGTTTTCCGACCCACGCCGACCCATCCAGATAGACGGCGAGGATCTACCCCCAGAAAAAGGGCCGGGCAGACGCCCCAACGGATCGCAAAGCATACCCGATCATCTTGAATGAGACCACCGGGCACACCAGTCGGCAACCGCCGACGCTGCAGAATAAAACAATCACCCATGCTCATGCAACCACAACAATCCGAAGACGCGAGCCGCCACCCCCGAGCAGGCACGCGTCGACGTCCTCTCCACACTCAACCCCTTGTTTGTTGGGCGGGTTTTTTCGCAGCGTTTTTCCCGCTTTTCACGCACCAATCCGCGAATGCGCAAGCCTTCCGAGGGGGGGCCGAACCCGTGCGGCACGCCGAGCCAGACCGAACGCCCGACAAAGGGAAACCCCGCGATCCGTTCGGTGAAATTCGACCCATTTCCGGTCCGCTCGGGCTCGCGGATGTGGTTCTGGACCTCCCGCCGGGGGAGGCCGAGGGCGTCGAAGCGGACGTTTGGTCGCACGAGCTCGCCGACTGGATGACGGTGCCGCTGCGCCCGCGCCCGCACCCGGAGGCCGACCCGCGCGACGCCGGAGCCCCGATCCGCTGGGCCGCCCGCGTCCAGCTCGGCCCCGCGCCCGAGGGCACGCCGGAAGTCCGCGCCCGCCTCCGCATCATCCCAACCAGCCCCGAAGCCCGCCCCACGATCGTCGACCTCGAAGGCCCCGCCGGGCCGCCCGAGCACCTCGCGACCCCCGACTGGGCGAAGGGCGCGGTCTGGTACCAGATCTTCCCGGAGCGCTTCCGCAACGGGAACCCCGCGAACGACCCCAAAGAGCCCGGCGTCTACCGCGTGCCCTGGGGCGCGGACTGGTATGCGGTCTCCGACGAAGAGCTCGAGTTCAACAAGGCCGCCGCCGTCGCCGGCAACTACCGCCTCGACTTCAACCCCGACCGCGGCCTGCTCTACAACGTCGTCTGGCACCGGCGCTTCGGCGGCGACCTCCAGGGCGTCGTCGAGAAGCTCGACTACCTCGCCGACCTCGGCGTCAGCGCGATCTACCTCACCCCGATCTTCAGCGCCGCGAGCATGCACAAATACGACGCGGCCGACTTCCGCCACGTCGATCCCACGCTCGGCGCCCCCGGGCACGTCGGCCCCGGCGCGCACGAGCACGAGCCCGGCGATCCGTTTGACCCGGGCGCCTGGCCCTGGACCGAGGCCGATCGCTACTTCGTCGACGTCTTCCTCCCCGAAGCCAAAGCCCGCGGGTTCCGCGTCATCCTCGACGGCGTCTGGAACCACACCGGGCGCGAATTCTGGGCCTTCCAGCACCTGCTCGAGCACGGGGCCGAGAGCCCGTACGCCGAGTGGTACCACGGCGTCCGCTTCGACGACGCCGGCAACCTCGTCGCCTGGACCGCCTGGGACCGACCCAACGGCTACCTCCCCAAGTTTCGCCAGACCCCCACCGGCGACCTCGTCGAGCCCGTCAAACGCCACATCTTCGCCGTCACCCAGCGATGGATGGACCCCAACGGGGACGGCGACCCCTCCGACGGCATCGACGGGTGGCGACTCGACGTCGCGGCCGAGGTCGGCATCCCCTTCTGGCGCGACTGGCGCGCGCACGTCCGAAGCCTCAACCCCGACGCGATCCTCATCGCCGAGATCTGGCACGATGCCGGCCCGTCCTACTTCAACGGCGTCGCCTTCGACGCCCAGATGAACTACCCCTTCGCCTACCCCCTCACCAGTTGGCTCGCCTCCGCCCCAGAAGTCACCAGCGAGAGCCTCGCCCGCGCGCTCCACAACGTCTTCCACCACGCCCCGCAGCACGGGCTCGTGCAGATGAACCTCGTCGACTCGCACGACGTGGAGCGCATCGCGAGCATGATGCACAACCCCGGGCGCACCTACGAGCAGGGCGCGGCGATGCACGACAACCCGGACCCGAGCTACGACCCCACCAAGCCGAGCCCCGAGGCGTACGACAAGGCCATACTCTCGACGGCGTTCATGGCGACCTATCTCGGCTCGCCCATGATCTACGCGGGCAACGAGCTCGGGATGTACGGGGCCGACGACCCGGATAACCGCAAGCCCCTGCCGTGGCCCGACCTTGGAGCCCCCGAGCGGGAAGAAGACGCGGCCGACCTCTCGATCCTCGCCCGGCACCGCGCGTGGCTGCGCCTGCGCCAGGATCCCGACGCCGGCCCTGTCCTGCGCTACGGCGACGTGCGCCACCTCGACACAACCGACCCGGCGGTCTTCGTCTTCGAACGCACGCTGAATGCGGATCGTGTTCTCGTGATTGTCAATGCCGGGGATCGGGCGTTTGACCCAAGTCCGGTGCTCGAAACGGCAGGGGTGGATACCCCAAGGCAGATCCCGCCCCGCAGCGCGTCGGCTTGGTGGCTCCGAGACGGCGAGCTACCCCGAACACTCGAATAACCGTTTTGGGGACTGTTCAATCCACAATCCGAGAATTCTGGCGGCTTCCACACGTTTTCCGCTCGCGAAGGGCTCGCGGTTGTGGTACATTCCGGGGTGAATCACCCCCCGGTAGGGGGCGATTTGCGCCGGGGCCCGTTCCGGATGGGCGGGTATCTGTGCCGGCTGGTGCGACGAGAGAGTTCTTTTTGATTTCAGGAGCATTGCAGATGCGAAAAACCACCTGTTTAGGTGCTGCGGCGTTGATGGCGCTCGCCGGCCTTGCCACCGCTCAGCCCACGCTGAACGGCCAACTCACCGGCGACGAGGCGGCGTACGGGCCCGCCCTCTGGACCAACACCACCCCCACCCTGTTCGGTGACGCGCAGCCCTCCGACCCTTGCGAAGAGGACGGCTCGTTCATCGCCGACGCCCCGAACGTCAACACCGGTTTCGAGGCGGCCATCCCGCTCTCGGTCATCGGCAACCCCACCGGGCCCATCCGCCTCAAGGTCATGCTGATGAGCGATAGCTTCGACTTCATCAGCAACCAGGTCTCCGGCGACCTCGGCGGCATCACCGCCCCCAACGTCGGCGACCCCCGCGGCGCAGACTTCAACAACATCAGCGGCATCCAGTACGTCACCGTCACGCACAACGCCACCTTCCAGCCCTCTATCGACGGCGTGAATGACGGCGCCGGCGCCTACGGCGACAGCCTCTACGACCAGCAGCAGGCGACCACCTTCGGCGATAACGAAAACCCCAGCCCCGGCTTCGGACTCGGCGCGGAAATCGACAACATCTACGCCTCCACCGACGGCAGCAACCTCTTCATCTTCGTCGGCGGCAACCTCAGCGACAACTTCTCCAACCGCCTCGTCATCTTCATCGACACCGACAGCGCGACCGGGCAGAACCAGCTCCGAGGCGACAACGCCGACATCTCCTTCGACCGACTCAACCGCATGGGCAACAGCGAAGAGGGCGTCACCACCGACGGCCTCGTCTTCGACGCCGGCTTCAGCGCCGATTACGTCTACACCGTCGTCCTCGGCGGCGGCGACCCCGGCGACCCCGAAGACCCCTTCAGCGAGGTCTTCCCCAGCATGTTCGTCGACTTCGCCGAGCTTCCCACCACCGGCGGCGGCGCCGGCACCTTCGTCGGCGACGGGATCATCGGCCTCGGCTTCTTCGCCGTCTCTTCGAACCAAGGTGAATTCGGCTACGACAACTCCAACGTCGGCGGCGTCCTCGCCGTCTGCCCGCCCCCCGCCGGCAACCCCGACGTCTCCACTGGCTCCGAGCTCAACCAGCTCTTCGGCTACATCGACGAAGACACCGGGCTCATGTACCTCCTGCTCACCGGCAATCTCGAAACCAACGGCAACGTCCTCAACCTCTTCTTCGACGTCGCCCCCGGCGGACAGGGTGCCACGTTCCCGCTCTCCGGGCAGAACGTCGACGTCGATTTCAACGGCCTCAACCGCATGGGCGACGGCGAAGTCGGCAACCCGCCCGTCTTCACCGACGGCGTCATCCTCGAGCACGACGCCAACTTCTGGCTCAGCTTCAAGACCTTCAACCCCGCCAACCCCGAGTACTTCGTCAACGCCGCGGTCCTCCGCACGCAGGGCTTCCCGCTCTCCAACAGCTTCGGCGCCCCCTTCGACTTCGGCGCGTTCTACGGCGGCGTGAAGGCCACCATCGAAGCGCGACCCGATTTCCCCTTCATCAACTTCGACGGCCCGCGCGTCGACGATGAGCAGGACGACATCAGCGCCATCCCCGCGATCTTCACCCAGTACGGGCCGCGAACCACCACCAACAACGTCTACGGGCCCCTCTTCGATCCCTTCAACTTCCCCAGCCCCCTTCCCCCCGTCCCCGGCCTCATCAACGCCGCACTCGATAACTCCAACCTCCTCGGTGTCACCGACACCGACGGCTCCGACGCCGCCAGCGCCACCACCGGCATGGAGTTCGTCCTCGATATGAACGAACTCGGCTGGGACGGCACCAGCCCCGTCCGCGTCATGGGCTGGATCGCCAGCCAGGACTACGGCTTCATCTCCAACCAGGTCATCGGCGGCCTCCCCACCGACTTCGACACGATGAACGTCGGCGAAGTCCGCGGCACCAACTTCCAGAACATCCCCGGTGACCAGTTCGTCACCATCCCCGTCCGCACCGGCGACGTCAACACCTGCCCGTTCGACATCACCGGCCCCGCCCTCGACGGCGTGCCCGACGGCGTCGTCTCCATCGCCGACCTCAACTTCTACATCGGTCTCTGGCTCGATAACGACATCGCCGCCGACTTCACCGGGCCGGCTCTCGACGGCATCCCCGACGGGGCCGTCACCATCGCCGACCTGAACTTCTACCTCAGCGGCTGGCTCGACACCCAGGGCGCCTGCCCGTAAAGCCGGCTGAACACGGTTCGCCGTACAAAAAAGGCCCGCGCCGGATCCACCGGCGCGGGCCTTTTCATTTGCACAATCACGATCCGGCCGGGCTCAGTCCTCGCGCTGACGCTGACGCTCCACCAGACGCCGCACCGGCTCCGGCATCGCGAGATCCTCGTCGTCGATCTCGGTGTTGATGCGGACATCGGTAAACTCCATGACGTTCGTCATGTTGAGCATCGTCTGCTCCATGCGGTGGCTCATGCGGACGCCCGCCCGCTCGCGATAGTCGGAGATTTTGGTTCGGGTCGGGATGTCGCCCATATCCGAAGGCAGCGTCGCCTCGCTGCCGATCAAGAGGCCGCTCTCGACGCTGAACCAACTCGTCTCTTCAACCCCTTCGGGGGTCACGAGGCGAACCTTGTACGCCCGTTCGCCCTCGAACGTCTCGACCGCGACCGTCTCCATGACCTCGTACCGCCCCTCCGGCTCAAGCATCCAGAGAAAATCCTGCTGACGCATCATCGCGTCCCGCTCGGCGCCGGCCAGAATCCTCGGCCCGGTCATCGCGCTGTGCTCCCACACCACGTCCCCGGATTTGCCCGTCACCTGGTCGCCCACGCCGGGGATCATGACTTCCACACGAAAATCACCGTTCACCACGTTGATCAGCTTCATGTCCGCCTGCATCCCCATCTGCGGCATGCGCAGCTGGCCCTGCATGACCACGTTCTCGATCTTGCGGTACGCCTCGGCCCCGCCGGTCGCCTCGACAAACCGGGCGATGATCTTCTTCACATCCGGCAGGCGTTCGCCCGCGTCGTCTCGCAACGCCTCCCGCGCCTCCGGCTCGCCCGCCGGCGCGACGCGTGACAGCGACACGCCGAGCCCGAAACCGATCGCCAACAACGCCGCCGTCCCGCCCAGCTTCTGGGCCCCGTTCCAGTTCCGCCATCCGCACATCGCAGTTCTCCTTGCTACATCCTCTGATGACACGCTTTGAATCTCACCCGTCGCCACGGCGCACTGAGCCCGGACGCACACGCCCATTCCGAATCGTGCGGGCCGCCTTTCAGGCGTACACCCGCGTCACAACTCCCGATGCACCTCACCGCGCCCCCTGAGCCCGGGCTCGCTCGGCTTGGATCCACGCCATCGCCGCCGACAGCACCGGATCCGGATCACCGGACGAGGGGCGGTCGCGGATCTCCTCGTCCGGCCTCACGCCCTCGGACTCGAGCCGCACGCCGTTCGATCGCACGTAGTCGGCAAAGACAAACTGCAACCCGTCCCCGCTCGGCAGGCGCACGAACTGGCTCGGCAAGGCCAGGCCCGCGGTCCGCGTCCCGAACAGGCGTGCCCGTCCGATGTCCTGCAAGCCGGCCGCCATGATCTCAGCCGACGAGATCGAGACCTCATCGATCAGCACCGCGACCGGGCCGCGGAACGTCTCCCACTGCGGGTTCGCCCTCGGGCGGAGGGTCGTGCCACGGATGCGCAGCTCCCCGAACGAAGCTGATTCGTCCACGAGCCAGCCGGACATCCCGCTCACCATCGGCATCAGCCCGCCGAGGTTCCCGCGGAGGTCGATCACGAGCGCCCCATCGTCGGCGTGCGTGTCGATCAGCGTTTCAAGCGCCTGGGTGTACTTCGGCATGATCCGCGTCGGGTCAAGGAACGCGGTGAACGTCAGGTACGCCACGCCGCCGCCCAGGTCCCGCGTCGCGAACCGGGTCGCCATCGGGGGGAGCTGCATCATCTGGAGTTCCCGCCCGGCCTCGTCGGTGAGCTCGAACTTGAGTTCACGTGTCGCCCCGTCCTCGCCACGAACCGTCAGGTGGCGCACGTCGCCCGCTCGCCCGTCCAGACGCCCCTCGGCAAAGATCGCCGCCACCGTTTCCGCACGCGAAGGCCCCGACTCAGCCGCCCGGCGCGACGCCTCCAGCAGGGGAGCAAGCTCTGACTGTCCGATGCGTTCAACGACATCACCCGTCCGCAGCCCTTTCGCCTCCGCGGGCGAACCGGGCTCGAGCCGCGTCACCACGAACGCGCCGTCACGCTCGCGGACCTGCACACCGTGCCACCCGACCGGGCGGGGCCCGCTCGTCGCCGCCCGCTCGCGCGACGACTCCTCGCGTGAAGCCCCGTCACCGGAAGCCCGATCACTTGAAGCCCGATCGTCGGACGCCCCGTTCGCCTCCCGCGTCTCAGGGGAGGCCTCGGGCTCGTCCGTCGCGTTGTCGAGCGTGCGATACGCCTCGGCCGGGATGATCGCAAAGTGCGACTCACCCAGACGCCCGAGCAGCGCGGACATCGCGCCCCGCGCCTCGTCGGCAGAGTCAGCCGCTTCGACACGGGGGCGCAGGTCTTCGCGAGCCGCCGCCCAGTCCACGCCGTTGAGGTTCTCGTCGTAGTGCTGATCGCGAACGATGCGCCAGACCTCATCGAACGATTCGAGGTACGCCGCCCGCTGGGTCGCCCCGAAGCTCGGCGCGGGCGCCGAAGACGGGTCGTCCCGCTCAGCGGTCGCCCCGCTCCCTGCGCACCCGGCGACGAGCACCGCCGCCGCACCGGCCGCCGCCACGCACGCGACCCGCCAACGCCAGACCCGGCGCCCCGCCCGACCTTCCCGGTGCGATCGATCGTTCATGCCCCCGTCTCCTTTTGTTCCATATCCATCTGTTGCTGCCGGGACGTCGGGCGAGCGCTCGCGCCCCGCTCGCGTACGACCGGCGAGATCACCAGCGTAAACGCGTGCAGGTTGCCCGTCCGCCGACGCTTCGCGCCCGCGAACACCGAACGCAACTCGTCCACAATCTCGTTCACGCGTTCGAGCTCCTCATCGCTCAGCCAAGCCTCGTCACCGCGGACATGGGTGTTCTTGCCCGGACGCGCCAAACGCACGGCCCGCGCAGCCGCGGCCGACGCCAACAGCCGCTCCGCCCGCTTGAGATGGGCCCGAGCGATCTGCTCGAGCCGATCCATGTTCCGCCCCTGCTCCGGATCCACGTCGAACCGAAGCTCGTCGGCCACCATGTCGAAGACCGATTCCCGGTGACGCCCCACCTTCCGAACGTCCACTTCCCGCACTAACCCCGCCCGGACCAGCTTTCGCACGTGGTGATACAGCCCGTCGGCCGGGCGATCCAGCCAGTGCGCCAGCTCCGCGATCGAGCACGCGCCGTGGCTGGAAAACGTCTCCAAAAGCTCCAGACGCGCAAGCGAACAGACCGCGTCCCACTGCCCGGGCGTCGTGACGTCCGCGAAAGCCTTTCGCTCCGAGTCCATCATGTCGATGAATATATTCGGATATTTTTCAACGGTTGCATCTTACTAAAAATTTTCAATATCCAGGTATTTTCCCCAGTCTTGCAACAGAAAGCCCAGTGAAGCCGTGAAAAACAGCCCGGGCTCGATGAGCCCGGGCTGTCCACCACCCGCGTCACGCGGGCACACGTTGGTTTCCACGGGGTCTGTCGTCAGACCGCCGGGGGCGTTCGCCCTCGGACCAGCCCCAGGATCAATGAGATCACAAAGATGATCAGGAACAGAAAGAACAGAATCCTGGCGATATCCGTCGCCGCCCCCGCGATCCCGCCGAAGCCGAAGACCGCGGCGATAATCGCGACAATGAAAAACACCACAGCCCATCTCAGCATCGGCATCCCCTCTCAAAAAAGTCATCCACAAGGAGCGCGTCGAAATCACGCACCCCCCTCAACGCACGGGCTTACCGAGCGCCAGCGTCCTCAGCCGTGTCGCTGATCGCTTCACCCGCCGACTCGAGGTCCTCGCCCGCGCCACGAGTGGTGTTGCACCCGGCGCTCAGGCCGGCGGCCACGAAAGCCGCGGCACACAGCGCCCACACACCGGCGCGGCGCACGCGCTCGCTGCGGAGCGTCTCGTTGGTCTCGGTTTCATTCTGGTTACGGATCATGACAAAGCCCCTTTTCTGGCGTTGATCACAGCACGAAGGTTGGTCAGATTTTCCGTCGTGGTTTACAACCCACGACACGGCGACAACCCCAGTCGTTCCGCGGTTGTTTCACCCACCTGACAAACCATCCCCTGTTTCCGACAAAGCGCGCCCGCAATCCCGCGAGATCCCGGGCAAAATCCGCGCTCGCAGAAAATCAGCCCGGCGCTTTGAAGCACGCCATCCGATGATCCCCGGTACCATGCCACGCGGCTTGTCCCCCCCGCTTCCGGAGTGCTCTCATGCCCAAACAGGCCGCCACCGAAAACGATACTCGCGACACCCATCACCCCGGCCCCGCCCCGATCACCGCGCGCGGCGGGCACCCCTCCCTCCTCTCCGACCTCGATCTCCACCTCTTCAACGAGGGCACGCACTACCGCCTCTACGACCACCTCGGCGCCCGCGTCATCACCTGGCAGGGGGTCACCGGCGTCTACTTCGCCGTCTGGGCACCCAGCGCCAAGAGCGTCAGCCTCGTCGGCGACTTCAACGACTGGCGCCCCGGCGCGCACCCCATGCGACCCGTCGCCAGCAGCGGCATCTGGGAAACCTTCGCCCCGGGCCTGACCCACGCCGTTCGATACAAGTACCACGTCGAAGCACGCGAGGGCGGCTACCGCGCCGACAAGACCGACCCCTTCGGCTTTCTCCAGGAATGCCCGCCGCAGACCGCCTCGGTCGTCCACGCGATCGAGGGCGACCGGGCCGACCACCCCTGGCGCGACGACGACTGGATGCGCACACGCGGCGAGCGCCAGCAGCACCGCAAACCGATCAGCATCTACGAGCTCCACCTCGGCTCCTGGCGACGCCACCCCGACAACCGGCACTACACCTACCGCGAACTCGCCGAGGCACTGCCCGGCTACGTCAAGGATCTCGGCTTCACCCACGTCGAGCTGCTCCCCGTCATGGAGCACCCGCTCGAGCGGAGCTGGGGCTACCAGACCGTCGGCTACTTCGCGCCCACCAGCCGGTTCGGCACGCCGCAGGATTTCATGCTGCTCGTCGACGCCCTCCACCAGCACGGGATCGGCGTCATCCTCGACTGGGTCCCCTCGCACTTTCCCAGCGACGAGCACGGGCTCGGCTACTTCGACGGCACACACCTCTTCGAGCACGAAGACCAGCGACAAGGCTTCCACCCCGACTGGAAATCACTGATCTTCAACTACGGACGACACGAGGTCCGCAGCTTCCTGATCTCCAGCGCCATGTTCTGGCTCGACAAGTGCCACGCCGACGGCATCCGCGTTGACGCCGTCGCCAGCATGCTCTACCTCGACTACTCACGCGAAGAAGGCGAGTGGATCCCCAACCGGCACGGCGGCAACGAGAACCTCGAAGCCATCAGCTTCCTCAAGCAGCTCAACACCGAGATTTACCGCGCGTTCCCCGACGTGCAGACCTTCGCCGAGGAGTCCACCGCCTGGCCGCAGGTCTCGCACCCGGTCCACGCCGGCGGGCTCGGCTTCGGCTTCAAGTGGGACATGGGCTGGATGCACGACACGCTCAGCTACCTCGCTCACGACCCCGTCCACCGCAAGTTCCACCACAACCAGCTCACCTTTCGCGGCATGTACATGCACGCCGAGAGCTACACCCTCCCCATCAGCCACGACGAGGTCGTCCACGGCAAGCAGTCGATCGCCGACAAGATGCCCGGCGACCGCTGGCAGAAGCACGCCAACGTCCGCCTCATGCTCGCCAACCAGTGGCTCACCCCCGGCAAGAAGCTGCTGTTTATGGGGTGCGAGTTCGCCCAGTGGAGTGAATGGAACAGCGAAACCGAACTGGAGTGGGCCCGCCTCTCGGAGCGAGACGGCGGCGGCGTCCACGCCCTCGTGCGTGAGCTCAACCGCGTCTACCGCGAGCAGCCGGCGCTGCACCTGCACGACGCCGGCGGCGCGGGCTTCCGCTGGCTGATCGCCGACGACGCGGACAACTCCGTCCTCGCCTTCAGCCGCGCCGGCGACGCGACGGGCGACGTCGTCGTCTGCGCCTTCAACTACACACCCGTCCCGCGACCGCACGTCGCCCTCGGCGTCCCCTACGCGGGGCCGTACGACGAGATTCTGAACACCGACGCCGCCCACTACGGCGGCTCCAACACCGGCAACCTCGGGCGCGTCGAGTCCCGCCCGGAGCCGATCCAGGGTCATCCGCACCGCATCGAGGTGCTCATCCCGCCGCTGGCGTGCGTGGTCTTCCGCTACGCCGGCGACGCCCGCGCGGTCCCCCACCCCCACCACGCGCCCGACACCGACCACCCGGACGAGCACAAACCCATACCGAAGCCTTCGGACGCCCCCGCCGCCAAGCCGATCAAGAAGGTTGGCAGCAACAAACCCACCGCGAAGACCACGAAGAAGACGACGACGAAAAAGCCCGCCAGCAAGCCGAGCAACCCAGGCAAGGAACGCCGACCGTGACCAACCCCCGCGCCGTCTGCCTGCACGGGCACTTCTACCAGCCCCCGCGTGAGAACCCGTGGCTGGAGGCGATCGAGATGCAGCTCGACGCCGCCCCCTACCACGACTGGAACGAGCGGATCACCGACGAGTGCTACCGGACCAACACGGTCAGCCGCGTGCTCGACTCGGCCGGCCTGCTCGATCGCGTCGTGAACAACTACGAGCGCATCAGCTTCAACTTCGGCCCCACGCTCATGAGCTGGTTCGATATCGCCAGCCCGGAGACGGCCGCAGCCATCGTCGAGGCCGACCGGCGCAGCGCCGAACGCTTCCACGGGCACGGCAACGCGATCGCCCAGTGCTACAGCCACCTCATCATGCCGCTCGCGAACAACCGCGACCGTCGCACGCAGGTGCTCTGGGGCATCGCCGACTTCCAGCACCGCTTCGGACGCATGCCCGAGGGCATGTGGCTCCCCGAGGCCGCCGTCTGTACTGATTCGCTCGAGGCCCTCGCCGAGCACGGGATCACGTTCACGATTTTCGCCCCGCGCCAGGCCGCGGCCGTGCGCACGATCGGTCACGCGGACTGGCGCGACGTCACCGAGCACACGATCGACCCGAGCCAGCCCTACCGCGTCCCGCTCCCGTCGGGCAAGCACATCGACGTCTTCTTCTACGACGGGCCCATCGCCCAGGCCGTCGCGTTCGAGCACATGCTCAACGACGGGCGCAACTTCGCGGGGCGGCTGCTCGGCGCCTTCGACGACGGTCGCCACCACCCCGAGCTCGTCCACGTCGCGACCGACGGCGAGACCTACGGGCACCACCACCGTCACGGCGAGATGGCCCTCTCCGCCGCCCTCGACCACATCGAGGCCCAGCCCAACCTCTCGCTCACCAACTACGCCGCCTGGCTCGCGGAGCACCCGCCCACGATGGAGGCCCGCGTCCACGAGGACAGCAGCTGGTCCTGCGTCCACGGCGTCGAACGCTGGCGCTCCGACTGCGGGTGCAAGGCCCACCGTCACCCCGCCGACCACCAGCGCTGGCGCGAACCCCTCCGCCTCGCACTCGATCGCCTCCGCGACCGCCTCGCCGGCGTCTACACCGCCGCCGCCGCCGCTCTGCTCAAAGACCCTTGGGCCGCCCGCGACGCGTATATCCGCGTCATCCTCGACCGGAGCGAAGCCTCCATCGACGCCTTCTTCGCCGAGCACGCGACGGGCGAGCTCTCTGCAGACGACCGCGTGCGCGCGCTCAAGCTCCTCGAGCTCCAACGCCACGCGATGCTCATGTACACCAGCTGCGGCTGGTTCTTCGACGACATCGCCGGGATCGAGACCGTGCAGGTCATCCTCTACGCCGCCCGGGCCGCCCAGCTCGCGAGCGACATCACCGGCGACCGCTTCGACCGCGCCTTTATCGCCGACCTCGAAAAAGCCCCCGGCAACCGCGCCGCCTACCCGACCGGCAAGGACGTCTACGAGCAACTCGTCCAGCCCTCGATCCTCGACCTGACCGACATCGCGGCCCACTACGCCGTCGACATGATCTTCCGGGAGATCCCCAAGATCGACAACGTCTACTGCTTCCGCGCCGAGCGACTGGAGCACCGGCGACGGCGCGCCGGGCGCAGCAGCATGGTCCTCGGGCGCGTCCGCCTGACCAGCCGCATCACGCTCGAAGCGCGCACGATGGCCTACGCCGTCGTCCACGCGGGCGACCACATCATCCACGGCGGCGCGCACCCCGAGCCCTCCGACGAAACTTGGCGCACCCTCCGTCAGCAGCTCGAGGACGCCTTCGAGCAGGGCGACCTCGCCGCGATCGTCTCGCTGATGAACGACGAGTTCGACGGCGCCAACCACAGCCTCCGCTCGCTCCTCCGCGACGCGCAGCACCAGATCGCCGAGACCGTCAGCACCAGCGCCACCGAGCACGCCGAGCACATCTACCGAGACCTCCACGAGCAGCACCAGCCGCTCGTCCGCTTCCTCGCCGGGCTCGGCGTCCCGATCCCCCCGGCCCTCGCCCTCGCCGCCCGCTTCGTCCTCAACCGCCAGCTCGAACAGGAGATGACCCGCGACGACCCGGACATCCCCACCATCAGCGACCTGCTCCGCCAGGCCGATCGCGAGGGTGTCAAGATCCACCAGCCCACGCTGATCTACAACCTCCAGCTCATGCTGACCCGCGTGATCCGCCGGGCCGCCGAACACCCGGGCGACCACGCCCGCCTCGACGACCTCGACGGCGCGGTCGAGCTCGCGCGCAACGCCCCGGGCGCGATCGACCTGGTCAGCGCCCAGCTCGCGATGCACGAACTGCTCGAACAGCTCGATCCGGGCGCCGTTCCGCCCGTCACGCTCGATCGCATCACCGCCGCAGCGTCACAACTCCGCGTCAAACGCCCCGAGCGGCTTACCCAGCACCACGCCCCGGCCTGACCGCAAACCCGCTATCCCTCGCCCGCTGCCTCGTTCGGCGTATCAGCAACCAGCGAACCGGGCAAACGCACTACGAACACCGCGCCACCCCCGGGCGCGTCTTCAAGCAACGCCTCCCCCTCAAGAAGCGTCGCGATCCGACGCACAAGGAACAGCCCGGCCCCCGTCCCCTCCCCGCCCGAGTGCAGGCGACGGAACAGGTCGAACACCGAATCGCGGTGCTCCTTCGCCACCCCCGGGCCCCCGTCCCGAACACGCAGCACCACCCACGCACCCTCCACGCACGCCGACACACGCACCCGCATCCCGGGCTCCGGGCATCCGTATTTCAACGCGTTCTCAATCAGGTTCTCCATCACCTGATCGATGTACACCCGCGGCGCGCGCACCGTTGGCATCCGTTCGTCAACCTCCACCACCGCACCGATCGCCGCCGCCCGATCGGCGAGGCGCGCGGCCGCACGCTCCCCGGCCGTCTTCAGCGACACCGGCTCCCAAGCCTCGCCCATCCCGTCCAGGCGCGCGATCCGCAAGAGATCCTCGATGAGCGCGCGCATCCGAGCCCCCGCCTCATCGATCCGCTCGACCAGCTCCACCGTAAGCTCCGTTCGCCCCTCGCCGAGGCGCCCGCGCAGGAGGTCGCTGTACCCACCGATGGAGGCCAGCGGCGCCCGCAGGTCGTGCGCCACGCTGTCGACAAAGTGCCCCAGCCGCGCGTTCCGCTCGCTCAGGGTCTGGTTCTCCGCCTCCATCTCACGCATCTCGGCCGCATCGTCGAACTCGCGCACCGCGTCGCCGAACCGCTGCGCAGCCGACGTGTCCGTCTCGCTCCACGCCACCGAGCAACCCTTGACCGTCCGCTTCCAGGCCTCGAAGCTCTGGCGCGGGCCGAGCCGCCCTTCGATCTCCCGCGGCTTCTCCGCCCCCTCGGCCCAGGTCGCCGACTCCGCCACCTCCGGGCGGAACCACACGGCCCAACGGTTCCACCGCTCGCCGATCGAGCCTGCGAGCAGCCCCGCGATGCCCGAGCCCTCGCCGGACACGCCGAGTTCTTTCGACATCGAATGTGTCGAATAGACCCGTGCCCCGCCCGCCCGCGCCGCGACCTCGCGCATTGCCGCCCGGATCACCCCCGACGGCGGCGTCCGCCCGAACACCTCCAACGCACCCTCCAGCGACCCGCCCCCGAGCCGCACCGCGAACCCGCACGCGCCGATCGACTCGATCAACGCCTCGGCGTGCGCACGCAACGCCGTCATCGCATCCGGCCCACGCGCCAGCGACGCCACCAGCCCCGCGTGCAAGCGGATCAGCTCGCGCTCCGATCGCGCCTGATCCGATTCGGCGCGAAGCGTCAGCAGCTGACTCACCATCGCCGCCACCGCGCCGAGCGCCCGCCGAGCCGCCGGGCCCACCGTCATCACGCGCGACCCGTGGCAAGCGATCAAACCCCACAAGCGACCGCGACGACGCACGCTCAGCGTCAGCGAACTCGCCACGCCCATGTTCGACAGATATTCCACGTGGACCGGCGACACACCCCGCAGCACCGCGCAGCTCATATCCACCTCGCCCTCGCACCCCGGCGCGTGGCGCAAGCTCGCCTGCACGCCACCCAGGTCCGCAATCAGCCGCACCGGGCTCGCTGCATACAACGCCCGCGCCCGTGGGGGGATGTCCGAAGCGGGGAACCAGAGGCCGAGGTACGCCGCCGCATCATCATCCGCCCGGCTCTCGGCGATCACCTGCCCCTGCCACCGCTCGTCGAAACGGCACAGCATCACGCGATCAAAGCCCGTCATCTCGCGCACGCCCTCGACCACGCGCCGCCCCATCCCCCCCAGGTCCGCCGCCGGGCCAGCCATCTCCGCGAGGGAGGTGAGCGTGTCCGCAGCCGCGACCTCAGGCGTGTCCGACTCCGGCGCCTCAACCTCCACCAGCACGCGCCCGTCCGGCGAGTCATGCGCCAGGACCGACAGGCGGCGATCACCAAGGTGCGCACGCACGAACACGCCCGTCTGCCGGGCGCGCGCCGCCGATGACGCCAACTCCCCGAGTCCCGCCACGCGCCCGAGCGGCTGCCCGAGCAACGCGTCCACCCCGACGCCCAGCCAGTCCGGCGCGTTCTCCGAAACCGCTTCGACAACGCCGTCCGCCTCGCGCAGCGCGAGCAGACAGCCGAACCCCTGCACCCGCCCGGGCGTGTGGATCGGCTCGCGGTCGCAGTTGGTCAGATCCACGGGCTTCGGGTCCCCCCCCGCACCGTTCTCGTCTATCTCGCGCATGCGCTCCCCCGGGGTCGTCTCCATCCTCCCCAAGGCACGGAAACGCTCGAACCATAAACCTTTACGCCGATCCGCGCAGCGCCATCGCGCCGGACGGGCACGACGCGAGGCGGACCGTCCGCCCCTCCCATGCCGCGCTCGCGACCTCACGCCCCGCGAGGTGACCGAGCGACATCCCGTGCCCGGTAAACCCCGCAGCCACGCCAAGCCTTCCCTCGCCATCCCCGCCGAGCACGCCAAGCACCGGCAGCCCGCTCGGCGTGAAGCCCATCGTCCCCGCCCATCGCGCCACCACCTCCAACGCGCCGACGTCGAACGTCTCGCGGACGAACGCGTCCAGGTCGCCCTGCAGCGCCGGCGTCGGCTCGTTCGACACCGTCCGCTCGGACGCCTCATGGAACCGGCGCATCCCGCCCGCGAGCAGCAGACCGTCCGTGCCCGTGCGCACATACTCGCCGCCGTGGTTGAGGTAGTACGACATCGCGAGGTCCGCATTCGGCGCCCGGTACGCCGCCATCTGCCCGCGGCACGCCTCGACCACGCCCGCGAGTTGCGGGACCAGTTCGGCCGCGAGCGCGTTCGTCGCGACGATCGCGATGCCCGCCTCCACGACGCCCCGGTCGGTCTCGACGCGAACCGCGTCGCCCGTGCGCACGCACGCCCGCACCCGCACACCCTCCACCACCGGCTCGCGCAGCATCCCCGCGAGCCACGACATCACCTCGATAGGGTCGCAGCACGCGTCGCGCGGGTTCACCAAAGCCACACGCGCACACCCCGCGCGCCAGAGCGCATCCTCACCCGTGCGCACAAGCTCGGCTTCAAACCCGTCCTCGCACATCATCTCGCAGGATCGCTCGAGCGCCTCGCACTCGTCCGCGTCGATCGCCACCAACGCCGACAGACGCGCCGCATACCCCGGAAGACGCTCGATCCCGAGTGCGCGGAGGGCGCGGAGGTTGTCCTCGCTCCACCGCCACACGTGGCGCGCCCCCTCGCGCCCCCAGATCTCGCTCGCACCGAAATAGTTATCCGCAGCCCCGCGCATCAGGTAGCCCGCGTTCCGCCCGCTCGCCCCGCACGCCGCACGCCCGCGCTCCAGCACGAGCGTGCGCACGCCGCGCGATTCCAACTCGATCGCCGCGCTCAGCCCCACCACCCCCGCGCCGATCACCACCGCGTCCACCCGGGCGTCGGCCACGACGCCGCCCCCCGCGCGTGCGGCAGCGCCGTCCCACGACGCCTCATCACCGTCCAGCCGCGTCTGCCACAAGCTCGCACCCATCACACCCTCGCTTCCTCGCAGATCACCACCACATCGTTCACGTTCGTCCCGGTTGCTCCCGTGCGGAAGCTCGCGCCGCCGGCCCGCAACGCGGCGTAGCTGTCGTGCGCCGCAAGCGCCGTCACCGGATCGATGCCCGCCGCCCGAACGCGCGCGCACGTCCCCGAATCCACCACCGCGCCCGCGACGTCGGTCGGGCCGTCAAGCCCGTCGGTCGCGAGCCCCAACGCCCGCCCCCGAAGCCCGAGCCGCTCCATCTCCAGCGCAATCACGAGCATCATCTCCTGCACACGCCCGCCCCGCCCGCCCGCATCGCCCACGCGTACCGTCGTTTCCCCGCCCCAGACAACCGCCCGCGTGCGCCCGCCCCACGACCGCACGATCGACCGCGCGACCGTCGCCGCCTCCCCCTCTCGGGCCGATCCGGAACGCTCAGCCTCTGTGCCGTGCGAGCGCAATGTGCGCACGGCCGCGTCCACCGCGAGCGCGTTGCTCGCGACAACCACGTGCTCGACCCGCGCGACGCAGGCTTCATCCGCGCGAGCCGCCTCGGGCATCTCCCCGCGCACACCACGCGTCAGCACCACTCGGACACGCGCAAGCCCCTCCGCCTCCGCGATCCCGCTCCCGAGCCGGTGATGATCCAGGACGCCGAGCGCATCAGCGAACGTCGATCCATCCCCGACCAGCGGCCCGCTCGCGATCGTCGCTAGATCGTCCCCGATTACGTCCGATACCGTGAACTGCACGACCCGTTCGATGCCGCATGCCAGGCGAGCCAATCGACCGCCCTTCAATCCGTCGGCGTGCTTCCGAACCGTGTTGATCTCCCCAATCGTCGCGCCCGCGCGGAGCAGTGCGTCCGTCGTTTCGCGAAGGTCATGGATGGTGAGCCCGCGCATCGGGCTCATCAGATGTGCCGAACCCCCGCCGGAAACCAGGGCGAGCAAGGTTGCGTCCTCGGGCATCGTGCGCACAAAGCCGGCGAGTCGCTCGCTGGCGTGGGCGTTCCTGGCCGTTGGGAGCGGGTGATCCACAGGGAACGCTTCGAGCACAGTGGGCACGCGCGGGGTGTGGTCCTCCGGTGCGAGCACGACGCCACCGATGCAGCGATCGGCAAGGCGTGCGCACGACGCGACCGCCATCGGCGCCGACGCCTTGCCGAACGCGATCACGCCGACACGCCCGTCACCTTCCATCCGCCCCGCCCAGGCTCGATCAACCGCACCCGCCGGGTCACATGCCGCCAAGACCTCGCGGGCCACGTCCCCCGCCCACCCGCTCAGAGGTGACACGCTCATGCAAGCACCAGGAGCGTCAGCCCGAGCCACGCGCCGCCGGCGACCATCACGACCGCCGTATACCCAACGACGTCCCGCGCGCGCACGCCCGTGATCGCCAGCAGCGGGAGCGCCCAGAACGGCTGGAGCATATTGGTGAGTTGATCTCCGAACGCGACCGCCATGATCATCGAGCCCGGCTCGATCCCCGCCGCGACGCCGCTCTCCAGCGCGATCGGCCCCTGGATTCCCCACTGCCCGCCGCCCGAGGGCACGAACAGGTTGACGATGCCCGCGGAGAAGAACGTCGCGACCGGGAGCCCGCGATCGCCCGCGGCTTCCGCCAGCCCGCCCGCCAAGCGCGCCGCAAGCCCGCTCGCGACCACCATCGCCATGATCCCCGCGTAGAGCGGGAACTGCAGGATCACCCCCGCGCACCCGCGGGCGCCCTCCTCCACCGCGCGCCCGTACGACCCGAGCGAGGCGTGCGCCATCAACCCCAGCCCGAGCATGAGCATGTTGATCTCATCCAGCCCGACACGCAGCGGCCCAAGCACCACACCCGTGCGCACAACGCCCGCGAGAAACAACAGGCCAAGGAACCACGCGAGCACCCGCGAACGCGAAAGGCGGTCCGGCCATGTGACTTCGTCAGCCGCACCGCTGGGAACAGGCTCGGGATTCACGATCTTTTCAGGCAGATTCGGATCGGACATAAACCGATCGATCGTCTCGATCTCCGCCGCTTTTTTTGGCATCAGCAGCACGAGCACTAGCGGCACCAGCATCAGCAGCCCGCCCGTACCCACGAGGTTCAGCGTGCTCCCGAGCGTTTCGCTCAGCGGCACTCCCTCGCCACCGAAGCGTTCGAGCGTCTCCGCGTCCAGCACGCGTGCGGCGTTCTCGCGCGTGGTCATCGTCAGCGGTGCGCTCCCGCTCAGCCCACCGTGCCAGACCAGCATCCCCGTGTACCCCGCCGCTGCAAGCAATGGATAGTGGGCCGCGACCCCGCGCTGTGCGCACGACCGCCCCACCTCTCGCGCCAGGAGCGCCCCGACGATCAGCCCGAGCCCCCAGTTCACAAGCCCGCACGTCATCGCGACGAGCGCGACGATCGCGGCCGCGCTCGCGCCGGTGCGTGGCAGCGCCGCGAGACGCGCGATCATCGCCGCCGCCGGGCGGCTGCACGCCAGCGCATACCCAGTCACCAGGATCAGGCACATCTGCATCGAGAAGGCGAGAAACCGCCACAGCCCGTCGCCGGATCGCCACGCATCGAACGCGCCAATCGCCCGATCCGCCGCCCCCTCACCGGTCGTGCCGAACGCGACCGCCAGCAACGCGGTCAGGATCGTCAGCAGCACCGCGAGGACAAACGGCTCCGGCGCCGTCCGCCGGAACACCGAGCTGAGGCAGAGCCCGAGACGCGCGATCATCGCACCGCGCTCCCGTTCAACCCCGCCCGCAGCCGCCGCACGGCCTCTTCCAGCGTCGCACGCTTTTTGCAGAATGCGAAGCGCACCAGCGATCGCCCGAGCGACTTTTCGTTGTAGAACGCGCTCGGCGGGATCGCCGCGACGCCGGCCCGCTCGATCAAACGCTTGCAGAACGCGACATCGTCGCCATCCCCGAACGCCGAGTGGTCGACCATAATGAAATATGCCCCCTCCGGACGTGTCACGCCGAAGCCCAGCGAGGCCAACGCCTCCGCAAGCATGTCGCGCGACTCCCGCAGTTCCGCAACCAGCCCGGGCACGTACTCATCCGCCCGGCGCAACGCCTCGGCCGCCCCGTGCTGCAGCGGCGTCGCCGTCGCGAACGTCAGAAACTGGTGAGCCGCCCGCACGCCCGCCGTCAGGCGCTCCGGGGCGATCGCCCACCCGACTTTCCACCCCGTCAGGCTGAACGTCTTCCCGATGCTGCTGCACACGATCGTCCGCTCGCGCATGCCGGGGAGCGTCGCGATCGACACATGCGGGTGATCGGCCTCGAAGACCAGCTTCTCGTACACCTCATCGCTGATCACGATCGCGTCGTGCTCGATCGCGCACTCGCCGATCCACCCAAGCTCCTCCCGTGTCAGCACCTTCCCCGTCGGATTGTGCGGCGTATTCAGCAGCACCGCCTTCGTGCGCGGGCCGAACGACGCACGCAATTCAGCGCGGTCCAGCGTGAACACGCCGCCCGCCTCCGTCGGCGTACGCAGGGGAACGAACTTCGCCACACCCCCCGCCATCGCGACGCACGCGCGGTAGCAGTCGTAGTACGGCTCCAGCAGCACGACCTCGTCGCCGGGATCGATCAGCCCCAGCATGCACGCCGCGATCGCCTCCGTGCACCCGCTCGTGACCGTGACTTCCGCGAGCGGATCGACCCGCAGCCCGGTCCCGCGCTCGTGCCAATCCGCGATCGCCTCCACGAGCGGGACCTCGCCGTAGGGGCGGGCGTACTGGTTCTTCCCGCTCGCGATCGCCGCACCCGCCGCGTCGCGAACAAATGCCGGCCCGTCGAAATCCGGGAACCCCTGCGAAAGATTCACGGCCTTATGCTCAATCGCGAGGCGCGTCATCTCGGCAAAGATCGTCGTGCCGAACGGGCGGAGGCGGGCCGAGACCATCGTGGGCGAACCGGTCGTGTGCATGCCGACAGGCTATCCGACCGCTTGAAGTTCTTCATCTCCCAAAGCTCGTGGCACGGGCGTCCCGCTCGGGACTCCCACCCCTTCCCCTTCATACCCACCCCCCACTGGCACCCGCCCCCTCACCCGCCAACACTTGCCCATGCTCAAGCCCGGCGACGCCGCCCCGAACTTTCCCCTCCCCGCCGACCCGTCGAACCCCGACGCGCCCGCCACCCTGCACGCCCTGCTCCAGCAAGGCCCGGCGATCGTCTACTTCTACCCCGCCGACTTCACGCCCCTCTGCACCGCCCAGGCCTGCATGTTCCGCGACGTCCATCACGAACTCGCCGAGCTCGGCCTCCGCACCGTCGGCATCAGCACCCAGAACGAACAGTCTCACGACAAATTCCGCGACAAGCACACGCTCCCGTTCACGCTCATCGCAGACACCGACAAAGCGATCGTCAAAGCTTGGGGGGTCACCGGTCCGCTCGGCCTCGGCACGCGACGCGCCACCTTCCTCATCAACCCCGACGCCACCATCGAAGACCGCACCGTCGGCGACCTCTCTCTCGCCAAGCACAAAGCCTTCATCCAGAACATCCGCGAACGCTTCGCCCGGCAGACGAACGACGGAGCCGACGCGTGAGCACCGCGAACAAGCCGCTCCGATTCATCTCCGAGTTTGTGCGCCACCCCGTCGCGACAGCCGCGATCGCGCCCTCCTCGCGACACCTCGCGAGCGCGATGTGCGAGGGGATCGACTTCACCGCGGTGCGCACCATCTTCGAGTTCGGTCCCGGCACGGGCGTCTTCACCCATGCCGTGCTCGAACGACTCAAAGCCGCCGGCACCACAGAGTTCCGCTACACCGCGCTCGAGCTGAACGAACGCATGGCCGCCGAGCTGCGAGAGAAGACCCCCCGCGCCGACGTCCGCCACGCCAACGCGCTCGACATCGAATCGATCTGCACCCGCGAGCAGCTCCCCCCGGTCGACCTGGTCGTCTCCGGCCTCGGCTGGCCGAGCCTGCCAGGGCACGTCCGCGACGGCATCCTCGAACAGACCGCACGCGTTCTGCGCCCCGGCGCCGAGTTCCGCACCTTCGGCTACCACGTCGGTCTGCTCTTCCCCGGCGCGTGGAAGTTCCGAGCGAAATGCCGCGAGCTGTTCAGCATCTTCGAGATCAGCCCCGTGACCTGGCGCAACCTCCCGCCGGCATTCGTCTACCGCTGCGTGAAGTAAAAGTCTCCCGGTGGCACGAGCGTCCCGCCCGTGCGCATACAAGCTCCAAACGCCGGTGCCCGCGGGAAACGCCCGGCTCTCAAAGGGCTACAGTTAAAGCTCCATCAGCCGATCCTGAACCACCGCGAACACCAAGTCCCCCGCGACACGCTGCACACCCCACCCGCCCGTAAACGCGCTGCACGCCGGCAGCACCAGCGTGCGCACACCCGCGAACCGCGCGACCCAAAAACAAGACAGCTTCAACGTCCCGCCCCCTTCGCGAAAACGTACCACGGGGTGCAAATGCCCGCAGACTGTCAGCGGACCCTCCGACGCGTCGCCCGGCTCCGCCTCCCCCGCGGGCTCATGGCGCAGCGTGATCGGCCCGAGCGTGTGCGTCTCGCCGAGCCGCTCGACACCCCAAGTCGCCGCGAGCCGATCGAACGCGCGGTCGTGGTTCCCATCCACCAGTTCCAGTGTGGATCCGATCCCGCCTCGCCACGCGGCAACACGTTCGACAACCTCGCCGCGCAGCCCCACGCGGTGATGCACGAGATCCCCGACCACAATCGTGCGATCGGCCCCCACCCGCGCAATCAACGCGCCCAGCCGATCGAGCTGCTCGATCACGTCCATGTCCGGAAGCCCGGCCCCCTGCGCGCGCATGTACGCGGCCTTGCCAAGGTGCAGATCGCTCACCAGCAGCGTCCGCAACCCCGGCACCCACGCCGCACGCTCCGGGAGCAGCTCCACCCGCTCGCCGCACGCATCGATCGCGCACGCCCCGCTCACAAGTTCAGACTCCGCACCGCTCATCGCCGCTTCACCTTCATGTCACCCGCCCACTGCTTCTTCATCCGCTCCACACGCTCCAGCAGCGACTCGGTCGAGAGCTGGCCACCGATCCGTTCGATCACCAGCGGGAACCCGAGCGGCGTCGGACGTTTCGGCTCCGTGCGCACAAGCGTCGCCTTCTCCAGACGAGCAAGCGTGCGCGACAGACGCTTCTGCTCAAACTGCCGCTCCATCACCTCGCGCTCGGCCTGCTTCAGAAGTAAATGCCCCGGATCAAAGTCCCGCAGCACGTCATAAATCAACCCGCTCGACGCGTGCAGCTGCCGCCCGGACTTATAACCGCCCGGAAACGACTGGAACACCAGCCCCGAGACCCGCGCCACCTCGCGGAACTGCCCCTTCGCCAGCTCGCCGAGGTTCACGCTCTCGATCGTGTCTTCGAGAAGCCGCTCCCGCGAAAACAGCGCCGGCGTCAGCATCGGTTCAAAGTCGAACGCCTCGTCGGGCGTCAACAACTCCAGCCCGTAGTCGTTGAACGATATCGTGAAAGTGGCCGACCTGATGCGCGCGATCCGCAACGCCAGCAACGCGGCCAGTCCCCCATGAACCAGCCGCCCCTCAAAGGGGTACAAAAACAGGTGCCGCCCCTCGCGCGTCGTACAAGTCTCCGCGAGCAACTCGTCGGCCCCAGGCACACGGCTCAAGCGAGACTGCGCCTCGACAATCGGCCCCGCGGCCTCAAGCTCCGGCAGCGAGCGATCACCCCGACCGGCTTCTTCCAGCGTCGTGCGCACGCTCTCAGACATCGACTCCGAAATGGGCAGACGCGTCCCTCCCCAGTGCGGCGTGTACGTCGTCCTCCCGGTCGCCGGGCGGACATACGCCGTCAGCTCGTGCATGCGCACAAACGCCAGCAGCTTGCCCGCAAACACGAACTTCTGCCCCACCCGGAGGCGCTGCACGAACGCTTCCTCGATCGATCCCAGCGACCGCCCGCTCTGATACCGGATCGCAACCGTGCTGTCGCCGGTGATCGTGCCGACATTCAGACGGTGCAGCTGCGCGAGCCGACGACTCGGCATCGTGTACCGCCCGCCCTCGCCGCGCACGATCTTGCAGAACGCGGGATATGCCCGCAGCGTCCCGCCGCCCTCTTCAACGAGCTTCAGCGTCCAGTCGAACGCCTCGCGAGAAAGACCCGCGTACGCCACGGTCGCACGCACCTCGTCGTGCAAATCCCCGGGTTCGAACCCGCCGCCGAGCGCACACGTCACCATGTGCTGCGCGAGCACGTCCAGCGGTTGATCCAGCGCACCCCGCGGCTCAAGCACGCCCGAATCCAGACTGCGACGCACAGCCGCCACCTCGATCAGCTCCATCCCGTGCGTCGGCACGCACGTGATCCCGCACGCCTCACCGGGACGGTGCGCACTCCGCCCGGCCCGCTGGATGAGCCGTGCGATCCCCTTCGGCGAGCCGATCTGAAACACACGCTCCACCGGCGAGAAATCCACACCCAGATCCAGGCTGCTCGTCGCGACCACCATGCGGATCGAGCCGTCCTTCAACCCCGCCTCGACACGCTCACGCTCGTCGCGATCGATGGAGCCGTGATGCAGCGCGAGCACGGACGCCCACCCGGGTCTCGCGGCCGAGATCGCGCTGAACCACCGCTCCGCCTGGTTCCGCGTGTTCATGAAAATCAGCGTTGAGTGCGCCGGATCCAGGCGCTCCAGCACCTCCGGGAGCAGGCTCAGCCCCATATGCCCGGCCCACGGAAACGCGTCGGCTCGTTTCGGGATGACGGTATCCACGTGCACCGGTCGGTGCATATCGGCTCGCACGAGCACGGGCTCTTCGGGAGACGTCGTCCCAGCCGCAGCACGAGCCGCGGCTCCCACGTTGCTGATCGTCGCGGTCATCGCCCATGTGCGCACGCCGCTCGCGAAGCGCCGGAGACGGGCGAGCGTGAGCTCCGTCTGCGTGCCACGCTTGGTCGAGAGCAGCTCGTGCCACTCGTCGATCAGCACCGTGCGCAGCGTGCGAAAAAGCTGCCGACACTCGGGCTTGCTGAGCAGAAGACTCAGACTCTCCGGCGTCGTCACCAGCACGTTCGGCAGGCTCGAACGCTGGCGGGCACGCACGCTGCTGGTGGTATCACCCGTCCGGCTTTCAACCGAGATCCCAAGCCCCATGTCCTCGATAGGCAGCCGCAACGCCTTGTCGATATCTCGGCTCACCGCCCGCAGCGGCGTGATGTACAGCACGCGCACGCCGCGACCGGTCCAAGCGTCGCCCGCTGTGCGCGACTCGTCGATCAGCGCCGCCAGCGGGCCGCCGAACGCGGCGTACGTTTTGCCCGCGCCCGTCGGAACGTGGATCAACCCCGATCGTCCCTCCGTGTGCGCACGCCACGCGTCCTCCTGAAACGCCCACGGCGTCCAGCCACGCGACGCGAACCACGCGCGGACCACGCCGAGACCGTTATCGTGCGCAAGCGCCGGATGCGGCGCTTCCGGCAGATCAGGCTTCAGCGTTGCGCGTGTCCTTGGGCTCATAAAGTCCTGGAATCCTCGGTCTTTTCAGGCAACGGGTGCAGGGCGTCCGCCTCTTGGACCGTTTGCGCTGGTGGAGCATCCGCCCCGCGGCTCGGCAGGAGCTCAAGGACGCTTGCAAGCGTATCCGCGTCGTGCGGGTTCTTGTCGGTCCGCCACCGGAGCATCCGCGGGAACCGCAGCGCGAGCCCGGCCTTGTGCCGATCGCTCACGCCGATCGCCTCGAAGCCGATCTCGAACACATGCGTCGGCTCCACGCGTCGGACCGGCCCGAAGCGTTCGAGCGTGTGCTGACGGATCCACTTGTCGAGCGTCTCGATCTCCTTCGCGTTCAATCCGGAATAGGCTTTGGTGATCGTCACCAGCTCCCCGCCGGGCTCGTTGCGCCAGACGCTGAACGTGTAGTCGGTGAGCAGGTTCGCACGCCGCCCGCTCCCGGGCTGGGCATAGGTCAGCACGGCGTCGATCGTCAGCGGCTCGACTTTCCACTTCCACCAGTCCCCTCGGACACGCCCCACGCGGTACGGCGAATCCAGGCGTTTCAGCATCAAACCTTCCACGCCGCGCGATCGGCTGCTCGCCCGACGCTCGCGCAACGCTTCCCACGAAGTCGCCACGACGCATTCCGAAACCGTGATCGCGCGTCTGTCGCCCGCGTGCGCATGGAGCAGGTCTTCGAGCAACCGGCGACGCTCGACCAAGGCACGGCTGCGCAGGTCCGCCGCGTCCAACTCCAAGACGTCGTACGCGATGAACACACCCGGCGCCTCTCGCAACGCACGCTCGTGCACGTTTGTGCGCCCGATCCGTGTCTGGAGCACGCCGAACGGGTGCGGGCGTTGCGCGTCGTGGTCATAGGCGACGAGCTCGCCGTCGAGCACGAACGCCCCCGGCGTGCGCGCAGCCGCGGCCGTTACTTCCGGGAACCGCAGCGTCAGGTCCTCGTCACCGCGTGACCAGAGCGTGAGCGAGCCGCCCGCCTCGCCCGCCCGCTTGATGAGCTGAGCGCGGATGCCGTCCCATTTCCACTCGGCGAGATACTCTCGAGCATCGCCGAGCGACTCGACGTCCGCCTCCTGATCGCTCGTCGCGGCAATCGGGCTCGCGAGAAAAAACGGGTACGGGCGGGAGACGTTCCGATCCTCTGCGCTTCCTTCGGGCGCGATCAGGCGGCAAAACGCATCGGGCGTCGGCTCGAACCCGCCCATCAGGCGGTGCGCGACCCGCTCTTTCTCGATGTTGAACGCCCGGGCGAGCGCACGCACCACCAGCGTTCGGCTCACCCCCACGCGCAGCGCCCCGGTCATCAGCTTGTTCAGGATGAACACCTCGCGTGCGCTCAGCTCGCGCCACCACGACACCACGCGACGCTCCTGCTCCCTTGGTTCCAAGTGGCGCAAGACCGACAGCCGCTCCACCCAACGCGACAGCGACAGGTCTCGCTCGCTCGGTGCATCCGCGTCTTCCCCGAGCGTTTCCAACAGAAGCACCGGCTCGGGCGACGGTTCCGGATCGTGCGCCCGCTCCGGGAGCAGCAGCGCGATCGTCTCGGCCATGTCCCCCACGCTGGCCCGGCACTCGCGGAACAGCCATTCCTCGATCCCCGCCTCGCGCATCGCCCACCGGCGCAGGTCGGCCGACTTCACGAGACGCTTGAGCTTCTCACCGATCAGGAAATAGACACCCCACGCCGCGTCTTCGGGCGGTGTCTCGCGAAAGTAGGCCGCCATCGCGTCGAGGCGCGCGTTGGTGGACGTCGTCCGGTCCAGACGCTCGAAAAGATCGGCAAAGCGGCGCATCAGCCGTCCTCGCCTTCGGTTTCGTAGGGCGTTTCCAGCTCCGATGCGTCGAGACCTTGCTCGCGGAGGTAGCGTGCGAGCGTGCGGCTGGAGCCGTGCGTGGCGAGCACGCGTCGGCATCCGATCTCCTCGATCGTGCGCACAAGGTCGGCCCAATCGGCGTGGTCGCTGATGACAAACCCGCGGTCGTACCCGCGTCGTCGTCGGACGCCGCGGATGTGCATCCAGCCGGAGGCGAACGCCGTGTCCACGCGCGACGCCGGGCCGAAACGGCGCATCCACGTGGACCCGGCGGCCGACGGTGGCGCGAGCACCAGGTGCCCGGTGTAGTCGCGCTTGCCGTGCGCGTCTTTCGGGTTGTTCGCGTCGCGATCGGAGACCCGTCGCGTCGGGAGCAGGTCGATGCCGCCCTCGGCATACGCGGGGTTGAGCAGGTTGGTGGAGCCGTGGACCCAGGCGAACGCCTGCGGGAGCTGCTCGCGCCGCGCGTGGAGCTCGGCGAGTAGTCGCTGCGCCTTACCGAGCGCGTAGCAGAACAGCACGCAGACGCGCCCGCGTTCGGCGTTCTCCCGCCACCATCGCACGATCTCGTCCATCACGATCCCCGGCTCCGGGAAGCGGTAGACGGGCAGCGCGAATGTGGCCTCGGTGATGAACGCGTCGCACGGGATAGGCTCAAAGGGTGCGCACGTCGGATCGTGCGCACGCTTGTAGTCCCCCGCCGCAACCCAGACCTCGCCCGCGGGCGACTCCACCCGGACCTGCGCCGAGCCGAGCACGTGCCCCGCGGGGTGGAGGCTGACCCGAACCGAGCCGAGGTCGAACGGTTGCCCGTAGGGGATGGGCGTGATCTCGGCTTTCGCCCCGAGCCGGCGGCGCGCCAGCCCCAGCCCCGCCTCCGCGCACCAGTACCGACCGCTCCCCGGTCGGGCGTGGTCCGCGTGGGCGTGGGTGATGACGGCGTGCTCAACGGGTCGCCACGGGTCAACGTGAAAACTGCCGAGCTCGCAACGAAGCCCCAGGTCATCAACACGCAGCAGATCCGGCGAGGCGGGCAAGCGGCGGCTCCGTTTCCGCGGACGACGCCCCCTGCGTCTGCTCAAGCGTAGCACGCGGGGGCGGGGACCAATACGGACAGATCGGGAAACGATCGGGGTGCATCCGGATTTTCGACTGGGCCGAAATATGATCGTCGCCGGGTTGCGACGTGACAAAGGCGTAGGGGGTCCGGACGGATGCCGCACGAGGTTCTGTTGACGCCGCTGTTGTTTATCCACGCGTTCTGCACGCTGGCGATGGTCGGGCTGATCTGGTTTGTGCAGGTCGTGCATTACCCGCTGTTCGCGGGCGTCGGGTCGGACTGCTTTTGTGCCTATGAGGCGTGGCACGTGCGACGGACGACGCTGGTGGTTGGGCCGCTGATGCTCGGGGAGGCGGCAACCGCGTTGGCACTCGCGGTGTTCGTCGTCGACGGCGGGCTGCCCGGTGTGCTGGTCTGGGGTGGGCTCGGGCTGCTCGCGGCCTGCTGGCTCAGCACCGCCTTTCTCCAGGTCCCGCTCCACCGACGGCTCGAACGCGGATGGAATGAGGACGCCGGGCGGAGACTCGTGGCAACCAACTGGGTGCGCACCATCGCGTGGACCGCGCGCGGGGTGATCGCGCTGCTGCTCCTCCACGAAGCGGGAGGTGCGGCATGAGCGGGCGTGAACGGTCCAGCTCGGCACTGTCCGCGTCCATCGACGGCTCGGTCGAACGCCTCGCGATCATCCTCGGCGATCAGCTCGCGCCGAACGCCCCGGCCCTGCGTGGGCTGGACAAGACCCGCGACGCGGTGCTGATGATGGAGGTCGCGAGCGAAGCCGGGGAAGGGCCGAGCCACAAGATGCGCACGTGCGTCTTCCTCGCGGCGATGCGTCACTACGCGCTCGAACTCCAGGACGCCGGGTGGCGCGTGCGGTACGTCAAGCTCGATGAGCCGCGGAACACGCAGACGTTCACGAGCGAGATCGAGCGGGCGGCGAGCGTGCTGAAGCCTCGTGAACTGCGCCTGGCGCACCCCGGGGACTGGCGTGTGCTGGAGGCGGCGCAAGGCTTGGAGAACACGATCGGCGTGCCGGTGCAGATTGTTGATGACGATCACTTCTATGTGACGCCGGACGAGTTCGGGGCGTGGGCCCAGGGGCGCAAGAGCCTGGTCATGGAGTTTTTCTATCGGGAGCAGCGAAAAAAACTCGGCGTGCTGATGGAAGCCAAGGGCAAGCCGCTGGGCGGGAAGTGGAACTTTGACGAGGACAACCGGGCGTCGTTTAAGCAAACGCCGCGGGTGACGAAGGCCTACAGGCCGCGGGCGACACAGATCGTGCGCGAGGTGATCGAGCTGGTGCGCAACCGCTTCCCGGACGCGCCCGGCGAACTGGACGAGGACGGCTTTGTGTGGCCCCTCACGCGTGCACAGGCGTTGCGGTCGCTGGAGAGCTTCATCGAGCACCGTCTGCCGCTGTTCGGCAAGTATGAGGACGCGATGTGGACGGGCGAGGACGTGCTGTATCACTCGCAGCTCAGCGTGCCGTTGAATTTGCATTTGCTCGATCCACGAGAGTGCGTGGCGGCGGCGCTCGCGGCGCACGATCGGGGCGATGCGCCGCTGAACAGCGTCGAGGGGTTTGTGCGTCAGCTCATCGGGTGGCGCGAGTTCATCCGCGGCGTGTACTGGCACGAGGGCCCGGCGTATCGCGACCGGAACGGGCTTGAGGAAACGGGCGAGTTGCCCGGGTTTTACTGGGACGGCGAGACGGATATGCGGTGCATGAGCGAGTGCCTGCGCCCGGTGCTCCGCCACGCGTGGGCGCACCACATCCCGCGGCTCATGGTGATGTCCAACTTCGCGATGATCGCGGGCGTGCGCGCACGGGCGGTCGGGGATTGGTTCTACGGGATGTTCGCTGACAGCGTGGACTGGGTGACCACGCCGAACACGATCGGGATGGGGATGCACGCCGACGACGGCGGGGACGGCCCGGTGGTCGGGACGAAGCCGTACGCCGCGAGCGGGAAGTACATCTCGCGGATGAGCAATTATTGCGAGCATTGCCGGTACGACGTGAAGCAGCGGACGGGCGAGGACGCGTGCCCGTTCAACACGTTCTACTGGGATTTCCTGATCCGACACCGAGAGCGGTTCCGCGGGAACCAGCGGATGGCGATGATCCTGAAGAACGTGGACCGCATGAAGGAAACGGAGCGGGTGGAGGTGACGGTGAGTGCTCGGAAGCTTCGGCAAGCAATGAGAATTTCTGGGACCGAGTGAGTGGGAACGAGGGAGACACGGGCGGGACGCCCGTGCCACCAGATTGAGTAGATGCGGAGGGGTATTGTGCGCACACTGATGTGGTTTCGGGCGGATCTTCGGACTCTGGATAACGTCGCGCTGCACGAGGCGTGCTTGGCCGCGGGCGGGGCGAGCGGGGGCGGCGTCGTCGCGGTCTTTACGATCTGCCCGGACCAGTGGCTGCACGAGCACGACTGGGCGGATATCAAGGCCGAGTTCATCCTGCGGAACCTGCGTGAGCTTGGCGAACGTCTCACGAAGCTGCGGATCCCGCTGAAGATCCTCGAAACGCCGCGATTCGACGGCGTGCCGAAGGCGCTGCTCAAGCTCGCGAAAGACTGCGCGTGCGACGCGGTCTTTTTCAACGACGAGTACGAAATCAACGAGCGCCTGCGGGACGAGGCGGTGATTGAAGCCTTTGAAGACGCTGGCTTAAAGACGCGTCGCTTCACCGATCAGGTGGTCTTCGAGCCCGGGAGCGTGCGGACGAAGGAGGGGAAGGCGTACAGCGTGTACTCGCCGTTTCGACGCCGTTGGGAGTCGATCTGGCACGAGGAAGGCATGCCGCCGGTGCGCCCCGAGCCTCAGAAACAGGCGGAGACCGGGATCGAGCCCGATGCGATCCCTGAAACTATCCGCGGCTTCAACATGGATAAAGCGCGTGAAGACCTCTGGCCCGCCGGGGAGAAGCACGCCATGCACCGCCTCAAACAGTTCATCAGCGCCCGCCTCGACGCGTACAAAGACGAACGCGACTTCCCCGCCATCAACGGCACCAGCACGCTCAGCCCCTATCTCACCGTCGGTGCGCTCAGCCCGCGTCAGTGCTTCGCGGCGGCGTACGAAGCCAACGGCGAAAAGCTCGACAAGGGCAGCCGCGGGGCCGTGCACTGGATGCAGGAACTCGTCTGGCGCGAGTTCTACAAGCACGTGCTGATCGCCTTCCCGCGCGTGTGCAAGGGCAGGTCGTTCCGCCCGGAATACGACACAATGCCGTGGCGGGAGGACGACGAGCAGTTCCGAGCGTGGTGCGAGGGGCGGACGGGCTACCCAATCGTCGACGCGGGGATGCGCCAACTCGCCCAGACCGGCTGGATGCACAACCGCCTGCGCATGATCGTCGCGATGTTCCTGAGCAAGCACCTCTTCCTCGACTGGCGACTCGGCGAACGTCACTTCATGCGCCGTCTGATCGACGGCGACCTGGCGCAGAACAACGGCGGGTGGCAGTGGTCCGCGAGCACCGGCACCGACGCCGCCCCCTACTTCCGCATCTACAACCCGACCACACAGGGGCTGCGGTTCGACGAGGACGGCTCGTACATCTGCCAGTTTGTACCGGAACTGGCGGGGCTGAAGGGGAAGGCGATCCACGAGCCGTCGGAGGCGGGCGGGCTGTTCGAGGCGTTGGACTATCCGAAGCCGATCGTGGAGAACAAGGCCGGGCGGGAACGGGCGATCGAGATGTTCAAGACACGTGGCAAAGCATTATAAATCATGCACATCCCCTCTTGTGGGTATTGTATAATTTATGTTTCGCAGTTTGTACCCGACTGATTATCATGAACATGCCCCGGCATGGTGCCGACGGCCTTGTTCAAGGAGATGGGAATGCTGCGAATTTTGGCTTGCTGCCTCGGCGCGTGCTGGCTGAGCATCGGAACCCCGCAAACGCTAGCCCACAACGGGCCGACAAATGTGTCCAGCAGCAGGATTCTGATTGGCGATTGGATGTTCGTCCCGATCTACACCAGAGATGACGACCAAACGATTGACATCGTCTCTTTTCTCGCTGTGCTGGACGGGCGTCGCGTGAACGGTGACAACATCACCTCGATCTGGTATCTGGCCGAGCCTGGCGGCTGGGGGAGTTATGCGTGGACATCACAGGATCCGCGCATCGCCGCTGAGAGCATCAAGGACGCGCTGCAAATCCCAAATACCCAGGATCGAAAATGGGGCTTCCCACCAACGGTAAATGAGACTTTCCACGAACCTGTTCTTCCAATCTCGTACGAGAACGGTTTCTTCGCCGACGATCCGATTCTGGACACTGTCGAAAATTTTCCCGATCGCGATGCGGTGGTCTCGGTGCTCGTCAAGAGCGGGTATCCAGCAGCCAACGTTGGCGTCGAGTGGGCGGCGTCTTGCACGACCGCAGTCAGACTCGATGCGATCTCCCAGGTTGCGATTCACCTTATCGAGTCCGGCGACGATGCATTCACGATCGTTGATGACGCGGAGGATCTCTGCAACTTTGTATCGGCGGGACCTCTAGGCCCTCCGCCGGTGCGTCCTCCCAAGCCCACGACGGCCCCCCCGTGGAGCCCGCCCGGGACGGTACCGACAGCGCCAGCATGGACGCCCGGCGGATGGCCTGCCGGTCCCGCTTGGAGTTGCCGAACCGTTCCCCTCGGCGGTGGCGGCAGTAACTGCATATGTTCACGACGACAACAATGGGGCCGCTGGGAGAGCACAAGTTGCTGGATCTTTTTCACATGTATCAAATGGCATGTGATCATAGAGCATGAAGTCTGCACGGACATCAATACGCCTTGCCCCGCAGGCGGCCCGCCACCTGCCTCGGCGAGTTGCACCACAACATACCGCTAATGCTCCGCCCGAGATCTTTTTTGCAACAGGTCTCCGCAGGCAGATCGGCACGACGAGCGGCGCGGGCGCTGGCCTGCGCCGCTGCTCTTGCGCTCGTTCTGCTGATCGGCTACCTCCTCGCCTCGGCCGGTTTGATCGCGTGGCTCGTCACGAGTGAATCGGGCAATCTAGCCTCCCGAGTGGCAGCGCCAAACGCAAGCGAACTGCTACTTTACCGATACCGTTTTACAGGGGATCTGAAGCACTCCCCCTGGGCCCCGCTGCTCCCGTCAGCCCTGTCGCTCTTTTTCGGAGCGCTCGTTGGCGTGTTCGCGGGGCGGTACGCCCCAGCCGCATTCGCGGCTGGACGCCTGCGAAACACAGACACCTGCTCATCGAACCAAGCACGGCGTCTATGGCGAGTGAGTGTGCGCACCGGACCGCTATACCCGAGCCTTCGCGTCTTGATCGTTGGCTTCTTTGCGGGCATCCTGGGAGGTGTCATCGGCGGTGCTGAAGCACTGTTCCGAATGCACACCCGGATCGAAGCCGCATGGATGACCGGATCCCCACAGTCGGCGATTCCACCTCGTCCGCACTTAGGATGGTTCGCGATGGCAGACGGGTGCTGGATGATCGCCGCCAGCGTGACCATTGGGTTATGGATGCTCTTGACTTCTGTCCAGCGGGCCTTGCAACATCGATGGGCATTCGCACGTTTGTGCCATGCATGTGGTTATCCGCGAGACCGATTCGCCCCAAAGCACCAAACGGAAAAACGGTGTCCAGAATGTGGGCAGACTTTTGACCCGAAGAGGTCGCGGCAGCGTCGCAGATGAACTTCGCCATATCCCTCGTCGAGGACAGGCTTGACAGAGGGATTGAGATATCCACTTCCTGTGGAGTCGACCCGACACGCCTCCCGCGTGCGGACATCGGTCGGTTGCGGTATCTTTTCCGCTCGCGGGGACCTGGCCCCGCCGGAGCGGGGGGAGCGCATGGGCGATCGTGATCAGACCGGGGCGAGCGAAGCACACGACAGTGCGGACATGGCAAACCGGGCAATCCCGCACGGCTTCGAGGCGGACCTCGGGCTCGAGCCGACGGCGAGCGATCATTTTCCGATCGCCGCCGACCTGCCCTGCCTGAAGTGCGCATACTCGCTCCGCGGGCTCAAGTATTCAGATCTCTGCCCGGAGTGCGGCCTGCCCGTCCGGGCCTCCATCGATAACTGGCCGCTCCACCGGCGCGACCCGGAGGCGATCCGACGGGAGCACCGGGCGACGGGCTTCGTGCAATACGGGATGCTCGCATACCCGATCGTTGTGCTCTCCGCGATGGGCTTGCAGATCGCGTACGCCGCTCAGCGGGTGCGTTTCGCACCCGCCACCCCCGGTAACCCGGGGCCAATCACGGCCGCCGATCCATGGTTTATCAGCGCCACCAGCATCTTCGCGATGGTTCCCCTGTTCTTCGTCTACTGGGGATGGTGGCGTTTGGGGATCCGCGAACCGGAGCCGCGTGCGATCGAAACAGACAGCATCCGACAATGGCTCCGCGTGGGCGCGGTCATTGCTTGTGTCTCGGCGATCGTGCAAGTGCTCGCCACTCCTTTTTCTGCCGCAGCACCATTCACCCCCACCCCAGGCGGCATGGGCGTGTCCGCAGGAGCCGCGATCGTCATCATGGGAATCAGTTTTTTGGTCTCGATCGCCGGACTTTTCGGGCTCTGTGCCTGCTTTTTCGCGAGCATGGCCCTGATCATTCGCCTTGGTCATCGCGGGCGCGCGGGCGACCTCGTCCGCAAGGCTCGGCGTGACCGCATCGCGATCCCCATCGTCACGGTCCTGCTCGCCTGCGTCGTCATTGGCCCGGTGATCGGCGCAGTCCTGTACTACATCCGCCTCGCACAATTCCGCAAGCTTCTCGACGGCGTGCTCCGCGTGCAGAGTGAGTTGCAAGAACGGCCCGCAAACCAGGCTCCGTTGGGTGCCGCATCAGGAGGATTCGAACCATGAACACAACCGACACCGCGCCCCCCGCGCCCGTGATGAACGCCGGCGCCTCGCACGAGCCGGCGCGTGCCGCCGCGTCGATGATCCAGTACGGGCTGCTGGTCGCCGTGCTCGCCGCGTTGCTCTTTGGGATCCTCGGCGCTGTCCTCGCGACCGGCGAGCCGCCCCGGTCGCCCGGATGGATTCAAATCATCGGGCAATTGCTCGGGCTCGTTGGCGGTGTCATGTTCTTCACCGGCATCATCCGCTTTGCGCCCATCGAACCCAAGCCCCGCGACGGCGGGCGCGTCCTGCGAGGGCTCGCGTTCGCGATGATCGCGCTCACCGTCTTCGATTTCCTGCTGACCGGCGTCGGCGTGCTCTTAGGTAGCCTCGTCCTCGTTGGCCTCTCGACGCTGCCCTCGCTCGCAAACATCGTGATTTCCCTCATCCTCGTCGTGCTGCTCATGATCCGAGTCCGCGAATGGGGCGAAACACTCGGCGACGACCGCCTCGCCAAGCGAGCCCACCTCAACCGCATCCTCATCCCCCTCCTCATGACCGTCGGCGTCTTGATCCTCATCGGCCCGCTGATCGGGCTGGTGCTGTTCTACAACACCTTCGACGCGCTGCGCAAGGCTCTCGCCGCGCCCTCGATCTGATCCGAACCCGGCCTCGGCCAACCCCTCGACACCCGGGGCGGAGGAATCCGGCCCGGCTGCATCGCGCCGCCCGGGTGTGCGAATGATTCGGCATGGTGCAACACCCCGCCGGATCCGAAACCCCCTCCACCAAACGCCGCCCTTCCACGCTCGCCGAGCTCCGCGAGAGCGGGTGGCAGAGCCGGAGCGTGAAGAGCGAGCTGCGGGACAACATGGTCCGTGCGCTCGCGGCCGGCGACACGCTCTTCCCCGGCATCGTCGGCTACGACGAAACGGTCATCCCGGAACTGGTCAACGCGCTCCTCGCCGGGCACGACGTGCTCTTCCTCGGCGAAAAGGGTCAAGCCAAGAGCCGCCTGATGCGCTCGCTCGTGCGTTTCCTCGACGAGGGCCTGCCCTACCTCGACGTCCCGCCAAGCTTCCCCGGCGGCGTGCCCGCGGTCCACGAAGACCCGTTCCACCCGATCACACGGGCCGGGCGTGCGTTCGTCGCGGGACGTGACGAGCGGGAGATCCCGATCGCGTGGTGGGCCCGCGAGGATCGGTACGCCGAGCGACTCGCGCCGGGGACCAAGTTCGCCGACGTGATCGGCGAGACCGACCCGGCCAAGCTCGCCGCGGGCGTCAGCATGTCCGCCGAGGACGCGCTGCACTTCGGGCTCATCCCGCGCATGCACCGCGGCATCTTCGCGATGAACGAGCTGCCCGATCTCGACGAGCTCGTCCAGGTCGGCCTCTTCAACATTCTCGAAGAACGCGACGTCCAGATCCGCGGCTACCCCGTCCGCTTCGACCTCGACGTCTGCGTCCTCTTCAGCGCCAACCCCAGCACTTACAACCGCTCCGGCAAGGTCATCCCCCAACTCAAGGACCGCATCGGCTCCACTGTCCAGACACACTACCCGCGCGAGCGGGCGACCGGGATGGAGATCACCGAGCGCGAGGCCGGGATCGACCTCGCCGGCGAATACCCCGTGCTCGTCCCGCCCTTCATGCGCGAGATCGTCGAGCAAATGTCAATCGTGGCGCGACGGAGCAAGTTCGTCGATCACGAGTCGGGCGTGAGCGCGCGGTTCAGCATCGCGAATTACCGGGTGATGGTCGCCAACGCGCGCCGGCGGGGGATCGTGCTGAGCGAGAGGCCGGCGGTGCCGCGGATCAGCGACCTGGCGCACTTCCACGCCTCGGGCGCGGGCAAGCTGGAGCTGGACCTGATGGGCTCGCACCAGATGAGCGAGCGACAGGTGCTGGACTCGATCCTCGCCGAGGCCGTGGGCGAGGTCTTCGCGGAGTACGTGAGCGAGCACGGGCTGGGGGAGATCGCGGAGGTCTTCGGCAAGGGCGTGAAGGTGGAAGTGGGCGACATGGTGCCTAGCCGCGTGTACGCGGAGCTGCTGAAGCGCGTGCCCCCGGCGTGGGACAAGGCGTTCGAAGTGAACGCGAGCGAGGACGCGAGCGTGCGCGCGAGCTGCGTGGAGTTCGTGCTCGCCGGCCTCTGGGCGACCGACCGCGTAAGCCGAGCCGAGCGGTTCGGGCGGGTGGAGTATGAGCTGTGAGTGATCGCCACCGCCCCCAACACGGCGGCCTCGTCCACAGCTACCAGCGGTACGACCCCGCCCGCTTCCCCTCCCCCACGGCTCCGCCGCCGGACATAGCATCGGCGGCGTTCGAGCACATGCTCACCTTCGGCTCCATGCGCCGCTTCACCGAGGAAGAACTCGCGAACGCGATCCAGATCGATCCCTCGCAGATCGCGGGGCTCGGCCCGAGCCTGGATTCGCTGATCGCGATGCTGGAGGAGCGGAAGCGAAAGATTCTCGCAACCTACGAAGCCGAGAGCGTGCGCACGAAGGCCGGGCGTGCGTTCACCGACGCCTCCGGCGTCGTGCGCCCGCCGCGTGAGCTTGAACCGGACTTCCGCAAAGCCGTGCGTGAGGAGCAGATCCGTGACCTGGAGCGCCTCTGGTACGCCGCCGACAAGCGGCGGGAAACCAACCCGCGCCGCCGAGGCGATGAGAACCGCCCGGGCGACGGGGCCGAGTTCACGGACTTCGCCCGCGACCTGCTCCGCCTGATCGACACGCTCGCGACGCGCTACGAGATCGACGAGCTGAGCGCCAAGTACGCCTTCACCGGGCGGACGCCGATGTCGATCGACGAGGCGATCGCGATCAAGGAAGAGCTCGAAACGATCGACAAGCTGCTCGAGCAGCTCCGCGAGGCGATGAAGAACGCGCAGCTCGCGGTGATCGACATGGAAGCGCTCGCCCGGTTCGCCGAGGAGGCGGACATGAACCAGCTCCGCGACCTCGGCAAGCAGATCGAAGAATACATGCGCGAGGAGGCCGAGCGCCAAGGGCTGGACAAGGGCGAGGACGGCTCGTTCCGCCTGACGCCGCGGGCGTACAAGCTGTTCCAGGGCTCGCTGCTGGCGACGATCTTCAGCGACCTGCAGGCGTCGCGCTCCGGGCGGCACGCGGGGGCCGAAGGGGAAGGCGCGGTCGAGCTGCCAACGACGCGCCCCTACGAGTTCGGCGACTCCGCGGCGGGCATGGACGCGGGGCAGTCGTTCATCAACGCGTTCATCCGCGAGAGCCGCGAGCGCGAGCGAGCCGGCGAGGTCGGTCGCAGCGGCACGCCGCCGAAGATGCGCCTGCGCCCCGAGGACATCGAGATCCACCGGACGCGGAACAACCCCAAGTGCGCCACGGTCGTCCTGATGGACATGTCCGGCTCCATGCGCTGGGGCGGGCAGTACATCTCGTGCAAGCGCATGGCCCTCGCGCTCGACGCGCTCATCCGTCGCGAGTACCCCGGCGACTTCCTCCGCTTCATCGAGATGGCGAGCTTTGCCAAGCCCCGCCCCGTTTCGGAGATCGCCTCGCTGATGCCCAAGCCGGTGACGATCCGCGAGCCGGTCGTGCGTCTGCGGGCGGACATGAGCGACCCCGGCATCACCGAGGGCATGGTCCCGCCGCACTTTACGAACATCCAGCACGGGCTCCGCCTCGCACGCCGGTTCCTCGCCTCGGCCGACACGCCGAACAAGCAGGTCGTGCTCATTTCCGACGGCCTCCCCACCGCGCACTTCGAGGACGAGACGCTCTTCCTCCTCTACCCGCCCGACCCGCGGACCGAAGAAGCCACGATGCGCGAGGCGCAGGCCGCGGCCCGCGAGGGCGTCACGATCAATTTCTTTGTGCTTCCAAGCTGGAGCCAGTCGAGCGAGGACGTGCGGTTCGCGCACAAGCTGGCCGAGGCGACCCGCGGGCGGGCCTTCTTCACCGGCGGGGAGGACCTCGACCGCTTCGTTCTCTGGGATTATGTCACGCGGCGACGGCGCATCCTCGGCTGAACGCGGGCAACCCCGGAATCGGTTTTCATGGAAAGGTTCGGGCTTGCTTCGGTTTTCGGCGCGGATATTCTGCGCGAGCCGCGAGACCGATCGCCCGCGGCAGGCCCCGGACGGGGCGGCGGGCGATCTGGGTCGGGGTGAGCGCCGAAGGAGGCGTGCGTGGTCCCGGATGTGTCGGGGTCGGATCGTTCGGGCGTCTTCGACGCGCCCTGCTTGCTTGCGCCCACCACCCTCGACGCCCCGGAACGAACACTCGAGACGTGGCTCGACCCGCCGACCCGCTACCGCTCGGCCGGCGAGTCCGACCTGGCGGCGATCGTCGCGATCGAACGCGCCGCCTTCGAACGCCCAGCCGAGCGATTCCACGAGCGGCAGATCCGCCGACTCCTGAACAACCCACGCGCCCGCGCCTTCGTCGCCGAGCACGACGGCGTCGCGGGCTGGGCCGTCGGCCTGATCCGACGCCACGGGGCGATCGGCGCCCGCAAGACCGGGCGCCTCTACGCGATCGCCGTCCACCCGGACCGTACCGGCCGCGGCTACGGGCGAGCCCTCGCTGAACGCGTCCTCCACGCCCTCGCCGAGGAAGGCGTCGAACGGGTCTCCCTCGAAGTCCGAGCCGACAACACCACCGCCCAACGACTCTACCGATCCCTCGGGTTCGTCCACACACGCTCGCTCGTCGACTACTACGGCCCGGGCATGGACGGGCTCCGCATGCGCCGCACACACCACCCCAACCCACACCCCTGTCCCGCTACCATCGACCCATGATCTGGCAGACCCTCGGCGGCATCGGCCTCTTCCTTCTCGGCATGACCCTCATGACCGACGGGCTCAAGGCCCTCGCCGGACCCGCCCTCCGAGCCGTACTCTCAAGATTCATCTCCGGGCCCATCTCCGGCATCGGGTGGGGCGCCGGCATCACCGCCCTTGTCCAGTCCTCGTCTGCCACCACCATCACCACCATCGGCTTCGCCAGCGCCGGCCTGCTCACCTTCCCCCAAGCGATCGGCGTCATCTTCGGCGCCAACCTCGGCACCACCAGCACCAGCTGGATCGTCGCCCTCCTCGGCTTCGAGTTTTCGATCTCCCGCTACGTCGAGCCCCTGATCTTCATCGGCGTCCTCTGCAAGCTCCTCGCCAAGGACAGGCTGGCCGCCCTCGGCATGACCCTCGCCGGCTTCGGCGTTCTTTTCGTCGGACTCGCCGCGCTCCAGGAGGGCATGTCCGGGCTCAGCGAGCACGTCACGCCCGCCAGCTTCCCGCCCGCGACGCTCCTCGGCATCTTCGGGCTCGTCGGCATCGGCGTCGTGATGACGGTCGTCCTCCAGTCCTCCAGCGCCGCCGTCGCGATGACCCTCGCCGCCCTCCACACCGGCACGATCAACCTCGATCAGGCCGCCGGGCTCGTCATCGGGCAGAACGTCGGCACCTGCGTCAAGGCCGCCCTGATCGCGATCGGCGCCCCCACCGCCGGGCGGCGCACCGCCTTCGCCCACATCGGCTTCAACGTCATCACCGCGCTCCTCGCCCTGCCCATGATCCCCGTCATGGTCCGCGTCGCCGACTGGGCGACACAGAACATCCAGGGCGGCGCCGACACCGTCGCCCTCGCCACCTTCCACACCGTCTTCAACGTCGTCGGCGTGCTCGTGCTTCTCCCCCTCATCGGCCCCTTCTCACGCCTCATCGAGCGCCTCGCCCCCGCCGGCGAGATGCCCGAAATCGACCGACTCGACCCCGCGCTCGCCGACGTGCCGGGCGTCGCGCTCGACGCCGTTCGCACGACCCTCGGCGCGACGACCGTCGCCCTCGGCGCCGGCATCCACGCACGCCTCACCCAGCACGGGCGCACGCCGCCCCGCGTCCTCGAACAGGCGCGAGCCGCGGTCGACCGCTCGCGCTCCGTCCTCGCCGCGATCGGCACCCAGCCCGCGAGCTCCCACGACGTCGCCGAGCAGACCTCCCTCGTCCACGCCCTCGACCACATCGAGAGCCTGATCGACGCCGCCGCCGAGCCCACGCCCGTCCACACCCGTCTCACCGGGCCACACGGCACGGGCGCGCACGCCAAGCTCACCGAAGCGTTGACCCTCGCGCACGATCCGCTCCACGCCGATCCGGACCGCGCCGGCGCGATGAGCCGCGAGATCGCCGAGCAGCGTCGCAACGGACGCGCCGGGGCGATCGAGCAGGCCGCCCAGGGCGTGATCACCCCGCACACCTCGGCCGAACGCATCGAAGCCCTGCGCTGGTGCGACCGCGTCGCCTACCACCTCTGGCGGAGCATCGCGCACCTCTCCCGCCAGCAGCCCGAAGCCGCCGCCCAGCGCGAGCCCAACGCGTCGGAGAGCTGACCATCGCGATCACCTACTCCAACGGCTCCAGATGGGCCGCGATCTGCGCTCCCTGCGACTTATACATCGGCGGGATCTGCAACGTCGCCCCCAACGCGTCCCGCGGCTCATCGGCGTCCATCCCCGGGCCGTCGGTCGCGATCTCGAAAATCACGCCCCCCGGCATGCGGAAATAGATCGACCGGAAATAAAACCGGTCGCGGACCTCGGTCACCCCGATCCGCGCCTCGCGCAGTCGCTCGCCGACCTCCGCCTGGTCCTCGTCCGTCGCCACGCGCCACGCGACGTGGTGCACCGTCCCGGCCCCCATGTCGCTCTCGGGCGCGTCCGGGTCCTCGATCAACTCGACCCACGCCTGCTTCGCCCCTTCGCCCACCGTGAATCGCTGCGAACGCCCCTCGGTCGCCCCGGCGCGGAAGCCGAGCGCCCCGGTCAGGGCCGTCGCCGTCGCCTCCGCCTCCCGCACACGGATCGCCACGCCCAGGATCCGCCCGAGCGCCCGGTCGCCGGGCAGCCCGCCCCGATCGCCGATGACCGGGACCGGGGCCGCCCCGCTCTCGTCCTGCTCGGCGAGCGCGAAGAGCATCCCGTCGTGGTCCGCAAAATGCAGGCGTGACTGCCCGAACGCCTCCGCAGCCTCGACGCCGACGTCGTACCGGTCCAGCCGCTCCCGCCAGAACCCGCTCGAGCCCTGGGGGATCGCCAGGATCGTGCGCTCGATCTCGTGGTTCCCGTGGACGCCCCGACGGGCGTAGGGGTGCGGGAAGTGGGTCAGGAGCGTGCCGGGCGAGCCGAGGTCGTCGCCGTAGTAGAGGTGATAGGTGCTCGGGTCGTCGAAGTTGACGGTCCGCTTGACCATCCGCTGGGCGAGGACGGTGGTGTAGAAGCGTTTGTTTTCCTGCGGGCTCTTGGCGAGGGCGGTGACGTGGTGCAGGCCGGCGATGGGTGTGCTCACGGATGCCTCCTGAAATTGTTCGGGGTTTCCTCGCCTGAAAGGGTATCAGGCACAACGCCCCGCCGAGGGTGACCTCGGCGGGGCGTCGGGTGTGTGGGATCAGGTGCTGATGCGGCCCTCGGGAGCGCCCGCCGGGTGCGGGCGGCCGGTCACTCAGCGAGCCCTGGGGAGCTGCGCGCTCAGGGCGTTGCGGAGACGGGGGAGCATCGCGTCGAGCGCGACGGGGCGATCCATGCGGGTGCCACCCGTGCGAGCCATGATGCGCTGCTCAAGCTCGAAGCGGGCCCGGGTTTCGGTGAAGGCTTGGCTCCGCGTCTGCTCGTCAACGGATCGCCCGCCTTCGGCGCTCATGCCCGTGCCCATGCCCGTGCGGGCGATGGCGTCGGCGTCGCGGCTGGAGGTCTGCCCGGTCTCGACACCCCCCTCGACCCGGCGGCCCAGTTGGATGTCCACGACCATCGCCCACTCGTTCTGGCGCGTCAGCGCCGCGATGCCGGCCGCCGCGAGACCGCCGGCCGCCACGCCGCCCGCGGTCCCGTACCCCCAGTTGCCCGTTGCCTGACCGATCGCGGTGCCCGCGGCGATCCCGCCCGCGATCCCGCCCAGCCCCGCGACACGCTCATCGAAGCTGCTGTCCACGCGATCGAAGATCCGCAGCGTCGCCCACAGGGCGTAGTCGGCGGCCTCAAAGTCGTTCACCGCCCGGTAGCCCATCTCCTCCACCGACCGCACCACGTCGTTGTACAGGTCGATCCCCTGCCCCGTCTGGTCCTGCCACTCCACCCAGATCGAGTTCTGCCCCGGGCGCGGCGGGTCGATCCGCGTCGCCGGCAGCATCGTCGAAAGCTGCGTGTTGTCCCGGGCGCTCTCGGCGGTCGCCTTGCACCCGACGAGCATCGGGCTCATCGCGATCAGCACCAGCAACGCCACGCATGTTCGAATGGTCACGATCGTTCTCCCAGATTCGAGAATCAAAGTATTCCGTTCCCTCGCGAGCTTTACGATATCCCTGAAGGACCGATGCCGCAACCGGCCCGCCCGGGGCGGGACCACCTGGCGCGACGGGCCGCCGCAACGGCACGCACCCTCAGCAGCAAGTGCGTCGCCCGCTCCGTGATCCCGCAGCGTCCGAGTCGGGTTCATCCGACGACCGATCATCTCCGAGCACACGTACACCGACGCGGCGACCCGGCCCGCGCCGCACGCCGGTGCCGGGCGGGTGCGTAAACCGTGCTCCAACCGTGCGTTGAACGGGAAAGAGGCACGCATCGGGCGGCAGACGCGGCAAACCATCCCCCGAGAGCGGGCGAGCCCCGTGTGAGCCGACCCGGGGCTCCGTCGCCCACGCGGGCCCGTACAATCGCCCCCGGAAGCCACGCGGCCCGGGCGAACCGAGAGACACCAACGAGAGGGGCGTTCGTGAAGGGGATCATTCTCGCGGGGGGGCACGGGACACGCCTGTGGCCACTGACCCGGGCCATCAGCAAGCAGCTGCTGCCCGTTTACAACAAGCCGATGCTCTACTACCCGCTGAGCGTCCTCATGCTCGCGGGCATCCGCGAGGTGCTCATCATCAGCACCCCGGAGCACCTGCCGCTCTTTAAGTCGATGCTCGGCGACGGCTCCCAGTGGGGCATGTCGTTCAGCTACGTCGTCCAGCCGGAGCCCAAAGGCCTCGCCCAGGCCTTCCAGCTCGACAAGGCCTTCATCGGCAAGGAACCCGTCTGCCTCATCCTCGGCGACAACATCTTCTACGGCAGCGGGCTGCGGCGCACGCTCGTCGAGGCCGTCAAGCTGGAGAAGGGTGCGACCGTTTTCGGCTACCCCGTCAAAGATCCCGAGCGTTACGGCGTCGTCGAGTTCGACCAGAACAACCGGGCCGTCTCCATCGAGGAAAAACCCGCCAAACCCAAGAGCCACTTCGCCGTCCCCGGGCTCTACTTCTACGACAACCGCGTCGTGGACATCGTCGACAACCTCAAGCCCTCGCCCCGCGGCGAACTTGAGATCACCGACGTTAACAAGATCTATATGGAGATGAACGAGCTGCACGTGCAGGTCTGGGGTCGCGGGCTGGCGTGGCTCGACGCCGGCACGCACGAGAGCCTCCTCCAGGCCCAAGTCTTCGTCCAGGCGATCGAAGAACGCCAGGGGCGCATGATCTCCTGCCCGGAAGAGATCGCCTGGCGGATGGGCTTCATCGACGACGCGCAGCTCGAACGTCTGGGCGAGGAGATGAAGTCCAACAGCTACGGCGAGTATCTGCTCGGGCTTGTGCGGGATCGCCTGATCGAGCCTTGGATCTGAGGCGCTCTCGCCCGGAAGCGAAAAGGGGTCACGATGGAGCTGGAGCGCCTGGAGATTCCCGACGTTGTGCTGATCACGCCGAAGCGTCACGGCGACCACCGCGGGTACTTCATGGAAACGTACTCCCGCCCGAAGCTGGCGGGTCTGGGGATCGACGCGGTGTTCGTCCAGGACAACCAATCGCGGTCTGAGCACGCGTGGACGCTGCGCGGTCTGCACTTCCAGCGCCCGCCGCACGCGCAGGGCAAGCTCGTGCGCGTCGTGCGAGGGCGGATCTGGGACGTGGCGGTGGACGTGCGCCGGGACTCCCCGACCTACGGGCGCTGGGTGGCGGCGGAGCTGAGCGAGTCGAACGCGAAGCAGCTCTGGGTGCCGCCGGGCTTTGCGCACGGGTTCGTGACGCTCGAGCCCGGGACCGAGGTCGCGTACAAGGTGACCGAGGTGTATCACCCCGACGCCGAGGGCGGCGTGATCTGGAACGATCCGGAGCTGAACCTGCCCTGGCCGATCGACCAGGACCCGCGCCTGAGCGTGAAAGACGAGAAGCTGCCGGAGTTCGCGAGCTTGGAGAGCCCGTTCGTGTACGGGGATCGGTAGGGCGCTCGCCATCGCGGGGTGGCACGCGTCGTGCTAGGCTTCAAGCGTGGCCTGCACGAGACGGGCGGGGCAAGGCCGGGGTGACTGAACGTGCCAACGGGAGCGGGTGTCCTGATGCGGGCGCTGTGGTGCGTGCGTGCCAACCTTCGGGAGCACGCGGGCGGAGACACGACCCAGGTCGAGCAGACCGCGGGCGCGCTCCGCGCCCGCGGCGTCGAGGTCACGATCGACTACGGCGGGCGCACGGACCCCCGCGGGCACGATCTCGTCCACGTCTTCCACCTCGATCGCCCCTGGGAGAACCTGGTCTGGGCGCGACGCGCGCGCGAGGCGGGCGTGCCGGTCGCGGTGAGCTCGATCTGGTGGCCGCAGCACGAGTTCGACGCCCACGGACGCACCGGGGCACAGGGCGCGCTCAGCCGGGCGATCGGGAGCGACCGGTATCAGAACGCCCGCCTGCTGCAGCGGAGCGTGGCGGCGCTCGCCGCCCGGGCCGGGCGAGGGCGACGCCTCACCATCCCGACCCTCCGCTTCCACCGGTGCGCGCACGAACTGCTGGAGATCGCCAGCGTCTGCCTGCCGAACAGCCCGGACGAGGACGCACGCCTGCGCGAGCGGTTCGCGTTCGACGCGCCGAGCACGGTCGTGCCGAACGCGGCTGACGCCGCCGCGTTCTTTCCCCCGACCCAGGCGGGACCGCGAGCAGGCGTGGTGTGCGTCGGGCGGATCGAGGCCCGTAAGCACCAGCTCGCGCTGGTGCGCGCGTGCCGAGCGCTGGACGTGGACCTGACGATCGTCGGCGGGCGTGGGCGGTTCAGCACGGCCTACGAGCGGCGCGTGCGACGCGAGGCCGGCCCGCGAACCACGTTCACCGGCCCGCTCACGCCCGACCGCATCCGCGCGATCCTCCAGCGGGCCAGCGTCCACGTCTGCTGCTCGTGGTACGAGACGCCCGGGCTCGCGGGGCTCGAGGCCGCCCTGTGCGGGTGCGCCGTGGTCACGACCGATCGCGGCTCCGGACGCTGGTACTTCGAGCAAGACGCCGCCTACTGCGACCCGACACGCCAAGACTCGATCCGGGACGCGATCGTCCACGCGCTCGCCACCGGCCCGAGCCCCGCCCTTGCCGCCCGTGTCCGCGAACGCTTCAACTGGCAAGCCGCCGGCGAGGCGACGCTCGCGGGATACCGGCAAGCGCTCGGGCACCCCAGCGCCGCCCCCGAGCCCGCCCCGCGCCCGGAGCCGCTGCCCGCGGGCGTCTGAACCATCCCCTGGAGATGGCGGTGACGCACGCTTACTTCGGCGCCCTCGCCAGCAGCGGCCTCGACCACCCCTCTTGGAAGATCACGCCGCTCGCCTCGTGCGCGCCCTCAAAAAACTCGATGTCCACGAAGCCGGCCCTGGTCAATTCGTCGATCACGCCCTGCTTGGAGAAGACCCGCATCTCCAGCGTCGCGCCCTCGCCGCCGTGGAAGACCAGGCCCTCGAACCGCTGCTCGCGCCCGTCCTTGGTCCGGTTGATCAGCGTCTTGCCGTTCGCCCCGTCCACGATGTCGAACTCGTGCATCTCCGGGAAGTGCTCAACCGTCGCACCCTCCAGGTTGTACGGCACGCTGAACACGAACAACCCGCCCGGCTTCAGCAGCTTCCGAACGCCCTCAAACCCGCGGCTCACCGGCGTGCACACATGCTCGAACACGTCCGTCGAGATGATGAAATCGCACGTCCCGAACCGCTCGGGCGGCGGATCCGTGATGTCCATCTGCGGCTCATGGTCGTAGAACGTGTTCAGATAGTCGAACTTCTCCGCGAGCCGTTTTGCGTACCCCTGCCAGTCGGACATGCCGAGCCCGACGAGGTCCTTCCGGGGCTCGATCTCGCTCAGCGGCGCGTCGGTCCCCAGCAGGCCCATCGTCACGAGGTGAACGATCCCGCGCATGCGGCTCGTGGATTTGCACCCCTGGCAGGACCACTGCTCGCGCCCGAACTTGGCGTAAGGCAGCGAGCCGCGCGTGCCGCAGATGTTGCAGCGGAAGTCCACGACGCGGTCGTCGCCCCCGAGTGAGGCCTGTCCCGGGCGGGCGATGACCTCGACGGGGCGTCGCCCCTGGGCGGCGTCGCGCCCGAGCAGTCGGCGGAGGGTGTTGAGCACGTGGATCCCCTTGAGCGTATCGACCTGGCGTGTCGGTCTGGCATCTCGATCTAGCGTTGGTGCGTCCGGGCGTTCGCCGACAACGGCGAGTCTACAGCCGCTGGCGGGCGGCTTCGAGCGTGAGCGGCGGGTGCTCGTCCGCCCCGCGGTAGCGGTGCGGCTGCCACGCACCCCACTTCGCCTCGAACACCTGCCGGTTCACCTGCAGCAGCCGGTTGCGTTCTTCCTGCCCGAGGCTGCCGAACGAGGCCGCGAGGTGGTGATGGATGAACACGTCCTCGGCGCACACGATGCGGTACCCGGCCGCGAGGATGCGACGGCAATAGTCGTCGTCCTCGAAATACCCGCGCTCGTAGCTCTCGTCGATCACGCCGACCTCGCGCCACACCGCGGCCCGCGCCAGCACGCAGAAGAACGCTGCCGCCGCGAGCGGGCGCGTCCCCCCCGCCTCGGACCGCGTCATCACGAACGCCTGCGCGTGCATCTCGTCCATCGCCTTGTACGACGTCTCCACCCGCGCCTCGTTGCCGATGTTATTCGTCACCGGCCCGATCAGCCCGATCGTGGGATCGCGCCGCGCGTGGTTGATCAGGGTCCGCAGCCACCCGCGGGTCACGACCGTATCGTTGTTGAGCAGGCAGATGTACGCCCCGCGGGCGGCGGCGAGCCCGACGTTGTTCCCGCCCGCGAAGCCGAGATTCTGCGTCTGGAGCAGCACGCGGACGCGGCTGTCCCGCTCGGCCAGCTCCGCCAGATACGCCGGCGTCTCGTCGGTCGAGGCGTTGTCCACCACGATCAGCTCGATGTTGGTGTAGCTCGGCTCGCTCAGCACCGACTCGAGGCACGCCTTGGTCAGCGCCAGGTTGTTCCACGTCACGACGACGACCGAGGCGAGCGGATCGCTCATCTTCTCCAGGGCCGCGTCGACCGAAGCCGCCCGATGGGCCCATGTCTGCTCGCGAGCGAACGCCTCGCGCCGGGCCGCGAGCTCGCGGTCGCCCTTGTCCGCGAGCGCGGCGTCGATCGCCTCGATAAACGCCTCGTGCGACTCGGCCCGATGAATCAGCCCGTCGATCTCCGGCTCACGCAGCTCCGGCAGGTCGGTCGTCACGACCGGCTTCCCGGACGCGAGGTACTCGTACACCTTCACCGGGTTCGTCGCCTTGATCAGCTCGGTGATCTGGAACGGGATCGTGCACACGTCCATCGCGTGGACGTACTTGCCCGCCTCGGCGTACGGGATCTCGCCCACAAACACCACGTTCTTCCGGTGCGACAGCTTCCCTTTGTTCCCGGCGCTGTCCCCGCCGACCAGCAGGAAGCAGACGTCCGGGCGAGCCTCTGCCGCCTTGTCGATCAGCTCCGCGTCGAACCACTCCGCGATCGCGCCGAGGTACCCCACCACCGGGCGGCCCTCGGGGTCTTGCCAGACCTCTGCGGGCCTCGTTGCAAAGTGGTCCGGGTCGCACGCGTTCCGCACCATCGCGTGCTGCGGCACGCGCGGCGCGATGATCTCTTCCAAGTAGCCGCTGGTCACCAGCGTCAGGTCCGCGATCGCCAGCAACTCGTCCTCGAGCTGCGCGACCTCGCCCCCGGTGTTCTCAAAGCCCGCGTGGTGGTCCATGCAGTCGTAGACCAACGACCCGTCCGGCACGTGCTTCGCCAGCCAGACCCATCCCGGGTGATCGATCTTGCAGATCGTGCGCCCGATCCGGTGCTCCAGCAGCATCCGGCGCAGCCCCGCGACCATGATCGCCTGCTGCTCCTCGCTCGGCATCCCGTGGTAGATCCGCGGCACGCCCTTGACCCACAGGCGCGTGTGGTGCACGACCGCCCCGCCGCCGACGTCGATCACCTCGTCGTCGCTGCCGCCGCGCTGGCGCGCGACAAACCTTGGCGAGACGTAGAAGACGCGGTGCCCCTTGCGCGCGAGCGCCGCCGCCAGGTGCTGCGGGCGCTGGTGGCGGAAGTGCCAGTCGATGATGCCAAAGACGATCACCGCCGGCTGATCGGTATCCAGCCCGACGACCGCTGTTTCCGGGCGCACGGCCTCGACCACCGACGCACGCCCGTTCGACGACGCCTCGCCCCGGGCGGGCTTGATCTCGACCGACCCCGCCGGGGGCTGGGGGAGCGTGCCCGCGCGGCGCGATCGCTCCATCTGGTGCGTCGCGTAGGCCGGCGTGGCCCGCAGCAGGGAGCCGAAGCACGTGAAGAACACGCGCTCGGCCTTCCACTGCATCTCGGGCGACATCGGGAGCGTGCGCTTCGCAAGCTTGCCCGTGCGCTCGACCAGAGCCGAGCCCGTCGCCTTGGGTGAGCGCACCAGCCCGATCAGCCCGCGCTTGACCTGCCCCACACGCCGCCCGACGCGCACGGCCGTGCTGCGCTGCATCTCCTCGATCGCCGCGTCCGACGCCCGGGCGTGCGCCTGCAACTGGCGGATCACGCGGTCCCGCTGGGCCAGCTCCCGGGCGCGCGTCGCCTCCAGCGTGCGCACGGTCGCGACGTGCGCACGCTCGGCTTCCGCCAGGCGCTCGCCCATCTGCGCAACCTCAGCCCTCTGAGCCGCCACTTCGCTTCGCAGCGCTTCGATCGTGCCCCCGTGCGCGGCGTTCGATTCGTCCAAACGCGCCCGGGCTTCGGCGAGGGCTTTCTCGCGATCCGCTCGCTCGGCGTGCAGCTCGCGTTGCAACGCCGCCTGCTTTTGGTGCGCTTCCTTGGTGAGGCGGATCGCTTCTTCCCGCTGCGCCTCGATCGTGCGCACACGCTCGCCCCAGTCCGCGCGGAGCTTGACCAGAGCCTCCTGCTGACGGGCGACCGCCTCCAGGAACTGCTCCCGAACCTCGCTGTGCGCACGGCGCCAGTTCGCCTCACCGGCTTTCGCGTTTTTTAACGCCAACTCGGCCGACAGCCGCTGACGCGTCGACTCGTCCACCGCGCCCGCCAGATCGTCGATCGCCCCGCAGATCGCGACGCGAAGCCGCTCGTCACCCCGCACCAGGTCCGCCTCGGACACCTGGGGCAGGCTGGGCGCTACGGGCGCGCTCCCACGGGTCGCGACGATCACGCGCCGGTACGTCGGCTCGGCGTGGTCCATCGCGGCAAGGTGCTCGCCGAAGAACCGGCTCAAACGCTCCAGCGGCGAGCGTCCCGAAGGATGCTCCATCAGCAGCAGCGTGACCGAGAGCAGATCCCGGTGCCAATCGAGACGCCCGTTGCCAAACTCGGCGTGCGAAAAGCCCGCGCCTTCGAGAGCCGAGACGATCTCCGAACGCGACGGCAACCCGTACTCCCGGTGCTCAGCGAGCCATGGGTAGGCGTGCCCGTGCCGTGCCTCGAAAATGGCATCGATCGCCTCGTCGGCCGCCTTCGCACCGCCGCCGTCCGCGAGCGGGCCCGCAATCACCAGACCCGACTTCGGCACCGCCGCGAGCGACTTCAGAAACGACGCCCGTTCACCCGGCGCCACGTGCTCCAGCGTGTCCACGCACACGACCCAGTCGAACGAGCCCGACTGGATCACGGTCTCGCCGAGACGACCGGCGATCACCCGCTCGTCCGCCCCACCCTCGCCCTCCAGCAAGGGATCCATGCACCAGACCTCGCACCCGGGCAGCAGGCTCCGCAGCAGCCGCGGCTCCCCGCTGCCCACGTCCAGCACACGCACCGCCCGCTCCCCGGCGTTGGCTCGGATCGCCTGCGCGACGCCCGAGTAGCGGCTCACCTGATCCCAGATCGGCTCGCCCGGCGAGCCGGCGTCCTTCCCCGCGTCGTCGTCCAGCGGCTCGGCGAGCTCCACACGGTGCGTGCCTTCGATATCCACGCCCGGGGTCACCTTGTACAGCTCGATGTGGTCGAGCGAGGCCCGCCACGCGGGGAGTTCCTCGTCCGTCGCCGTGCGTCGCGCCAGGACACCGACCCCGCACGCCCAGCCGAGCGTCGGATCGCTCTGCACGTCGATGATCTCGCAAACCGGACCAAGGATGCGGCGCATGTCCGCCCGTGTGTACCGCCAATGGTCGCTCGGATACCCGTGCAGCGCGAAGCCCGGGCTGCGGGTCGTGATCAGCACGTACCCACCCACACGCACGCTGGCGACCATCGCGCTGACGGCATCCCGCCAGGGCTCGCAGTGCTCGATCATCTCGGTCGACATCACCAGGTCGAACGCGTTCCAGCCGACGAGCTCGCCCAGGTCCACCACGTCGCCGACGACGTCGACGCCGGGCCCGGCCTCGATATCCACGCCGACATATGCCGAAGCGATGTCGGCGAAAACCTCGCGCATCGAGCCGTTGACATCGCGCGAGCCGACGTCGAGCACGCGGGCGCGTTGCGGGAGCTTCGGCTTAAGGCTTCGCCCGAAGGCCAGGCACCACTGGTTGCACATGCCCGCTGGCTCCCCCGTGACCCCCGTGGAGTCGTGGAACCGACGTCTCCGCCGCCGCTCGGGGCTGGCGTGGTTCGCGCCGGTGTTGTGTGCCGCATCGCTGCCGGCCGATCGGGCCGCCCCTCCGGCGTGCCCCGCTCCATGCAACCCTGTGCACGCGAGCCCTGTTCCGGGGGCGTGCTCAGGTCAACTGCTCTCCCCCGGAGCCCGGCTGATGGGCCAGGAACGCGATCGCCCGCACCCCAGCGCCATTGATGCGGATCGTATCCCGCTCACCCCCCGCGAGCCGCGTGCATGGACGCGGGGCTAGAGCACGATCAAAACCTAAACAACATCCGCAAAGCCTCGCCTCAGCACTTGAAAACACCAAGAGCCAACGAGACAGACCGCCAGGCACGCGACCGTGAGCACGAGCAGCGCCCCCGCGTCGGGAATGGTGCCGTGGATCAGGACGGCCCGGGACCACTCGACGACCTGGGCCATCGGGTTCAGCATGACCCAGAACCGCATCTCATCGGACAACATGCTGATGGGCCAGACGACGGGCGTGAGGAAGAAAAGCAACTGCACGGCCGAGCGGATCGCGTGCTGCGTGTCGCGCACGTAGACGCCGACCGCCGAGAGGATCCAGGACAAGCCGGTGGTCAAAAGCAGGAGAGGGATCAAAGGGAGCACGACCAGCGGTGCGGTCCACGGCACCCGCCCCGTGACGTACCACACACCCCCCACCAGCAGCCCCATTCCCAGCACCGCCGGCACCAACGCCGCCCAGAACGCCACCAGCGGCAAAAGCTCCAGCGGGAACGCGACCTTGGTCACTAGGCTCTGCTTATCCATGACCAGCGTCGGCGCGCGGGAGATGACCTCGGCGAAGATGCCGAAGAGCAGGATGCCGCAGAAAAGCTCGAGGACGTACATCGCGCGATCGCCGGCGTCTCCGAAGCGGGCGCTGAGCAGCCAGCCGAAGACGACCGCGTAGACCGCGAGTTGGAGCAGAGGGCCGGCGAGGGCCCAGAGCAACCCGAGCGCCGACCCTTTGTACCGCTGCGACAACTCGCGACCGGAAAGGTTGGCGAGCAAGACGCGGCGCTTCCATGGCGCGAGCACGGGCTCGAGCCAGGCGACCGGGCGGCGCGGGGCGGGGCGGGAGACGCCCGGTGGCGGCGCTGGGGGGGCCGCGTGGCTCATGCCGGGACGTGCTCGAACCAGAGGCTCCCGCCGCCGGGCTGGCTGCGCCCGTGCATGAACGACGTCAGGGCGTCCATGCGGTGATGGCGCATGATCGCGCTCCCGAAGAGCACGCGCAGGCTCGGATTCCCGTGGAGCAGCGCGTAGAGGATGTACTGCTCGTTCCAGAAGATCGACTTCTCCTCCAGCCACGCGCGCGGGTAGCCGTAGGGCAGGAAGATGTCGTGCGCGTGCAGGAGGATGTGGCGGCGCAGGTTGGGCAGGATCCTCAGGTAGAGGTGCGCACAATCGCTGCCGGTCTTGACCACGTGAGTGGAATCAATGAAGAACACGTCCCCGTCGCCGAGGCGCTCGTTGAACCAGTCCGCATCGAACGACTGCGCCGGGCGCTCGATGACCTCCGCGACGTGCGGGATCTCCGCGAGCCAGGGCTTGGGATACGGCTCAATGCAAACGATGCGAGTCTCGACCCCCTCCGCCCGGTTCCGCTCCGCGGCCGCGGAGGCGACCAGCGTCGAAAAGCCCGACCCGATCTCCAGCACCAGCTTCGGCTTCCACAGACGCACAAACGCGTAGTAGCTCATCGCGTCCGAATAGCTGAACGCCGGGTTGTTCCAGAAGTAGCCCTTGGGACGCTCGACGCTCCCGCTCTGCGCGGGCTCAAACTCCGCCGCGAACGGCATCATCGCCGCCAGCGTCGCGTCGAGCCGGTCGAGGTCAAAGACCTTTCGGTCGTCGTACGGCGCGGGCGAGCCGTCGTACTCGTAGCTCCGCTCGATGTCGTCGAAGGTCGGGATGACCGAGTAGAAGTTCGCCGGCACAACGTGCACACCGTGGGCGTTGAAACCGCGCCGGGCCCGCGTGTTGTACACGAGCTGCTTGAGCTGCGGCCCGAGCTTCTCGACCAGCTTGTCCGCCGACTTCTCGTCGGCGCTGGGCTTGCTTAAAACCTCGACCGGGGGGCGCTCGTTCTCGACCTGTGCCATGTGCTGCTCCGCCTCCGCTATCGCCAATCCGCACTACCGCTCTTCAGAGAGCAAGCATAAGCTTCCGGGATGCCCGCCGACGCCGCGAACACGCGCGATCAACCCGCGATGCTCCGCCCGGTGGGCGACGCCCCGAGCCCGATCGCCGCTCGTCTGCACGACTGTTCGGGCTTCGACCGCCTCGCGGTGGTCTCCATGCCCCGAAGCGGCACCAGCACCTACCGCACGCTTTTCGCCGAGCTGTTCGGCCTTCGCCCCGTGCACGCCGCGTGCGAGACCGACCCCAACGTCTGGCCCAAGCCACCCCGCTGGCAGCCCTACGAAAACGATGGCTCCATCCCGCGCCTCGCCCGCGGCGAGATCGTCTGCCTGCACGGGCCGCCGAGTGACCATTGGCGGGCTGAACTCCGCGAAAGCCCCACCACCCTCGTCGTACACACCTACCGAGACGCCCGAGACGCGGCCCTCAGCGCCACGCGATTCATCCGCCACCGCCCCAACCACCTTTGCGGCCCCACCTTCGCCCGCCTCGCCTTCGAAGATGCCCTCGCCTGCTGCCTCGTCGGGTGCGACGTCCCCTTCGACGACCAGCCCGCCCACCTTCAGGCACGCAACCCCGAGCGCCTCCCCGCACGCTTCGGGGGCTACCGCGAACTCGCCCAGTGGAGCGAGCGATGGCTCGCCGAGCCTTACGCGGCCCACCTCCGCTACGAAGACCTGTTTCACAGCGACGCCACCGCCAGCAACCTCGCGGCCGCCCTCGCCCGCGCGGGCGTCACCATCCACGAAACCGCCGCCGAGCGTGCGCTCGATCGCGTCTCCTTCGAACGCCTCACCGGGCGAGCGATGGGTGAACCCAAAGCGGGCGAGCACCTCGAACGCGGGCTCGCACGCTCTTGGTTCAGCGAGCCGCTCTCGCTCAGCACGCGGGCGCTGTCGCAGGCCGTCTTCGTGGCGTGGCTCGAACGCCTCGGCTACCCAGCCGACGAGCGCGCCCCCGGCATCGATGCCCCGCCCCCCTGATCGCTCGTCACGCTTTCCGGCGAGCCGCCCGCGTCCGCTTCCTCCACAAACACGGTCTCCATCGCCAGCAGGTTGTGCACCCGCTTATCGCACGCCAGCTTCAGCACCAGCGCATTCTCGATCCGGTCCGCCCGCACGGGGCGGTCGTCGCCGGGGCTCCACCCCGCGACTGCAACCGTCAGCGCATAATCGCCGGGGTGCAGCGCGGGCAGTTCGATCTCGAACCGGTGCGTCCGCGACGCGCCGGGCGGCGGCGGGGCGAGGTGGTCTACCGCCGATAGCGTGTTGAACCCCGAGATATCCTGGCCCTTGAAGTTCCGCAGCGTGTACCCCAGCACCCACCCGTCCTCCGCCGGGTCCAGCGACACGTTCCGGCACGTCACGCGCACCAGCATCGTCTCCCCGTTCCGGAATACGCGGCTCGCACGCCCCCGCGCGTCGTACAGACCCACCCCCTCGATCACCGCACGCCCGTCCCCGGTCCGGTCGTCGCCGCCGGGGATCGACGCCTCCGGCCCCTCGAAGACCGGTTCGGGCGGCCCCTTGGCCTCGGCGGCCGCGACCGCTTCCGCCTCCGCGTCGTCCACCGTCTCCGCCTCCGCGACCGCCTGCGCCAGCGAAGCCGGCTCGGGCCCTGGCGCTGGCTTTTTTTCAGGCGCGGTCTCGGTCGCCGGCTTCACCGCGGGGTCCGGAGACGCCTTCGCGTTGGGCGCAGGCTCCGGGGCCGCATCGGACGCCCTGGGCGTCGCCGCCGGCGTGCGCTCCGTCACGCCAAAAAGGTCGTTCAGATACGCCCGCGTGACCGCGCCCGCCTCGCCCTGATCGCGAAGCACGCCGCCGTCGATCCACAGCACCTCGTCGCAGAACTGCTTCATCGAGGCCGCGTCGTGCGAGACGTACAGCATCGTCACGCCCCGGTCGCGCATCTCCCGGAAGCGGTACATGCACCGGTGCCGGAACGCCGCATCGCCCACCGCCAGCGCCTCGTCCACGATGAAGATGTCCGGATCAAGGTTCGCATAGACCGCGAACGCGAGGCGTGCGTACATGCCCTTGCTATACGTCCGCACGGCCCGGTTCATGAACTCACCGATATCGGCGAAGCCCGCGACCTTGTCGAACTTCTCCTCCATCTCGCGTTTGCTCAGCCCGAGCAGCGCCCCGGCCATGAACACGTTCTCTCGACCCGTAAAATCCCGGTGAAACCCGCTCCCGAGCTCCAGCAGCGCCGTCAGACGCCCGAACACCTCGACCTCGCCCTCGGTCGGCGTCAGCACGCCCGCGATCATCTGCAAAAGCGTCGTCTTGCCCGCGCCGTTGCGCCCCACGATCCCGAAGCACGCCCCGCGGCGAAGCTCCAGCGAGACCCCGCGGAGCGCCCACACCTCGCGGTAATACGCCTTCCGCCCGCCAGCCGTGAACTGCATCAGGCGGTGGTGCGGCTTCTCATACACGTGATAACACTTGCCGAGCCCCGAGGCCCGGATCGCCACGTCCCCCACCGCCGGCGTGTGATCGAGCGTCGTCATCGCGTCTCGGCCGAATCTGTGGTCGCCGCCGAGGGCTCGGGCTCGCCTGCCGGGCCCGCGTCAAGCTCGGGCTTCGGCTCGGGGCGAACCCACTCGTAGCCCATCTCCGCCATCGTCTCGCCCGCCGCTTCCTCGAAGATCTCCCACTGCTCATCGGTCCAGTCCGACCAGGGCACCTTGGGCATCTCGCTCGCGGCCTTGGGCTTGAGCACGTCCGACGCCGACACGTTCCCGTAGCTGGAGTTGATCCGCCCCTCCCCCAGCTTGGCCGCCGGGCCCGGGTGCGGCTCGGCCGCCAAGAACGCCAGCACGTCCGTCATCGAGCCCGCGGCGTCCTCGCTCATCCGCTCCTGACGCAGCTCAAGAACCCGGTGCGGCATCGCCGCCGACAACTGCCGGGCCTTGCGTGCGTAGAACGCCCACGTATCACACGCGAACCGAAAATCCTTGGCCACCTGCGTGCTGAACCCGCTCTTGACCATCGACGCGACCGCCGCCCGACCGTCCCGCAAGATATGGACGAACCGCGCGTCCGGCAGCAGCTCCGCAAGCCGATCCGCGACCATCGTGTTCGCCGGCGTCGAATCCACCCAACGCTTCTCGCCCTCCCCGTTTTCTGCGTGCATCGCGCGGAAGATCGCGTCGATCCCGGCCCCCATCGTGCGCATGAACGTCGCCCGATCCATCCCGGAGGTGGTCAGCATCGCGTCGGCGCGGGCGTTGGTCCTGATCCACGCCTCGCCGAAGGGGTTGCTCCGTAGCATGTAAAACGTGAAGTCCGCCTCGTTGCCCGTCACAAAGTCCGGGTGGGCCGCGATCGCCCACGCCAACGCGCTCGTCCCGCTCCGAGGCGCGCCGATGACAAACACAGGCCCCGGCCCGAGCGGCTCGGGCTCGACCGCCTCCGGCACGGGAGCGTCCGTGGATGGAGCGTCTATCGAGCCATCCGTGGCGTCCGCGGGCGTTGCACCGGGGGCGTGCGTCGGCTCGGGCGTGCTGTTTTCATGACGGGCATCGTCGGCGGGCATGCGCGGATCATAGGGTTCGCGGGCCGCACCAGGGCCAGTGACGCGGTATGCTCAACACAACGATTCGGGGTGAGGGCGTCCGTCGCCCGACGAAGGCTCACCGCCCGCCCCGCCCGCCCGCCGAGCACGCCCCGCCGCGATGCAGCGTTGCCGTCGATGTGCCTCGACGCCCGCCGAGCGAGCCCGACACCACCCCGCCCCACGCGAGACACGCCGCATGAGCGAGCCCAGCACCGATGCCACCGTCGCGAGCGAGGTCGCCCGCGCCCCGCTCGGGCTCGCCAAGCCGCTCTTCCTGATCGGGGCCGCCCGGAGCGGGACGACCGCTCTCGCCCAGATCCTCGACGCCCACCCGCGCATCGTCATGACCAACGAGACCGCGGTCTTCCTCCAGCTTCACCACAACATCACCCAAAGCCGCGTCGGCGTCCAGGCGGGCATCCAGTTCGGCAAGACCCACCACAAGCTCTGGGCCGATCATCTGCAGGACGAGGCCCGCGTGCTGATCGAACGCTACTACGCGCGCATCGCCGGCGCGCAGGGCAAGCACACCGACCCCGACGCGCCGGAACCTCTCGCCTATTTCGGGGAAAAGCACCCCCACCTCTCCGACTGCCTGGACTTTCTCGACGACACCTTCCCCGATGCGCGATACGCCCACATCGTGCGCGACCCGCGCGATACGGCGTTGTCGATCGCCAAGATGACCGGGCTCCGCTTCGAGGAGGCTCTTGAGGGCTGGCTCGCTTTTGATAACAAATACGCCCCGTTCGTCGCGCGCATCCCCGCCGCCCGTGTCCACCACATGCGGTACGAGTCGCTCGTCGCGGACTACGAAGGCGAGGTCGCTCGCCTGCTGGCATGGCTCGGGCTCGGGATGGACGAGCGCGTGCGCACGCACCTGGCGAACTTCGCGCACACCGACGCCCACACGCTCGCGGGCAGCGCCGATAAGGTCGTCGCGTCCGACGCCGACCCGGGCGCGGGGCGTGTGCCCTTCGCCGTCCGCTCGGCCGGGCGTTGGAAATGGACGCTGACGCCCGAGCAGGCCGCGGCCGCCGACGAACTCGTCGGCGAGGCCCTCCACCGCTACGGGTACGAGCACGCCGGCGAGTGGTCGCCCAAAGCCAAGCCCGCCGAAGTCGAACGCCTCGTCAAAGCCGAGACCACCGCATCGCCCGCCGCCAAGCCGGGGCCCATCCAGCGCGTCGCCCGCAAGCTCCGCGACCTGCGCCAACCGGTCGACCCCGCCACGCTCCACGCCGCCCGCGAGGCGGGCGCGCCGGTGGATCACGCCGGGCGCATCGCCTTCACGTGCAACGTCTGCGCCTCCCGCGTGCGCACGCGCATCACCAAGCTCGGGCGCGAGATCCCCGCCTGCCCAACCTGCCGATCGACCGCCCGCATGCGCGCGATGGTCCACCTGCTCAGCCTCGAGCTCTTCGCCGAGTCGGTCCCCATCGCCCGCATGCCGGGCAACCCCGACCGGCGTGTGCTCGGGCTCAGCGATTGGCCCCCCTACGCCGAGCGTCTCGCGGGCAAACTCGCCTACACCAACACCGCCCCGCACGAGGCCCCCCGCTTCGACCCGCACGAGCCGGACCCCGCGATCGCCGCCCCGGGCTCGCTGGACGCCGTCCTCGCCTCGGACGTCTTCAACCGTCTCCGCCCGCCGATCAATCGCGTCTTCACCAACCTCCGCACGCTGCTCAGGCCCGGCGGCGCCCTCATCGCGACCGTCCCCTTCCGCCTCGAGGGGGACACCCTCGAGCACTTCCCTGATCTCCACGACTACCGCATCGAGCACCGCGACACCGGGCGTGTGCTCGTCAACATCACCCCCAATGGCAAGCGCCAGGTCTTCGAGAAATTCAACTGCCCTGCCGACGACCTCACCTGGCTCGAAACCCGCGTCTTCAGCCAGCAAGGGCTCGTCAGCGCGCTCACCGACGCCGGCTTCGAAGCGCCGGTCTTCATGACCGAACCCCACTGGCCCGCCGGCGTCCGCTTCGAATACCCCTGGTCGATCCCCTTCGTCGCCCGCACATAGAAGTAACGCGCTCCGGTGCCCCGGAAACACGGAGCCGACCGCCGCGGTCGGCGCAGTTTTTCCGGGTCGACCTTCGGCGGGCGCTCGATCTCAGAAACAGACTCCCGGAAATGCCCGCTTCGGGATTTTCCGGGGCACCGGACGGATCACCCCGTCCCATACAACCGATCCCCCGCGTCACCCAGCCCGGGCAGGATGTACCCCTTCTCATTCGTCCGCTCATCGAGAGCCGCGGTGTAGATCGTCAGCCCCGGGTCGGCCTCGGTCAGGCGGCGCACGCCCTCCGGCGCTGCGACCAGACAGATCATCCGCAGATCCACGGCCCCCGCCTCCCGCAGGATCCGCGCCGCCTCCACCGCGCTCCCCCCGGTCGCCAGCATCGGATCGATCAAAATCACCGGCCCCGCGTCCAAATCCTTCGGCAGCTTCTTCAAGTACGTCGTCGGGAGCAGCGTCCGCTCGTCCCGCACGAGCCCGAGGTGCCCCACTCGCGCCTCGGGCATCAGCTCCAGCACGCCGTCGGTCATCCCGAGCCCGGCGCGCAGCACCGGAACGACGGTCACCGGTCGCTCGATCCGTGCGCACGGTGCCGGGCCCATCGGCGTCTGCACCGTCACCGGCGTCGTCTCGAACGACCGCGTCACCTCGTAGACCATCAGCCCCGCGATCTGCGACATCAGCGCCCGGAACGGGCGGTGCCCCGTCCGAGCGTCGCGCAACGCCGCCAGCTTGTGCGAGATCAGCGGGTGGCGGAAGACCACCAGGCGTTCGATCGGCTCGGTCGTTTTAACGGGCGCGGGTGTGCTCATGACCGGGCAATGTAGCGGCAACACACGCTCCAGTCGGCCCCGCCCCGCCGCCGATCTCGCATAACCTTGACTACGCCCGATCGACTGCGCTCGATCGCTCATCCCGACCCCGGACCCCGGAGGCCCCCGCCATGCCCGACACGCTGACCGAGGGCGACCGCCATCTGCTTGACGCCGCGATCGCCCAAGCCGAGAAGTCCCGTCGCGAGGGCGGCATCCCTATTGGGGCCGCCCTCGGCACCGGCGACGGCACCGTCCTGGCCGTCGGGCACAACCTCCGCGTGCAGACCGGCGATACCACCGCCCACGCCGAGACCGTCTGCCTCCGACACGCCGGCAGGCGGCGCGACTGGCCCGCCCTCACCCTCGCGACCACCCTCAGCCCGTGCGCCATGTGCGCCGGGGCGACGGTGCTGCACCAGATCGGGCGCGTCGTGATCGGCGAGCACCAGAACTATCTCGGGCGCGAGGACTGGCTGGCGGCCGAGGGCGCACGCCTGATCCTCGCCGACGACGAGCGGTGCAAGATCATGATGGCCGAGTTCATCCTCCAGCACCCGGAGCTCTGGGCCGAGGACATCGGCGAGCCGCACGCATGAACAACTCGACCGACACCAGCGACACCGCCGCCCCACCGATCACCGCGAGCCCGCCCCCCGTCCTCGGCCCCACGACGCCCGCGGTGCACATGAACTGGCTGGACCTGTTCTTCCTGCACTGGCGGATCGAGCCGGAGACCATGCGCGCCCTCGTGCCGGAGCCGCTGGAGATCGACCTGTTCGACGCCTCAGCCTGGGTCGCGCTCGTCCCCTTCCGCATGGCGGACTGCCAATTCCGAGGCGTGCCGCCGATCGCCCCCGGTGTCCGGAACTTCTACGAGTGCAACGTGCGCACGTACGTGCGCCACCGCGGGCTCCCGGGCGTCTGGTTCTTCAGCCTCGACGCGGCGAGCCTGCTCCCCGTCCTTGGCGGGCGCTGGTTCTGGAGCCTGAACTACGTCCATTCGCGCTTCGAGGTCACCCATGAACGTGCGCACGACCTGGAACGCGCGCACGAACGGTGCGACTACAAGCTCGCCCGACGCCGCGGCCCATGGGCCGACGGTCGCACGCACGTCGCCTGGCGCGCCGGCGAGCCCCTCCCGCAAGCCCAACCCGGCTCGCTCGAGCACTTCCTGACCGAACGCTATTACTTCTTCACCAAACGCCGAGGCCGCGTGCTCGCCAGCCGCGTTGAACACGAGCCCTGGCCGCTCCGTCAGGCGACGGTGGAACACCTCGACGACACGCTGATCGCGGCCGCCGGGCTCTCCGCCGAGGGCGAGCCGCACGCGATGGCGACCGACGGCGTCTGCGTCCGCGGCTTCAATCTCTTCGAGCCCAAGCCATGACCCAAGCCGCCCCAAGTACGCTGACCGCGCCGCCGACCGACCACCCCATCGTCTTCTACGACGGCGAGTGCGGGCTCTGCGACCGCAGCGTCCGCTGGATCCTCGACCGCGACAAGCACGCCCGCCTGCGTTTCGCGCCCTTGCAGGGCGAGACGTACGCCGCGCTCGACGAGCCGAACAAACCCACCGACCTCGGCACCATCGTCTTCCGCGACGACCGCGGGCTGCACCTCCGCAGCAACGCGATCCTCCGCATCCTCCACCACCTCGGCGGCCCCTGGCGACCCCTGGCCACCGCCGGACGCGTCATCCCACGCCCCATCCGCGACGCCGCCTACCGCTTCATCGCCGCGAGAAGGCTCAAATGGTTCGGCGGGCCGGAGGCGTGCAAAATGCCGACGGCCAAGGAGCGGGCGCAACTGCTCCCGTAACGAGCCGCGACCGTCAGGGAGCGGTCCCGATGCACACCTGCCTCCCGAAATCTGGCACAAAGCGAGGATGTCAACACCGGTGCCGACCCAACCGCTCCCTCACGGTCGCGGCTCGTCCGACGCCGCCTTCCGCAGCTCCACCCAGATCACGTCCCCCTCCTGCGTCGCCCCGGCCCGCTGCTGCTTGAGCAGTTCCAGCAGCGCGAGGAACAGCCCGAGCATCGCCGAGCGCGTCCGACCCTCGAACACCGCCGTCAGCGGCAGGCGCCGCGCCCCGCGCTCCCCGCCGACCTCGCCCTCGCGGCGCAAGCGGTCGAGCAGGTCCTCCGCGTGCAGCTCGATCGGCGTGTCGTCGTCCACCACCTCGTGCTCGCCCACGCGCCCGAAGTCCACGCTCTCGGCGATCCGCTCGAACGCCGCCACCAGCGTCAGCAGGTCCAGCTCGTCCATCTCCACCGAGCCCGCGTCCTCGATCGCCTCGGCCAGCGCCTTCTGATCCGCCTTCGCCGGCGCGACCGGCACCCGGCGCGACCACAGCTCCCGGCGCGCCTCCAGCGCATCGGCCGCATCCCGGTACTTCTTGTACTCCAGCAGCTGACGGATCAGCTCCGCCCGCGGGTCGCCCGCGTCCTCGTCGCGCGACTCGCGCTCGCCGGCCGAGCCTTCCTCGGGCGAGTTGATCAGGCGCGACTTGATCTCCATCAAGGTCGCCGCCATCACGAGAAACTCCCCCGCCAAGTCGATATCGATCCGGTCGAGCTGCTCCAGGTGGCTCAGGTACTGATCCGTGATCCGCGCCAGCGGCACATCCTCGATGTCCACCTCCGCACGCCGAATCAGGTGCAGCAACAGGTCCAGCGGGCCCTCGAAGGCCTCCAGGCGCACGCGGTAGTCCTCGCCGGCGCCCATCACGGGCGACGACGCCTCGGCGGCGGTTTGCGATCGGGCATCAGGCGTCACGCGGGCTCCATCCAGACGGGGCAGAACTTCAGAACAGGACCTCAAAAAGGCGCACACCCGCGGCTCCCACGCCACGCGCCACGCCAGCCACCGAGTCTACCCTACACCCAGTGCCTAAAAACCCGGAACAACTCGCGAACACCACTCGTGCCCCCACACACACGCCCGGCGACCACGACGCCGAGCTCGCCTTTGCACGCGACGTCCTCCGAGCCGAAGCCGAGGCGATCGAATCCCTCGCCGGCACACTCGGTCGCGAGTTCCACGACGCGGTCGACCGCATCTGCCAGTGCGTCGAGCAGGGCGGCACCGTCCTGGTCACCGGGCTCGGCAAGTCCGGGCTGATCGGCGCCAAGATCTCCGCGACCCTCGCCAGCCTCGGGATCCCCAGCCACAGCGTCCATCCTTCTGAGGCCGCCCACGGCGACCTCGGCCGCTTCCGCGCCTCCGACGTCGCCCTCTGCCTCAGCTTTAGCGGCGAGACCGAAGAAGTCGTCAACCTCGCGGCGATCCTGAAGCAGGACAAGCTCCCGATCATCAGCATCACACGCCGCAGCACGCACGGTAGCGCCCACCCCAGCACGCTCGAACGCCTCGCGAGCGTCGCACTCACGCTCCCCTTTGAGGATGAAGCCGCCGCGGGCTTCGCCGCCCCCACCAGCAGCACGACCGCGACGCTGGCGCTCGGCGACGCGCTCGCGCTCGCCGCCGCACGACGCCGCCACTTTTCCACCAGCGACTTCCATAAACGCCACCCCGGCGGCTCGCTCGGCGGGCAGCTCCGCCCCGTCACCGACGTCCTCCGATTCCGAGCCGGCGAGAACCTCCCCCTCGCAATCGAGACCGCGACCGTCCGCGAAGCGCTCACCCACGCCGACGGCACACCCCGCCGCCCGGGCGCCCTGCTCATCGTCAACCCCGCGACCGGCGTCCTCACCGGCATCTTCACCGACAGCGACCTCCGCCGCCTCATGCTCCGCGACACCGGCGCGCTCGATCAACCGCTCGCTAACGTCATGACCCGCGGCCCGCGCACCATCCCCGCCGACGCCCTCGTCCGAGACGCCCTGCTCATGATCCGCGAACACCGACAGGACGAAGTCCCCGTCATCGACCGCGACGGCAAACCCGTAGGCCTCCTCGACGTCCAAGACCTCATCGCCCTCCGACTCATCCGACGCGAAGACTGATCGGCCCGGCCCCTAGGTGGCACAGGTCTCCGACCTGTGTCCCTCCCACATCCTCCCCACAGCTTCACTATCCAGAAACAGCCCTCCACAAACACACAGCTCGGAGAGCTGTGCCACCCAGAATCGAAGTCCCCTCCCGGAGCCCCCCGTGCCCTTCACCGACCCCGCCGTCATCGAGTTGCTCGTCCTCGACGTCGACGGCGTCCTCACCGACGGGCGCGTCACGCTCGGCTCGGGCGAGCTCGAAACCAAGAGCTTCAGCACGCGCGACGGCTTCGGGCTCACGCTCTGGCGACGCGCCGGGCTCCGATCGGCGATCATCACGGGGCGAACGAGCGAGGCCGTTGAACGCCGGGCGGCCGAGCTGCGCATCGACGACGTCGTCCAGGGCTCGACCGACAAGCTCGCGGACCTGAAGCGCCTGTGCGCACGACGCGGGATCGAGCTGGCCCGGGTTGCGTTCATCGGCGACGACTGGCCGGACCTGCCGCCGATGCGGGCGGTCGGGCTCCCCGTCGCGGTCGCGGACGCCGAGCCCGAGCTGCGGGCCCGGGCGGCCTACGTCACCCCACGCCCGGGCGGGCGCGGGGCGGTGCGCGACGCGGTGAATCACCTGCTCGGCGCCCGCGGGGCCCTCGCGGAACTCCTCGCCCGATACGATCAGACCGACACGACCGCGTGAGGCCCCGCAGGGGCCGAGCGACCGGGGAAGGAGCGTCCGTCCGTTGGCCCGCCTCAGCACGCAAACCCTCGGCCTCGCCGCCGCCGGCGGCGTCGCGATCGCGCTCGGCGCGATCGTGCTCTTCTTCATCGTCCAGGGCGCCGGCCCCGGCTCGCCCTCGCGCGACCGCGATGACGAGGACCCGCCCGCCCCCGCGCTCGTCCCCGGCGGGCTCCGGGGCGACGACGCGCCCGCCGCCGCCGGACGGGCCGGCGTCCTCCAGTTCATGGACCGCGACGACCCCGAACGCCTCCAGAGCGAGCTCGTCTACGACACGATCGAGCCCACCGGCGTGCAGCGGTACGCCGTCGGGCAGCCCCGCGCGTGGATCTACCAGCGCGACGGCTCGGCTGTCCACGTCCGCGCCGACCGCGGCGATTTTGTCATGGTCGGGCAGCAGGACCGACGCCCGGAGGCGGGCGTCCTCGCGGGGGGCGTGCTCATCCGCGCCTACGACCCCGAGACGATCCGCGAACTGACCGGCACGATCGACCCCGACACGCTCGCGCCCGCGCTCACCGCCCGCGTCGATCGCCTCGAGTTCGACTTCACCGTCAACGAGATCGCGACCGACGATCGCCTGGAGATCACCAGCGCCGAGCTCGACTTCGCCGGCACCGGCGTCCGCGCGCTCTACAGCGAGACCCGCGAACGCATCGAACGCCTCGAGATCCAGCGCGACGGCCGCCTCGTGTACACCCCGCCGACGGGCGCGGGCGACGCGCTCGCGTCCGAGTCTCCCGCGCCGACCCCCGCGCCCGCGCCGGATCGCGTCGCGGGCGGGCCGAGCGGCGAAGGGGCCGCGCCGAGGCCGGGCGAGCCCGCCACCCCGTTCCCCGCGCCGAGCGTCCCGCGGGAGCAGTTTTACAGCGTGGACGTCGCGGGGCCCGTGCGGATCGAGCAGCCCGGGCGACGGATCGACGCGGACCGCTTGGAGCTCTGGGCGCGTCTGGTGGGCAACCGCCTCGCGCCCGGTGCGTTCGGCGAGCGGGCCGCGCGGGTGCCGACGCCCTCGTTCACACCACAACTGCCCGTGCTGCCGATGCTGAGCGCGCTCGCCCACGCGACGGCGCAGCCCGTGAGCACGCAGGACGCGATCGCCGAACGCGGGGAGAGCGCCGATTTCACGCACCCGATCACGGCCACATGGTCCGGCCCGCTCGTGCTCCGCCCGCTGGGCGACCGCCCGCGCCAGCTCACGAACGACGACGCCGCGATGCGCATGACCGCCGCCCCGGGGACGCTGCGGTTCAGCGACGACGAGCTCCGCGTGGAGGGTGTCTGCGACGAGCTGCGGTACGCCGCGACGCGACGGGAGCTGGTGCTGATCAGCGCCGTCGCCGAGGGCGTGGACGTGCGCGCGCAGGAGGCCGGGCGGATCGTGACCAGCCGCCTCGAGGCCGGGCTCTCGACCGGGCTCGCCCGCGTGCCCGTTGCGGGGGAGCTGCGCGGGCTCGGCGGGACTCGACTGCCCGAGGACGCCGAGGCCGCGATTTCCTGGCGCGAGCACGCCGACTTCACCTTTGACACCGAGAACGGCAACGCGACGGGCGTGCTCCGCGAGGCGATGTTCAACGGCGACGTCCGCGCCACCGACGGGCGGGCCGAGATCCGTGGCGGGTTTCTCCGCGCCCAGTTCGAAAGCTCCGAGCGATCGGACACGGCGCTGCGCCGCCTGGTCGTCCGCGAGAACGCGGTCGCGACCGACGGCCGCGGCGGCTCGCTCCGCGCCCGCGAGCTGGTCGACGTCGCCTTCGACGACCCGCGAAGCCCCGACACGCGGGAGCCCTTCGACCCGACCAACCTCCTCGCCCGGGGCGAGGTCCGTGTCGAGCGGGGCGAGCAGTCGCTCGACGCCGACCTGCTCGAAGCGCAGCTCTTCCGCGACGACACGGGCTCGGTCGAGATCGATCAGGTCTTTGCGCAGGGCGACGTGCGGATCACGGGCGACGACGGCGTACGCGGCGCGGCCGAGCGATTGATCGCGCGTGTGCCCGTGCAGCAGGCCGAGCTGATCGGCGACGACGCCTTCGTCGGCGTGCGCGACACGCGGATCGAGGGCGGCGCGATCCAGCTCGACGGGCTGGCGCGGACGGTCGAGATCATCGGCGCGGGCCGGTTCTTGCGCACGCCGCCGGAAACCAGCGAGGGCGCGCAGGAGATCGAGGCGACGTGGCTCGGGCGGATGTTCTTCGACGACCTCGCCGGCCTGCTCGAAGCCTCGGGCGACGTCGAGGCGCGTGCCGAGCTGGCGGGCGTGAGCCGGGACACCATCGCGGCCGACCGCGTCCGCGTGCTGCTCACCCCGGCCGAGGCGGACCGTGCGAGCGGCGAAGGCTCGGCGTTCGACGCGGGTGAGGGCCGCGGGCTGCGTTCGTTCGTCGCGACGAGCGAGACGCCGGGCGAGCGGGTGCGTGTGGAGAGCCGCGGGTACGACGCCGGGCGCGTGCGCCGGATCCTGTACCTGGAGGGCGAGCAGGTCGAGGGCGACGGCGTGCTCGACACGCTGGACGTGCCCGGGCCGGGACGGTTGTTCATCCGCGATCTGCAGGACGCCGACTCGGGCCCCGGGGCCGGGGCGAGCGGCGGGATCGCGCGCGGGGACGCGCTGTTCGATTGGGACGGCGGGATGACCTTCGACCGCGGTGCGGACACGTTCGACCTCCGCCGACGCGTCCGCCTCACCCACCGGCGCGCCGGCGACGGCGAGATCACCGACCTGGAGTGCGAACGCCTCACCGGTCGCCTGCGCGACGACGACGCGGAGGCGACCGGCGACGACAGCGCCGGACGCCTGCGCGAAGCGATCGCGACGGGCGCGGTCTACCTGCGCTCGGGCGGGCGCGAGGTCGTCGCGGACGAGTTGTTCTACGACGCCGACACGGGCAACGCCCGCGCGGCGGCCGCGACGGGCAACCGCCTGACGATGTTCGACGGCTCAGCCGGGACCGCCGTGACGGCCGAGGGGCTGACCTGGGATCTCACCACCGGACGCATCGACCTGCGCCGCCCCGGCCCGATCACCACGCCGCGGTAAATGGGCGAAGAACCATCCCTCCGGATGTGCCACTGACCTTTCCGAAGGTCAGTGCTCCCACTCCTTCGCCCCTCCCGCCCCTCACCTTCCGGATCGAGAGCGTTGAAGGAGCGATAGAAACAGAGCACTGACCGCTCAGAAGAGGTCGGTGGCACATCGCCGGATCCGGATCTGGCGATTTGTCACTTTGCGATCTGGCTCTCTGCCGCTCACGACGACGAGCGGTCGACGACGTTGTAGCTCTCGCGCTCGCCGCGTCCGCGGAGGGGGTAGTCCTTGCGGAGGGGGTGGGCCGGGAAACTCTCCCACGTGAGGATGCGCCGGAGGTCCGGGTGGTTCCGGAAGCGGACGCCGAACATGTCGAAGACCTCGCGCTCGGGCCACTCGGCCCCGGGCCAGAGGTCGCAGACGCTGTCGAGCCAGAGCGCCGGGTCCTCGTCGATCCCGTCGGTCGGGATCGAGGGGTCCAGGAACGTCTTGACAAAGAACCGGTCGTCGCGGCTGTAGGCGCAGAGGTTGTAGACGACGGCGAACCGCCCCGGCATCTCGGCCGGGTAGTTGAGGTAGTCGATACCGATGACGTCGCTGAGGAAGTTGTACACGGCCGCCGGGTCGGTCTTGAGGAACGCGAGCACCTCGTGCGCGTCCTCGGGCTCGACGATCAGCGTGCTCTGCCCGCGGAACTCGGTCGCCCGGAACTTCTTGCCCGGGAAGCGATCCTTGACGAGCTTGAACGTCGGGTGATCCAGATTGGGCGTCGGGCGTGCGGTCGCCATGCGTCGGCCTGCTTTCTCGTGCGGGGTGAAGCCTGCTTCGCGGGAGTTTAGGGGCTCGATTCGCCCGGCGTCACCCGCTCGGCGCCGGACTCGGGCGGAACAGCGGCAGCCCGCGCCGGGCCGCGATCGCCTCCAGCGGCTCCAGGATCCACGCGGGCGGCAGCTCCCCCTCCTCCACCTCACACAGCGCCAGCTCCGCCTCGGCTCCGTCGCGTGCCACCGTGCGCACGTTGGTCGCGATCAGGGCGACGACCTCCGGGCGGTCGCCGAGGGCCGCGACGGCGCGGGCGATGTGGTCCTCACCCGTCGGGAGCATCTGGGGTGTGAGGAAAGCCGTCGGCTCCAGGATCAGCTCGATCCGTGCCGGTCCGCCGGATTCTTGGTCCGCCCGGGAGCGGAGCAGGTTGAGGCACTGCTGCGGGTCCGGGAGCAGGTGGCGGGCGTGCGGGCGGAGGCACCACCGCTCGTCGTGCGCATTCAAATAAGCGTCGGCCTCGGCGAGCATCTTGAGCCAGCAGGTCCGCCCCGTGGGGCCCCAAGTCGCAAAATCGGGGGCGAACACACCCAATCCCGCGCCGGGCTGCTCGCCGATCCAGCCGGCGTAGCTCAGCCATCGCCCCTGCTCGGGGGTGCCGCCGGCCCGAGCCCAGAGCAGACCCTCGGCGGGATTGCCCGGTATGAGCGTTGCGAAGCCCGGCAGGTCGAGCCGCCCGGCTTCGGAAGGCGTGGCGTGCGTGATGGGAAGCGAGGCGTCCGGCATGGCGGAGGGTATGCCCTCGCGCACGGGCTGCGCGTCCGCGCCCTTGCCGTCCCGCGCGGCGCAACCTCTGCACGCGCACAGCCTGTCTGGACGAAGACAGACATTCGGAGAAGGAGAGACCCACAACCCATCAAGACCCCGCTCGGCCTGCTCGCCGACGGGACGGAGCCGAACCAGGTGTCCACGCTGTTTGAACCCCTACAGCGAGCGGCGTCGGTGGAACCGACGACGGAGCCCGAACCGCGGATGACCAGGGAGCAACTGGTCCACCGCATCCTCGAGATCAACCCCAGCGCAACGCGCGAGTACCTGGACCGCTTCCGCGAGCCCAACCTCGCGCATTATCTGGAACGCTTGGTGAACGCCCAGCAGCCGCGCGGCCCGCAGTCGGCCTGGCAACGCCGGGCGGAGACGCCGGCGATCGTCGGTGAAGCCGCTCCGGAATAGACGCGGGCGATTCTGATTGCCTCCCCGGAGCCCGGGCTCGCGAACGGCGTGGGCTCGGGCGGTCTCGGTGCGCGCGTGCCCAACATGTTTCGTGCGAGGCCCTTGCGAAGCCCGTTCGGATGGGGGGTTTGCCGGTGGTCCGATCATGCGGGCGTCGGGTTCTCGGATTTTGCTTCCCGGACTCATGCCCCCCTTTGTGCCGACCGATGCATCCCGGACAGCCGCTCGGACCGGGCTCAAGGGGGCTCGCGGACTCGTCCGATAAACCGAGTGGCCGAAGATCAACGTGGTGCCCGTGGGCAACTGGCAGGCGGAGCCCTGCCGAACACGGGCCGGCACAGAATTCGGCCGGTCGGATCGGGTGGAGGCCCGTTCGGGCCCGGCGCGTGCATCGCGTCGGGACCAACTCGGCAAGGGACTGCAACGACGGAGACCTGATCCATGACGATCGCGACCAACGGACGCTGGACGCTCGTCGCCCTTGCGGGTGCGAGCCTTGGGATGATCGGCTGTGCGAACACCGCGACGAGCGGGGCGCGGACCGCCAACTGGGAGAGCACGGAGCCGGCGTACATCGCCGCGGGGGAGGGCGAGAGCTTCGCCGAAGTCCAACCCGGGCACAACCGGCGGGGCCAGAACAAGGCCGGTCACCCGTACACCAACGCGAGCATCGGCGCCGGCTCGATCCAGGTGCCGGTCAAGAACAACCAGCCGAGCCGGCACGGGTTCGACTACGCCTCGAACCTGAACCTCTTCGGCGACATCCTCGCCCCGAGCCTCCCGACCGAGGTCGACCACTTCGGCAACTCGCCCGACGTCGGCAACATCAGCCAGGTCACCTTCACCCACGAGGGCTCGGACTTCGACCCGACCGTCACCCCGTGCGGTCGCTTCCTGGTCTTCAGCAGCACGCAGCACCGCCCCACCGCCGACATCTACGTCCGCCCGATCAACAGCCAGGTCGTGACGCAACTCACCAACAGCCCGTTCAACGACGTGATGCCCTCGGTCAGCCCGTGCGGGCAGCGGATCGCGTTCGCGAGCGACCGGAACGGGAACTGGGACATCTTCGTGATGCCCGCCAGCGGCGGCAAGGCCGTCCAGCTGACCTTCGAGGGCGCGCACGAGTTGCACCCGAGCTGGTCGCCGGACGGGAGCAGCCTGGTCTTCTGCCGCCTCGGGCAGGTCTCGGGCCGCTGGGAGCTGTGGGTTGTCGACTTGAACAACACGGGCATGGCCCACCACATCGGCTTCGGGCTCTTCCCGCAGTGGTGCCCCACGCCCGGCACGGGCGTCAACGGCTCGGACAAGATCGTCTTCCAGCGTTCGCGTGAGCGCGGCGAGCGTGCGTTCAGCGTGTGGACGCTGGACTACAAGCAGGGCTCGGCGGTCAACCAGACGCAGATCGCCTACAGCAACTACTCGGCGCTCATCAACCCGACGTGGAGCCCGGACGGGAAGTTCGTGGTGTACGCGAGCGTGCCGAACCCGAGCCAGTGGCCGACCTTCCACGACGCCGAGCCCGAGGAGGCCGCCCTGCACCTCGTCGACGCCTTCGGGATGAACCACGTCCGCCTGACCAACGGCGGGTCGGTCGACCTGATGCCGACCTTCGGGCGGAACAACGACCTGTTCTTCGTCAGCAACCGCAACGGGGCGGAGAACATCTGGAGCATGAACACGGCCCAGGCCGTGCTCGCCGCGACCGGCAACTATCCCACCCCCAACAACTACGCCAACACCGGCAAGCCGAACACCAACGACGAGCAGTTCGCCGAGGTCCCGATCCCGGGCGGCGGCAACTGAGCCTGCACGACGCACGCCCCGCGACGGGAAACCGGCGCGGGACGCTTCCCGCCGAAACGCTCCGGCGATCGGCACAAGCAACCCACCGCCCGGGCGGAGCCCCGGGCGCTCTCGGCAGGACGCCATGACAAGTGCACAGCCCATGCTCACGAGCCGGCGCGCGCGCGCGATGCGTGCGTTCGTCCGCCTCGCCCTCGGCGGGCCCCTTCTCGGGGCGGCCCTCCTGATCGTCGCGTGCGCGAGCCGCCCGGCGCCGCTCGAGCCCCCGGCCCCCACGATCGCCCCCTACGACACCGTCCGGGGCGAACCGCTCTGGGCCGTCGTCCCGCTCCGGAACGAGACGGGCGTCTCCTTTGTTGATAGCTACGCGATCAGCGATCGCGTGGTCGCGGCCGCCGCCCAGGTCCGCGGCGTGCGGGCTCTGCCGCTCAACCGGACCATCGCCCAGATGCGCGCGCTCGGCATGCACGCGCTCGAATCCCCAGACGACGCCCGACGCCTCGCGACCGAGCTCGGCGCCGACGCGATCATCGTCGGTTCCATCACCAGCTACGACCCCTACAAGCCGGCGCTCGGCCTGGCGCTGGCGCTCTATCCGACGCCGCGGGGGCGGATCGAGGACCCGAGACACGTCGATCTCGACCCGCGCCAGCTCATCTACCAGCCCACCGAATACACCTATTTCCCGGAACACCGCGAGCCGCGGGACGAACCGGGCTCGGTCGTCAGCGAGCACCTCGACGGGGAGAACCACCAGGTGATCTACGACGTCCGGGGCTATGCGCAGGGCCGGCAGGACCCGGAACAACGCGTTCTCGGGTGGCGTCGGTATCTCGCGAGCATGGAGCTGTTCACGGAGTTCGCGGCTCATCACACGGTCGCGCAGCTGATCCGTCAGGAGTGGCTGCGGACCGAGCGGATGGCCCGCGAGGACGACCGGCGACCGAGGCGCTGAGGCCCCGGTCGTCGGCGGATCAGATTCACGCGGCCCATCTGTTCGGGCCGAAGCGGGACGCCTAAGAACGCTCCGCGCACGACACGCAACCCGCCCGACGCGTCCGGCGCGACGGGCTTACCGGAGTGGACGATGCCCACGCTCCCGCTGACCGAGGCCTTTCAGTCATACCTGACCGATGAGCGGCACTTCAGCCCGTACACGGCGCGGTGCTATGGCGCCGACCTGCGCCAGTTCGTCGAGCACCTGACCGCTTCGCAGGGCATCCCGATGCACGACGCCGCCGAGCGCGACGCGCTCGAGAAGCGCAGCCGGAGCGAGCAGCCCGAAGTCGCCGGGAGCCTGACGCCGCGGACGCTAACGGCGGTCATCTGCGAAGGCGACGCCGACCTGATCCGGGGGTTTCTGGAGGCGCTCGCCGAGAACAACTACTCTGCCGCGACGATGGCGCGGAAGATCGCGACGCTGCGTTCGTTTTACAAGTGGGCCCACCGGCGCGGGCTGGCGGTGAGCAACCCGATGACGCTCATCCGCACGCCGCGCCAGAGCAAGCGCTTGCCGAAGGCGATCACGATCGAGCAGGTGGAGCAACTCCTGGCGGCTCCGGACGAGCGGGATGTGCTCGGGCTGCGCGACCGCGCGATGCTCGAAACGCTCTACTCCACGGGGCTCCGCGTGAGCGAGCTCGTCGGGCTCAACGTGGCGGACCTGGACCTGGCGGGTGAGGCGATGCGGGTGCGGGGCAAAGGGAAGAAAGAGCGGATCGTGCCGCTGGGCTCGCACGCGTTGGCGGCGATCCGGGCGTATGCCGAGCGGCTGCGCGAGGACGCGCGTCTGGGCTCGCCCGAGGTCGATCCGTCGCACCAGCCGCTGTTTGTGAACAAGCACGGCGGTCGCCTGAGCAGCCGCAGCGTGCGTCGCAAGCTTGACAAGTACCTCCGCGAGGCGGGGCTCGACCCGGCGATCAGCCCGCACACGCTCCGCCACTCGTTCGCGACGCACCTGCTGGATAACGGGGCCGACCTGCGATCGGTGCAGGAGCTGCTCGGGCACCAGTCGCTGAGCACGACGCAGGTCTACACGCACCTGAGCACGCAGCGGATGCGCCGGGCCTATGACGACGCCCACCCGCGGGCCGAGGCGAGCTGATCCCGCTCGAACGCCATGTTTGAACGACCCACCGCGCACGCGGGCTCGCACGAGCCCGCGTGCGTGGCGTGACGGGCGTGATCAATCGCGGCGAAGCTCGTCGATCGAGGCGGCGCGTGGGCGGGCATCGAGCGCGGGGGTCCACGTCGCCGGATCGCCGGGGGCGAGTTCCGTGAAGCGGAGTTCGATCTCGGCGTCGCCGCCGGGCATGGGGGCTCGGAGGCGCTGGAGGCGTCCGGTCTCGGCGTCGAGGAAGAGCTCGGCCTCGCGCCCGTCGCCCGCGAAGCCGCGGAGGCGGACGATCGGGGCTTCGCCCGGGCGATCGATGATGTCGGCCGACGGCTCCCACTCGATCGCGTCGAACCAGGGCCCGGTGAGGCCGTCGCCCAAGGCGGCGGAGACGGCGGGGAGCGTGATCGGCGGGAGGTGAGCCGCGAGCAGATCGAGCGCGCTCGAGCCCCCGGCCGGGGCTTCGAAGACCGGGGCATCGGGCGTGTCGATCCAGACACGGATCGCGCGTCGATCGGTGAAGACGCGGAGGTCGGCGAGTTCGAGCGCGAGCACGGGGCCGCGTGGGCAGGCGTAGCACCATCGGCGGATGAAGACGTCCTGATCGACGTTGCCGAAGACGTCGCGAAGGCGGACGTCGACGCGGTCGGCGATGGTGTTGGATCGGGCGTGGTGAGCGACGAGCCCGAGGGCGGCCGCGCGGGGCATCGAGCTCAGGTCGTCCACGATCGCCTCCTGCGCCGGAACGCAGGCGGCCGAGAGCATCACGCACGCGGCGCCCTTTAGAGCGCGCATCACGAGAGGCCCCCGCCCACGCCCGATGCGTTCCGGAGGGATCGGAGGAGGCTGGCGACGGTGCGTCCGCCGCCGCTGGGGCCGGGGACGGCCGCGTCCGCGCCGACCTCGGCGAGCGGCTCGAGCACAAACAGCCGCTCGACGAGCCGCGGGTGCGGGACGGTGAGGCCGGGCTCGTCGATCACGAGGTCGGCGTAGATCAGCAGGTCGAGATCGAGCGTGCGGGGCCCCCACCTGGCCTCGCGGGCGCGGTCGCGCCCGTGCGCGCGCTCGACGGCGTGGAGAGCGGCGAGGAGCTCGCGCGGGCCGAGCGTGGTGCGGACACGGACCGCGGCGTTCAGGTACGCGGGCTGATCCGGCGGCCCGCCGACCGGGGCCGTCTCGTGCAGATTCGAGCAGGCTTCGAGGCGCACGCCCCCGAGAATGCGCACGCTTTCGAACGCCGACCCGATTGTGACCGCCCGGTCGCCCAGGTTGGCCCCGAGCGCGATGAATGCGACGGCCTCGGACGGGCCGGGGGTGCTCGGCGTTTCGGGATGGCTCGGTCGCGTGTCCACGGGTGCAGTCCACCCGATCCGGCGGACGAGTGCAAGCGGATGCGAGGTGAGCCAACAAAAAACGCCCGGTGTACGAAACCCGGGCGTTGAGGAGTTGCTTGGTTGCGCCTTGCGCCGCGCGGGCCTACTTCATGGGCTCGAGCTCGCGCATCCGGTGCTGCATCTGGGCCTTGAGGCGGAGGAGGATGGAGCTGTGCATCTGGCTGACGCGGCTCTCGGAGAGGTCGAGCGTGGAGCCGATCTCTTTCATCGTCATGCCCTCGTAATAGTAGAGGATGACGATGAGTCGCTCGGCGCGGCTCAGGCCCTTGGTCATGAGGTTCTTGAGGTCGCGACGCTGGATGTCGGTCAGCGGGTCGGGCTGGTTGTCGTCGCCGATGACGTCGATCTCGCGCACGTCCTTGGACCCGTCGGAGCCGAAGCATTTGCGGGTGAGGCTGACGGTGCTGACGGCGACGGAGTCGCGCTTGAACTTCTCGAACTCGCCGTCGGGCAGGCCGATGCGCCGGGCGATCTCGGCGTCGTCGGGCTTCGTGCCCGTCTCGGCGTGGATCTGGAGGCGGGCCTGCTCGACCTTCGCGGAGCGGCTGCGGACAAGGCGGGGCACCCAGTCCATGGAGCGGAGCTCGTCGAGGATGGCGCCACGGATGCGCGGGGCGCAGTAGGTTTCGAACTTGACCTTGTGCTCGAGCTTGAAGCCGTTGATGGCGTCCATCAGCCCGAAGAGCCCGGCGGACATGAGGTCCTCAATATCGACCTCGTCAGGCAGGCGAGCGTAGATGCGCTCGGCGTTGTAGCGCACGAGGGGAAGGTATTTTTCCATGAGAAAGTTGCGAACCTTTTCGCACCGCTTGATTTGATAGGACTGCCAGAGTTCCTCGGCGGGCACGTCGTCGTACGGCGAGGGGCCGCCGGAAGGCTCCGCGTGACGGGCGGCATATCGCCCGGTGCCGCGCGTGCCGAGACGCGCGTTGTACGGCTTGGTCGCTGCCATAGTGGTCCGCTCCTTGAACCCTGATTTTTCAGCACGCGAACGGGCAGAACACCCTGCTACGCATCCCGACTCCCAACCGTGCGCCGATCCGTGACGCCTAGTTGTGGGAGTATACAGAAAACCGATCCCGCCGGAAAGCCCGGCCGCAAGGTCTCATCATTTTTTTATGCGGCCAACCGGTCCGACTGCGATGAACGCCCCAAAGACACAGGCGACGCCAATGGGGCGTCATCCTCAGACACTTCCAAACTTTCTTCGAACGTCTCTTGTTCGGGCACCGGTCGATCGCCCGCGTACTTCTCGAGGAACTCGTCGACCGCGACCATCGCCGCACGCCCCGCCCACACCCCCACTAGGCGGCACAGGAACATCGCGAGCACCGCGACCACCAGCACACGCACGAGCGGCTGCCCGGCGACGTGCCCCGCGACCGTCGCGAGCGCGAACCCGCACAGCGCAAAACTCGCCGCGATGAACTCTGGCGTTTGGCGCGTGACCACCGGTGCAACCTCTTTCTCGTGCATAACCCGCATCACCGACCGAGCCCGCACGCCCCCCGACAAGACCGCAGACTATCGGCCGGATGGGGGCGGGGGTTCACCTTTCCGCCGAACACATCACGTGTTTTTTCGCGTCCGCGCCGAGCGTTCGCGATCTGTCGAAAATGACGCCCGACCCACGGGACGCGCGGGCCGGGGACGCCCTCGCGCGGGCGGCGGCTCAGGCGGGCGTGGTCGGCTGGGTACATCCTCGCACACGGTGTGCCAGCTCGCGGATCGCGCGGGACGACCGGGCCTTGGGGCGGGCGATCGAGACGGGCTGGCGGTTGCGGACGGCCTCGCCGGCCCGCGCATCCCGGGGCACCCAGGCGAGCATCGCGAGGCGGTAGCCCAGAAAACGCTCACAGACCCGCGCGACGCGGGCGTGGACGCGGAGCGCCTCCTGCTCGTTCGAGGCCATGTTCACGACCAGGCGTAGCCCGCGGGCGCGGGCCGGGCCGCGACGGGTGACCAGGCCCTTGATCACCGCGTACGCGTCGGTGATGGAGGTGGGATCGGGCGTCGCGACGATGATCCCGAGGTCCGCGGCTGCGAGGATCGCCGAGACGTCCGGGCCCATCCCGGCGCCGCAATCGACCACGACGAGCTCGCCCCGTCGCCCGAGCCCGAGCACGGCTTCGACAAAGCGGGCCCGCTCGCGGTGCTCGAGCTCGGCGGCCCGGGCGACGCCGACCGAGCCCGGCACCAGCCGGAAACCGCCCGGCGCATCGACCGCGAGCTCATCGAGTGTGGCGGCGTGGTGCACGATGGCGCGATCGAGGCGGCGCGTGGGCGTGAACCCGCAGAGCACGTCGGCGTTGGCCGTCCCGAGGTCGGCGTCCACCAGGGTGACCCGCGCCCCGGCCCGGGCGAGCTCGACGCAGGTGTTGACGGCGATGGTGGTTTTTCCGACCCCGCCCTTGCCGCTGGCGAAGGCGATCACCGGCGCCTGACGCACCGCCGGCGCACACGGGACGGACGCCGGATGCGCTGGCCTCGGCACGGGCGCGGGCTGGGGCTGATGCTGACGGGGGGAAGGGGGCTCGCGTTCGGCTTCGCGGACGAGGGCTCGCAGGCGGGTGGCCTGATCGCGCAGCGCGACGTCGGAAGCGGGCGCGAGCTGGACGCCCTCACGAGCCTGAACCTCACGGAGCGGACCGAGGGCCGTCATGCCGACACCCGCCCGTCCAGGATCAGACGCGCCAGGCGGTCGGCGTTCGCGGGCTCGATGTCGTCGGGCACCTCCTGCCCGCTTGTCACGTAGCCCAGCGGGAGTGCCACGCGCGAGGCGACGTTCAGCACCGGGCCGAATCGCACGGCTTCGTCCAGCTTGGTCAGCAGCAGGCGGTCCGGCCCCAAGGCGCCGAATCGGTCGGCGGCTGCGAGCATGACGGCTTCCTGCGCGGCCGCGGAGAGCACCAGGTGGCGACGGTGCGGGCGGGCGGCCTCGACGAACTCGCGGAGCTCGCGGATCCTGTCCGTGTCGTGCTGGCTACGCCCGGCGGTGTCGATCAGAATGACGTCGCAGGCGGCGAACGCCTCGCACGCCTCGCCCATCTCGTCGGGCGTGAGCACGACCTTGAGCGATAGGCCGATGATGTTGGCGTAGGTCCGGAGCTGCTCGACGGCCGCGATGCGATAGGTGTCGCTGGTGATGAGCCCGACTTTGCGTCCGTGGCGCAGCTTATGGGTGGCGGCGAGCTTGGCGAGGGTGGTGGTCTTGCCGACGCCGGTCGGGCCAAGCAGGGCGATCGTGGTCGGTCGGCCGTCCGCGGCTCGGCTGGGAGCGGGCGGCTCGGAACCGATGGGCAGCATCGCGCCGATGCGACGCAGGGCGGCCGTGCGCACGACGCCGGCGTCGGCGAGTTCCGACTCCGAGAGCTCGTCGCGCAGCCCGCCGATCAGGCGTTCGATGACGTCGGGCGCGACGTCCTGAGCCGAGAGCTTGCTGTCGAGTTCGCTGAGCGCGTCGCCGACAGCATCGCTCGGGCCCCACCCCGCGGGCCCGGTGGCTCGGCGGGAGTGCCGCAGGACTTGAGTGACCATCCGCTTGATGGAGCGGATCTCGTCTTCGAGCGTTTCCCGGGCGACGCGATCCACGGGCGCGGGGCGGACGCGGGTCGCGATCGAGCGGGCCGCGGCGAGCGGATCGTCGGCGGCGGCGTGCTCTCTCGCGTCAGGCTTTTCGCCCGGGGCCGCGCGGGACGGGTCGGCGGGGCCGGCCTCCGGACGGGGCGCGGCCCGAGACACAGGCTTGGGCTCGGGCTCGATCGCGCCGGTCGCCTTGGGCGCCGGGTTGCCTGGGACGCGGGGTGCGGGCTGGTGGAGCGCCTCGAATCGCGCGGGCGTGAAGCCGTCGGCGGGGTTGGAACGCGCGGACGACCGCGGGGGCTCGAGCGTCGCGACGCCCCCACCGTCTTCCGTGAACGAGGCGGCGGGCGTCCTCGACGCGGCGGCGGCCTGGCGTGCCGCGCGTCGGCGGCGCGGGAGCGTGCCCGCGTCGGCTTCGTCGGCGGCCGTCACCTCGACCACCAGGCGTGCGCCCATGCCGAGCAAACCGCCCTCGCGGTAGGTCTTCGTATGCAGGATCACCGCGTCGGGCCCGAGATCACGCTTGACCTCGGACAGGGCCTCCGCCATCGACGCGGCGCGGAAGGTCTTCAGGTTCATGCTCGCCATCCTTGGCTACGAACGAATGTCGCGCCCATCCTACCGCACTCCGTGCGCCCATGCACGCACAAATCGCGCGGCGTGTGCAAGATGTGCACAACATTCACGCCGCCCCAGCCGCGCCCACCGCCCCGGCCGTCAACGCCGGCGACATGATCAATGCCATCGACTGCACCTCCACGCCCGGCTCCACCTCGTTGTACCCCAGCACCGCCACGCCCGGGACGTGCGGCTCGAGCACCTGACGCACCGTCGCGCGCACCTGCGGCGAAGCGATCACCACCGGTAACGCCCCCGCCTCGGTCACCCGCTGCAGGCCCTCGCCGATCTGACGCGCCACCGCCGTCGCCACGCGGGCCGGCATGTTCACCGTCGTCCCCGCCGGCCCGCGGTCGATGTACCCCGCGATCAGGTCTTCCAGGCCCGGGTCGAGCGTGACGCAGATCAGCCGCGGCACACCATCGCCCGTGTCGCTCGTGTATGAGGCGCAGATCGACCGGCGCAGCGCGTTCCGCACATACTCGGTCAGCACCTCCAGGTCGCTCGTTTTCGGGCCCCACTCGGTGAGCGTTTCGACGATCGTCTCGAGGTCGCGGATCGGCACACGCTCGCGGAGCAGGTTCTGCAGCACCTTCTGCAGGTCCGCACGCTTGATGACCGCGGGGATCGCCTCCTCCACGAGCCGCGGCGCCCGCTCCTTGAGCCCTTCGACCAAGTTCGCGACTTCCTCGCGCGTCAGCAGCTCGTCGGCGTGGCGTTTGACGACCTCGCTGGCGTGCGTCGCGATCACGCTCGCGGGATCGACGACGGTGTAGTTCATCGTTTCCGCCCGCGGCTGGAGGCTCGGGCTGATCCAGACCGCGTCGAGCCCGAAGGCCGGCTCCTTGGTCGTCTCGCCCTCGATCCGCCCGGAAGCGAGCCCGGAATCCATCGCGAGCAGGTGATCCGGGCGGACCGTGCCCCCCGCGACCGGGTTGCCGCGGATCTTGAGGCTGTACTGGTTCGAGCCGAGCTGCATGTTGTCGCGGATGCGGACCGGCGGCATGACGAAGCCGAGCTCGATCGCCATCTGGCGACGGGTGGCGCTGATGCGATCGAGCAGCCCCGCGCCGCCGCCCTTCTCCACCAGCCCGACGAGCCCGTAGCCGACTTCGAGCTCCAGCAGATCAACCTTGAGCAGCGTCTCGACGGGCGGGGGCTGGCCCGCCTCGGCGGCCCCTGCGGTCGCGACCTCCTCGGCCGCCTCGCGCGTGCTCCGACGACGCGTGCGCTGCATCGTGAACGAGATCAGCCCCAGCCCCACGCCGGTCACCAGCAGCGGCACCGTCGGCAGCGGCGTCACGGCGAGCAGCACCAAAAAACCGCTCGTGATCGCCAGCCCCGTCGGCTGGCTCATCACCTGCGCGGTCATCTCTTCGCCGAGCTGCGCCTTGCTGCCCGAACGGGTCACGATCAGGGCGGCGGCGATCGAGATGATGAAGCTCGGGATCTGGCTCGCGAGCCCGTCGCCGATGGTCAGTCGCGTGAAGACGTCGGCCGTCTGCGCCGCTGGCCAGCCCTTCTCCATCGCCCCGACCGCGAACCCGCCCATGATGTTGACCAGCGTGATGATGATGCCCGCGACGGCGTCGCCCCGGACAAACTTGCTCGCACCGTCCATCGAGCCGAAGAAGTCGGCCTCGCGCCGGATCTCCTCGCGCCGGTCCCGGGCCTCTTGCTCGTTGATGATGCCGGCGTTGAGATCGCTATCGATCGCCATCTGCTTGCCGGGCATGGCGTCGAGGGTGAAGCGTGCCGCGACCTCGCTGACCCGCGTCGCGCCCTTGGTGATGACCAGAAACTGGATGATCACCATGATCGAGAAGATCACGATGCCGACGAACAGGCTGTCGCCGGCGACGAAATTCCCGAACGCGCTGATGACCTTGCCCGCGACGCCCATCGCCTCCTGCGGGCTCGAGGCGTCGGCCGTCAGGATCAGGCGCGTGCTCGCGACGTTGAGCACCAGGCGGAGCAGCGTGGTCGCGAGCAGCAGCGACGGGAAGACGCTGAACTCCAGAGGCTTGGACATGTAGATCGTCGTGAGCAGGACGATCACGCCGAGGGAGATGTTGAATGCGATCAGCGCGTCCATGATCGCCGGCGGGAGCGGGACGAGCAGGACGACGAGCAGCGAGACAAACCCGATGGGGACGATCAGCCCGCGCTGCTTCCCGATCGCGTGGACCCACGAGGGGAGCGCGAACCCCCCGCCGCCGGTCGCTGGTTTGTCCTTGGAATCCGCCACGCCCGTTCAACCTCCTGTAACGCTCAGGCCCCGGCCCGCGCCGGCTCGCGCCGGTCGGCGTGACGCCCGGCGGCGCGTGCGCCGGCGTCGCCCGACGTCGGCTCCCGGTTTTCGAGCCGGTAGACATACGCCAGGACTTCTGCGACCGCTTCGTAATGCTGCGGCGGGACCTCGCCCCCGACGGGGACGCCGAAGTAGAGCGCCCGCGCGAGCGGCGGGCGTTCGACGATCGGCACGCCGTGCGCCGCCGCCACGTGACGGATCCGGAACGCCATCATGTCCACCCCGCTCGCGACCACCCGCGGGGCGCTCATCGTCGCCCCGTCATAGCGGATCGCGACCGAGTAGTGCGTGGGGTTGGTCACGACGACGTCGGCCTTGGGCACGTCGGCCTGGACGCGCTGCATCGCGATGTCCTGGGCCATCTGTTGGCGGCGCTGGCGGACGTGCGGGTCGCCGTCCATGCTCTTGCGCTCGTCCTTGACCTCCTGCTTGGTCATCTTCAGCTCTTCGTTGTGGCTCCACCGCTGCGCGACGATGTCGATGATCCCCACCACGATCAGCAGCAGCACCAGCCAGAGCGCCAGCTCGAGCATCACCCGCGCGATCACCGCGAGCCCCGCGTTGAGCCCGAGCGCCGGCAGGTTCGCGATCTGCCCCACCTTCCCGCTCATCACCAGCCACGAGACGCCGATGACCACCGCGAGCTTGAGCAGGCTCACGCCCGTCTTGATCCAGTTCTTCTTGCCGACGAGGCGCTTCGAGCCCTTGAGCGGGTTGATCTTGCTCAGCTTGGGACGGATCGGCTCGCCCGAGAGCACAAAACCCACCTGCACCAGCTGCCCGACCATCGCGATCAGGAACATCAGCGCCGCGACGGGCAGCACCGCCAGGGCGGCCTGGGTGCCGACCCAGAGCGCCTCGGCCCCGACCGAGCCGGCGCTCAGCGGCTCATCGCCCACTTCGCCGCTGAGCGTGCGCGTCATGACCGCCGCGAACCGGTCGCCGATCCACCCGCCGAAGACAACGATGAGCAGGACCGCCGCGAGGAGCGTGACCGCCGCGCCGAAGTCCTGGCTCTTGGCGATCTGCCCCTTCTCGCGCGCCTGCTTCTTCTTGCGCTCGGTGGGTTGTTCGGATTTTTCGCCGAGGTCCTCAGCCATCGCCGATCACCCCCCGCCCCGCGACGCCCGCGCCCGCTCGATGATCTCCAGCCCCTGCCCGCCCGAGGCCTCCGGCGAGCGGCTCCAGCGCACCACCGACTCCAGCGTCGCCTCCACCCACGACGCCCCCGCGTCCCCGATCGCCGCGATCGAGAACGCCAGCATGAACACACCCAGCAGAATCTTGAGCGCAAACCCGATCGACAGCACGTTCACCTGCGGCATCGACTTCATGATGAAGCCCATCGCCATCATCGACACCAGCGTGATCCCCAGCACCGGCGTCGCCACGCGCACCGCCAGCTCGAACCCCGAGCCCAGCAGACCCACGATCAGCTCCACCGGCGTCCATCCCGCCTGGAACCCGCCCGGCGGCACGCGCTCCAGCGTGTTCACCAGCGACAGGAACAACGCGTCCAACCCGCCCACCGCCGCGAAGATCGACAGCGACAGCAAGAACATGATCTGCCCGATGACGTCCAGGTTCGTCTCGAAATCCGGGTTGTACGACTGCGCCAGCGAGAGGCCCATCTGGTAGCCCATGAGCTGCCCGCCCATCTGCAGCGCGACCAGCGGCAGCGTCGCGAGCAGGCCCAGCAGCAGCCCGATCAGCAACTCCGAGATCAAGAGGGGCGCCAGCCCGAACAGATCCGTCGGCACCGGCGTCTGCGACCACTCGGGCGCGAGCGGGTAGACGGCGAACGCCATCGCCGTCGCCGCCAGCGCCTTGGCGCGCACCGGCACCACGCCGCTGCCCAAGATCGGCGCAAAGACAAACAGCCCCGTGAACCGCGCGAACACGAGAAAGAACGGCCCGACGTGTTCCAGCAGCGGCTCGATCACCATCGCTCAGGCCACCCGTCCGCATCACCACACCAGCGTGAACAGTTCCTGCGCGTACGCGACAAGATTCCCCACGATCCACGGCACCAGGATCGCCGCCACCAGCACCATCACCGCGATCTTCGGCACGAACGTCAGCGTCTGGTCCTGGATGCTCGTGACCGCCTGGAAGATCGAGATCAGCAGGCCGATCAGCATCCCCGCCAGCAGCATCGGCGCGGAGATCCGCAGCACCAGCACCAGCGTTTCCCGCACCAAGAGCACGGCCGACTCGTCGTACATCCTGCGCCTCCGTCCGCGTCACGAGACCCAACCGATCGCCGCCGTCGCCGCGTCCATCGCCCAGGGCGGGGCCCGCGCGACCGCGCCGCCGAGGTCGAGCGAGGCGGCGGCCGCCACCTGCTCGCTCAGGCGCTCGCTCTCGCCCTCGAGACGGAAGCTCGCCAGCAGGCTCCCCACCACCAGCGTCCACCCGTCCACCAGCACAAACAGCAAGAGCTTGAACGGCAGACTGATCAGCACCGGCGGGAGCATCATCATGCTCATCGAGATCAGGAGGCTCGCGATCACCATGTCGATCACCAGGAACGGCAGATAGACGCGGAACCCCATCAGGAACGCCACCTTGAGCTCGCTGAGCATGTACGCCGGGATCAGCGAGATCATGTCCACGTCGGCGCGGGTCAGCGTCTCGGGCTCGCTCGTGTCGACGCCGCGGTAGTCGAGCACCATGATCAGGCTCGACCAGTTCCCCGTCGCCTCGATCTGGTCGAACATGAAGTCCCGCACCGGCGTCTTCGCCCGGTCCCAAAGCTCGTCGTAGTCGCGGATCTCTCCGGCCCCGTACGGCTCCACCGCCTCCGACCAGATCCGGTCGATCGTCGGGCTCATCACCAGCAGCGTCATGAACAGCGCCAGGCCCGTCAGCACCTGGCTCGGCGGGAGGCTCTGCGTCCCGAGCGCCTGCTTCAACAACCCCAGCACGATCAGGATCCGCAGGAAGCACGTGCACATCAGCACGATCGACGGCACCAGCGTCAGCGTCGTCAGCAGGATCATCACGTTGATCGCCGCCGACAAACCCGGGCGGTCGTCGCTCGGCCCCACCGCGCCGGGCTCGCCCACGCCGTTGTACGCACCGCGCCCCGCGAACAGCTCGGCCGCGCCGCCCAGCACGCTGATCGGGTTGAGCGAATCGCGGCTCGCAACCACCTCCGGCGGCGCGAGCACCGGGCCCGTCCCGCCGTCCCAGGGCGGGCCGCCCGGGATCATCGGCGGCGGGGCCGCACCCGGCTCCTGCGGGCCATAGATCACCTGACCGAACGCCGACGACGCGGCGCACAGCACCGACACCACCACCAGCAGCCACATCGCGAGCGTGCGCACGTTCATGCCCGCACCTCCCGCAGGCGGCTCGCCTGGCTCAGTTCGACCGACGCCGCTTCGGCCTGGCGCAACGCGTCCAAACGCGAGCGCAGGGCGGCCGCCGCGTCGCGACCGGTCATCGGCGTCGCGGGCGATGACGGTGCGGGCGGGGCGGGACGCACACGGATCGGCGCAGGCGCGATGCTCGTCACGATCCGCGTCGGGTCGGCGCCGCGGCTCTCGTGCCCGCGGTCAAACGTCTTGAGCATCTGCTGGAACCGCGAGGACATCGATTCGCTCGATTCATCCCGCGTCTTGCGGAGGATCGAGGCGACGTCGTCGGGCTCGCTCAGCTCGCAGAGAGTCTGGAAGCCCCCGCCGCCGAGGCGCCCGCCGCCGGTCTGGGAGACGAGCAGCACGCGCCGATCGAGTTTGAGGATCACGAGCGTCTGCCCGCGTCCGACAGGGTATCGCCCGAGCACTTCGAGGACGCCCGCCGGCGCTCGCCCGCCCGGGCCCAGCATCGCGGCGAACCCGCCGGTGCGCTTCGCGATCGCGCGCAGCCCGAGGAAGATCGCCGCGGCGATCGCGAGCACCACGACCAACGCGGCCGCCGTCCGCGGCGCTTCCTGAGCCACGGCATGGCCCGGTCCCGCACTCTCCGCCCGTGCCTCGGGGCGGGCGGCATCCGGGAAAAGCGGGCGCGATTCCCTCGCCAGGGACGCATCCGCCGAGGGCTGCGATACCGCGACCACGCCCGAATCTTCGGGTAAGACGGGGCCGAACCGAGCGAAGTCCGCGAGCGCGGCGTTGGCGGCGAGCAGGGCGAAGATGAACGCGCAGGCGCGCACGCCGGCGTGTGAACGCCGGGTCGGCACGGTCGCCGCGAGAGATGTCCGCCGCTGCATGGTCATCGCCATCCTGGCTCATGCTCCGACGGCTCCGCCGTCGGTGGTTGCTGCAAATGGTCTCGGCCCGCCGCGGGGCCCCGTCCTCGCTCTTCTCCCCGGCTCTCCGCTTGGCGCCGTGATCAACCGCTGGCGCGGGCGGAGCCGCGCTGGCTCTCAAGCGCAGTGTCCACGATCTCGTTGATCCGCACGCAGAAATTGTCGTTGAGCACGAGGACCTCGCCTCGCGCGACGTGACGTTCGTTCACGAAGACGTCCACCGGGTCGCCCGCGAGCTTGTCGAGTTCCACGACCGCGCCCTCGGTGAGGCGGAGCACATCCTCAAGGAGCATTCGCGTGCGCCCGAGCTCGATCTTGACGTTCAGATTGACGCCGTTGAGCAGGTCGAACCGCCCCTGCCCGCCCTCCCCGCCCGCGTTCGCGCCGGGGGCGAAGTCGGGCAGACGCAGCGGCTCGGCCTGCTCGTCGATCGCTCGTTCAAGCTTGGCGGTCGCCATCGCCGCGGCGATGTCGGCATCGCTGATCGGGCCCGTTTTCGACGCCTCGCCTGCGGATCCCGCCGGGGCGGACGCCGCCGGGGGCTTGGTCGCGCCGGTCGCGATGGCGACGGCCTCCTGCGCAGCCGCGAGGGCCGCCGCGGTCGCGGCGTCCAGCTCGTCCCCGTCGCTCGCCTCGCCAGCCGCAGCGGTCTCCGGCTCCGACACCGCGGAGGCCTCCGTCGCCTCATCGGCCGAGGCTTCGGGCTGGTCCTCGGGTTGGTTGTCAGCCGGGGGCGTCGGCTCCGGGAGCGACGCGTCCTCCGCGTCGTTCGTCGGCGTTTCACCCTCGGGCGCCGGGTCGTCGCCCGGGCGTTTGATGTCGTCCTGATCCGCCATGCCGTGCCGCCTCCCGCGTCCCGAGCAACTCGTGTTGCTCACCCGCGCGGGCGTGCGTGCTCGCCACGCCCAACGCGCACCGCCTCCGCGGCTCGCACAGCATCGGCCCACCCCGGCGCACGCGCACACAATTCCATCTCGCACGCAACCCTTGCGCGATCGGCCCGGCCTCAGCCCCCGCAACACCCCGTCCGCGACCATGAGAACGCTCGGCTTCGGTCGGCAAAATCTGCGCCCGAGCCGACGAACGGGCGGCTACAGGTCCGCGAGGATCGGCTTGAGCACCGGCACCATCACCCGCTCGACCCGGGGCAGGCCGTCGGCGTCGTGCTCGAAAACCTCTTGCAGGTAGGTCTGGAGCTGGCGCGTGATCGTCTCGCGGCCCGGCTCCTTGAGTTGGCGGTCCTGCGCCCGGCTGAAAATCAGCCCGACCTGCTCGGCGATCTCCGCGCGACGACGCTCCATGATCTGCTCGACCCGCGGCACGTTCTTCTGACGCACGCGGAGCCAGATCTGCGCGTCGTACAGCCACACACGCCCCGTCGTCAGGTTCGGGAACTTGTCCTCCATCAGGAGGATCTCGACCGGGCGCTCCCGGTCGGCCGCGTCCTCGCCCTGGAGGTCCATCGCCTTGGTCAGCCCGGGCGCCAGCCCCGTCATCATGACGAAGCCGAGCACCGCGACACCTTCCAGGATCATGAGCCCCGCGACGATCAGGATCGTCTTCATCGACTTCTTCTTCGGAGGCGACGCCTCCGCCTGCTGCTCATCCGCCACGGGCGACCTCCTCCCCGATTACCGCCCCGTCCCGTAGGGGTCCGGGTGCAACTGATCGATCAACGCCTCGGTCTGGAAAACCTGCACGCGCCGGTTCTCGCCGGCGGGCTCCAGGCTGGACCTCGGCACCACGTTCGGCTCGGTGTTCCCCGCCGCCTCGATCCGGAGGATCAGCGGGTCCACCTCGCACTCGTTCACCAGAAAATCGCGCACGGTCCTCGCGCGCTCGTAGCTCAGGTCCTCGTAGCTCAGCCCGCTTCGCAGGTCCTCCACGCCCCACGCGTGCCCGCTGATGCGGATCTTGACGCGCTGGTCCCGGATCCGCGGGGCGACCTCCTGAGACAGCACCCGACGGGCCGTCTCGCTCAGCTCGTGCGAGCCCGGGTCGAACGTGATCGTCCCTCCGACGGTGAAAACCGTGCCCTCGTGGACGCGGCTGACGTGCAGGTCCCGCCCGGGCACGTTCGCCTCGGTCGCCTCGGCGCGGCTCCGGTTGGTCGTCGCCTTGCTGCCGAGCTCTTCGAGCTGGTTGTGGAGCGTGTTGCTGGGGTCGGTCTCGAGCGGGATGTTGCCCATCCCGCCGCGGAGGCCCAGGGCTTCCTGGATCGCGACGTAGACCTTCCGGTACTCACGCGGCTGCTTCAGCTCGCTGAACGCGGCGAGCAGAATGAAAAAGCACAGCAGCAGCGACATCATGTCGCCGTAGGTCACGATCCACGCCGGGATCTCGTTGCTGCTTCGCTTTTTCTTGAGCGCCACGGGGCCAACCTTTCTCCGGCTCTGCCGGTCAGGCGGCCTCGCCCGGGCTCACCGCGGCCCGGTCGGCCGGGGGCAGGAAGGTGAGCAGCTTGCTCTCGACCACGCGGGGGTTGTCGCCCGACTGGATCGACATCACACCCGCGATGATGATCGACTTGACCAGGACCTCCTCGTTGTCGCGGGAGACGAGCTTGTCGCCCATCGGGCCGGTGACGATGTTCGCCAGCAGCGCGCCGTAGAGCGTCGTGATCAGCGCGACCGCCATGCCCGGGCCGATCTTCGAGGGGTCGTCCATGTTCTGGAGCATCGCGATCAGCCCGAGCAGGGTGCCGATCATGCCGAATGCCGGCGCGTAACGCCCGATCAGGTCCAGCATCTGCTTGCCCTGGAAGTGACGCTCCATGAGCGCTTCCAGCTCCGTGTCCATGATCGTCTTGATCAGTTCCGGGTCGGTCCCGTCCACGGCCATCTTGACGCCGCGGACGATGAACGGGTCCTTCATCTCGCTGATCAGGTTCTCGAGGCTCAGGATGCCCTCGCGACGGGCGACCTCGGCGTAGCGGACCAGGTCGCGGATCGTCTCGCCCGGGTCCGCCGGCTTCACGAAGAACGCCTTCAGCAGGACCTTGTGCATCTTGAAGACGCGCGCCAGCGGGTAAGAAACCACGATCGCGCCGATCGTCCCCCCCACCACCACCGCGATGGACGGGAAGTTGATCAGCGTGGCCGGGTTGCCCCCGCCCAGGATGATCGACATGAGGATCGCCCCGATCCCCACGATGAGCCCGATGACGGTGCCGATGTCCACGTGACGAGGCCTCCGATCGCGGCGCAGCCGGGGCCCGAGCCCGGGAGGCGCACCGCAAGGTCATCGGACCCACCCCACCACGACTTGAAGGCGACCCAGCCCCCCTTCACGGCCCCGACCCGCACAACCCAACCCCTGCCCCACGAGCCGGACGCCGGGTCCGAGAACGCGCCGGTGTAGACTCCGGGCATGGTCCGCCTGCTTATCCCGATCGTGCTGCTCGCGTTGGCGATCGCCGTCAGCGTGCTCAGCGACCGCCCGGAGCCGCCCGCCGACTTCGCCTTCATCAACCGGGGCGACGTCACCACGCTCGACCTCCAGAAGATGTCCTGGATGCAGGACCTCCGCGTCGGGCGGATGCTCTTCGAGGGGCTGGTGCGGGCCGACATCTTCAGCGACGATTTCGCCGCCATCCCGGCGGTCGCCGAGCGGTGGGCGATCTCCGAGGACGGGCGCACGTACACGTTCTTTTTCCGCGAGAACCCGCGCCCGAAGTGGTCCAACGGCTCGCTCGTCAAGCCGAGCGATTTCGCGTACAGCTGGCGCCGCGCGATGCTGCCGGACAACGCCGCCGCCTACTTCAAGCTGTTCATGCTGATCGACGGGGCCGAGGATTTCTATAACTGGCGGACCGACGAGCTCGCCCGCTTCGGCACGCCCGAGAGCCCGTACGACTCGGCCGAGGCGTTATGGGCAGAGACCGAGCGCCGGTTCGAGTCGATGGTGGCGATCGAGGCCGACGACGAGGCGCGGACGTTCACCGTGCACCTCACGCGCCGGATCCCGTATTTCCTGGACATCGCGGGCTTCGCGGTGCTCTACCCCGTCTACCCGCCCCTAGTGCAGCAGTACGAGCGTCTGGACCCGGCGAGCGGGCGGATGCGGACGCGCCTGGGCTGGACCAAGCCGCCGACGCTGGTGAGCAACGGCCCGTTCAAGCTCACGCGCTGGCGGTTCAAGCGCGACATGCGCTTCGAAGCCAACCCCCACTGGTGGGACACCGATGCCCTGCGCATCCGCTCGGTGAGCATCCCGAGCGTGGAGGACCCCAACGCGCAGGTCCTCGCGTTCCAGACCGGCGCGGTCGACTGGCTCAGCGAGGTCACCCCCGCCTACCGCGGCGACATGCTCGACGACAAGGCCGATTTCTACCGCGAGCACGCCGACCTGATCGAGGAACTGCGGGCCCAGGGGCTCGACCAGTTCGAGATCGACCGGCGCCTCCCGCCCGATCCGCGGAAGCACATCCACGCCGTCCCCGCCTTCGGCACCTACTGGTGGAACTTCAACACCCTCCCGAACCTCCCCGACGGGCGGGACAACCCGTTCCACGACGCCCGCGTGCGGCGCGCGTTCGCGATGATGATCGACAAAGCCTCGATCGCCGACGAGGTGCGACGCCTCGGCGAGCCCGTCGCCCACTCCCTCATCCCGCCCGGATCGATCCCCGGCTACACCCCGCCTCAGGGCCTGCCCAACATCGGCGACATGCGCACCGAGGAAGCCCGGCGCGAGCTGATCCAGCGCGCCCGGCGGCTGCTCGCCGAGGCCGGCTACCCCGACACCAGCCGCTTCCCCACCGTCGAGCTCAGCGTCAACACCGGCGGCGGGCACGACACGATCGCCCAGGCGATCGCCAAGAACTGGCGACAGTACCTCGGCGTCCCCGTCTCGCTCAGCCAGAAAGAGATCAAGGTCTACCGCGACGACCTCAAGAACCAGAACTTCATGACCGCACGCGGCGGGTGGTACGGGGACTACTCCGACCCCACCACCTTCCTCGATCTCAACCGCACCGGCGACGGCAACAACGACCGCGCCTACAGCAACCCCGTGCTCGACGAGCTCCTCGACCGGGCGAGCGACGAGGCCGACCCGGAGGCCCGGATGCGCATGCTCGAAGAGGCCGAGCGCATCCTCATGGAAGAAGACGTCCCCATGGCCCCGATCTTCTTCTACTCCACCATCTATATGTTTGACCCCGATCGGGTCGGCGGCGTCAGCGCCCACCCGCGCAGCGAGCAACAGATCCACCTCATGCACCTGATCAATGGCACCACCCCGACGCCCGCTCCGAGCGACGTTGTGCGCTGACACCAAGATGCAGATCGATCAGAACCCGCCGGGCCCGCCGCCACCGCCGCTACCGCCGCCCGAGGTGCTCTGCCCGTCGCTGGCGCGATCAAGGGTGTCCCAGGCTCGGACGCCGCCGGTCCCGCTCCCGCCGGCCATCATCGCGAAGCGCCGGTAAAGCTGCCCGGAATCATCGGCGATGAACGAAATCGAGATGTCCGAGCGGAGCAGGTTGAGCCCGTTGTCGTGGTTCGGGCTGTCCGCATCGAACATCATGTCCGCCACGAGCGAGGATCGGCGGGGCTCGATGCGGCTCAGATACGTCGAGCCGTTGGGGCCCTGACCGCGATACTGGTAGTTGCCCACGATCAAGCCGATCGGCCGGGTCCACTGGCCCTCGTAACGGCTCTGCGGGTGCTCACCGGAGTGCGACGGGCAGAAGAACACGCCCGGGGTCGGAAGATACTCGGCGCTGTACAGCCGCCCGAGGCCGTCCCAAGGGCTCCGCCACAGACCATCAATATCCAGGCGAAGATTGATCGTGTTGACAGCCGAGCCGGCCGCCCCGTTGGCCCCCCGGGGGATCTGGTGCCCGATCGGCGTGACATAGACCGACATCGGGATCCGGTCCTGCCAGTCGTCGGCGTACATCGCGACGCCGAGCCCGATCTGACGAACGTTCGAGGAGCAAAGCACCTGACGGGTCGTCTCCCGAACACGGCTCAGGCTCGGGAGCAGCAGGCTGATCAGCACACCCACCACCGCGAGCGACACCAAGACGTCGATCAGCGTAAACCCGGGACGAGCGCGTCCACAACGCCCTCGCACCTCACCGGCGCAAGGGTGGCTCGCCACAATCGTGTTGTCACGATGAATCGGCACGCTGTCAGGATCTCCGCGGCTGGCCCCTTCGGGTCCGTGCGACCTGCTCATACAGACTATCGGAAAATCCCATCCCCCACAAGGGTCTTCCTGCCTGTGATGATAAAATTACAATCCCCAGAACAGGCGGATTCTAGCGGACATCCGCTTCACACGCGAAGCGACGCGATCACCACGGATTGCCCGTGGCTCGACAAGCCGTTTTTGGGGTCTTCACCCTCGTGGAATACGTTCTCGGCACCCGCTTCACCAGATTCGCAGACCCCGTGCAACCGCGGCCCTCGGGGGGGGCGTATAGCCCGCTGCCGGGCAAGGATCTAGGACGCTCGGCACTGGCTCCGGGGGGCCGCATTCGGCGGCTCACACCCCCACCGCACGTTGGAGACCCCGAGGTGACGGCTTCGCCCGATCAGGACCTGGCGTTGATGCAGCGCGTGGCGGCTCGCGATGAGGCGGCCGTCGGGGAGCTGTACGACCGGTTCGGGTCGCTGGTGTTCCGCATGGCGTACCAGACGATGCCGACCCGGGCCGAGGCCGAGGACGCCGTGCAGGAGGTCTTCGTCCGTCTCTGGCGGACCGCGGACCGGTACGACCCGAAGCGGGCCGCCCTGGTGACCTGGGTCATGCTGCTGAGCCGTCGGCACCTGGTCGACAAGCTCCGTCGCCAGCGGGCCCGGATCAAGGCGACCACGATGGACGAGGCGACGGGGGCGTACAGCCCGCCCGTCCGGGCGAGCGAGGCCGACAACCTGCTCAATGCCGAGCGGTTCGGGGAATTGATGAAGCGGATCGAGGAGCTCCCGGAGCTCCAGCGGACGGTGGTCACCCGGGCGTATCTCGGGGGGCAGACATTGCGACAAATTGGTGAGGAATTAGACACACCTCTTGGTACCATCAAATCCGCGTTGAGCCGGGCCCTGGTCCGTCTGCGCGAGCGTGTGCAAGTGAATGAGGAGTCGGCCGCATGAACGGCGCGAAGAACTCGACATCCCAGATGACCACCGCGGACCTGATCGAGTTGGCGGCACTCGACGTGCTCGCCCTGCTCGATCCGGACGAACGCGAGGCGTTCGAGCGGGCCCTCGCCTCGGCCGGCCCGGCCGTTCAGGCCCAGATCCGGCGCGAGCAGACCCGGATCGCGCAGCTCGACACGCTGCTCCCCGAGGTGGACGCGCCCGCCGACCTTCGGGCCCGGGTGATCGAGGCCGTCCGCACGGCTTCGGTCGATGCGCTGGAAGAGGAACTGCTCAGCGTGCGTCGCCTGCGTCACGCGGCCGGGCGGACCGGGGCGGCGATGCTCCCGACCCGGCGGGTGAGCCCGGTGTGGCGCGCGTCCTCGATCGGCTTCGCGACGGCGGCTGTCGTGTTCGGTGCGTTCATTATCTGGTTGCAGAACAGCCACAGCGAGCTCGAGCGTCAGATGCAGAGCAACGCGGTGATCGAGGCGATGGTCGCGCGGGCCGGGAGCGACGCGGCCGCCGTCCTCGTCGGGGCCGACTCGATCAAGCGCGCCCTCGTGCTCGCGGGCGACGCGCCCGCGCCGTTTGACCGCGCCTCGGCCGCCGTCTGGATCAACCAGACCACCGGCGACGTCGTGGTCTATCACCAGAACCTCGCCCGCACGCCCGGGGTCACGCTCGAACTCGTTGCGCTCGACGCCAACGGCGCCCCGGTCGGCCCGCGCCACGCCCTCGAGGGCAGCGCGACCGGCGGGCTGGCGCGAGAGGCCCTCCGCACCCAAGCCGGCTTCGACCCCAACCCCCGCACGCAGTACGCGATCGTCGCGACCACCTACGAGCGTGGGCAGGCTGTCTCGATAATCATTCTCGCCTCCGTCGCGTAACCCCCGCCCGTTCGCGCGCACAACCCTCGCCGATACGACGAACGCCCCGGGATTCCCGGGGCGTTGTCATGATCTGTGCTGTGCGGTGCGAGGGGGGGGCGGGGCGAGACCCGCCCGCGGGAACGCCGTGCTTCGGCCCCCCGAGCGGCAAAGTGCCGCCTCAGCCTTCCAGCCGTTCGCTGCTGAGGTCTTCCGGCAGGCCCCACCGCGCCTCTTCGAGCGCGGCATCGACCTGCGCCTGCTGCTCGAACGTGCTCTTGACGCTGGAGAGCTTGCGCCAGATGCCGAAGCCGAGGAACCCGCTGAGCAGCACCGCGACGCCGAGCCCGGAGCCGGCGACCGCGTAGTGCTCGTACCCGATCGGGCGATCGGCCCCGGAGGGCGGGCTTCGGAGGACGGTCATCGCGGCGTCGGCGCGCCGGAGTCGGCTGGCGTTGCTGTGGGCGATCAGCGAGGCGACCAAGGTTTCAAGCTCCCGCGCGGTGCGTTGCCCGCCGCGCCCGCGCAGCTCGATCGTGAGCGTGCCCGGCTCGCTGCTGAAGGCGTCCGTGTCGCTGTTCATCCGCTCGCGGAGCGCCGGGGCGCTGCCCATCGAGGTGATCCCCCGCCGGCGCATGCGCTCGGAGGCCATCTCCAGGAACCGCGCGTCGGTCAGCGTTTCCTGATGGAACGCGACCCACTGCTGCGCCTCCTCCGGGGTCAGGTCCCGGTTCCGGGACTGGGCGGCGATGACCGCGGTCGCGGCGTACCGCCCGGGCACCACCTGCAACGCCGTCACCCACGACAGCGAACCCACCAGCGTCAGCACAAGCAGGAACAGGGCCATCCCGCCGAACATCCGCCCGGCCCGGCTCTGCGTGTCCGCCTTGGACTGCGCCGCCGCCAGCGCGTCCCGCGCCACGATCAGCTCCCCGCGCTGCGCCAGCACCTGCTCGGCCTGCTGATACCGCTTCCGCAGCGCCTGGTTCGCTTTCTGCAGCTTCGCCGACTGCGCCCGCAGCGCCTGGCGCACGGCGTGGAGGCGCGCACGACGACTCGCGATGAACGGATCGCTCCGCCCCGCGGGGCGCTCGCGGAGCTGGGTGACCTCGGCCGTCAAGCCGAGAACGTCGTTTTCCAGGTCCGTCTTCTCGGCCCGAGCCGCGTCGAGCTCGCGCTGCAACGCGTCGCACGCCGACCTCGCCGCTTTCAGCTCACGCTCGATCTCGACCGAACGCTTGCCGTGCTCGGCCCGGTGACGCTCGACGAGCTCGCGGGCCTCGCCTTGCACCGCCTCCAGCTCGCGCTCCAGCCCGCGCAGGCGCTCCTCGAGCGCTTCACGCGCATCGACCGCCGCCGAGAGCTGCGCCTCGAGCGTCTGGATCCGCTGCCCGGCGACGCCCGCGTCGGCCTGCTGCTCGCGGAGCTCCTCGATCAGCGACGCACGCTCGGCAAGCGAGGCCTCAAGACGCGTGATCTCCTGACGCTGAGCGGCGATCTCCGCTTCGGCGGCCTCCAGACGGGCCTCGGCTTCCGCCGAACCCGCGGTCGACGCCCGCGCTTCCCCAAGCTCCGACGCCATCGACGACAGCGCCTCTTCACGCTCGCCCAGCGCGACCTCCAACGCCTCCCGCGCCTGCTCGGCTTCGATGATCCGTTGGCTGAACCCTTCCAGCTTCGCCCGCAATTCCTGCTCGCCCGCCTCGAAGACCGCCGCACGCTCGTCGAGCGCCGTTTGCTGGGCCGCCAGTTCGTCGCGGAGTCGGTCGATCTCGTCGCGGCTCTGGCGGACCAGCTCCGCGCCGCGGGCGATCTCTTCCTCGCGCTGGCTCAGCAATTCGATCCGCTGCTCGCTGTCTTCGCGGATCATCCGCTCGCGCTCGGCCTGCGTCTGACGCCGGTCTTCGAGCTCCGCCAGAGCCGTCTGGATCTCCGACCGTCCGCGCTCCAGCTCCCCGCGGGCCGCGTCCAGGGTCTCCTTCTCGGCCTGGATCTGGTCGAACCGGAAAACCAAGTCCTGCTCGCGCTTGGCGAGGTCGGCCTCGCGCTCGGTCAGCGTCAGCTCCGTCTCGCGACGCTGCGCGTGGACCTGCTTCAGGCTCGCGAGCTGCTGCTCCACGTCCGCGATCATGTCCAGCAGGCGGTCGCCGGCCTCCGCCTCCGCAGCGTGGGCGACGGGGTCCGGGTCGGCCGGGTGTGCCGGGTCCGTTGCGGGCCGATCGTGCGGGTTGGAATCCATACCTGCGCCACCTCCGTCTGCACCGATGCCCCGCCCGAACGCCCGCAGGCCGATCCGTCGGCCGGGCCCCGCGTCGGTATCGACCGCCCGAACCCTTCACTCCACCGCAGCCCGAAAACGACACACACCCACCCCATCCGACTCGGTCCCCACACAAAGCACCCAAGCCGCGCGGCTCTCCCACATTGACATCAAAGGTCCTCAAGCCGCCTAAACAGGGTGATATCCACCGAGCCGAATCGTCCAATCTCTAGTATCTGTTGCAACAGCCTTGACACCGATGCAGTTTTCGGGGATTCTGGAAGGAAATCAGCGTGCCGCAGCCGCCGATCTATGGCTCTGGCGGTACAGTGAAGTGGTCGATGCCGATGATCCGTCTGCGATTCTCGTACGAAGGGCTTCGGGCAACGGGGGTTTGAGAACCATCACGGGCGTGAAGCCCGTCGCGATAGAAGGAGGCCGAGCGATGCGGTGTTGTCCTGGAATGTTTGCCGTGAAAGCGGCGGTCGGCGTGATCGCGCTGACCGCGGTCGCGGTTGGTGGGTTCAACTTGGTTTCGACGGGGTGCATCCTCGGCGCGTGCGAGAGCAAGCGATCCGGCGGCGACGTCGCGCTCGTCAGCGAGACCGCGAGCGACGGGCATCACTGCGCCCTCTGCGCCAGCGGCGTCGAGCACGTGCACGACGAGAAGAGCGATTGCGACCTCGGCTCGGCCTGCTGCTCGCTCATGGCGACCGCGACCGAGACCAAGAGCGGCTGCTGCCAGGGCAAGAGCGACTGCGAGCAGGCCACGGTGACCACTGTTGCCGCGACCGAGAGCGGCTGCTGCAGCGCGAAGACCGAGTGCGGCGACGCCGTCGCGGTCCAGACCGTGGCTTCGACCGAGTGCAAGCAGCTCACCGACGGGTGCGTGGGCGACGGCAAGGGCGACTGCTGCGGCGGCTGCCCCGATGAGAAGGCTGCGGAGAAGGCTCAGGCCACGCCCGTCAGCCAGACCAGCGACTGCGCCACTAAGAGCGATTGCTCGACCAAGACCGAGTGCTGCAGCGCCGCGGTGCAGACCGTTGCCGCGAACACCTGCTCGACCAAAACCGATTGCTCGACGACCTGCGAGGGTGCCGCGATGACCGTCGCCGCCGTCGAGACCAAGAGCGGCTGCTGCAAGGCGGAGGCCCAGACCGTGGCCCTCGCCAGCGACTGCGCGACCGCGTGCAAGACCACTTGCGAGAGCACCGCGATGACCGTCGCGGCCAGCACCTGCTCGGCCACGAAGACCTGCGCGACGACCACCACCGCCTGCTCGACCAAGGCCACCTGCTCGACCGCGACGCCCGTTGCTGCCGCGACCTGCGCCGCCCCGTGCGGGAGCCAGGCCGCCCCGGCCGCGAGCTTCACCCTCGCGAGCTTCAAGACCCTCGGCACCACCCGCAAGGGCGCGTGCCAGACCAAGGGCTCCTGCAACTCGGCGAACGTGCAGACCGTCGCGGAAACCAGCGCCTGCTGCTCGAAGAAGACCGAATGCAGCGACAAGAAGGCGTGCGACGACAAGCCGTGCAGCGACGTCTGCCCAGCCCAGACCGTCAAGGCCGACTCGGCCCCCGCCAACGCCGGCTAAGACCCACGATTTCTCGATCGACCTCGAACGCCCTCGGCCTTGCCCGAGGGCGTTTTTTGTGCGCACGCCCCCACTACACTCACCGCATGACCACCTGGCTGCTGAAATCCGAGCCCGACGTCTACAGCTACGACGATCTCGTCCGCGACCAACGCACCCACTGGGACGGCGTCACCAGCGCTCCCGCGCAGAAGCACATGCGCGCCATCGAAGAAGGCGACGAGGCGTTCATCTATCACAGCGGCGATGAGAAACGCATCGTCGGGCTCGCAAAGGTCGTGCGCGGCGCGTACGAAGACCCCGATCACGCGGGCGAGACGATCGCCTCCACGGGCGAGCCCAAGTTCGTGCTGTTCGATCTCGCGCCGAAGAAGGCGGCGAAAGAGCCCGTCCCGCTCTCGAAGATCAAGGGCGACAAGCGGTTCGCAGAGTTCACGCTGGTCAAGCAGTCGCGACTCAGCGTGATGCCGGTGCCGCCGGCATTGGACAAGGTGCTGCGCGAATGGGCGGGGCTGTAGGCGTTCAGGGCGCGATGCCCGGGGCCCCCGCGCCCTGCATCACCGCGCCGGCCCCGGCGAGCAGGAACTGCATGCCCATCGCCATGAGGATCAGCCCGAGGAAGCGGGTGAAGATCCGCTGCGCGCCCTTGGAGAGGTAGCGCCCGAATAACAGGATGCCGAAGAGGCACGCGCCGGTGACGAGCACGCCGGCGGCGACGGCCGCGAGCGCGGTCCAGGGCACCGGGCCCCGCGCGTTCAGGCTCAGCGTGACGATCGTCGCGATCGTGCCGGGCCCGACCACGATCGGCATCGCGAAGGGGACGAGCACGTGCTCGCGGATCTCTTCCTCGTCGGCCAGGCGCTCGTGCTCCTGGCTCTTGCTCCCGCGGACCATCTCGAAGCCCATGAGCCCGATCAGGACGCCGCCCGCGGCCTTGAACGCGTCGATCGAGATGCCGAAGAGGCTGAGGACGAACCCGCCGGCGAACGCGACGCCGACGAGAACGACGGCGATGAAGAGGCAGACGCTGACGGCGGCCGCCCGCTGACGCGCGGGCGTGAGCGGGGAGACCATGTTCTGAAAGATCGGCGCGGTGCCGAAGGGGTTCATGATCGCGACGGTGGTCACGATGGCTTGGAGGATCTCGGATCGCATGGGGGGAGGCTAGGACGCATCCACACCAAGGCGAAGACGTAGAGCCCGTTCCGCGACAGCGCCCGCACAACGGACCAGCAGTTCGATCGAGATCAACCCGGGCTTATTGAGTGGCTTGTGCGGCGGCTCATAGCTCGCGCCGGGAGCCACGAGGTAGCACCGTCCGCGAAAGCGGGGAAACCGTTCGGCAAAATCCCGGAGCGCCCCGCGATGGTGACGCGGGCTGGAGGCGACCTCGAACGCCAGCGGCCCAAGGTCATCGTCATAGACCAGGTCGACCTCGGTCTTGCCGTCTCGCCAGTGGTAGAGGCGAGTCTGGTGGAGCTGCGCGAGCGCGTGGAGATGCCCGGCAACGAGGTTCTCTCGCAGCACGCCCAACTCGCCTTGGTCATCAAGGGGCGAGAGCCCACGGTGCAAGGCGGCGTTCCGCACGGCCCCGTCCACGAAGTACAGCTTGCGCCCGCGACGCTGCTTTGTCCCTTCCGAACCCGCGTAATTCTGGAGCGTGAAGACGAGGAAGGCGCGTTCGAGATAGCTCAGATAGCGCTCGAACGTCGGGGTTGTCATCTGGATATCCGCGCAAACGTTCTTCGGCGACAACAAGCCCGTCGCCTGCTCGGCGAGCACGTAGAGCATCCGCTCGAGGGCCATGGGATTGTCGACGCCGTACGCCTGCGGGATGTCTTTGTAGACCACGCGTTCGACCGCATCGGAACGGAGCGTGCTCTGTGATTCGAGCAAACGGGACCGCTCGTCGGCGTCGGACGCCCGCTCGCGGAGCAGTAACTCCGGGAAGCCGCCGGTGAGGAGGTATCGGCGGAGCGGCTCGGCCATCGCTGATGAGCTGTCCGTGGCATTCGCACGGATTGTCTCAGCCAACGTTGACTCGGTGCTGATCTGATCTGCGTTTCCGATCAGTCTCAAGTACTCGGGAAAGAGATATGGCGACAGATACATCTCGTCCCATCGCCCGACGCCGCTTTCGACGTGGCGATCGCGCAGCAGAGCCGTCGAACTCGACGAGCCCACAACACGCACGGGCCACGCTTCGTCGTAAAACGTTTTGAGCCAGAGGTCCCAGTCCTCCGCGTACGTCAGTTCATCGAGAAAAACGTACGTGGGTTGCTCAGAGGTTGTAACGAGTTCATGGCGTGCGTACGTGGAGACCCAGTCGCCGAGCGAGACGCGCATCAGCAGCGGGTGGTCAAGGCGGAGCCAGAGGATCCGGCGCGGGCTGACACCTTGCGCCAGCAGGTGGCGGACCGTCTGGTACATCGCGGTGGTCTTGCCGACGCGTCGCGGGCCGATGACCACGTGAAAGCGTTGACGGCCAACGCCATCCTGCATGACCCTGAACAGGTTCGCGCCGAGGGTGCGTTCCTGCGTCTGGGCGAGCGCCTGAGGAACATCCCCGCTCGACCACCAGGGGTTCTGATCGACAAGAGCAGTCCGGTAATCGTCCGTACCCGGCGACCAGGACGTCTGCGGCTTTTTGCCTCGCGCAGCCATCAGTACATCGTATCTATGAGTCTTATTTCGTCAATAAGCCTCAGGCAATTTTATTTAAATGCGTAACAAGACCCAATTGGTGCCCATGACGGGCTTATCCCCGGCGCTCGCGTTCTTCGATCAACTGCCGCACCCGTTCCACGCCCGGCTGGGGGACGCCGGCGGCTTCGTTTTGGGCTCGTTCGCCTTCGATCCCGCTCAGGGCGTCGGCCTGCATGTCGGCGTGGTAGCTGCTCCGGACCATCGGGCCGCTCTCCACGACCTTCAGCCCCCGCTTCACGCCCTCGTCTCGGTACATGTCGAACTGCTCGGGGGTCACCCAGCGGTCGATCGGGAGGTGGTTGCGGGTGGGCTGGAGGTATTGGCCGATCGTGAGGATGTCGCAGGGATCGCCGGGTTTTGGACCTTGGTGCTTCGCGGTCGCCTCGACGAGTTGGTCCATGAGTTCGAGGACTTCCTCGTCGCGTTCGCCGATGCCGACCATGATGCCGGTCTTAGCGACGCCGCCCTGCTCCTTGACGCGTCGGAGGAGTTCGAGGGAGCGGTCGAACTTGGCGCTGGGGCGCACGGCCGGGTACATGCGCCGGACGCACTCGACGTTGTGGTTGATGATGTGGGGCGCGGCGTCGATGACCATCTGGAGCGCGCCCCAGTCGCCCTCGAAGTCCGGGATCAGGACCTCGATGGACATGCCGGGGCAGGCTTCTTTGCTGCGGATGATCGTCTCGGCCCAGATGCCCGCGCCGCCGTCGGGGAGCTCGTCGCGGTTGACGCTGGTGACGACGACGTGCTTGAGGCCCATGAGGGCGAGGGATTCGGCGACGCGCCGGGGTTCGTCTCGGTCGACGGGCTTGGGGCGTCCGGTTTTGACATTGCAGAAGCCGCAGGCGCGGGTGCAGGTGTCGCCGAGGATCATGATCGTGGCGACGCCGCGTGCCCAGCACTCGCCCATGTTGGGGCAGCCGGCCTCCTGGCAGACGGTGAAGAGGCTGTGCTCGTCCATGATCTGCTTGAGGCGGTTGTAGCCGGGGCCGCCGGGGACTTTCGCCTTGAGCCAGCTCGGCTTGCGCTTGGTGGCGAGCTGCTGGACGGGGGCCTCCTGGTTGTTGATAACCATGCTGGTGAGGCTGAAGACGGGTTTATCGACGCGGCGCATGGGGTCGCCGCCGGCGGGGCGGGGGTGGCGCTGGAGGGTGCGGGCGATGGCGGTCGGGTTGGCCGGGGGGCTGGCGGGCGAGGTGCGGGCTCCGGCGTTCGCGGGTGCGGGCGGCTGTGTCGTCGGGGAGTCTTCACGCATCGGACAATACTAGGGGCGGGCCCGCACGCCCGTGGCGTGGGCGTCAAGAGCCCAGTCGCGGGGGCGGAAGCCACGGCACGCGCAGATTTTGCCGATTCGCGACTCTCTATCGTCAGAACCGCCCGGGTGCGTGCTCGGGTGGGGTCCGGGTGCGGAACCGGGCTCAACCGGAGGGGCGGATCGGGTCGATGGTTCGCGTTGTGCGGGCGGTTGGCCCGCTCGCGACGAACCGGGGTGACCTCCGGTTCGTTTGACACGCCCGCACTCGGTGCTAGGTTGTGCGGTGGCCCGAGTTGGTCCCGGCCGGGTTCGGCTGCGGGCTTGCCCAGACGGCTTGTGAGCCCGGACCCCGGTTCTTTTCGATTGCAGGAGCGCGACCCGTGATGCAGCGTGCCGACGAGTCGAACGTAATTTCCCGACGCCCGCGACGCCTGATGGCGGGCGCGTTGGCGTTGTCGGTGGTCGGTCTGGCCGGTCTGACCGGATGCGAGACCGACAGCTTCATGGACCCTTCGGTCACAGGGCGCTGGGAGCGGACGCCGACGACGGTGCCGATCCTCGAGCGTCTCAGCGCGATCGAGGGCGAGAGCGGGCAGTACGTGGATATCTCGGGCATTGAGCCCGAGGACCTCGTGCCCGAGGTGACCGACTACCGGATCGCCCCGGGCGACGCGGTGCAGGTGACGGCCTACGACCTGATCCGCGTCGACGCGCCGGAGCAAATCTTCCAGTTCGTCGATTCCCAAGGCTCGATCGACCTGCCGCAGATCGGGCGCGTCCGCATCGCGGGCATGACCAGCGAGGAAGCGCGGGACGCGATCGCCGACGCGATGCGGGCCCTGGTCGCGGACCCGCTCGTCATCCTCCAGGTGACCAACCCGCGTCAGAACACCTACAGCGTGCTTGGCGGGCAGATGGGTGGCGGGCAGTTCCTCATCCCCGCAGCCGATTTCCGCGTTCTGGACGCGATGACCCAGGCCGGCGGGCTGAGCGAGATTATCGACACGTTGTACGTTATTCGTCAGGTTCCTCTGACCGAGAGCGAGGCCCCCGCCGGCAGCGGCACGGGCGGTCGACGGGGCGAGGAGCCCCGCTCGGCCGAGGACCTGCTGGACCTGATCGACACGCTTGGCGAGGATCGCGACCGCGGCGGCAGCCCGGCGGCCTTTGCGGGCGCCGCCCGCTGGAGCGCCCAGCCGACGCGGAACGAGGATCGCCCCGAGCCGGTGGTGGATCTGGTGGATCCGGATCAGCCGCGGGGAGGCCGGCGTGAAGCCGTCGGGCAGAGCGGGTGGACGTACGAAGATGGGCGTTGGGTGCGGACGGGCGCGACGCGTCAGGCCGGCGACAGCGGCGACGGGCGCGGAGAGTTGATGACCCAGCGGGTGATTCAGGTGCCGGTCGCCCCGCTGCTGGCTGGCGACGCCCGGTACAACATCGTGATCCGCCCGGGGGACATCATCCGGATCCCGAACCCGTTCGCCGGGCAGGTGTACGTCGCGGGGCAGGTCGCTCGCCCGGGCGTCTACGGGCTGGCGCCGGGGCTGACGCTCCAGCGTCTGATCGACTCGGCCGGCGGGCTGGGGGCGATCGCGATCCCCGAGCGCGTGGACCTGACCCGGATGGTCGGCCCGGACCGCCAGGCGACGATCCGCCTGAACCTGCGGGCGATCGCCGAGGGGACCGAGCCGGACATCTACATCAAGGCGAACGACCGGATCAACATCGGGACGAACTTCTGGGCGACGCCGCTGGCGGTCATCCGCGGCGGGTTCCGGGCGAGCTACGGGTTCGGCTTCCTGCTGGACCGGAACTTCGGCAACGACGTCTTCGGCGCCCCGCCGACCCGCCTCCAAGGCGGCTGATTCCCCGCCGACGCCGCTCGGTCGCCACAGGCGGCGACCGAGCTTCCGAACACGGGGCTCCGATGGGCGTATCAATGACTCGCTGAACACCCGTCCACTGGGGAGCACCTGTCGTGCCGACATCGGCTCAAGCCCCGAACAATTTGCAATCGCCATCGGGTGATTCAAGCCCCTGGGTGGTCTGGGGTCCGCTCGCGATCCTGCTGGCGGCTTTTGTCGGGCTCTTTTTCCGCTGGCTCTACACCCAGCACCTGTTCAGCCGCAGCCATATGGAAGACTGGGGGCACGCCTACGTCATCCCGCTGATCAGCGGATACATGATCTGGCAGATGCGTCACAAGCTGGCGGCGGCCCGGGCGGTGGTCTTCTGGCCCGGGATCGCGATCGTGCTCCTGGGCGTCTGGTGCTATTTCTTCTTCAACATGAGCCCGGCCGTGAGCAACCACATGCTCCAAGGGGCGAGCCTCGTCCTGACGGCGCTCGGGATCGCGCTGACCGTGCTCGGCCCGCGGGTCGGGCTGCGTCTGTTCCTCCCCCTCGCGTTCCTGGTTTTCGCCGTCACGATCAGCGAGCGGATCATGATCCTCGTGACCTGGCAGCTCCAACTCCTCGCGAGCCAGGGCGCGTTCGTCGCGCTCAGCGCGATCGGGGCCCTTTTCGGGTTCAGCGCGGCGGTCGAGGGGAACATCCTCACCGTGATCACCGGCTCGGGCGAGACGCACGACCTGAACGTCGCCGAGGCGTGCAGCGGGATGCGGATGGTCATCGCGTTTATTGCGCTTTCGGGCGCTGTGGCACTGCTGGGCGCGGACCGGTGGTGGCAGCGCATCGCGGTCCTGTTGCTGGCGGTGCCGGTGGCGCTTTTGATGAACATCGTGCGGGTCGCGGTGCTGGGGATCGCGTCGATCGTGGACGCGGACCTGGCGGCCGGCGACGCGCACAGCCTGATCGGGACGTTCCTGCTCGTGCCGGCACTGGCGCTGTTCCTCGGCGCGGTGTGGGCCCTGAAGCGGATCGTCCGTGAGGGAGACAACGCGGCTTCGCAGCCGAAGGGGGTGGGGGCATGATCCCGCGCGGCTTCACCAACCCGGCGGTGTGGGTGATCGCGGCGATCCTCTCCACGGGGGCGCTGGGGTTCACGTGGGTGATCAACGCGTACGGGATCCATCTCCGCAAGCTCCCGATTCAGGCCGAGGGTGGGCGGATGGTCGCCTCGATCCCGACCGAGAGCGAGAGTTGGATCCGCGTCGGGCGGGACCGGATCGAGGCGCCGGAGATCGAGAGCGAGCTCGGCACCACGAACTACCTGACGCGGACGTACGTTCGCAAGGACACCCGCCACTCGGATCGCCCGATCACGGTCGAGGTGCATATCGCGTATTACAGCGGGCAGATCGACACGGTCCCGCACGTGCCGGAGCGGTGCTTTGTGGGCGGCGGGCTGACGATCGGCTCGGCGAGCGGGGTCTACCCGATCCCGCTGCGCGGCTCGGACTGGGTCGAGGACACGTCGGCCCCGTCCGGGATGGGGCGGATCGTGACCACGCGACTGAGCAACCAATACAGCGACCTGCCCGGAGCTCGGGTGCGCCTCCCGGCGAACCCGCAGGACCTTCGCTTCCTCGTGACGCAGTTCACCGGGCGCGGGACCGACCCGTTCCATGTGGGCTATTTCTTCATCGCCAACGGGCGAACGGTGGCGAGCGCCGAGGGCGTGCGCACGCTGGCGTTCAACCTGACCGACGATTACGCCTATTACTGCAAGGTGCAGTTCATGAGCCCCGCGGCTCGGAACCCGCGCGAGCTTGCGGAGATCGCCGGCTCGTTCCTCGACGAGATGTACGGCGAGATCGCTCGAACCATCCCGGACTGGGTCGAAGTCCAGCTTGGGAACTATCCGCCTGATAACCCCCGCCGCCGCGTGGCGAGCGCCGAGCAACCATAAGACCGCACCCGCACCGACCGGCGCGGGACGCCGTCGCGGGCTCGGCTCGCGTCGGCGGACGGACGGGCACCGTCCCAGATTGAGTAAGGAATCCCGCCGATGGCCTCTCGCGTGAACGTCAGATTCGTTGTCCTGCTCTCGGCCGGTCTCGTCGTGGTCGCGGGCGGCGTGGCGCTGGTCGCGTACAACGTGATGAGCCGGAGCGCTGACGACCAGATCCGCATGGGCGATCAGGCGATGGACGAGGGCGATTATCGGCGTGCGAGAGAGTTCTACGGGCGCGCGGTCTTCCGCGACCGGACGAACCTTGAGTACCTCGCCAAGTGGCGCGACGCGATGGTGCAGGTGATCCCCGAGAGCCAGGTTCGGTATCAGGAGGCGTACAACGAGTATTTCAACGCGCTCCGTCAGATGTCGATCGTGTCGCGGACCAACGTCGATGCGCACCGGGCGTACTTGCAGGAGCTCTACGAGCGTCTCCGGCGCAGCCCGTTCAGCCAGGGCGGGTACGCGGAGCTGATCTCCGAGACGGACCTGCTGCTGGCAAACTTCGCGGACGAGCCCGGCCCCCACGATATTCTCCGCCGTTACCCGGTCTTCGCGTACACGCGTATGGCGATGGAAGGCGTGACGATGACCGACGAGAACCGGGACCGTCTGCTCCGTGACGCGGAGTTGGCCCTAGCGGCCGACCCTTCCGATTCGGACGTCGCGGTCGCGATGGCGTTGTACCGGACGGTGCGTGTGGAGTCGGCTCGCCTGCGTGGGGACACGGACGCGGTGCGGACGCGCGAGCAGGAGGCGATCGAGGCGGTTCGCGCGGCCGCGGCGGGGGCGCCGGAGGACCCGATCGCGCAGTCGGTGGCGTTGAACCAGGAGCTGAGCCGAGCACGGGCCGAGGCGGTCGCCGGGCGTCGCGGGGCCGATCGCGTGCGCGCGCTTGAGGAGGTCGGGCGTTCGTTCGTGCCGCGTGTGGAGGCGATCGTGGACCTGCTGGCGCGTCAGGACCCGGAGACGCTGAACCCCGAGTCGTACCGGCGCGTCGCGTTGCTGGAGCGCGTGGTCCGGGAGGACGGGACGGCCCCGCTGACGACCGACGCGGTCTCTCGCCTGCTGGATCGCGACCCGAACAACGCGGACCTGTTGCTGTTCCGAGCCGAGCAGGAGACGCTGCAACGCGAGTTTGAGACGGCGCTCGCGACGCTGGAACGCGTGACCCAGCTCCCCTCCCCGCCGGTGAGCCTGGAAGGGATGCTGCTCTACTCCCAGCGCACCGCGGCCCGCTTGCGCCAAGGCGAGTTGGCGATCCGCTGGTGGAACGAGACGAACACGCCGGAGGAGCGGGAGTCGATCCTGACGCGCGCCAAGGCGTACCGGGCCGCCGTCGGCTCGGACCTGAGCGAGGACAACCCGGCGGTGCAGCTTCTGGATGCGAAGATCGCGCTCGCGGAGCAGGACCTCGCGACCGGGCACCGCCTCCTGTCGGAATACAACCGGGTGACCGCCGAGAGCGATCCCGAGGCGCTCGGGCTCGAAGGGCAGGTCGCCCAGCGTCGCGGGCAGCTCGGGCTGGCGCGGACGCGTCTGCAACAGGCGTCGCAGCTCCAGCCGGGGAACGTGGGCGTGCGTCTGATGCTTGTGCGCGTGCTGAGTCAGCTGGGCGACAACGACGCGGCGCTCGCCGCGGCCGAAGCCGCCCGTGAGATCGCCCCCACCGACCCCCGCGTGCTGGAGCTTCTCGACGGGGTGCGGACGATGATCGGCGAGCGACGGGCCGACGACCCGGTGACCCAGGCGCTGCTGGAAGCCCAGCGCGCGGTGCAGGGGACCGCGGTCGAGCCCGGCAGCGTCACCGACGCGATCGATATCCTCGAAGCCGCAGCGAGCGAGCACGGTCAGGACACGCGTCTGATCGCGCAGATCTGGCGTCTCCGCATGAGCCGGAACGAGCGGGACCTGGCGGTGGAAGCGCTCGACCGCGCGCTCGCGGCGCAGCCGGACAACCAGGACCTGCGCCGCCTCCGTGAAACAACGATGACCGCGGACCCGGTGCAGGCGGCGCTCGACCAGATCGCGGCGGCGGAGCTCTCGGCGCTGGAGCGGGCGATCAACCTCTACAGCGTGTACGCCCAGGCCGGGCGTGCGGATGAGGCCCGCCAGGCGCTCGCCGATGCCCGGGACGCGGGCCCGGAGGATCCGCGGGTGATCGAGCTCTCGTTCGTCGAAGCGATGACGAGCGGGCGGACCGACGCGGCCCAGCGGTACGCCGAGCAGGCGGCACGCCTGAACCTCGACCAGGTCAACGGGCTGACCTACCGGGCTCGCCTGGCGCTGTTCGAGGGGCGTGCCGACGCGGCGCTCTCGCAGCTCGAGCAGGCGGTGCAGATCGTCTCGACCAACCACCGCACGTGGCTCCTGCTGGCGCAGACACGCCGCCAGCTCGGTCAGACCGGGCCGGCGGTGAACGCGTTCCGCCGTGCGCTCGAGATCCGTCCGAACGACCTCGGCACGCTGCTGGGATACGTGCGCACGCTGGTGGACAGCGGCAACGAGCGGGCCGCGCTGGACGTCGCGCGAGAGAACGAGCGGTACGGTCGCGGGAGCGCGCAGTTCAACGAGCTCTGGCTCCGTCTGGAGGCGTCGGTCGGTGATCGTGCGTTCGCGGTCACCCGTCGCGAGCGCCAGGCCGAGACGCAGCCGGAGGACCTCGGCAACCGGATCGAGCTGGGGCGTCTGTACACGCAGGTCGGTCGGACCGATGATGCCCGCCGGGTGCTGGACGGCGTGCGTGCGGAGGCGGGCCCTTCGCTCGCGCTCGCGTCCGCGCAGGCGGACTGGCACGCCGCCCAGGGCGACCTGGCGCGGGCGAGCAACAGCTACGTGGACTACCTGATCGATGTCGAGAACGACGCGGAGGCGGCGACGGGGTATATCACCTACGCCGACTTCATGATCCGACGCGGGCTGGTGCGCGAGGGCATCGCGATCCTCGAAGACGGGCGCGATTTCCAGGGCGAGGCGATGGGCGTGGACCGTTACCTCGGCAGTTGGGCGGCCCGCGCGGGGAACTACGAGCTCGCCGCCGAAGCGCTCGGGCGTGTCGTCACCGCCGATGCGGACGACGACCGCTTCACGGTGCGCCAGACGCTGATCGAGTCGTTGATCCGCGCCGGTCGTCACGAAGAAGCGTCACGCCAGCTCAGCGAGATCCCGGCGCGTGTGCGTCAGGGGAGCGTGACGATCCGCCTGTTGCAGGCCGAGCTGGCGCGGAACACGGGCGATCGCGCCGGGGCGCTCCGGCTTCTGAACTCGGCGGCGGCCGATTTCTCGAGCAACCCGCTCGTCTTCGTGACCCGTGCGCAGCTCCTGGCGAGCGAGGCCGCGACGCAGCAGGACGCGATGAGCGACCTGGACACCGCGGTGACGCTCGACCCGACCAACTGGCAGGCGCTGCGGATCCGCTCCGGGCTGCACGCCCGGATGGGGCGGACGAACGAAGCGATCGCCGACCTGCGTTCGGCCGTGCGCGCCAACCCGGGCGACGAGAACCTCCGCAACGGCCTGATCGTCGAGCTGCTCCGCCTCGATCGGGGCACCGAGGCCTTCCGCGAGGCGACCGACGCGATCGAGGCGGACCCGACCGACGTTGATCGGATCCTGCGTCTCGGCGAGTTGTTCGCCTCGCAGAATCTGTTCGGGCGCTCGTCGCAGCTCTTCGAGATGGCGTGGGAGCGTCGGCGTCAGGGGCGGGTGCTGCAGGCGTATGTCGAGAGCCTGCTGCGTCAGAGCCCGCCGGCGGGGCGTCGGGCGATCGATGTCCTGCAGGACGCGAACTCGGACTTCCCGATCGCGCAGTCGGCGGGCCTCTTGGTGCTCCGCGGGCGTGCGGAGCTGGCTCGCCAGCGCCCGCAGGACGCGGTGCGAGACTTCAACGCCGCGTACGACCTGGTGCGGGAGAATCCCGGCGCGATCCTGGCGTTCTACGGTGCGTTGACGATGGCGTACCCGGAGCGTGCCGACCGCGTGGCGTATCTGCGCCAGCTCGAGGGGCGCACGCGGGAAACCGGTTGGCCGCAGCTGATGCGCGCTCGGACGCAGGTCGAGAGCTCGTCTTCCCGTCGGGAGGGGGTCTCAACGCTGCGCTCGTTGATGGGTGATGGCTCGAACGAGAGCCTGCAGCGTGCGGCGATCCTGCTCGGGGCCGAGGGGCTGTATGAAGCCGGGGCGTACGCGGAGGCGGCCGAGTTCTGGCGTGCGGGTGCCGAGCGTTTCCCGGACAACTGGGAGATCCTGAACAACCTCGCGTACACGCTGGTCCAGCACCTTTCGGACCCGTCGGGCGCGTTGCCGCTCGCCCAGCGTGCGGCGGAGCTCTCGCCCGAGAACCCTTCGGTGTATGACACGCTGGGTCTGGCGCAGCGGGAGCTGGGGGATCTGGACGAGGCGGAGCGTTCGCTGCGCCGCGGACTTTCGCTGAGTTCGACCGCGGACATTGCCGCCGCGGCGATCCGGGTGCATCTTGCCGCCGTACGTCTGCGGCAGGGCGATCGCGCCGAGGCGATCGTGCTGCTGGACGAGGCGGAGCGACTGATGGAGATCAACGAGGCCGCCCGCACGTCCTATAAGGGCGAGCTCGAGGCCCTGCGAGCCGAAATCGGCTCAGAGTGAGCCGAGAACCGACCGATCACGTCCGAACGCCCCGGGCTCGGCCCTTGGCGTCTCGGCACTAACCATGACCCGCGCCCTGCACTGGGCCGATAAGAAGCACGCCGGACCGAGCGTCGGCCCCCAAGGACCCGAGCATGACCACCGCACCCGCCCCACGCCCGCCGATGCCGACACCCCGTCCCCCCGCCCAGGGGCCTTCCTCGACCACGGGGCTCCAGGTCACGATCGACCCGGTGCGCCTGCTGAAGAAGTATCTCTGGGTGTTCGTGGCGGCCGGCGTGATCGGCGTGGTGCTCGGGGTCGTTGGGAATATCGTGCTCGGGCGCGTCGCGCCGGTCTGGCGGTCCACGGTCATCTTCCAGGCCTTCCCGCCGACGACCCAGATCGACCAGGCGATGGACGGGCGAACGGGCAACAAGGACGAACTCGAGCGTTTCATGCAGACGCAGGCTCAGGTCATGACCAGCCCGCGCGTTCTGGAAACCGTGGTCCGGAACCCTCGCCTGCTCTCGGAAGCACCGACCTGGGCCGAGCCGTACGTCGCGGGTGATGGCAACATGGACACGCGGACCGCTGTGCGGGAACTTTCCAAGGACGTTCGCGCGGCCCCGATGCGGGGGACCGAGTTCATCCAGCTCTCCATGAGCTATCGCGACCCGGCCGAGGCGACCGCGATCGTCGGCCTTGTCCGCGGCGCGTACATGAGCACCTTCGCGCAGATGAGCACCACCTCGCGTGGCGAGCACCAGACATCGCTCCAGCGACTGATCAACGAGGGGCGGGCTCAGGTCCGCACGCTCCAGACCCAGCGTGATCAGATCCTCGTGGACGAGGACATCGGCACGCTCGATAACCGCATCAGCGAGAGCGCCCAGGAACTCCAGAAGATCGTCGAGAACCTCGCCTCGATCCGCCTGAATGTCGAAGCGATCGAGGACCAGATCGCAGGGTTCGAGGCGCAGCTCCGCGCCCCCGGCGGCGTCACCTACAGCGATAGCCTCCGCGAGACCGTCAACCGGGACCAGGAGATCCGCGCGATCCGCCAGCGGATCGACGGGCTCGATCAGATGATCGCCTCGACCCGCGGCCGGGGCATCGGCGAGGGGCACCGAGACATCCTGGTGCTCCAGTCCCAGCGTGCCGCGGCCCAGGACATGCTCGAAAGCACGCGCGAGCGCCGCCTCCGCGACGGGTTCGACGCTCAGGTCGACGGCGCCCGCCGCGGGCTCAGCCAGCTCCGCGCTCAGGAAGCCAACCTGCTCGAGCGGCGCGAGGACGTCAACCGTCGCAACAACGAGCTGACCCGCCTCGTCCGCCAGATCTCGGACCTGGACTCGGAGATCCAGCGCACGCAGGACTCGATTCTCGATCGCGAGAACGGCCTCCGCAACATCCAGGCGATCAGCGCCGGCCGCTTCGCCGACCGGATCCAGGTCTTCCAGCAGGAACGCATCCCGGACGCGCGGGCCTTTCCCCGCCTCATTGTCATCGGGCCGCTCAGCGTCTTCCTCGTGCTCGGCCTGACCACCGGCGTGATCGTGCTCCGCGAGATCCTCGATCAGCGTGTCAAGAGCGCCAGCGACATCACGCTCATCCCACGGGCCCGGGTGGTCGGCGTCATCCCCGACGCCTCCGAGGACCCCTCGGCTCCCAAAAACATCGCGACGGTCTTCCGCGATCAGCCCCGCGGCGTGCTGGCGGAAAGCTTCCGCCAGACCCGTTCGCCGCTGCTCAAGAAGATGCGTCAGGCCGGGCACAAGTCCCTCCTGGTCGTCCCGGGCATGCCCGAGTCGGGCGCGACGACCGTCGCGAGCAACCTCGCGCTGACGTTCGCCGCCAGCGATCACAGGGTGCTGCTCATCGACGCGAACATGCGCCGCCCGGCGCTGCACCGCGTCTTCGAGCGCGGGGATCACCCCGGGCTCGCGGACGTGCTCGCCGGAGAGGCGACGCTCGACGCGGCCGCGCAAATCACCAACGACGAGAACCTCCACCTGCTCGCCTGCGGCACCGATCGCCTCCGCGTCTTCGAACGCCTCGGCACGCAGGCGATGCGCGACCTGCTCGCCGACGCCCGCACCAAGTACGACGTCGTGCTCGTCGACGTCGCCCCCGCGGTCGTCAGCGGCGACGCCGGCTCGCTCAGCAACCTCTGCGACGCGTCCGTGCTCGTCGTCCGCGCCCTCAGCGAGAAGCGCGGGCTCGTCGCGCGCCTCTGCAACGAGCTCAACGAAAGCCAGGGCGAGTTCCTCGGCGTGCTGGTCAACGGCGTCCGCTCGGCGGCCGGCGGCTACCTCAAGCGCAACATCCAGGCGACCCATAAGTACCACGCCGCCGAGAGCTGAGCACACCAACACAAACCCCGCCCCGATCGCCGGGGCGGGACGGGATCGGGCCTTCTCGCCATGCCCCACGGCGCTTCCTCCAACCACGCCGACGCGCCGCGGCGCACGCTCCTGACCGGCGGCGCGGGTTTCATCGGCAGCCACCTCGCCGAACGCCTCCTCGCCCGGGGCGACCGCCTCACTGTCGTCGATGACCTCTCCACCGGGCGACGCGAGAACCTGCCCGAGCACCCGCGGCTGACCTTTATTCACGCCGACCTCGGCGCCACGCTCCGGGCTTTCGAGCAGACCCACGGGCACCGCCCGGACGGGGCGGAGCGTTTCGACGAGATCTACCACCTCGCCGCCGCCGTCGGCGTCGGGCTCGTCATGGACGACCCGGCCAGGGCGATCGAGATTAACGTCGGGCAGACGGCCGAGCTCTTCCGCTACGCCGCCCGACAGACCGAACGCACCCGCGAGCCCGTCCCCGTCCTCATCGCCAGCAGCAGCGAGGTCTACGGCAAGCCGGACCGCGAACGGTTCTCCGAAGACGACGATGTGATCTACGGCCCCACCACCGTCGCGCGGTGGTCGTACGCCGCCGCCAAAGCGCTCGATGAGCACCTCGCCCTCGCCCACCATGACGCCGGACGCGTGAGCGCCGTCGTCGCACGCCTTTTCAACACCGTCGGCCCGCGACAACTCGGCGCCTACGGCATGGTCCTCCCGCGGTTTGTTCAGGCCGCCCTCCGCGACGAGCCGCTCCGCGTCTTCGGCGACGGCACGCAGTCCCGCTGCTTCTGCGACGTCCGCGACGTCGCCGACGCCCTCCCGCGCCTCCTCGCCGAGCCCGCGGCCCGCGGGCGGGTCTTCAATCTCGGGCGGGACGAGCCGATCACGATCCGCGAACTCGCCGAGCTTGTGATCGAGGAATTGGGCTCGCGTTCCGCGATCGAGTTGGTCCCGTACGACCGGGCGTACCCCCCGGGGTTCGAGGATCTTCACCGTCGCCGACCGGATCTCTCGCGCATTGTGAGCGCGATCGGGTTCCGCCCCGCGCGTACGCTCCGCGAGACGGTGCGAGACCTGGCCGAGCAGATGGGCGGGCGGGCCCCGAGCCCGCCCAAGACCGAGCCCGCTCCGAACCAGGGAACCGCGGAGTTGAGACGAAGCTGATGACGCCGTTCGCCACCATCCCGCACGAGCACGACGCGTCCGCCCTGGCGGACCGTGCGCACGCACTCGCGGCGGAGCTGGCGAAGCTGGAGCAATCGGCCTCGGCGCTCGCGGCCTCGGCCGCCGAGGCCGCCGGCACGCGCAGCCCCGCGATCGCCGCCGGGCTCGACCGTCTGGACGTCTTTCACGGATACTTCTGGATCGTCGTCATCAGCTTCGTCGTAACCCTGTGCGCCACGCCGATCATGCGGCGGCTGGCGATCGCCAACGGCGTCGTCGATCACCCCTCGGACCCGCGCAAGGTCCACCGCACGCCGATCGCGTATCTCGGGGGCGTCGCGGTCTTCCTCGGCCTGCTCGCGGGCATTCTCTACTCCTATCTCGCCACCGCGCAAACCGGGCTGCTGGAGTTTCACCCCACCAACCACCTGAACCCCGACTTCATCCACGCCCCCGTCCCGCTGTCGATCCTGCTGGGCATCACCATCATCATGCTCGTGGGGCTGCTGGACGACGTCATCGGCATCCCGCCGTGGCAGAAAGTCGGCGGGCAGCTCTTCGCCGCGGCCGCGCTCGCCTACGACGACGTGGGCGTCAAGGTCGCCTCCGGCGTCATCCTCCCCGTCGCCAACGCGCTCGGAATCGACACGGTCACCGTGAACGAGGTCCAGACGATCGGCTTCGCGATCCACTGGCCCGAGTTTGTCCCCCTCGTCGGCGGCGGCGCCCTCTTCATCGACCTGCTCTACTGGATCGGCACCGGGATCATCGCCGTCTTCGTCCTTGGCGCCTGCAACGCCAGCAACCTCATCGACGGGCTCGACGGGCTGCTCTCGGGGACCACCGCGATCGCCGCCGCCGGCCTCCTCGTCGTCGCGCTCGGGCTCGCGATCATCGACGACGGCCCGCGCGACGCTCAACGCATCGTCCTCTGCCTCGCCCTCCTCGGCGCCTGCCTCGGCTTCCTCCCCCACAACTTCAATCCCGCGACCATCTTCCTCGGCGACTGCGGCAGCCTCCTCCTCGGCTTCACCACTATCGTCATCATCCTGACCCTCGGCGACACCGGAAAGACCTACCTCGTCGCCGCCGGGCTATTCATCTACGCCATCCCGATCATCGACACCGTGCTCGCGATCGTCCGGCGCAAGCTCAGCGGCAAATCCATCTCGGCCGCCGACGACCAGCACCTGCACCACATGCTGAAGCGCTCTCTCGGCGTCAAGGGCGCGGTGCTCACGCTCTACGGCATCGGCATCGGTTGCGCCGTGATCGGCGTCGCGATGACCTACGGGCGCGCGAGACTCGCGTACACAATCGCGCTGATCTTCGCCTCGTTCATCGTCGTCACCGCGATCAAGATCGCACGCCGAGCCGCGATCGAGGAGCACGCACGAGTGTCGATCGCCAGCCGCTTGGCGACGAAAGCCGGGCAGCCCACGCCGCCGTCCGCCAGCTCACGCCCGCGTCCGATCCCGCAGCCCACTCCACGGAACGACACCGCGACGACAGCCGCTTCCAAAGCCAACTGATCCGCGTCACGCTCGGTAGCCGGGCCGGGTCTCGGCTCAGATCGACCGAAGCTTGTTCAGCCCGTTTAGAGCCGCGACCTTGTAGCACTCGGCCAGCGTCGGGTAGTTGAACACCACGTTCACAAAATAATCCACGGTCGCCTTGAACGCCATCGCGCACTGCCCGATGTGGATCAGCTCCGTCGCGCCCGTCCCGATCGCGTGGACGCCCAGGATGTGGCGCGTCTCCTGGTGGATCAGCAGCTTCAGCATCCCCATCTCGTCGCCGAGCAACTGCCCGCGTGCGATCTCCCGATACTGCGCCACGCCCGCCTCGAACGGCACGCCCTCGGCCGTCAGACGCTCCTCCGTCCACCCCACCATCGAGATCTCCGGCACGGCATAAATCCCGTACGGCAGCAGCTCGTCGAAGTGCTCCACCGGCAGCCCGAACATATGCAGCGCGGCCGCCCGCCCCTGCTCCATGCTCGTGCTCGCGAGCGCGGGGAAGCCGATGACGTCGCCGGCCGCATAAATGTGCTCGGCCTCGGTCTGGTAGTGCTCGTTGACCGTGATCCGCCCGCGCTTGTCCGCCGAGACCCCCGCCGCCTCCAGCCCGAGCCCGTCGGTCGAGCCCTGGCGACCCACCGCATAGAGCAAACAGTCTGCCCGCAGCGTCTTGCCGCTCTCGAGTTCCGCCTCGACCATCGTGTCGTTGAAGCTCCGCGCCCCCGCCGGCGGCTCGATCGTCCGGATGGTCACCACCTTCTCGCCCAGGCGCAGCGTCATTCCCGCCTGGCGCAGGTGGTACTGCAGCGCCTCGGTGATCTCCGCGTCCAGGAACTCCATCACGCGGCTGCGCCCCTCGATCAGCGTCACCCGCACACCCAGCGCCTGCAGCATCGACGCGTACTCGGTCCCGATCACGCCCCCGCCCACCACAATCATCGTGTGCGGGAGGTACGGCAGGTCGATGATCTCGTCGCTGGTGATGATGTTCTCAGAATCGAACGGGATGTTCGACGGGCGCGCCGGACGCGTGCCGACGCCGATCAGAAAACGATCGGCCGTCAGCGTGTTGCGGCTCGTCTGCCCGCTCACCTGCACCCGGTTGGGCTCGACAAACGTGCCCTGTCCGTAGAACACCTCGACGCCGTTGGAGCGGAAGTGCTTCTCGACCAGCGAGATCTCGCCCTGGATGACCTTGTGGCACGATGCAACGAGCTTCTGGAGGCGTCCGTCGCGCGTGCCGGCCATGCGTGCGGTGAAGTCCGAGGCCGTCGGCATCGCCGACTCTTTGCCTGTCAGCTTCAAAATCGCCTCGCGCAGGGCCTTGCTCGGGATCGTCCCGGTGTTGATCGCGACGCCGCCGAGGAACTCGCGCTGCTCCACGACCGCCACGCTCTTGCCGAGCTTGGCGGCCTGGATCGCCGCCCGCTGCCCCGCGGGCCCGCTCCCGATCACGCATAGGTCGAAGTGTCGCAAGCCGATCCGCCTCCCTGCCGGCATTGACGCCGATCTTCATACTCATCGGCCCGCCCGAGCCCCGAGGTTTGACGCTCCCGATCGCGGCAACGCCCCCGCCCGCCGCTAGCATATCGCCCGCACACCTGAGGAGCCCCCATGCCCCCCGCCAGCGACGATTTCGTGCAGAGCCAGACCCCGCCCATCCCTCGCAAATCCAGCGCCGAGACGCGCCAGGCCTTCATCGACTTCTTCCGCGCCAAGGGCGGCGACACCCCCGGCGCCAAGGCCCTCAACCGCCCCGGGCACGTCTTCGTTCCCTCCAGCCCCGCCGTCCCTCACGACGACCCCACGCTCCTGTTCACCAACGCGGGCATGAACCAGTTCAAGAAGTGCTTCCTCGGACAGGTCGATCCCGGCTCCCCCCTCGCGGAGGTCGAGGGCGTCGGACGGGCCGTCAACAGCCAGAAATGCATCCGCGCCGGCGGCAAGCACAACGACCTCGAAGACGTCGGGCGCGACACCTACCACCACACCTTCTTCGAGATGCTCGGCAACTGGTCCTTCGGCGACTACTTCAAAGCCGAAGCCATCGCTTGGGCCTGGGCGTTCCTCACCGAGGTCTGCCAGCTCCCCGCCGACCGGCTCTATGCCACCTATTTCGAGGGGGATGCCAGCGCCGGGCTCGAGCCCGACCACGAGGCCCGCGACCTCTGGCTCCGCCACCTTCCCCCGGAGCGCGTCCTGCCCGGCAACGCGAAGGACAACTTCTGGGAGATGGGCGACACCGGCCCCTGCGGCCCATGCTCCGAGCTCCACTTCGACCGCATCGGCGGACGCGACGCCTCGCGACTGGTCAACGCCGACGACCCGGACGTCATCGAGATCTGGAACCTCGTCTTTATCCAGTTCGACCGCCAGGCCGACGCCTCGCTCCGCCCGCTCCCCGCCAAGCACGTCGACACGGGCATGGGGCTGGAACGCCTCGTCTCCATCCTCCAGAACGCCCGCAGCAACTACGACACCGACCTGTTCGCCCCGCTCTTCGCCGAGATCGAGCGTCGCACCGGGGCGCGGGCCTACCGGGGCAAGCTCGGCGCCGACGACGCCGACGGGGTGGACACCGCCTACCGCGTCCTTGCCGACCACGCCCGCACGCTGACGATCGCGATCGCCGACGGCGCCGTGCCGAGCAACGAAGGTCGCGGCTATGTCCTGCGCCGCATCCTGCGCCGCGCCGTCCGCTATGGGCGGCAGATGCTGGGCGCCAAGACCGGCATGTTCGCCGACCTCGTCCCCGTCGTGGTCGAGCACATGGGCGAGGCCTTCCCGGAACTGAAGCAGAACGCCGTGCATGTGCAGGCGATCGTGCGGGAAGAGGAGGAGAGCTTCGCGCGGACGCTGGACAAGGGCATCAAGCTTTTCGAAGAGATCGCCGGCGCGAGCGAAAACAATCGCGTTTCCGGCGAAGACGCCTTCAAGCTCTACGACACCTTCGGCTTCCCGCTCGACCTCACCCAGCTCATGGCCGAGGAACGCGGGCTCCGCGTCGATATCGAGGGCTACGAGCGTGCCATGAACGAGCAGAAAGAGCGCAGCCGTGCCGGCGGCAAGGAGGAGGGCGAGCGCGCCCTCACGCTCGACGCCGAGGCGACGGCCCGCCTCAAGCACATGAAGATCGAGCCCACCGACGACGCCCACAAGTTCCACGCGCGCGACATTCGCGCCCGCGTGTGCGCGATCTGGAACGGGCGAAACTTCGACGAGCACGCGCACGCCGGGGGCATCCAGCGCGTCGGCGTCGTCCTCGACAAGACCAACCACTACGCCGAGATGGGCGGGCAGGCCGCCGACCACGGGCGACTCATGGTCACCCGCGACCACCGCTCGGCCGACGACTCACTCGGGGGCGGGGAGTTCCGCGTCGAAGAGGTCAAGAGCTTCGGCGGCTACGCCCTGCACGTCGGTCGCGTCGTCCGCGGCGAGATCCGCGTCGGCGACGACGTCCACGCCCACATCGACAACCACCGGCGCGGGCCCGTCCAGGCGAACCACACCGCGACGCACCTGCTCAACCACGCCCTCCGCGCCGTGCTGGGCGAGCACGTGGAGCAGAAGGGCTCGCTGGTCGATCACGAGCGCCTGCGGTTCGACTTTGCGCACAACGGCCCGCTGACCGACGAGCAGGCCGCCGACGCCGAGGCCCGCGTCAAGCAACAGATCGCCGCCGACCTGACGGTCTACGCCGAGCTCGCGCCGCTGAAGGACGCCAAACGGATCCACGGCCTCCGCGCCGTCTTCGGCGAGGCCTACCCCAACCCCGTCCGCGTGGTCAGCATCGGACAGCCCGTCGCCGACCTGCTGCAAGATCCCACCTCCACCGCGTGGGGCGAGCTGAGCATCGAGTTCTGCGGCGGCACGCACCTGATCTCCACCGGCGAGGCCGGCGCCTTCGCCCTGCTCAGCGAGACCGGCATCGCCAAGGGTGTGCGCCGCGTCGAAGCGCTCACGGGCGTCGCGGCTCAGGCGGCGATCCAAGCCGCCGACGGGCTCGATCAACGCCTCGCCCAGGGCGAGGCGCTCGAAGGCGACGCCCTGGTCGAAGAAGCCGCGTCGATCGCGGGCGAGCTCGACACGCTGACGATCCCCCTCGCCCGTCGCACGGCTCTCAAGCACCGCCTCGCCGGGCTGCAGGAGCGCGTGAAGCGTGCGCAGAAGGAACGCGGGAAGGCCGCCCGGGCCGAGGCCGTTCGCATGGCCCAGCACCTTGCCGAGTCCGCCGCCGGCACGATGGAGCCGGTCGTGGTCGGCTCGCTGGAGGTGGGCGGCGACCGCGAGGCGCTCCAGGCCGCCGCCAAGACGATCCAGGACCGCTGCCCGGACGCGGGCGTCCTGCTCCTCAGCCCCGACCCTGAAGGCGGGAAGGTGACCATCGTCGCCAGCGTGCCCCCCGGGCTGGTGAAGCGCGGGCTCAAGGCGGGGGACTGGGTCCGCGAGACGGCCTCGGTCATGGGCGGCAAGGGCGGCGGGCGACCCGAAGCCGCCCAAGGCGCGGGCAACGACCCGACCAAGCTCAGCGAAGCCGCCAAGCGAGCCCGGGCCTTCGCCTACGAAAAGCTCGGCAAGTAACCCCCGCGGCCCGGGTTGGAGCCTCCCATGACCGATCCGAAACCCCGCACCCCGCCCGAGATCCCCGAATCCCTCCGCGGGCCCGCCCCCGAGATCCGTGGCCCGCTCTCCGACGCCCTGCGTCGCCGCCTCGAACGCGACCGGCGACAAGCCGCCGCCCGAGGCGTTGATAACGCCCTCTGGCAACAGCTCATGAGCCTCGCCGTCGTTGGGAGCAACTTCGCGTTCAGCGTCCTCGGCGGGGCGCTCATCGGATTCGGCATCGACTGGCTCGCCGGCACCGGGCCGCTCTTCCTGCTCATCTTCGCCGGCGTCGGCCTGATCTCCGGCGGGTGGGGCTTCATCCGACAAGCCAACGCCATGACCAAACCCAAGACCGGCAAGCCCAAGGCCGCTGACACTGGCAAGCCGCAGGACCCGACCCCGCCTTGATCGCTGCCCGGGACCAAAATCCCCGCTGCGGGTCGTGGTCGGCCCGCGCGACGACCCCTATATTCCGATCCCGCTCGCGGGGGTGTCGGGCGATCCGGCTGTTCGGGGCGTTCCCGCCCACCGAACCCGAGCCGCCCGGAACCCCCGTTTCACGCGTGTCCCGGTCTCGCCCTTCGCGTCGCTCGAAGCGTTTTTGCCCCCTCTGTTCGGAGTCCCGGAGTGGTCGTGCCCCATCAGGCCCAGCCCCAGACCTTCGGCGTCGACGAGACCGCACCCGCGGTCCGCGTCCCCGTGGGCCCGTGGGCAGCCCTGACCGCGGGCGGGGCCCTCGTCGCCGGCTCGTTCATCTGGGCCCTCGCGCCCGCGGGCGAGCACATTGCCGCGGCGCTGGGCGTCGTCGTGGTGCTCTTCGGCGTGCTGATCGGGATGCCGGTGATCGGGATCGTCGCCTCGCGGATCCGCTCGATCGCGACCGCCGCCCCGCTGCTGGTCTTCCTGAGCACCTCCCGCCTGTTCTTCGCCCTCGCGATCGCGGTCGCGGTCATGACGCTGCGGGAGATCGACGGGACGACGTACTGGATCGCGTTCATGGCGGCGGCGTTGGGCAGCCTGATCGGTGAGACGGCGGCCGCCGTCGCCGCGATGCGACGGGCCCAGGACGAACATCGCGCCCACCACGCGCCATACACCCCCCAAGCGGACATGGGACGGAGCACCAAACCGTGATGCCCGGATCGATATCACTCCCGCAGACGCTCGGCGCGACCAACCCGGTCGAGCACGTTGTCAACCACTCTTGGTGGGTCACCGAGGGCGGCTGGTGGATCTGGTCCGCTCAGCAGTCCACGCTCGTGCTCGCCGGGCTGATCACCGTGCTGATCGGACTCTGGCTCGCCAAGCACGTCCAAACCGGGCCCGAGAGCGAGGGGCACAGCCGCTACGTCACGCGCAACCCCTTCGCCCACATGATCGAGTTCCTCGCCGACTACCTCCGGCGTGAGATCGTGCAGCCGATGCTGGGCGAGCGGACGAGCCGCTACATCCCCTTCCTTTGGACGCTCTTCTTCTTCATCCTCGTGAACAACATGCTCGGGCTGGTCCCGATCCTCGACCTGATGTACCTGCTCAACGCGGGCTTCACGGGCGAGGCGACGTGGAAATACGAGCACCGGGCCCCGATCGGCGGGACCGCGACGCAGAACCTGTTCGTGACGGCCGTCCTGGCGATCTTCAGCTTCGTTGTGATCAACGCCGCGGGCATCAAGGAGCTCGGGGTCAAGGGCTACCTGCAGCACCTGACGGCCGGGGCGCCGGTCTACGTCTGGCCGATCATGATCCCGATCGAGATCCTCGGCACGTTCATCAAGCCGGTCGCGCTGGCGCTTCGTTTATTCGCGAACATGACGGCCGGGCACACGCTGCTCGCGACGCTGTTCATGTTCGTGGGCATGGCGATGCACGCGCCGTTCATCCTCGGTGCGGGGATCACCGTCGCCTCGGTGCTGGGCGGGATCGCGATCTACTTCCTCGAGATTTTCGTCGGGTTCCTCCAGGCGTTCGTGTTCATGTTCCTGACGGCGGTGTTCATCAGCCTGCTGAGCCACCACGGGGAGCACCACGAGGATCACGACCACGCGCCCGAGTCCAGCACGGAAGACGTCGACGTGTACGGGAAAGACATGGCCCACGCGTAAGGATCAAGCACGCCCGCGACCCGGGGCCGCGACCGGGTGGCGAGCGATTTTCAGTGTTCGACGGGGAATCGGCCCCGCCGAGCGTCCGACACCATCCGCGGCGACGGTCAGGCGTGCGTCCGACCGGCCCACGTCACACACCAGGGAAAACGGGTTCCAAGCCATGAAGAAGACTGTTCGCAACATCGTTCTCGCCGCCGGCACGCTCGCGCTCCTCGGCCCCGCCGCCGCCAGCGCCCAGGTCAGCCCGTCCGACGTCGAGGTCGCGGCGGCCATGAACAACAACCTCGGCAAGGGCCTGGCCGCGATCGGCGCCGGCCTCGCCGTCGTCGGCGGCGGCATCGGCATCGGGCTCATCGGCAAGGCCGCCAACGAGTCGATCGCCCGTCAGCCCGAGGCCGCCGGCCCCATCGGCACCAACATGATCCTCACCGCCGCCCTCGTCGAAGGCGCCACGCTCTTCGCCGTCGTCGTCGGCCTGCTCGCCGCCCTCGCCTGATCCGCGAGGCGCCGAGCCCACAACCCACACCGGCGACGGGGCTGACAAGCCCCGCCCCGGCTTCCGCGTGCCGATCGACCCGATCGCACGCCGCAGTTTCGGTCGCCCGACCGAGCGTGCCCGGGCCCCTGCGCCCGTGCTCAGGACCACGACCCCGGACCGGAGTCTCCCGATGCGCCGCACCCCCGCGACCGCCGCCGCCCTCGTCCTCGCCGCCTTCGCCGCCCCGGCCCTCGCCGCCGACGCCGCCGGCCCGATCCCGACCCTGTTCCAGGGCCTTGTCCCGGCGTTGACGGCGATCATCGTCTTTTCCGTCGTGCTCGTGATGCTCGGCACGCTGGTCTGGCCCAAGATCATGAAGGGCCTGAACGACCGGGCCGACAAGATCGAGCAGGAGATCAAGGCCGCCGAGGACGCCCGTCGCCAGGCGAAGGACGCGCTGGCGCAGTACGAGCAGTCGCTCGCCGAGGCCCGCGCCGAAGCGAAGGGGATGCTGGAGCAGGCCCGCACCGAGCAGACCAAGTTCGCCGCCGAGCTGAAGGCGAAGAACGAGGCCGAGCTGAGCGCGATGCGCGAGCGGGCGTTGCACGAGATCAGCCAAGCCCGCAAGGCCGCGGTCGCCGAGATCTACAACGAGGCCGCCCAACTCGCGACCGCGATGGCGGGCAAGATCCTCGGTCGCGAGCTCAACGCGTCCGACCAGCAGCAGCTCGTCGAGGAGAGCCTCCGCGAGCTCAGCGCCCGGAACAACTGACCCCGCCCCGCCCGTTCACGCCCCCCGCCTCGCCCCGCTTGTGCAGGAGTTTGTCCGATGCCGCTGACCGAAGGCCCCGCCGATGCCGTCGCGAACACCTACGCCAAGGCGTTGTTCGAGCTCGCGCAGACCGCGGGCGGTCGCGATCAGGCCGAGAACGTGCTCGGGCAGCTCGAGGACATCCTGGAACTCGCGCGTCAGAACGCACGGTTCGGGGAGTTTCTCTCCAGCCGTCTGATCCCGACCGAGCGTCGCGCCCCGGCTCTCGAGGCGATCCTGAAAGGGCGCGTCGACGACCTCACCTACCGCTTCCTTCAGATCCTCAACGCCAAGGGTCGCCTCGGGCACCTCGGGCCGATCACGACCGCGTTCGACGGGCTCGTCCAGCACGCCTTCGGGCGCATCGAGGTGGACGTGACCACCGCGCAGCCGATCAGCCCCGAGATGCTCGAAGAGATCCGCGCCCGCCTCGCCGATCAGCTCGGGAAGGACCCGATCCTGCACCCCTACACGGACCCCGCGATCCTCGGCGGCGTCCGCCTCCGCATCGGCGACCAGCTCGTCGACGCCACGCTCGCCTCGCGCCTCCGCCAGCTCAAAAACAAGCTCGACAGCGACGGCATGAGCCGCGTCCGCGCCAAGGCCGCCAGCCTGATCGAGGGCGCCGGCGACGCCTGAGCCCGCGTCCCCCAGCCTCATCCCGCGCACACCACATTCTTCGACGAGCGGCCGCGTCCCTGGCGCGATCGCGCGGTGTCCGCACCGACGGGCGACGTGCGCACATTCGCGCCGGCGCGGCCGCGCGGGGCGTCCCACCCGTCGCCACCACCTATCATCGGGTGAGTGTAACATCGCCGCGCCCGGGCGCGTGGAGACCAGGGAGGAACCGATGCCGAAGAAGACCATCCAGTCCGTCGACGTCGCCGGCAAGCGTGTGCTGATCCGCGTGGACTTCAACGTCCCCATGGAAGGCTCAAGCATCACCGACGACCGGCGCATCCAGGCCGCCCTGCCCACGATCCGCAGCGTCATCGACCGCGGCGGCAAGGCGATCCTTATGAGCCACCTCGGGCGGCCCGAGGGCACCGGGCACGAGGCGGCCTACACCCTGAAGCCCGTCGCCGAGCGTTTGAGCGAGATCCTCGGCAAGCCCGTCGCCTTCCCGGGGCAGGAGCCGGGCGACGGCGCGACGGCCGCCGCGGTCGAGCAAATGAGCGATGGCGACGTCCTGCTCATGGAGAACCTCCGCTTCGCAAAGGGCGAGAAAAAGGGCGACGCCGAGTTCGCCGAGCGTCTCGCGTCGATGGGCGACGCCTACTGCAACGACGCCTTCGGCACGTGCCACCGCGCCGACGCGAGCATGGTCGCCCTCCCGCGCGCGATGCAGGGCAAGCCGCGGGCCGTCGGCTTCCTCGTCGAACGCGAGATCAAGTTCCTGTCCGAGACGCTCGCAAACCCTGCGCACCCGTTCACCGTCGTTCTCGGCGGGGCAAAGGTCAGCGACAAGCTCCCCGCGATCGAGCACCTGCTCCCCAAGGCCGACTCGATCCTCGTCGGCGGCGCGATGGCGTACACCTTCCTCGCGGCCCTCGGCAAGAGCGTCGGCGACAGCCGCGTCGAGAAGGACCACATCCCCGGCGCCCAGCGCATCATCGATCAGGCCGCCAACGCGCACACCGACCTCCACCTCCCTCAAGACCACGTCGCCTGCACGCAGTTCAACGCCTCGGGCGACATCGAGGTCTTCGAAGAGACCATCCCGAGCGGGTTCATGGGCCTCGATATCGGGCCCAAGACGCAGACTGCCTACGCGAACGTCATCCGGGGTTCCAAGACGATCGTCTGGAACGGGCCGATGGGCGTCTTCGAGATGCCGCCCTACCGCATCGGCACGCAGCAGGTCGCCCAGGCGATCGCCGAGGCGACCGACGCCGGCGCGGTCTCGATCGTGGGCGGGGGCGACTCGGCGGCCGCCGTCGAGAAGTTCGGGCTCGCCGACCGCATGTCCCACGTCTCCACCGGCGGCGGCGCGAGCCTCGAGATGCTCGAAGGCAAAGCCTTCGAAGCCCTGAGCCAGATCGACAACGCCTGATTCCGCTCGCCCCCTGCGCCGTGACACCAGTGGCACGGGCGTCCCGCCCGTACGCCCCCGCCGCCATCATTCAAGAGTGAGAACGCCCCGCGTGCCGACCCACGACCCCGCGAAGCCGCGATCCGTCCGTCGGGACCTGGCGCTGCTCGTCCTGCTCTGCCTGCCGACATACTTCTTCGGGCTCGCGACCCACGGGCTCACGAACTGGCAGGAATCGATCCGCTGCCTGGTTGCGCAGGAGATGGCCCAGCGGGGCGAGTGGATCGTCCCCACCGTCGGCGGCGACACGTACCTCGCCAAGCCGCCGTTGATCTACTGGTGCCAGCTCGCGCTCGCCTCGCTGACCGGAAGCGAGCCGGGCGTTTTTCACCTGCGCCTGACCGTCGCGCTCGCGGCGAGCCTCGGCGTGGTGCTGACGTACCTCGCCGCCCGCTCGCTCTTCCTCGGCCCGCGCCCGCACGACGACGCGGAGGCCGCGGGCACCGCGCGACGGGCCGCGTGGTGGAGCGCGTTGTTTCTGGCGACCGGGATCCTCCACGTCCGCTCCGGGCGGATCGGGGAACTGGACATCCTCCTCGTGCCGTCGGTCGTGCTGGGCGTTTGGGGCGTCTGGCTCGCGTGGCGCGCGCACCTGGAAGGCGCGAAGCGCACTCACCTGCCCGGCATTGCGCTCGCTGTGCTCGGCGCGACGCTCGCCGCGCTCGCCAAGGGGCCGCCGGGGGTGATGGTGCTTGCGCTGGCCGCCTACGGCGGGATCGTCCTCCACGCGTGCGCCGCGGCGCGCGAGCAAGGCGGGACACACCCCGCGTGGCTCCGCCCCGTGCGTGTCGCGGTCGGGATGGTCGCGGGGCTCGCTATTGCCTGGCTCACGCTTCCCGACGCCCGGGGCGAGAGCGACACGGACTCGTGGATCGGGCTCATGCTGCTGAGCCTCGGCGCGGGCGCGATCGCGTGGGCGTTCGCCGGCCTGATCGCCCCGGGCGCGGGCGTGCGCACGTTCAAGGCGATGGCCAAGACGCACCCCGTTGCGGTGCTGTTGCTCCCGTTCGGGGTCGTCTGGCTCTGGGGGCGCGCCGTCGCGGCCCGCGTCGGGCAGCAAGCCGTCGACCTGGCGGTGCGCACCGAAGCGGGCGAAAACCTCGAACTGCTCGATACCGAGAGCCCGGTGAACAATCTGGAAGCCGCGTCCTTCGGTGTCGGGCTCGGCTCGATCGCCTGCATCGCTGCGATCGTCTGGCTGCTGAAAGACCGCCCGCGCTTCCGCCCGGGGTGGTGGATCGTCGTGGCGTGGGTCGCGCTCGGGTTCGCGGCGTTCTGCTACCTGAGCAAAGGCGTGCCACGGTATCTCACGCCGGTCTGGCCGGGCATCGCGATGCTCGGCGGGCTCTGGTTCGCGCATTTGCTGGGCGATCTGAAGCCGCGGACGGCGCAGGGTGTGCGCACGGTCGCCTACGCCGCGGTGCTCGCGCTCGCGATCGGGCAGGGCGTGTGGTACGGGTACGCGAGAGACGAGCTCCAGGGCGACCGCTCGCCGCGCGATCTCATCGCCGAACTGCTCGCGCCGGAGCGCGGCGTGGATGCGCGCACGCTCGCGGTGTACGACCTGTGGTCCCCGGCCGTGGATTTTTACGTCGGACGCACTGTGGAGCGGTGGGACGGCATCGAGCCGGACGCCGACATCCCCGGCGGCTCGGCCCCGCCCGTCGAGGAACTTCTCGCGCAGCTCCGCGAAAGCGGCGGCTCGCGCGTCCTGCTCGTTCGCGAAGGCCCCCACCCGGGCGGGATCACCGGTGAAACGGGCCCGGAACAGCTCGAACGCCTCGGTTTTGACGTCGAGTTCATCCCGCTGGAGAGCGCGTGGGTGATCGATAACCGGCGGACGGGGGTGGCGGCCGTCCGTGTGCGCGTCGCGCGGGATTGAGCGGCGATAGTTGAGGAGCACTGACCTCTCGGAAGAGGTCAGTGGCAGAGGTCAGGCACAGGGTTCAGCTTCGCCCGAAGAGTTTTTCGAGCTGGGCGATCGTGAGGCGGAGGGTGGTCGGGCGTCCGTGGGGGCAGTTGCTCGAGCGTTCGACGGTGTCGCGGAGGCGGAGCAGCTCGCCGAGCTCTTCGACGCCGAGCTTGTCGCCGGCTTTCACCGCGGCCTTGCAGGCCATCATGTCCAGCACGTCGCGCATCGCCTCTTCCTCGTCCGGCGGCAGGTCGTCGCGCTCGGCCCGGTCCAGCAGCTCGGTCAGGAACTCGACCGGGTCGACCTTTCGCTCGAAGAGGAACGTGGGGAAGGCGTGGACCGCGAGCGAGCGCGGGCCGGCGGGCTCGGCCTCGACGCCGATCCGCGACAGCAGCGGGCCCAGCTTCTCGATCTCCGCGAGCTGCGACTCGCTCGCCTCAATCACCGTCGGCGTCAGGAGGCGCTGGCTCTCCAGCGGAGCTGCCGAAACACGCGCGAGCAACTGCTCGAACATCACCCGCTCGTGCAGCGCGTGCTGATCGATGATGACCACGCCCCCCTCGTCCTGGGTCACGAGGTAGCTGTTGTGCACCTGCAGCACGGGGTCCGAGCGACGCGGCGTCGGGATGGTGGGCTCGGACGGCTCTGGCGTTTCGGAGGCATCCCGCGGCGGCGGGGCTGAGCCATCAGCCATCAGCGATCGGCCATCAGTGTGCGGCCCATCCGAAGCCTCGGATGGCTGATGGCTGATCCCTGGTGGCTGCCCCTGCCCGTACGCGCCCTTGAACGCGTCGACAAAGACGGCCGCGCTGACCTCGCGCACGCCGGGGCGCATCGGGTCCATCGGCTCCAGCAGCCCGGAGCCCATCGGCGGGCGCGGGGCGTTGCTGCCGCCGAAGGCACGCCCCCCCACCGTCGGCGTCAGGTCGGCCCGTCGCAGCGCGTCGCGCACGGCGCGGAAGACCGCCTGGTGGACCATCGACGAATCGCGGAACCGCACCTCCAGCTTCGCGGGGTGGACGTTCACGTCGACCGCACTCGGCGGCATCTCCAGCATCAGCACGGCCGTCGGGTGCCGACTCGGCTCGATCAAGCCGCGGTACGCCTCCCGCAGCGCGTGCTGCACCGTTCGGTCGCGGATCGTGCGCCCGTTTAGAAACACGTGCTGCGCCTTGGCCGTCGCCCGCGCGACGCTCGGCAGCCCCGCCAGCCCCCAGAGCGTGAGCCCACGCGCGCCGTCGAGTTCGTCGGCCGAGACTTCGAGCAGCTCGCTCTCCAGCTCCGGGCCCAGCAACGCCAGCGCCCGCGCCCGCGGCCCCTGCCCGGGCTCGACCGACAGCAGCGTCCGACCGTCGCCCACCACCTCGAACCCGATCGCGGGGTTCGCCATCGCCAGGTCGCGCACCCAGTCGAGGCAGCGCCCGCGCTCGGTCTGCGGCGTCTTGACAAACTTGCGCCGAGCGGGGGTGTTGAAGAAGAGGTTGCGCACCGTGACGACCGTGCCGACCGGGCCGGCCGCCGGCTGAGGATCAAAGACGCGGTCACCCTCGACGCGGAGCTCGGTCGCGGCCGCGTCGCCCCGCCAGCGGCTGCGGATGCTCACGCGGCTCACGCTCGCGATCGACGCCAGCGCCTCGCCGCGGAAGCCCATCGTCGCGATGCGGTCCAGGTCCTCGCTCACGCCGATCTTGCTCGTCGCGTGCGGCATGATCGCGAGCGGGAGCTCCGGCGCGGGGATGCCCGAGCCGTCGTCGGAGACGCGGACGAGCTCGATCCCGCCCTGCTCGAGCTCGACGCGGACGCGGGTCGCCCCGGCGTCGATCGCGTTCTCGACGAGTTCTTTGACGACCGAGGCCGGGCGCTCGATGACCTCGCCGGCCGCGATCTGGTTGACCAGCAAGGCGGACAACGCCCGGATCGGGCGGCGGTCTGTGTCGAGCGCAGGCATCGGGCGATTGTAGGGGAGGCTGCGCAGGCACCGGGAGCCGGGCACCGGGCATCAGAGGGGATTGCGAGACGCTGGTGCCTGGTTCCCGGTGCCTCTCCGCATTCTCCGGCCCCCTACCTACCCTACTCCCATGACCATCTTCCGCAAGATCATCGACGGCGAGATCCCGTGCCACAGGGTGTACGAGGATGAGCGGGTGCTGGCGTTTCTGGACGTCAACCCGCTGAGCCGCGGGCACGTGCTGGTGATCCCGAAGGAGGAGGCCGCGACGCTGGATGCGCTGTCCGATGCGTCAAGCGAGGCGATCGGGCGCGTGCTCCCGCGGCTGTGCCGGGCGGTCGTGCGGGTGACGGGGTGCCGGGCGTACAACGTGCTGCAGAACAACGGCGCGGACGCGCATCAGGCGGTGTTCCACGTGCACTTCCACATCATCCCGCGGTACGCCGACCAGGGGTCGGAGACGGGGGGCGGGCTGGGGATCGCGTGGCGATCGATGGGGTTTGATCACGGGGCGGGGGCGGCGTTGGCCGAGCGACTGGCGACGGCTGCGGCCGAGGACTGATCGACCGGCGGTTGCCCGGCCCGACGGGCGCGCTATCATCTCTGCCCGGGTCTCTTGGATCCCGGATTGTTTGCATATTGTTCGGAGATTCGAGATGGCCAAGCAGTGTTACTACACCGGGAAGAAGACCACCTTCGGCAAGAAGCGTGCGTGGAGCGGTCAGAAGATCGTGCTCGGCGGCTTCGGCCTCAAGGCGACCGGCATCAGCCGACGCACCTTCAAGCCCAACCTCCAGACCATCAACGCGATCGTTGAAGAGGGCGGGGTCAAGAAGACCAAGCGGATCACCGTGTCCGCGGCCGCCATCCGGAGCGGGCTGGTCGAGAAGCCCCTCAAGCGGAAGTACGGGTACACCCGTCAGCAGAAGGAAGCCGCCGGGCAGTAAGCCGTGCTCGCCGGGCGTCGCTCCGCCCAGCGCCTGCTTTTCAAAATCCACCACGCCGCGTCCCGGATCGGGACGCGGTTTTTTTGCCATGACGCCACCGGGCGAGCGTCTCTCCGCGGCTTGCACCGCCTGGGGCGTGGGTGTTGATCGCGCACGAAAAACGCGGCGTCTGGAGCGGGACGCCGCGTGCGTTGGATCACGGTTTCTGACGCAATGGTCGGATCAGCGGTCGCGTTCGTCGCTCAGGCCCATGCCGCGACGGTCGGGGTCGGCGGGTCGCTCGGCGCGGTTATAGCCCTTGCCTGCTTCGAGTTCTTCGAGCAGGTGCTCGATGGCGGCCTGGAGCTGCGGGTCTTCGCCCTTGGCGAGGGCGGTCGGGTGGTCGACAACCTCGATGTCGGGCGCGACGCCATAGCCCTCGACGCCCCACGTGCCGTCGGTTTCGTAGAAGCCGAAGGTGGGCACGGCGGTGTAGCCGCCGTCGATGAGCGGGGGCATGCCGGTGATGCCGACGAGCCCGCCCCAGGTGCGCGTGCCGATGAGCTTGCCGAGGTTGTGGAAGCGGAAGAGGTAGGGGAACATGTCGCCGCCGGAGCCGGCGAGCCCGTTGATGAGCATCGCCTTGGGGCCCTGATGGCTGTCAGCGGGGACGGGCCAGTCCTTGCCGTCGCGTCGCGCGAAGTAGTTGGTGCGGGGTCGGTTGAGCAGCTCGATGAAGCGGTTGGGGAGCTGCCCGCCCCCGTTCCAGCGTTCGTCGACGACGAGGGCTTCGGTCTGAGTCTGCCCGAAGAACTGGCGGAAGAGCTCGTTCTGCCCGTTGATGCCGGTGTCGGGCACGTGGACGTAGCCCACGCGTCCGTCGGTGGCTTCTTCGACGAGTCGCCGGTTGTCCTCGACCCACGCGCGGTAGCGGAGGCTCGCCTCGGAGCGCATCGGCTCGACGACGACGCGCCGCTCGTTGGTGCCGTCGGCGTCGAGTTCGGGGCGGTCGCTGAAGGTCAGCGCGACCGGGCGCCCAGCGAGCCCGAGGAAGGCCGCGTAGACGTCCTTGGACGTGTCGATCTCGACGCCGTCGACCGCGAGGAGGTAGTCGCCTTCCCGCACGTTGACGCCGGGCTGGCTGAGCGGGCCGCGGGCGTCGACGTCCCAGGCGGCGCCCTCGTAGATGCGCACAATCCGGTACGCGCCGTCGTGCAGCTCGAAGTCGGCCCCGAGCAGCCCGACGTTGCGGGCCGGCTCGGGCTCGACGTCGCCACCCCAGTAGTAGGCGTGCCCGACGTTCAGCTCCGAGATCATCTCGGCGATGATAAAGCTGACGTCCTCGCGGCTGGTCGCGTCCTGGAGCATCGCGCTATAGGTGTCGTACACGCCGTCCCAGTCGACGTTGTGCATGTTCTCGACGTAGAAGAAGTCGCGGTGGCGGCGCCACGCGTCGCGGACGAGCTGCGCCCACTCCTCGCGCGGGTTGATCTGGACCTCCATGTTGCTAGCTCGGACGACCGTGTCGGCCCGCTGGCCCTTGGCGGCGTCGATGACGGCGTAGCGGTTGCCACCGAGGGCGACCATCAGCTTCTTGCCGTCGGCGGTCATCGCGTAGCTGCCGGCGTTGTCGATGACCTGCTCGGGCTTGCGATCGCTCGGCTTGGCGTGGATATCGAAGACATGGATCGACCAGCTGCCCTGCATCCCGCGGGCAGGGCCGGTCATGTAGATGAGCTGGTGCTTGTCGTTGACGCTGAGCCCGCGGTGGGTCCCGCGGTCGATCGGGAGCATCATCGCGCGCCGTTCGAAGCCGTCGAGATCGATGCGGAGACGCTCGGCTTCCGAGTCCGCCTCGGCGTCGTCACCGTTGTCCGCGTCCTCACCGTTGGCGCTGTTTTCGCCGTTTTCGGCGTCTTCGCCGTTTTCACCATTGTCGCCGTTCTCTTCGGCGTCGTCCTTGTCCTCGTCTTTCTCGTCCTCGTCCTTCCAGGTCTCCTCATCGATCTTGACGGCGAAGGGGTTCTCGACGTCATCGCGGAGTGGGACGGCGATCACGCGGTCGAGCCCGGCGTAGACGAACGTGCTCCCGACGTCCTCGTAGATCGGGCTGGTGAAGTCCCGCGTGCTGACGTAGTAAAGGAAATCGCCCTTGCGGTCGAACGTCGGCGAGCTATCGTTAAACATGTCGCCGGTGACCTGGTGCGCCTCGCCGGCGACGACGTCGTAGAGCCAGATCGCGCCGAGGCCGTTCTCGCTGTTCTTACTGTAGGCGATCCAGTTGGAGTCGTGGCTCCACGAGTACCGCGGGCGGTAGGCCCACGGGTCGCGGTCGATCTGCGTGGTCTCCCCGCTCTCGACCGTGGTCAGCCGGATTTTCCCGGCCTTGTCGTTGTAGACGATGTGCTCGCTGTTCGGGCTCCAGGTCGGGTCGAAGAAGTACGTCTCGTGGTCGCTGGTGAGCTGTCGCGCCGCGCCGCGTCCGTCGGACTGACGGACGTAGAGCTCGTACTCGCCGGTTTCATCCGAGAAATACGCGATCCAGCGCCCGTCCGGGCTCCACGCCGGGTCGCGCTCGGCGGCCCCGCTGGTGCGGGTCAAATTCCGCGGCGTGCCGGTTTCGACCGGGACGGTCCAGATGTCGCCGCGCGCTTCGAAGACCGCGCGCTGGCCGGTGCTCGAGATGCCCCAGCCCTGCACGTGGTTGCTCGCGTCAACCGTGCGCGGGCGGATCTGCGGGCGAGCGCCGGGGATCGTGACATCAACCGCTTGGCTGCGGTTGCTGCGGAGGTTGAGCAGTCGCAGTTCCGGGCCGAGCTGATAGACGATCTCGCCCTCGCCGCGGCTCCCGGGCCCGATGGAGGGCCACTTGACGTCGTGGTGATCGTGCGTGGTGACCTGGCGTCGCTGCCCGTTGCGCATGTCGATCGACCAGATGTTCAGCCGCTTCTGCGGGCCCTCGTCGGAGAGGTAATAGAGCCGGTCGCCGTGCCACATGGGCTGGGTGTCGGTGCCGTCCCAGTTGGTGACCTGCTCGGCCTCGAGCGTCTCGAGGTCCATCACCCAGATGTGCGTCGCCATGCCGCCCTGGTAGCGTTTCCAGGTTCGGTTGTCGGTGGTGTGCTGGGTGAAGGCGAGTCGTTTCCCGTCGGGGCTGACCGCGCCCATCGCGCCGTAGGCGGGCGGGAGCTGCTCGAACATGCCGCCCTGGGGATCCACGGTGAAGAGCTGCGTTTTGCGGGTCATGCCCGCGAGCCCGGCCTTGAAGTAGAGGATCTTTCCGTCGGGCGTCCACCCGGTGAGCCACTCGGCGGCCGGGTGGTGGGTGACGCGGGTGGGGATGCCGCCGGAGACGGGCATCGTGTAGATATCGCGTCCGCCGTCGTAGTTGCCGACGAAGGCGATGGTCTGCCCGTCGGGGCTGAATCGCGGGAAGAGCTCGGGCCCTGGGGGGCTGGCGAGGGGCGTCGCGACGCCGCCGGACTTGGGGACGGTCCAGAGATCGTTCGCGTAGCTGAAGACGATGAGGTCTCGGCTGACGTCGGGGTAGCGGATCATCCCGCCGTGGGGCTTGACCTGCGCGTGGGCGACGGCCGCCAACCCGGCGAGCGCGACGACGTGCGTGACGGCGCGCAGCGTGCGCCGATGGCGTGGTTTGGTTTCGGGCGTGCGTTTCGAACGGTTTCGCATTCGGGGCTCCGTGTGCGTCGGTGCGGGGGATCGCTCCGGGTGGGCGATCGTGATGAAGGAAAGATGCGCGCCGAGCCTTCACCCGACACGCCTTTTGGTGTTCGTGATGCTCGGTCAGCGGTCCAGGTCGCCCAGCAGCGACTCGACCGCGGCTTCGAGCTGCGGATCCCGCCCGGCGACCTCGTCGTCGGGGATGAGCGGGACGTCGATGTCCGGGACCGTGCCGTTGTTCTCCATGTCGGTCCCGTCGGGGAGGTACCAGCCTCGGAAGGGCATGCGGATGCGCCCGCCGTCGAGGAGCTGGTGGCTCCCGGTGCTGATGACGCCGCCGAAGGTCTGCGTGCCGATGATCTTGCCGCGTCCGATGGTCTTGATCGCGTGGGCGAAGATCTCGGCGTTGCTGAACGAGTTCTCGTTGATGACCACCGCGATGGGGCGTGTGTAGCCGTAGATGAGGCGACGGTCGCGCGGGTAGGCGTCGGTGGGCACCGCATCGGGATCGGCGCCGCGCGGGATCGTGTAGGCGTGGGCGGGGGCGGTGAGCGAGGCGAGGAGGATGTCGGTGGTGAAGCCCCCGCCGTTGTCGCGGACGTCGATGATGAGGGCGTCCTTGCCGTCGGCCGCGGCGAAGAGGTCGCGTTCGAACTCGCGGACGCTCGGGGCGTTCATGCCGCGGATGTGAAGGTAGCCGAGGCGCCCGTTGGAGAGCTCGTCCACCATCGCCCGGCGCTGGCGGACCTCGTCCTGGTAGCGGAGCGTGGTCATCGCGCCCGCCGCGACCGGCTCGATGAGCACGTAGCGGAGGGTGGGCCGGTCGCCGTTCGCGTCGTCGCCGTTCGCGTTCGCGTCCCCGTTCACATCGTTGTTCTCGCCGGGGCGGACTTCGAGCAGCGTCTCCTGCCCGCGCGTGCCGACGAGGGCGAAGTGCAGGTCCACGTTCGGCGTGCTCTGCTCGTCCTCGGCAAGGCGGACGTCATCGACCGCGAGGATGACGTCGCCGACGTGCAGGCGGCTGACGCGCTGGTCGGCCGGGCTGCTCGGGATGACGCGTGTGACGCGGTAGCCGCCGGGCGCGGGCTCGGTCTCGACGCCGAGGTAGCCGTTCGCGGGGCTGGGCGCGTTGTAGGCGTCGCCCCCGGAGGCGCCGGTGTGCGAGCCGTCGACCTCGCCGAAGAGCAGGTTGAGGACCCGGTTGAAGGCGTCGCTGGTGCGCGTGCCCTCGGCGAGCCGCATGTACCGCTCGCTGAGCGCGTCCCAGTCGAGGCCCTTCATCGTCGGGTGATAGAAGTTGTAGCCAAAGACGCGGGCCGCCTCCTGGAACTTGCGGCGCTGCTCTTCAGGGACGTTGATCACCACCGGCGCGTCGATGCCGTAGGTGGTCGCGCGTCCGCCCGTCGGCGCCGCGCTCCCGGCCTGCCCGCCCTGCACGAAGCTCACCAGCGAGCCGTCGAGCGAGACGTCCACGTTCGACACGCTCCCCGATCGCACCACGCGCCGGTCGCGCCCGCGGTGGTCGATCGAGTGCAGGTCCAGCGACTCGCCGATGCGGGCGCTGAAGATGATCCGATCCCCCGCCGGCGTGATCGCCAGATTCCCCTGCGATCCCGGCATCGAGGTCATCCGCTCGATCCGCAGGTACGCGTCGTCGGCGTCGAACGCGAAAGGCTCCGGCGATTCATACTCGGCGTCAAAATCCACTTCTGCGATCGGTTTGCGGCGGCGCATCTCGCGGGCCGTGTCCTCGAAGTGCTTCGCCAGGTCGTACGGGCGCATCCCCTCCAGCTCACGATCCAGGTAGATCCGGTAAACGTTGTACTGCCAATTCTCCCCGTCGCGATCGCTCAGGAAGACCAGCACCTTCCCGTCGGCGCTCAGGCGCGGGCTGATGTCCATGTCCGGGTGGCGCGTCAGGTTGACCGCGTGGGCCAGCCCCTCGCCCTCGCCCATCCCCTCGGCCTGCGTATCGAGCAGCAGGATGTCCCGGTTGAAGTCCAGGTCGCTGATCGCGAGCACCACGTGGCGCGAGTCCCCCGCCCAGATGATCTCCGGCGCGTTCCAACTCGCAAAGAGCACCCGCTCGCTCATGTCCGAGAGATCCACCAGCACCGCGTCGCCGCGGCCGCGCAGGTAAATCAGCTTCCGACCGTCCGGCGAGGGGAGCGCGCCGAACGCGCCTTCCTCGGCCGTGATGAACTCGGTCACCTCGAACCGCAGCGCCTCGGCCCAACGCTCGCCGTGGTCCACGCTCGCACGCGTCCGCGCCCGCGGGGCGCGATCGCCTTCGGCGTCATCGTCCTGTGCGATCCGCACCATCGGCACGAGCGTGGGCTCCACGCGATCACCACTGATCTCATATACCCCCGCGGCTTCGCCCGTCGCCTCGCCCGTCACCTGCCCGCCCTCCAGCGTCAGCTCGAACGCGACCTCCCCCACGCCTTCGATCGGGAGGGTGAACGAGAGTTGGCCGCTCTCGCGATCGAGCGTGATGCCCTCGGCCGCCCCGCTGAACACGCCGGGCGCCTCGATCGACACCTCCGCGCCCGTCCGTGTTACGGTCAGGTGCATGTTGAACGTGAGCACGTCCGGCAGGCCCGCGCCGCCCGGGCCGCTCGCCACCATCGCCCAGCGCCCGCTCAGCCCGTCGTCGATGAGCTCGCCCTCGCCGGTCAGCGTGGCGTCGGCCTCGTCGGCGTCGTCGGTCGGGCGGACCGTCTGCGGGGCCGCGCCGCCCGAGCCGAGGTCCACACGCGACAGGATCACCGTCGCCGCGTGGATCGCGGGCATCCCGCTCTCGTCGCTCGTGAAATACAGCGTCTTGTTGTCCGGCGACCAGACCGCGCTCGACTCGCGTGCGTGCGTCCGCGTCACGCGCCGGGTCGGGCGATCGTCGCCCGTGGCGCGCACGAAGACCTCGCCCCGCGCGATCACCGCGATCGCCTTGCCGTCCGGGCTCAGCACCGCCTCCTCGACGCGACGGCTCAGGTTCAGCCGGTTCGTGTCCAAGCTGTCCGTGTCCGCGTTCACGACGACGCGCATCGGCTGCGGCTCGGCGCCGCTCCGGGTCAGGTCCAGCGTGTAGATCGTGTCCCAGACCACGAACGCCGCGGTCGCCCCGTCGCGGCTCACCGAGAGATCCCGCACGCCGTGCGCGATCGTTGCCTCCCCAGCTTCCGGTCGGAAGCGTGTGAGCTGGCGCAGGTTGGCGGCGTCGTCGCGCGTCGCGCCGGCGCGGAGGCGGTACAGGTTGTTCTGCCCGTCGCGGGCGGAGATGAAGACCGTGGAGCCGTCGGGGAGGCGGTGCCCGTCGAAGTCGTTGCCGGGGTGGCGGGTGAGCTGAGTGAACGAGCCGTTGGGCTCAAGGCGCCAGAGGTTAAGCGAGCCCGGGCCGCGGTACGCCGGGCGCTGCGGGATCCAATATCCCCGAAAGAAGGTAATCGATCCGTCGTCGCCGGCCGACGGGCTCCCGCCGAAGGCGTCGGTGATCCGCTCGGTCGCCCCGCCCTCGACCGGCACACGCCAGAGACGCGTCTGGCGATAGACCCCGGGCTCCCGCCGATCCGCATAAAGCAGATGCGAGCCTTCCGCGTCCCAGCCGCCAAGGGTTTGCACCTGATCACTGACGGTCACGCGACGGGCCGGGCCCATGACGAGCTTGCCGTCGGCCTCGCCGATGGGGGCGACATAGAGGTTCCGGGATCCGTCGCGGTCGGATTCGAACGCGATCTTGGAGCCGTCCGGGCTGAACGCGCTCCGGCGCTCGTGAGCGGCGTGGACGGTCAGGCGCGTCGCGATGCGGCCGTCGGTCCGGGCGGCCCACAAGTCGCCGGCGTAGCTGAATACCAGGAACCGCCCATCCGGGCTTAGCGAGGGATACTCTGGAAAACCCGGGGTCGGGAACTCGGAAAGATCGATCGCCTCGACGGGGCGGGCGTGATCGCCCAGCAATGTGGCCGAAGTGATCCGCGGCTCCTCCTGGTCCATCGGCTCCGCCTGGGCGCACCCGACCGCGAAAGCGGCGGCGCCGAGCACCAGGAGCGTCCGGAACGTGCGGTCGGGCGTGCGGCTCGATCGGGGCATGGGCGAGCGTCCTTCCAAAATGGGCAAGTCATTGTGCGCGTTTGGTTTCGGTTCTTGGAACCGGGCGCACGCGGGGGAGCAACAGTCGCGCGGGCGGCGTTCAAACGCGCCCCGGATCGGGCGAGCGACACGCCAACGCGGGTTCGGAGTCTATCGGAATCCGGGCCCGCGGGGCGCAGACAACCAGCCGCACGGTCGCGGCCTGATCGGCATGGCGGTGAACCGGTGACTCACGTTTGGGCTGCAACCAGAACAGCGACCGGGTGTAACGAATCCTTCACGGATGCCGCGCGTCGCTTCAACAAGCTGGCGAGCGTGCCACGGGCGAGGGAGCGTCCGTCGGCGGAGTCGGTGCACGGAAGCCCGGGGGCATGGCGTGCTGGACGCCCACCCCTTGGTGCGGTAGCGTGAACGGGTTCGGGGCGGGCGTGATGCGCTACGCCCGGGCCGTCCGGGTCTGATTGATCGATTTTTCGACGGAGTTCCACACCGATGCTGAGGCGAACTGTGTGCCGTGCGAGCCGCCGGGTGCGTCGCGGGTGTGGCCGCGCTTGGATCGCGGCGGCTTCGGCCTGCGTGGCGGTCGCCGCGTCGTCCGCACCAACCCTCGCCCAGCCCCAGATGTTCCAGCGCGCCACGGTTCTGGAGAACGCCACTCTCCTGACCGGCGAGGGGCGGGTGCTGGAAAACGCGAAGGTCATCATCCGGGGTGGACAGCTCGCGGGGCTCGGCACCCGGGCGGAAACCCCTGGCAACGCGCGGACCACTGATCTCGCCGGGCGGTTTGTGACCGCGGGGCTGATCGACCCGAACGGGGCGCTCGCGTTGACCGGCGGCGACGCCAGCCCGGACGCGACCGCACGGGCCGCCGACGCGTTCAACGCGTACGACCGCCTGGCGGTGCAGGACGCGTGGCGGAACGGGGTAACGGCAATGTTCGTCCCGGCGCGCGGGGGCCTCGGCGTGCTGGGCACCGGGGCGGTGGTCCGCCTCGCCCCGCGGGAGCGTGGCGGGTTCGGAGAGATGCTGGAGGGCGACGCCGCCCTGTGCATCGACCTGGGCTCGGGCGCGAACGCGATCGCGCGTGCCGAGGCCTTCGCCTCGATCATCGCCGACATGCGGGCCGCGGAGCTCTACCGCGAGGCGAAAGAGATCTACGAGGAAGAGCTCGAGACCTACGAAGAGAAGATCGCGGAGCGGGCCAAGCAAAGCGCCAATGGCGCGGGCTCCGGTTCCGGTTCCGCTTCTGGCGGCGAGGGTCGCGGCTCGCGCGGGCGCGGCGGCTCGCAGGCGGACGGGGGAGACGGCAACGGCGGCAACGGCGGCGAAGGGGGATCCTCTGAAGAGATCACCAAGCCCACGCAGCCGGACCCGAACCGGGCGTACGACGTGCTCCTCCGCGCGATCGATGGCGAGTTGCCCGTCCGCGTCACGGCTCACCGGTCGTCGGACATTCTGAACGCCCTGCGCCTGCGGACGCAGTTCAACCTCGACCTGGTCATCGTCGGCGCGACCGACGCGGACCTCGTGGCTGCGCAGATCGCCGAGGCCGGCGTGGCGGTGGTGCTGGATCCGGTGATCGGCCCCGGCTCGCTCCGCTCGCCCGCGCGGGTGCATCGGATGCGTGACGTCGCATCGGCGTTGACCCGGGCCGGGGTGCGTTGGTCGGTCGGCTCGGGCGCGAGCTCGGGCGAGGCCTCCCGCTCGGTGCTGCTCGCGGCTCAGGAGGTGACCGACGGCTCGGCCGACGCGTTCACGATCGCGACGCGGCGAGCGGCCGAGGCGATCGGGCAGCAGGCCCGCCTGGGCGCGCTGCGCCCTGGCCAGGCGGCGGACCTGGTGGTGTGGAGCGGCCACCCGCTCGAGCCGGGCTCGTTCGTCGAGCGTGTGTACATCAACGGGCGGGTGGTCTTCACCTCGCCGCGCAGCGAACTGGAGGGCGGGCGATGATCGGCACGCAACGCAAACGCCCCGTGAGGCGGCGGCGCGGGCTCGGGCGTTTCGGCGCGGGCCTGATCGCGCTCAGCGCCTGCGCCGGGCTTGCCCCCGCGAGCGAGCGGGCGAGCGAGATCGTCGCGGGCAAGGTTCTGCAGCCCGATGGGACGTGGCGCGAGAGCGCAGCCGTGCGCCTCGACCGGAGCGGACGGATCGCGAGCGTCACCGACTCGGACGATCAGGCTCCGCGCGGCGCCTCGGCCGGAGCGCACGTCTATCGCGACGCGTACCTGACGCCCGGGCTGATCGAGCTCGCCTCGCAGATCGGGCTCGCGGCGAACGCGTCGGAGCAGACGTCGCCCGACCAGATGGACCTGAGCGCGGGCGCCGTGTTCGACCCGTTCGATCGCGACAGCATCGCGGCGCTCCGTGCGGGGATCACGTCGGCGATGATCGTGCCGACCCCGCGGGCGCCCCTCGCCGGGCGGGCCTCGGTCGTCCGCACCGCGCCGGGCGAGGGGGGTCGGGCGGACGTGGTGAAGCTGGATTCGGCGGGCGTGTTCAGCGTGGCGCCGGGCGTGACCAACACGCTCTTCGGGCCCACGAGCCGCGCGGGCGCGATGGGGATGATCCGCGACGCGGTCGGGCAGGCGCGCCGGGGCGAGGGGGACGCGTTCATCCGCGCGGCCCTCGGGCGCGAGGCGGGGTGCGTGGTGATCGGGCTGACGGCCGACGACGTGTTCACGATCCTCGGGCCGTTCGAGCTGGCGGGGGTGGTGCCGACGGTGGTGCTCCGTGAGGAGACGCTGGATCTCGCGCTGGCGATGGGCGAGGAGATCGCCGAGACGGGGTACCGCTTCATCGTGGGCCAGTTCGGGCTGAGCGATCGACCGGAAACACTCGCCGGCCCGGGCGTGCTCGCGGGGTTCGGCGGGGTGCTCGGCTTCGCGGGGGGGACGTCGGCGGACGACCCGGACGCGCTGCGTCGCGGCGTCGCGCTGGCGACGCGGTACGGGCTCGATCCGGCGGCCGCCCGTCGCGCGCTGACCAGCGACGCGGCGCGGATCGCCGGCGTCGCCGATCGCCTCGGCTCGATCGAGCGCGGGCGGGACGCCGACCTGGTCGTCTGGTCGCACGACCCGCTCCGCCCGGACGCGCGGGTGATCGCGGTGTACGTCGAGGGGCGACGGGTGTACGCCGCCGAGACGGACGCCGCGACGATCGACGGCTGGGACGACCGCGCAGGCAGGAGGCAGCAGCGATGAATCTCCGACACCAGATCCGACGGTTCGGGGCGGCCCTGGCGTGCGTCGCGGGCGCGATGCTCGCGACCGACGCGCACGCCCAGGGCCAGAACCGGGGCGACCGTGAGCAAACGATCGCGATCAAGGCCGACACCGTCCACCTCGGCAACGGGGAAACGATCGAGAACGGCGTGGTGCTTATCGTCGGGGGCAAGATCGCCGGTGTGGGCCCCGGGCTGGCGATCCCGCGCGGTGCGACCGTGATCGAGGTCGAGCGGAGCAGCGTCACGCCGGGCCTGATCGACGCCTATGCGCGGCTGGAGCGTGTGGATCCGTTCGACGCGGCCCGGCGCGAGAGCGGGCGCGGGCGGCTCGCGGAGATCGTCCGTCGCATGCACGGCGACCACGAGACGGGCGCGTTCGCGTGCACGTGCACGGGCTTTGACCTCTGCCCGGCGGGGCACATGCACTTCGAGTACGAGGTGGACGGCGTGACCTGCCCGCTGTGCGCGTTCCCGAATCACATGCCGATGGAGGCCGCCAGCGGGCTGGTCTCCACCGCGAGCCTCACGGAGAGTTCGAGCGAGGTCGTGGCGCACACGAGCGTGCTCGATTCGATCAATCTTCGCGGCGCGGACTTTGACCGCCTCGCGGGCGGCGGCGTGACGACGGTGTTCGTCAGCCCGGATTCGGCGGCCGTCATCGGGCCCCGCGGCGCGATCGTGCGCACGGGCGGGCCGGTGCGCGGTCGCGTCGTGGAGGAGCAATCGGCGGTCCAGGCGGCGATGAACAGCGACACGTTCCGCTTCGGACCGGGCAACAACCCGCCGTTCCGCGGGTTTGTGACGAATCAGACGCGGCGCCCGAACACGCGGATGGGCGTGACGTGGGTGTTCCGCAAGGCGTTTTACGACTCGGCCCGCCACGCCGAGGGCCTGCCGGTGAGCGGGGCCGACACCGCGCCGCTGGCGGCGCTCGATGTGCTCCACCGGGTCCGCGTCGGCGAGGTGCCGCTGCGTGTGCACGCGCGTCAGAAGAACGACATCGAGTCGGCCTTCCGGATGGGGCGAGAGTTCGGGCTCTCGTTCACGCTGCTGGAGGCGACCGAGGCGTACGAGCTGATCGACCTGCTCAAGGACGCGGACGCGACGGTGGTCTTCGGCCCGATCGAGGCCGACCCGACCGGGCCGCGGCGCTTCACGCCCGAGGCCCGTCGCGGGCGGCTCGGGACGTTCCGCGAGCTCCTGGACGCCGGCGTCCGCACCGCGTTGACGGCGCAGGACCTGCGTGACGAGAACGGGCTGGCGCGTCAGGCGATGTACGCGGTGTGGTCCGGTGTGTCCCCGGGGGACGCGCTCCGCGCCGTGACGCTGACGCCCGCGGAGATCCTGGGCATCGACGACCGCGTCGGCTCGATCGAGGCGGGCAAGGACGCGGACCTGGTGGTGTGGAGCGGGGAGCCGCTGGACCCGACCAGCCGCCCGCTCCTCGTGCTCATCAACGGCCGCGTGGAGGTTGACCGTCGCTGATCCCGTGTCGCGCACCGCGAGACGCCGCGTGTTTTTTTCGAGTCTTTCCGAGCATCCCGTTCGCTTTCAAGGGAACCAGTGATCATGAACCGCCTGGGCATCATCGGCTGCGTCGCGACCGCGGCGTTCTGTGCGAGCACCGCGAACGCGGCCCCGCCACCCGAACGCGTCGCCTTCACCGGCGGCACGATCCTGCCGATCGTCGGCGACCGGATCGAGAACGGGACCGTGCTCGTGGAGCGCGGGGTGATCGTCGCGATCGGCGGCGAGGTCGAGATCCCCTACGACGCGTTCGAGGTCGATTGCACCGGGCTCGTGATCATGCCGGGCATGATCCACCCGCACTCGTCCGACGGGCTCGACGTCGCGAACGAGGCGTTGCCCGTCGCGCCGTTCCTCGACGTGGGCGACGCGCTCGACCCCTCGGCGCTGTTCTTTGAGAACGCGCTCCGGGAGGGGATCACGAGTGTTCACGTCATCCAGGCGAACAACACGGTCATCGGCGGCGTGAGCCGCGTGGTGCACCCGATCGGGCTCAGCGTCAGCGAGATGACCGCGCGGGCCGACGTTGCGCTCAAGCTCAGCACCAGCCCGCGACGCGGCTCGGACCGCATGGTCCAGATGGCCCAGCTCCGCGAGGCGTTCCTCGCCCTCGACGACGCGATCGCCAAGCTCGCCGAGGCGAAGTACGAGGAGAAGCTGAAAGAAGACGAGAAGCCGATGGATGTCGGGCCCGCCGAGGCGCGCGAGCGCGGCATGGCGCTGCTCGAGGACCGCGACTACGACGAGCTGCACCTCAACCTTGTCCGGCTCCGACGGGGGGAGCTCGGCGCGTGGATCTACGCCGGCGCGGCGATGGACGTCGCTCCCGCGCTCCGCGTCGCCCGGGATCAAGGCTTCCACGAGCAGACCGTGCTGGTGATCGACGGCGATGCGCACCTGGCGGCCCGCGAAATCGCCGACGCCGGCGTGCGCGTCGTGCTCCCGTCTCAGCTCTTCCATCGCGAGCGGGACCCGATCTCCGGCGAGCTGATCGAGACGTTTGTTCCCACGGTCTTCCACGAGGCCGGGGTAACCTTCGCGCTCCAGCCCAACCCGAGCGACTCGTTCGCCGAGCGGTTCCTGAACTACCAGGCGGCCCTGCTTGTCCGCCACGGGGTGCCGCGCCAGGTCGCGCTCGAGTCGATCACGATCAACCCCGCGACCATGATGGGCATGGGCGACCGCGTCGGCTCGCTCGAGGTCGGCAAGGACGCGAACATCCTCGTGCTCTCGGGCGACCCGCTCGATTTCAACACCCGCGTCGAATCGGTCTACATCGACGGCGCCCTCGCCTACGAGCGCGAGAGCGACACACGGCTTCAAGAACTCCTCCGCCTCCAGCGCCGTCAGGACAACGGGGCGAGCGGTCCGGCCCGCTCCAACAACAGCAACAACAGCAACAGCAACAACAACAACAACAACAACAACGACGACAGCGACGACAACGACCGCGCTCGCAACGGGCGGAACGACGCGAACAACCGGAGCAACCAGGAATGATTGCACGCACGCTCGACCGCGCGCTCCGCGCTCGCCCCCGCGCCGCGCTCGGGATCCTCGCGGCCTTGTCGGCCCTGGCGGTCTCGCCGCCCCCGACCGACGCGCAGACGTTCGCGCTCCGCGCCGGGCGCGTCATCACCGCGAGCGCCGAGGGCCCGTTCAGCCACGAGCCGGGCGTGATCGTCGTGCGCGACGGGCGCATCGAGGCGGTCGGCGCGTGGGACCTGTCGATCCCCGGCGACGTCCCGGTCGTCCACCTGCCGGACGCGACGGTGATGCCCGGGCTGGTCTCGGCGGTCAGCGGGGTCGTGCAGCCGCACGAGGGCGACGCCTCCGTCGGCGCGGCCTTCCGCGCGATCGACGCGTTCGACACGTTCGCCGACTACCGCGCGGTGCTGGCCGGGGGCGTGACCACCGCGCACATCGGGCCCGGCTCGCACCGCCTGCTCTCGGGTCGCGGCGGGGTGGTCCGCCTCGGGGGCTCGCCAGAGGACCGCCTGCTCCGCGAGGAAGCCGACCTGACCGTCACGCTCGGCGAGCGCGCCTTCAACGCGCCGGCGGTCGAGCGTTTGCTGATCCCGCCGATGCCCGAGCGCGCGATCGAGGCGAGCGTGCGCCAACGCCCGCAGAGCCGCCTCTCGCAGATGCTGACCCTCCGCGGCTCGATCGAGCGTGCGCTCGCGGGCGAGCCGATCACCCCTGTCGAGGGCACGACGCCGCCGATGGACGACCTGCACGCCCGCGCGTTGGCGCAGGCGTGGCGGGACGAGCTCCCGATCCGCGTGCAGGCCGACCGGGCGGCGGACCTGCGGTCGGCGATCAGCTTCCTCGCCTCCAGCGAGCGTGGCGGGTATGTCGTGGGCGGGCTCGAAGCCCTGCCGGTCGCGAGCGAGCTCGCCGAAGCCGGGATCCCGCTGGTTTACACGATCGACGCCCCGTTCCAGGCCCCGCGCGACCGCGGCATCAACCCGCGGGCGCTCGAGAGCGACATCGCGCACCTGGCCGAGCTCGGGCGGGTGCGCCTCGCGATCGCTCGGCGTCCGGGCGAGGCGACCGCGGATCTCCGCTTGGCGGCCGCGCTGGCGCTCCGCGCCGGGCTCAGCGAGCAACGCATCATCGAAGCGATCACGCGCGTGCCCGCGGAGGCGATGGGCGTCGGCGACCGCGTCGGCAGCCTCGAAGCGGGCAAGGACGCGGACCTGGTCATCCTTGCCGGCTCGCCGCTCGACGCGGCTTCGAGCGTGCAGCGCGTCCTCGTCCGGGGGCGGACGGTCTTTAACGCCGACGACGCGCCGATGACGGCGCTCGCCGGCGAGCGGGCGTCCGACCAACCCGGTGAGCGTCCATGGGCGATGGTGGTGAGCGCTGGGACGATCTGGCTGGGGCCGGGGGAGGAACTGCGCGACGGGCAGGTGCTGATCGAGGACGGGAAGATCGTCGCCGTGGGTCGTCGCGTGGCTCGTCCGTCGCACGCGTCGGTGTTGGACGCGGGGCCGGACGGCTTTGTGGCGCCGGGGCTGATCGACGCGTTCGGGCATCTGGGCTTCGAGGGCGACCGCGGCGCACCGGGGACGGAGGTGCTGCTGTCGAGCCTCGTGGGCACGCCGGACGAACTCGATCGTCGTGTCGCGAGCGCCGGCGTCACGATGACGATCCGTGCGCCGTACCAGTTGAACCGCCAGGGCTCGCGTCTGTCGGCGGTGAAGACGCACGGACGCGGGCCGAGCGATCGGATCGTGCGTCCGGTCGCGGCCCTCGCGTTCGACGTGCAGGGCGAGGACCCGACGGGCATCGCCGATCGCCTGAAGCGCCGGATCGAGGCGGGGCGTGCGTACACCGACCGCTGGTCGGAGTACCGCGAGCGTCACGAGGCGTGGCGCGAGGCGCGGGCCCAGGGGCTCGAGGTGGATACGGAGCCGCAGACCGAAGCGATCGCGACCCCCGAAGCCGCCGGCCCGGACCCGCTGACGGGCACGTGGGAGATCAGCGTCCGGGCCGAGGTCCTGCCCGAGCCGATCAGCGGGCCGGTCGGCATCAACCTGGACGGGACGACGTTCGAAGGGCGGATCCTGCACCCCGAGGCGGCGGCGCTCGAGCACAAGATCGTGGGCGAGCTCGACGGCGACCGGGTGTCCGGTCGTCTGGAAATCGACACCGGCGGGCAGGGATTCCCGGAGTTCGAGGGCACCGTCGGCGACGACACGCTGACCGGGACGATCAGCTTCCTCGGGCTCGAAGCGGAGATGGAAGGCAGCCGCACCGACGCGGAGCGTCTGGAGTTCCGCGTCGCGAGCGGGAAGCGCCGGACCACGGGGCGTGACGGCGAGCCGCTGCCGCCGCCGATCGACGAGGCGCTCGAGCCGATCCGCGCCGTGCTGGAGAAGCGGGCGCCGGTGTTCGTGCGTGCGAGCTCGCCAGCGGAGATCGCGTCGGTGCTCGGGCTGCTCGCCGACGAGTACGGGTTCCGGGTCGTGCTTCAGGATGCCGAGGGCGCCTCGGCGCACCGCGAGCGGCTCGCGGGCAAGCGTGTCGGGGTCGTGCTCCCGCGGAACAACGTCCGGACCGAGCGTCGCATGGCGTACCACCAGGCGGCGGATCTGCGTCGCGCGGGCGTGCCCGTCGCGTTCCAGTCGGCGGCCGAGGACGGCGCCCGGGACCTGGCGCTCAGCGCGCTCTACGCGGTGGCGAGCGGGCTCTCGCCGGATGACGCGCTCGCAGCGATGACGATCGAGGCGGCGCGGATGTACCAGCTCGAAGACCGGGTCGGCTCGATCGAGGCCGGCAAGGACGCGGACTTGGTGGTGTTCAGCGGGCACCCGTTCGAGGTCGGCAGCCGCGTGCGGCGCGTGATCGTGAACGGGCGCCTCGTCCACGCCGACGACGAACACCCACGCCCCAGCCGCACGGAGACCACGCGATGAAGCACCGCCCCCCGATGACGCCCCTCGCCCTGGTGGGCGCCGTGTTCGCCGCGTTCAGCGGGCCGCTCGCACCCGCGGCCCACGCGGAGGTCAAGGCCTTCCGCGTGGGCAAGGTCGTCACGATGGACGCCGAGGACCGCGTGATCAACAACGCGACCGTGATCGTCCGCGACGGCAGAATCGAGTCGATCGGGCGTTCACGCGAGACGGTGATCCCGGACGAGGCGCGGGTCATCGATATGCCGCGTGCGTGGCTCGTCCCGGGGATGGTCGAGCTGCACAACCACACCGCGGGCTCGCTCAGCGACCTGAACGACATGGTCTACCTGACCAACCCGGGCCTGCGGACGCACGAGACGGTCGTCCCCGGGACGTACGAGTGGGAGCGCGCCCAGGCGGCGGGCATCACCACCGCGCTGCTCATCCCGGGTTCCGGAACCAACATCGGCGGGCTCGGGACGGTCGTGAAGTTCACCGACGGGACCAGGCAGGACGACGCGGTTGTTCGCAGCCCGGGCTCGCTCAAGGTCGCCCAGGCGGGCAACCCCGAGCGGTACTGGTGGCGGGTGGACCGCATGATGATGAACTTCAACACGCGCCGCACGCTGCGCATCGCTCAGGAATATCACGAGTCGTGGAACGCCTACGAGGCGGGCGAGGCCGACGAGCGTCCGGAGTTCAACCTGCTCTACGACGAGTACCGCGGGCTCTTCGCACGCGAATACCCCGCGAGCGTCCACACGCAGATCTACCAGGTCCTGCTCACCACCGTCGAGATGCTCGGGCGCGAGTTCGGGCTCAAAGTCGTGCTCGACCACTCGACCTTCGACGCGTGGAAGGTCGCCCCGCTGGTGCTCGACGTCGGCGAGGAGAACATCATCACCATCGTCGGCCCGCGCTCGCACTTTTTCGACCTCACCCAGCGCAAGATGATGGGCATCGTGCAACGCTGGCACCAGGGCGGGGTCACCAAGCTCGGCATCAACACCGACGCGCCCGTGATCCCGCAGGAAGAGCTCCCGAACCAGGCCGCGATCGCGTGCTGGCTCGGGTTCGACCCGTACCTGGCGCTCGCCGGGCTGACGCGTGTCGGGGCCGAGGCGGTGATGATGGAAGAGCAGATCGGCACCATCGAGCCTGGCAAGGACGCGGACTTCGCGCTCTGGACCGGCGACCCGATCGACCCCCGCCACCGCACGCTGATGACCGTTGTCGACGGGCGGATCGTCTACGACAGCGAACGCGACGGCATCCGACACTGAACCCGCCTTCACGAGCCCTGCCGAACGAAACCCGCTGAACGAAACCCGCTGAGCGAACCAGACCCCACGAGCCCCACGAACGAGCCAGACCGACGAGCCAGACCGACGACCGACCACGCCCCCGAGCCGTCCACCCGGAGCGATCATGTTCACCCGTGCCCCATCGAGCCCCCTTGCCGCGACGCTCCTGGCGTTGCTGCTCCTGGCGTGCTTCGCGCCGGCGGCCTCGGCCCAGTCCTACAGGCCCGAGATGACCGTCATCCGCGCCGGCAAGGTCATCACCGTCTCCGGACGCGAGATCGAGAACGGCGAGATCGTCATCGAGGACGGCGAGATCACCCTCGTCGGCGTCGCGCTCGACGTGCCCAGCTACGCGACCGTCATCGACGCCCGAGACCAGACCGTGATGCCCGGGCTCATCCACGCCGGCACACGCTACGGGCTCGACAACTACCGACGCTCGGGCATCAACGCCGACAAGCTCGCCGCGAGCGACGTCTACGCCGACCGCATCGATTTCGAGCCCTGGCTCCGCGCCGGATTCACAGCCGTCGCGTTCATCCCGCCCGGCGACGGGATTTCGGGGCGGGCGTCGCTGTTCCGCACCGCCGGCCCGCGTGAGGATCAGGTCCTCCGCCGACGCGGGTACGTCCGCGTCAGCCTGACCGATCTCCCGGGCGACAAGCGGACACTGACGACCGCCATCACCCGCGCCCGCGCGGAGATCAAGAAAGTCGAAGACGCGCGGGCCCAGTGGGACCGCGAGCAGGCCGAGCGCCGCCGAGCCGAGCAGCAGCAAAAGCAAAACGGCGAGAACGGCGAGGGCCAACGCGCGGGCGGCACCGCCCAGGGCACTGAAAACGGGAACGGGAGCAACGAGAGCGACGCTCCATCCGAGCCCCCGGCCTTCAAGCCGCCGGAGATCGAGCCGACCCTTCAGCCGATGGTGGACCTGCTCCACCGTCGCGAGGGGGCGTTGATGGTCGTGGAGTTCTCGCAGGCCGCCGGGCTCCCGCACCTCGACGACGCGCTCTCGACCGCGCTCCGCCCGGATCCGCCCGCGAGCGCGCAGGCGCCACAGGGACGGCGCGGGCAGCAGGGCGCACAACCGCAACAGCCCCAGCGGCGCGGGCAGGGCGGCGGACAGGGCGCGAACCAAGGCGCGCCCCAGGCTCCCGCGGCCGACGCCTTCAAGCCGCCGGAGACGCTGACCCACGCGATCCGCCTGCAACGCCTCGACCGCGGGTTCAACTGGGGGCGTGTGAGCTACTTCGGCTCGCCGATGATGTGGAGCGACTACACGCTCATTGTGGACGACCTCGCCGAGCGCCAGGTCCCGCTCATCCTCACGCCCGACATGGTCTTCCTCCCGCAGACGGTCACGCGGTACAACATCGCGGGCGAGCTCGCGGCCCGCGGGGCGGAGCTGATCTTCGTCCCGCGGTTCGAGGCTGGCCTCGGACCGGAGATGTTTCTGAACCAGCTCGCGATGCTGGTGCGCGAGGGCCTGAGCCGCGAGGCCGCCCTCGCGGGCGTGACGCGTCACCCGGCCCGCCTGCTCGGGGTCTCCGGGCGCGTGGGCACGATCGAACGCGGCAAGCAGGCTGACCTGATCTTTCTCTCCGGCGACCCGCTCCACCCCGCGTCGCGCGTGACGCGCGTCATGATCGCCGGCCAGACCGTCTGGGAACCGGGCGAGGGAGACATCCGATGAACTTGCACGCACCGCTCCGCCGACTCCTGTCGCTCGTCGCGGCTCTCGTCGCCTCGGCCGTCCTCCTCGCGCCGATCGGCGCCCACGCGCAAGCCCTCGCCAATACGCGAGCCGACGACCCACCGCCGCAACCCGAGCCTGAACCGGAGCCCGAGCCTCAGCCGGATCCCGAGCCCGACCCGGAACCGGAACCAGAACCGGAGCCCGACCCGGAACCAGAGCCGGAACCGGAACCGGACCCCACGCCCGAGCCCGTGCCCACGCCCCCGCCCGCGCCGGACGAGCCGATGCCCGAGCCGGAGCCCGAAGCCACAGACGCCGAGCCCGAAGCCCCGGCCGAGCCGGACGTCGAGCCCCCCGCCCCCGCGGAGCGCGTGCTCGCGATCACCGGGGCAACGGTCCACACCGTCACCGGGCCCACGCTCCGCGGCTACACCATCCTCACCAAAGACAACACCATCGACCGCATCGGGCGCAACCTCACCATCCCCGAACACGCGACCGTCATCGACGCCTCGGGCATGCATGTCTACCCCGGGCTCATCGCCCTCCGCTCCAGCCGCTTCATCGGCAACCCGCCCCAGGACGCGACCGACCCCTACGACCTCACCATGCTCCTCGCTCTCGCCGGCGGGATCACCACCGCCTTCGACAACGGCAACGTCGCCAAGCTCACCTACGCCACGCTCGAAGACCACTTCGTCCGCGACAACGTCTTCATCGACATCACCTACTCCACCAACAACCCGCAGAACCGCAAGCGCCTCCGCGAGTCGCTCGAAGCGATCCGCAACTACGACCGCGAAAAAGCCGCCTACGACCGGCGCAAGGCCCGCGACCCCTTGCTCGAAGAAGACCCGCCCGACGAGAGCGTCCTCCGCGGGCGCAACGCGCGGTTCGTCCCGCTCGTCCGCGGGCAACGCCCCGCCTTCGCCCGGGCCCAGACCACCTACGACATGCTCGAGCTCGCCCGCCTCGCCGAAACCTTCGGCTTCCAACTCGTCATCGAGGGCGCCCGCGAGGCCTGGGCGATCGCCCCCGAGCTCGCGCGGGCCAACGTCAGCGTGATCCTCAACGCCCGCAACCGCGTGCCGCCCAACGAACGCTTCAACCGCCCTACGGGCTCGAGCATCGAGAACGCCGCGATCCTCCATCGCCACGGCATCCGCGTCGGCATCACCGCCCCGGGCGCGGGGATCGGCACCGGCGGCATCACCGGGCGCGACAACCTCAACCTCCCGTTCGAAGCCGGCTTCGCCGTCCGCGGCGGTCTTCCGGAGGACGCCGCCGTCCGCGCCATCACCATCGACGCCGCACGCATCCTCGGCATCGACGACCGCCTCGGCTCCATCGAGCCCGGCAAAGACGCCGACCTGATCATCACCAGCCAGCCCCTCATCCGCTACACCAGTAACGTCGAGTACGCGATCGTCAACGGACGCGTCGTCTACGACAAGGACATGGACACCCTCTTCAACCACATCCGCCCGCGCGAAGGCTCCGAAGCCGAGCCGCCCAAGGACGAATGGCCCCGCCGCCTTGATCGCCCCTGGCGACGCTGACGCGCAACAAGAACTCAATTCCCCCAGTGGCACGCGCGTCCCGCCCGTGCTCTTTTTAGCCTCTACAAACGCCGCAGCGCACTCCGCGCATGCCCTTCGAGCCCCTCGAGGCAAGCCAGCGCCGCCGCGTCCTCGATCGCACCGCGTGCGCCAGCGGCGTCATCAACCCGCAGCCACGTCCGCACGCGCAGAAAATCGAACACGCTCAGCCCGCCGCTCGACCGCGCCGTTCCCCCGGTCGGCAGCGTGTGGTTCGGCCCGATCCCGTAATCCCCCAGCACCTCCGCCGCCGCCGAGCCGACGAACAGTCCGCCGTAGTGACGCAAGCGCGGACGGAGCGCGTCCGCGTTCTCGACCAGCAACTCCAAGTGCTCCGGCGCGAGGCGGTCGCAGACGTCCACGCCCTCGTTCAGATCACGCACGAGCACGCAAAACCCGTTCCCCAGCGCACGCTCGGCCGTCGCCCGCGTCGGCAACGACGCTAATTGTGCGCGCAGCTCACGCTCCACCGCATCCGCGAGTCCCGCATCGGTCGTCACGAGCACCGCCGACGCATCATCATCATGCTCGGCCTGCGCCAGCAGATCCGCCGCCACCGTCCCCGCGTCCGCGCCCCCATCCGCCAGCACCACGAGCTCGCTCGGCCCGGCGAGCATGTCGATGCGCACAAACCCCGCCACAAGCTGCTTCGCCGCCGTCACCCACCGATTCCCCGGCCCCACGATCACGTCGCACGCCCCCAACACCCCATCGACCCCGTGCGCCATCGCCGCGATCGCCTGCGCCCCGCCCGCGCACAGCACGCGGTCCGCCCCTGCGACCGCCGCCGCCGCCAGCGTCACCACCCCAGCACGCGGCGACGCCACCGTGACGTCCTCCACGCCCGCCGCACGAGCCGTCACCGCCGTCATCAGCACGCTCGACGGGAGCGGGTACCGCCCGCCGGGCGCATAGCACCCCGCACGCTCCACGGGCGCGACCGACTGCCCCCCCACGCCCCCCGGCACCGGCACCTCCACGTCGCGCACGCTCGCCCGCTGCGCCTCGGCGAACACGCGGATCCGCCCCGCCGCACGCTCCAGCACGCTGCGCGACGCAGCATCGAGCGAAGCGAGCGCACGATCCAGTTCGTCGCGCTCGATCACCAACGCCCCGCCCGCCTCCACATCCCCAAACCGCTCCGCGAACGCCCGCAACGCGGCGCCGCCCCCCGTGCGCACATCGTCGACGATCGAAGCCGCCGCAGCCAGCGTCGGCGCGTCCACCGGCGAGCGGCGCACGCCCGCGAGCTCCGAAGCCGAGACTATCTTCAGCAAACGAGCCATGACAAATCCCCGTGCCACGTCAGCCCTCCGTACCGGGAGTCAATTCCACGTTCCCCTTCGCGTCCCCGCCCCGACGCGTCACGCGACGTGCGCGCCGTTCAAGCTCTCGCTCGATCTCCGCCAGCCCCGCCCCCCGCGCGCCCGCCGCGACCAACGCGAAGTACAGCACATCGGCCGCCTCCCACGCGGCTTCCGCGGGCGTCGACGCGTCGAGCAATTCGTTCGCCTCCTCCAGCAGCTTCGACCGCAGCAGCTCGCGATCTTCCAACAAGCGACGTGTGTACGACCCCGGCGGCGCTTCGCCCGCACGTGCCACGATCGTGCGCGCGAGCCGTCCGACGCCGCCGTCCTCCCCCCAGCACGTTCGCGTCCCGTTGTGGCAGAACCCACGCCCCGCCTGACGCACCGTGAACCGAATCGCGTCGCGGTCGCAGTCCAGGTCGATGCGCACAAGCTCCTGCACATCCCCGCTCGTCTCACCCTTCACCCACAGCCCGCCTCGGCTTCGCGACCAGTACACCCCGCGCCGCTGCTCCACTGCCGCCCGCACACTCTCAGCGTTCGAATAGCACAACCCCAACGCCACCCCGCGTTCATCGCACACCACCGTCGCCCAAAGGCCATCAGTGCGATCGCTCCGCATCGGCGCACAGATCGCGTCGCCGAGGTCCATCGAGCCGTTGTAGATCGCCATCCCCACCTGCGCATCGCACCCGAGCCGATCCAGCAAACGAACATCCTCCGCATTGCGCACACCGCCGGCGATCGTCACGCGCACATCCCCCGCCCGCGAAACGATCTCTTCCACCGCCGACGCGTCGATCCCCGCCATCCGCCCCTCGCGCTCGACGAACGTCACAAGAAAACCGCCGACATGCTCGCGCAGCTCGTCGATGCGGTCGAGCACCGTCCGCCCGGTCGATTCGCGCCAGCCCTTGACGACGACCTCGCCGTGCACCGCGTCGAGCGCCGCGATCGTTCGCTCACGCGGCAGTTCCCGCAAGACCTCGGGCCTCGCCGCCGTGCCGAGCACAACCTTCGTCGCCCCCGCGTTCAGCCAGTCGATCGCCGTGCGCACGTCGCGGATTCCCCCGCCGACGCGGCAATCCGCGATCGAGCACAGCTCTCGCATCAGCTCGGCATTGCTCCCCTCACCCGTCGCGCCGTCGAGGTCCACCACCGCGATCTCACCCGCAACGCGGAACCGCTCGGCGATCGGGCGCGGGTCCCCCGCATCGATCACCAGCTCTTTTCCGCCGCGGAGCTGCACCGCACGCCCGCCCTGCAGATCAATACTCGGCACGATCACGCGTTCACCCCTTCCGCATCATCGGCTTCGAGCCGCACCGGCACACCCATCGACGCGAGCGCACGTTTGACGTCGATCACCGTGTGCCGCGCGTCGTGAAAAATCGAAGCCGCGAGAAGCGCTTCCGCCCCCGCTCGCACGCCATCAGCCATGTGCGCCGCCGAGTCCGCGCCGCCCGAAGCGATGACGGGCACACCCACCGCGCCGCAGACCTCGCGAAGCAGCCCCAGGTCGTACCCCTCCCCGGTGCCGTCGCGATCCCAGCTCGTCAGCAGGATCTCTCCCGCGCCCCGCGACATGCAGGCCCGAGCCCACTCGACGGCATCAATCCCCGTCCGCTCGCTTCCCGATCGCACCACGACTTCCCATCCCGGCGCACCGCCCGTGCGCACTGCCGCGTCGATCGCGACGACTGTGCATTGCGATCCGAAGCGTAGCGCGAGCTCCTCAATCAGGTCCGGGCGCAGCACCGCCGCCGTGTTGACCGCAACTTTGTCGGCCCCCGCCGCGAGCAAGCGCGACGCGTCCTCGCACGTGCGCACGCCCCCGCCGACCGTGAGCGGGATACCCAGCACAGTGCGAACACGCTCGACCGTGTCCGCTGCGCTCGAACGCCCCTCCGGCGTCGCGGAAACATCGAGGATTACCACCTCGTCCGCCCCCTCCGCTTCGTATCGCGCCGCGAGTTCCGCAGGATCGCCCGCGTCGCGCAGCCCCTGAAACCGCACGCCCTTCACCACGCGACCGTCGCGCACGTCCAAACACGGGATCAATCGTCGCGTCAGCACGTCGGCACCTCCGCCCTCGCCGCGGCCACCCACCGCTCCAGCACCCCGCGACCCCACGCCCCGCTCAGCTCCGGGTGCCCCTGACACGCCACGACACGCCCGTTGAAAGCCTCGATCGCCGCAACGAATTGCTCGCCGTGCGTCGCGTTTGCGGTCAACCACCCCTCACGAGGCATCGCGTCCGTGCGCACGCGGTACGCGTTCGCAAAATACGCCCACCCGCTTCGCAGCACGCGGCAGCCGGTCGGCGCGTCCACACGGTTCCACCCCATCTGCGGCACGCGCACACCATCTACTGCCGCGTATCGCTCGACAGTAGCGTGGCACACGCCGAGCCCCGGAACGCCCGGCGATTCCGTGCTTGATTCAAACAGCAACTGAAAGCCGAGGCAGATCCCCAGCGTCGGGCGTCCCGCCAGGACACGCTCACGCAGCACGGGCACGAGCCCGTGCTCGTCCAGCGAAGCGCGAGCCGCACCGAACGAGCCCACGCCCGGGAGCACGACCAGCGGTGCCGCTTCGATCAGGCGGGCGTCGTCATCGACCACCGGTTCGACCCCGGCACGCGCGAGAGCGGCGCAGACGGACGCGATATTCGCCGTCCCCGTGCGCACCACGACGCACCTTGAGGCGATGCGATCGCTCAGCTTCACAGGGTGCCCTTCGTGCTCGGAATCTCCGAGGAACCGTCGATCGCCACGGCCTCACGCAGCGCGAGCGCCAACGCCTTGAACGCGGCCTCCGCCTTGTGGTGATCGTTGGACCCACGCAGCACGTCAACGTGGACTGTCGCGCGAGCCGCGGTCGCGAACGACGCGATGGCGTGCGGGATCATCTCGCAGCTCAGGTCTCCAATTTTCTCGCGCAAAAGTCGCAGATCCGCGTGCGCGAACGGTCGTCCAGAGAGGTCGACCACCGCCCTCGCGAGTGATTCGTCCAGCGGCGCGTGCGCCGTCCCGAAGCGGCGCACGCCGCGACGCTCGCCGAGCGCCTGATCGACCGCAGCCCCGATCGCGAGCGCACAATCCTCGCTCGTGTGGTGGTCGTCGATGTGCAGGTCGCCCTCGCATCGCAGCTCCAGATCGAAGCGAGCGTGTTTCGCGAGAGCGGTAAGGAGGTGATCGAGGAAGCCGATGCCCGTGCTGATCTCGGCTCGTCCGGAGCCGTCGATGGTGCAGGACACGCGGACGCGGGTTTCACTCGTCGCACGCTCGACCTTGGCGGCGCGGGGATCTCGATCTGGGTTGGTCATGGCAGCAGGCTCTCCAGTTCTTCGAGGTGTTGCAGCACACGCCCCGTGCCGCTCGCCTGGAGCGTGCGCACGGTTTCGTCGTTTTGCTCGCCGGGTGCGCACACGCCGATCGGCACGACGCCGGCGCCCCGCGCGGCTCGCACGTCGTCCACGGTGTCGCCGACCATCCACCCCGCCCGCACGCCCAGCCGCGTCATCGCGAGGCGCACAACCGCGGGATCCGGCTTCGCGGGCCCGTCTTCCATCGCGATGACTTCGCGAAAGTGATGGCGCACGCCGTGATCCACGAGGAAGATCTCCGCGTCGGCTCGCGGGCGACCGGTGACGATCGCGAGCGGGAGACGATCGCTCATGCCGCGCAACCAGTCCGGATCACAGAGCAGGGTCTCGGTGCGGCGCAGCCCGGGGTTCGAGCCGGTGCCTTGATAAATCGTCTCAAACCGCTCGGTGACGGCATCAAGGCTCGTGCGCACGCCTGCGGCTTCGATGAGGCGGTGCGTGAGAACCCAATCGTTGTTCGCGTTGCCCAGACGCTTGGCGGCTCGCACGTCGTCGGCGGTGAGCGTGACGCCGAAGGCTGCCGCGGTCTCGATGATCGCGGTGCGGTACGATCGGCTCACATCCGCGAGCACGCCGTCGAGATCGAAGAGGATCGCCTCCGGGCGAAGGGCCGCGGTGAGCGCACGCTCCACGCGTGCCGTCTCCGCATCCGTCTGCGGGCTGGTGATGCGCACGAGATCCTCGCAACCCTGTCGCGTCGGCCAGACGCGGACGCCGATGCCGAGCCCGGCGAGCGCATCGCGCACCCACGACGGGTTCCGCACGCGCGCGGCGGCGAAGTTGGCTTGCGAGGGGAGGACGTCCGCGCCCAGACTCATGAGCGTGCGTTCGAGGCTCGCGCGGGCGCGATTCGCCTCACCGACCTGCTCGCAGACGTAGGCCGCGCCGGCCTCGAGCCAGCGGGCGGCGATCGCGGCGGCGGGCGCGGCAACGGGGAACGGCCCGCCGACGGCTCGCAGCCAGCCGATCATGCGCTCCGCTCCGAACGCGTAGCCGATGCGCAGGCCCGCGAGGCCCCACGCCTTGCTGAGCGTGCGCACGCCGATCGCGTTCGGCAGCGCACGCACAATGCCTGTCAGGGGCTCGCTCGCGAACTCCTCGTACGCGAGGTCCACCAGTAGCATCGCGTGCGGCGCTGCCTCGGAAAGGCGGCGCAAGTCGTCCGCGGTCGCCACCGCGCCCGTCGGGTTGTTCGGCGTCACCACCGCGATCATCGCCGTCTCGGGCGTCACGGCTTCGAGCATGACATCGACGGGGAGCGGGCCGGCGGGCCACGCAACCTTGATCGTGCGCCCGTCGGCGAGGTCGGCCCAGCGTTCGATCATCTCGAACGTCGGCACGGGCAGGATCAGCTCGCGTCCCGGGGCGAGCACCGCGCGGCAGGCGCGGTCGAGCGCGTCGTCCGCGCCGGCGGTGACCATGAGTTGCTCGGGCGCGACGCCGACGCGCTCGGCGAGCAGCGCCTCGAGCGTGCGGACGCTCGGGTAGCTGCGGAGCAGTTCGGGCAGCTCGCCCGCGAGCGCGTCGAGGATCGATCCGTCCGGCGCGGGGCCTTCGTTCGCGTCGAGGCGCAAATCAATCGGCGCGCCGTGGGCCGGGGCCGCGTAGGCACGGGTCCGCTCCAGCAGCGGGATCGGGCGCGGGGCGGCCGATGCGGTCGGGATGTCGTTTGCGTTGTTCATCGGACGATCAGGCTCGGCTGGGTGACGACCAGGTCCGTCGCGCCGGCCTGCTTCAGGATCGGGATCACGCGGGCGAGGTCCGCACGCGGCACGGCCGAACTGACGGCGTACCCCGCGTCGTGGCTTAGCGGGCTGACCGTCGGCTCCCGCATGCAGGGCAGCGCCGCCAGCACACGCTCCAGCGACTCGCTCGCGACGTTCAACGCCAGCATCACACGCTCCCGCGCCTCCAGCACCGAGCGCAGCAGCAGCGCGAGGTGCTCGATCCGCTCGCGCTTGACGGGGTTGGCCATCGCGCCCTCGTTCGCGTAGAGGCGTGTGGAGCTCGTCAGCAGCGTGTCGATGATGGTCAGGCGGTTGGCTTCGAGCGTGGAGCCGGTCTGGGTGATGTCCACGATGCAGTCGGCGTCTTCCGGCGGAAAGACCTCGGTCGCGCCATAGGTGCGCACGAAGACGGCGTTCAAACCGCGGGACTCGATCCAGCGTGTTGTTAAGCGTTCCATCTCGCTCGCGACGAGCAGGGGGCGGTCGGTCGGCAGGTTGCCGCCCGCGTCGAGCAGGTCCGAAGGGGCGGCCGCGACGAGGCGGACCGGGTCGAGCCCCAGGTCCATCACCTCAACGAGCCCGGTCGCGTCGAGCTCCGCGACCCAGTCGGCCCCGGCGAAGCCGACGTCGCGGCTGCCGGCCTGGAGCATCTGGATCACCGACTGCGGCTTCAGGATCTTGGCGTCGAAGCCCTCGAGCGCGAGGCGCGGGCGGTAGCCGCGGCTGGACTCGGTGACCTTGACGCCCGCCGCCCCCATCAGGTCGAACAGGCTGTCCTTCATCCGCCCCTTCGGCAGGGCGAGGCGGACGGTGTCGGGTGCGGCGGTCGGTGTCATGGGCGGGTGGTCCTTGGCGTGGTCTCGAGCCGGAGTGCGGGGCGAGCCGGCGAGGCGAGCGGCGGGTGGAGGCGTGGGATCAGGATGCGGGCCGCGGCAGACTGTGGGGCCCGGAACGACAACGACGCCCACCCTCGGGGTCGGCGTCGCGTGGTCATCCTGTGGGGATGGATCGCTCGGTTGCGATCAGACCGCGTGCCAACCCGGGGTGGGCGGGAGATGGTGGCTGCGGTGATGGATCGCGTGAATGGTCATGAGCGGTTGCCTTCGGGTAATGCTCCCAATCGGATGCGGGGGAGTCAAGGGCTCGACGCAAAGTCGTTTTGTCGGACCCGATGGGGCGCAGAACGGGGCATCGCCCGGGGGATGTTGTATGCTGTGGTGGCCTCGGCTGTGCCGCCTCTCGGTTTGGCGATCGGTCGGGGATGACGGGCATGTGGAAGGGCATCTATGTCGTCGAGCGAGCATCCATCTGCGGCCGCGTTGCCGTACTGGTCCGATTACCTGAAGCAGGTTCTCCGTCCGCGTGTCGAGTCGGTGCTTCAGGAGCACATGGGCTCGTGGAACGACGTGGTGTGGGAAGTGGTCGCCCGCGCGGTGGCCGAGGATCAGCAGGGCGGGCAGAAGATGTCGCCAGAGCAGATCCGCGTGCTGCTGCAGGAGCAGCTCGCGATGCAGCTCGAGGTGGACGTGAGCGTGCGGTTCGGGCAGCCTCCGGCTTCTGGTGCAGACGGCGGCTCGGGCGAGGCGACGCGTGCGGATCCTTCGGCGAAACGCGATGTGATCGATCCTCAGGCGGACAACGTGGACGTGCGCCGGCGGGTGAACATCAGCCCGCTGGCGAAGGCCGTGGGCGGGGGTCGCCGGGACTGACGCCCTGAGCACACCGCTCAGAGAGCTGTGCCACGAGAGACGCGCGATCGCTCAGGCGAGATCGCCGAGGCGTTCATACGCCCAGACGTCCGCGCCGGCCGGGTCCCACGTGTACCGCATCGCGTCTCCGCCATCGCTCAGCCCGAGAACGCTGAAGACGCCCCTCGGCGAGGTCACGGCATGGATCGCGTCGTCGAAGCTCGGGGCCGAATCGATCGCGAGCTCGCTCACAACCCACTCGCCGCCGAAGCTCGGCACCCACCAGTAGACGTGCAGCCGCCCGTCCCCGTCGAGCCCGGCGACGTTCAGCCCGCCCCATGGGGTGACGTAGCTCGCGAGGTTGCCGCCGGTGAGGGCCGGGCCGTCGAAGAGGTCGGTCAGGTCGCTCACGACCCATTCGCCGCCAAAGCCCGGGACCCACCAGGTCACCTGGAGGTTCCCGTGCGTGTCGAGCCCCGCGAGGTTGATCCCGTCCCAGTCGGTGAGGTAGGCGGTGATCCCGCCGACGTAGGCGGGCGCGCCGGTGATCTGGGAGAGGTTGTCGGCCGTCCAGTGGTCGAGCCCCGGCGCCCACCAGACGACGTGGATCGCGCCCAACGCGTCCAGCCCCGCGATGTTCAGCCCGCCCCAGCTTGTGCTGTAGGCGATCAGGTCGCCGACAAAGCTCGGCTGGGTGAGCCCGTTGGGCGTGAGCTGCGAGCGGGTGATGTCCAGGTGGCTCCAGACCGCGCCGAGGTGCTGCCCGTGCGTCGCGTCGGTCTGCCCGTACGCGACGATCGCGCCCTGGGCGTCGTAGCCGGCGAGCGTGACGAGCCCCTCCGGGTTGCGCAGGACCACGAGCTGATCGACGATCGCGTGGGCGGGGGTGCCGCCGGCGGTTGCCTCGCTGGTGAGGTTGCGCACCGACCACGCCCCGGCGTCGGTCCGCGTGTACAGCATCAGCCCGAGCGCGGTCGGCGCCGCGACGTGGACGCGGTTTGTGCGCGCGTCGAAGAACGCCTCGGCCCGCCCGGTCGCCGGCGCACCGCCGACCTCATTCAAGAGGTTTACGGTGGACCACGAGCCATCGCCCGCCTGGACATACGCGATCGGGAGCCCGCTCGGCGCGACGTGGACGGTCACGAGGCGGTCGAGCAGGTCCGAATCGCCGCGGAGGCTCGAGGGATCGCCGGGGAGGGTTTCGTCGCCCGGGTTGTGGTGGGCGTGCTGCGGGGGCGCGGCAACCGCGAGGGTGTACTCCCCGGTGGTGGCGCCGGACTCGGTCCCGACAAGAACGTAGTACGCGGCGCCGGGCGCGACGTGGAAGGTGAGCTCCGCGGTGTCGCCCGCGAGGTTGACCGAGGCGGGCATGAGCGTGAGCCCGTGCGGGCCGAGGAGCGTGACCGAGAGATCGGCGTCGCCTGCGAACCGGTGGGTCACGATGGTGACCAGCCCGACGCCGGGGCTTTGGAATCGGAAGAGATCGGTGTTCCCGTAGGTGGCGAGGGCGCCGGTGACGTGCCCCTCGCCGGTCGCGGGGTTCACGTCGATCGTGGTCGCGCTCGCGAACTCGCCGGCGCTCGCGTGGTCGTCGGCGACGCCCTCGAACTGCTCCAGCAGCGCATCGACCTTGACGTTCTCGCCATCGACCGTGATAGTGCGCTCGGTCTGGTCGCCGGTGGTGAGGTCGGTGAACAGCACGCGGTAGACGCCGTCGGGGACGGCGATCTGATAGTTCCCGGCCGCATCGGTCGTGTATGTCCCGACAACGTTGTTCGGATCCCCCGCGTCGATGACGCGGACGCGGACCTCGGCGGCCCCTTCGCCGATGGTGTAGAACCCGTCCCCGTCGAGATCGTCGTAGACCACGCCCAGGACGTATCGCGCGGGGTTCGGGCCGTCGTAGCCGAAGAGCTGGGTGTAGAAGTCGTAGTACGGCGCGATGTCCGTGAAGGCGAAGCCCGCGCCGAACTCGTGGTAGTAGAAGGCATCAGTAAAAGTCTCGTGCAGGCTCAGCACGTTCTTGCGGTGCCCGACCGATTCGAGCCATGCGCGGTGGACGGCCGCGACCGATTCTTGCCCGGCCGCGATGTTCTCGCCCGCAACGCCGGCGTACCCGGCGCTCTGCGCGCGGTCGGTCGGGTCGAGCCCGTCGGGGTTGATGTGATCGAAAAAGGCGCGTTCGGCCAGGTCGAGGCTGTGCGCACGGGAGGCGAGGGTCAGGGACGGGTTGAGCGCCAGCGGTTGGCTGGGGATCAGGCGCGCGATCTCGCCCGGGGTCAGGTCGGCCGCCAGGTCGAGCCCGAGTAGCACCGCCTCGGCCTGCGGGTCCGACCGCGCCCGGTTGACCAGTTCGAGCATGTAGACCTCTTCCGGCGTCCACGAGAACGTCGAGAGCACGATCCGGGGCTCCAGCGCTTCCAGCATGGGCTCGGATCGTCGGGCTCGTAGGCTCGGCATCGTGGGAGTCTCCCTCGGGTCGGCGCGGGGGCCGCGCGGCTGGGCTGGGCGTCGGCAGGGGACATCGGACGCGCGGGCGGGCCCGATGCGGACGAGGCGGGCGGTCGGGGGAAGCTGTGCCGATTGTCCCGGCACGACCGCCGCAGATTCACCCGGCCCGGGCCGGCGGCTCCGAAAACCGGCAGCACCACCTCCCACGCGGAGGCTGGGGTTCTTGCGAACCCTGGGGGCTTTGGGCCGATAGTGATATCGGATCGGTCCGCGTGCCGATGCGGCGTGATTCGTGCAGAGGGGGCGGTGCGAGCGGATGGAACAGATCTGGGCCGAACCCAAACCCACGACGAGCCCGTCGCCCGGGCATGCGCGGCTCTTGGACCCGTTCGAGGCGGGGCAGGAGCACCCGTGGTCGATCCTGCACGTCCGCAGCCGTCAGGAAAAGGTCGTTTCGACGGCTCTTGAGACCGGGGGCGTGGCGCATTACCTGCCGATGACTTCCCAAACGAAGTATTACGGGCATCGGAAGCGGGTTTCCGAGATCCCGCTGTTCCCCGGCTATGTGTTCATCCGCTCCTCTTCGGAGGTGCTATGGGACGCGCTCCCGTCGGGAAAGATCGTCCGCCTGCTGGGGGTTTCCGATCAGGAGGGGCTGACGGGGGACCTCGGGCAGGTCCGCCGGGCGCTCGCGTCCGGGGGTGGGGTGATGCGGGTGGACCGTCTCGCCCCCGGGGCGTTGGTCCGGGTGAAGGGCGGGCCGCTTCGGGACGTGATGGGGACGGTGGAACGTTCGGGCGGGTCGGGGCGGCTGGTCATCGGGGTGCGGGCGTTGGGTCAAGGCGTGAGCGTGGAGATCGACGCGGGGCTCCTGGAGCCTTGCGAAGATCAGGGGATGGACGGGGCAGGCTTGGGGTTGGCTGGCCTGAGTGGGGTGCAGAGCCGATAGACGTGGAGCCGAACGGCCCCCCTGTTAGGTGGGTGCGGGTTTGGCTGGTTTGCGATCAGATGGTGGGGTCGGCGTGCCGTGGGGTGCGCGCGACGGTGGCGAAGCCTCGCGCCGGCCGCTGATTTGTAATCTGTACACGATCGTATCTTCTCGTATATCCTGCATCATCACGGGCTTACCCTGTATAGGGGTAACTCCCGGCTGGGTGATTACGACGTGGGCCCAATGAGATGAGTTGGTCCGGGTCGTCTACGGTGGTTCTTGGTTGTCGGCACCGTGCGTGCGACCCGCTCCCGATGTGCAGGGCGGGCCCTTGGGAGGTGGCGTGTCGTTCCGGACGTTGAGCCCGGACGAGATTGCCCGGTTTGCCTAGGGCGCGCCGGCGTCAGGGTTCGCCCGAACCCTGCAGGCCGATGATTGCTTCGGGTTCGCCAACTTGTCCGCTCGCATGTACTTGCGCGGTAACCAAACCTTCATTGCGGTTGCATTCAACCCCATGGAGGAGCGGAGTCTAATGACATTATCCATTCATCATCGTTGCGGGGGTCTATGGACCGGGGCTGCGGCCCTCTCGCTCTTTCTGGCGTGCGGGGCCGCGGTCACGGCCGACGAGGGCACTTCGGATGCGCCGGCTCGTCCGACGGCTCGGACGATCGTTGCCGGCGGCAACATGGAGCGCGTGGTGATCTCGCGCCCCGACGGGTCGCGCGAGGTGAGCTGGGTGCCGCGGGCGACGAACCCGAGCAACCGGGTCGGAACGTCGGCGACGCGCGTGCTGAATCAATTATCGGGCGCGAACCCCGGTGTGCCGGCTCGGCTGACAGGCGGGACGCCGGGCTCGTCGAGCCCGCTGGTCCGGATCTCGCAGCCGGGCTTCGGCGGCTCGTCACTGGGCGGGGCGATGTACACGCCGGATCGATCGACGGCGGTCGGGACCTCGAGCCCGTCGCGTCCGGCGGTGTACGGGGCACCGGGTGCGCTCGGGACGGTGGTCGATGGCGGCGAGGTCGTGGGCCCGCAACCGGGGCGCGGGGCGGGTCGCCCAGCGCCGAGTACGAACCCTGGGGCACTGACGCCGAACGGCCCAAACCCGGGGCCGAGCGATCCGGAGCCGCAGAACCCTGATCCTCAGAACCCCGGTCCTCAGGACCCGGGCCCGGCGGACCCAGGGCCTCAGGACCCAGACGATGGGGGCGTCGAGCCCCCGCCGAGCGGCGGCGGCGGGCGGATCGTGGTGACAGGGAACGTCCCGACGTCGTACAGCCCGCCGACACCTCCCCCGCCGCCCCCTCCCGCGCCCCCTGCGCCGGAGCCGGAGCCTCAAGCCGGTGGTGGTGGTGGCGGTGGTGAGCCGGACGGTTCGGGCGGCGGCGTGGTTTCGCCGGTTCAGTTCCCGACGCTGAAGGCGGGGAGCGGCTGGTCGAGCGTGACGCCGGAGCTGGCGCCGGTGGGCTCACCCAGCGCGCCGGGGTACGACGCGAGAGCGATCGCGCGTTGGAACGTGGTGCCGTTCCAGGACGTAGACGAGCCGATGACGGTCGGTGTTGTGGCGTTCCACACCAACGGGATCGAGCGCGTGGAGTTCAGCCTGGAAGGCGGGCCGTGGATCCCGGTGACCGAGAAGCACTACAACACGCGGACGCAGACGTGGGAGTACGCGGCGACGTTCGATCCGTCGGAGGTTGACGACGGGCTGGCGGAACTACGGGCGCGTGTGATCCCTCGGATCGGGACGCCGCGGATCCTGCAAGGGCCGGTGCGGCGGACCGAATCTCGTGACGGCGTGTGGAGCATGTTCCTGAACAGCAATGCGGGCGGGACGCTGATCCGGACCGCACGGTACGTCTCGCCGACGGGCTCGGACTCGAACGACGGGCAGACGCCGCAGACACCGGTCCGGACGATGGCGATGGCGGCGCGTCAGATCCACCTAGCCCAGGGCGGGCTCGCCGACGGCGGCGTGATCTACCTGATGGAGGGTGATCACACGATGGGGCCCGGGCGTCTGGACGAGCACGGGAACTTCATCGGTCTCGCAGAGACCTCGACCCGCTGGCTGAACGTGACCCGCGCCCCGGGGACGGATCCGGATCAGGTCCGCATCACGCGTGGGGCGAGCGGCGGCATCCGGACCTCGCTGGTGCGGGTCCACGATCTGACGGTTCGTCAGTACGAGGCCGGGGCGATCTTCGTCACCTCCGCGAACGATCACGAGACGCATCACCTCTGGCTGGACAACCTCGATATGACGGGCCCGGGGCGCGCACAGGCGAACGGGCAGCGGTGGACCGGCTCGCGGTTTGACGTCGTGTTCGCGACCAACATCGAGATCCGCGACGCGATGAACGGGTTCCGGGGTGAGAACGCGATGTTCCAGCGGAACGTGCACCTGGAGGACATCGGCGCGAGCGCCTTCCACAGCGGCTCGTTCATCGTGAACTGCTCGGTGACGAACCTGACCAGCCAGGGCAACCAGTGGGGTTGGCACCCGCACGTGTGGCTGCTGTACACGCCTTCGAACATCCTCGACAACCACATTATCTACGGGCTGAAAGCGGAAGAGATCTACCACCCGATCTTCATGGTGCGGAACGTGCGTGGGCTCACCAACTCGGCGGTCGTGAACCTGTACGCGGTGAGCAAGATCGACAACTCGAGCTCAACGTTTGCGACGCGTGAGGTGGACCACCTGCTGCTGTGGCACAACACCGTGCTGGATCAGGCCTTCCTCTTCCGCGAGGACGAGCACGCGAGCCACGCCGAGGGGTACTTGGCGCACGAGATGGACTACCGCAACGTCTCGCTGATGGGCAATCTCTTCTCGGCCTTCGGGCGTCCGAGCGCGATGGACATCTCGGGCATCCGCGCCCATCACAACCACTTCATCCGCGAGGGCACGAATTCGCAGGAGATCGGTGAGTACGCGACACGCGGTGATCCCGGGCTGACGATGATGAGCACGGGCACGCCGGATTCACCGGATCAGCCCGCGTTCAGCCGCACATGGCTGACGCCGACGGGGAACTCCGTGCTGCTTGGGCGAACGGATCGCAAGCGGATCCCTGCGGGCCTGAACGGTCGTGAGAGCGGGAGCTCGAGCGCGATCGGTGCGGTGCAGCCGTAAGTTCTGAGGGTCGCGGCACGTGCGGCTCGCCTCCTGAAGATGTTGACACGCCACGCACGCCGGCCCGGTTTTGGGCCGGTGTGTTTTTGTGAGCGGGGCGCGATCGCCCCGCGTTGGATGCCGTCGCGCTGCGATCGGCCTGACGACAGGATGCACGATGCGGATCGGTCTGTTCGGCGCGACGCTCGATACGGGAAACCTCGGCGTCTCCGCGCTCTCGCACGCGACGCTGACGGGGCTGCGTGCGTCGGCGCCCGACGCGGCGCTCTGCTTATTCGATAACCGTGACGGCGTGGGCGCGATCGAGTTACGGGACGGGGATGATCGGTTCGAGGTGGAGCGCTGCGGCGCTCGCTTGAGCCGCCGATATTGGGAGCCGGAATCGCTCGGGCGTGTCCGCCTCGGGGCGGCGCTCGGCGGGGCGGGGAGCGCCTCGGCGCGGGCGTTTCTCGCCTGCGACGCGATCCTGCAGATGAGCGGCGGTGACAGCTTCACGGATCTCTACGGCCCTTGGCGGTTCCGGGCGATCACGCTCCCGATGCGGATGGCGATCGCGGCGAACAAGCCGCTCGTGCTGCTCCCGCAGACCTACGGGCCGTTCCGAGGCGAGAAAGAGCGAGCGATCGCGGCGGAGCTCGTGCGGGGGGCCGCGATGTGCTCGGCGCGCGACGAGCGATCGTTTGAAGTGCTCAAGGGGCTGCTCGGCGATCGGTTCGATCCCTCCCGCCACCGGCGAGGGGTGGATGTCGCGTTCCGGCTCGGGATGCGTAAGCCGGATCAGATCGACGCGGCGCTCGGGTCGTGGCTCGCTGACGACGTCCCGGAACGGGATCGCCCGATCGGGTTTAACGTGAGCGGGCTGATCTACAACGATCCGGAGAAGGCCGCGTCGCACTACGGGTTCCGGGCTTCGTACAGGGACTGCGTCATCGGCTTCTTGCGTCGCGTGCTGGCGGAGGCGGGGTCTCGGGTGATCCTGGTGCCGCACGTGCTGACGCCGCCGGGGCATTATGAGAGCGATGAGGACGCCTGCCGCGCCGTGCTGGGCGAGCTTGGCGAAGTGGCTTCCGGACGCGTGGCGATCGTGCCTTCGGTGTACGACCAGAACGAGATCAAGTGGATCATCTCGCGCTGCGCCTGGTTCTGCGGGACGCGGATGCACGCGACCATCGCGGCGCTCTCGACGGGCGTGCCCACAGGGACGATCTCCTACAGCCCCAAGGCGCAGGGCGTATTCGACCTGTGCGCACAGGGTGAGCACGTGATCGACCCGACGAGGCTGGATACCGAGAGCGTGATCCGCGGCGTGTGGCGTTCGTTCGAATCACGCGAGGCGGCCCGGACGTCGCTCGGCGAGGCGCTCGCGGGGGTCCGCGAGGCGGCGGGCGAGCAGATGCGAGCGATCACGGGAGCGATCGAGCAGGCGTGCGGAGCGACGGCTTGAGCCTTCGCGCCAGGACAACCCGGGGGGTGGTCTGGTCCGCGACGCAGAACTTCGGGACCGAGGCGATCGCGACGCTGGTCTTTTTGGTGCTCGCGCGGATCGTGGGGCCAGAAGATTTTGGGCTCGTCGCGTTCGCGACCGTCTTCACGCTGCTGCTGACAACGATCCAGAAAGCCGGGCTCGGCACGGCGATTGTGCAGCGGAAGGATCTGAGCGATGAGCACGTACAGTCGGCGTTCTGGGCGAACATCCTTCTGAGCCTCGCGCTCGGTGGCGTGCTCGCGCTTGCGGCCCCGTGGATCGCGGTGCTGGTCGGCGAGTCGAGGCTGACGCCGCTGCTGCAAGTCATGGCGATCGGGTGCCCGGTCGCGGCGCTCGCGGTCGTGCCGGAGGCGCTGCTCACGCGGTCGATGCGGTTCCGGAGCCTGGCGATCCGCGCGACCGTCTCCGGCTTGGTCGGCGGCGCGGTGGGGCTCACGCTGGCGTTCCGCGGCTTCGGGGCGTGGTCGCTGGTCGCGATGCAGCTCTCGACCGTCGCGACCGGGTCCGTCATCCTGATGTGCTCGGTGGATTGGCGCCCGCGCGTAGTGTTCTCGCTGGGAAAGCTGCGGGAATTGCTCGGGTACAGCGTCAATGTGCTCGGGATCAACCTGCTGGACTTTGTCAACGGGCGGGTGGATCAGCTGCTGATCGGGTCCATGCTCGGCGCGACCGAACTCGGGTATTACGCGGTCGCGAGCCGCATCGCGAAGCTGCTCGTCACGGTGCTGACCAGGACCGTGACTTCGGTGAGCCTGCCCGCCTTCAGCAAGCTGCAAGCCGAGCCGGAGCGGCTGCGCCGCGCGTTGCTCGGCGGGATCCGCCTGACCGCGCTCGTGGTCGTCCCGACCTTCGCGGGGCTGGCGCTGCTCAGCGAACGCGGCGTGCTGCTGGCGTTCGGCGACGAGTTCCTCCCCGCGGCTCCGGTGCTCGCGATGCTCGCGATCGGGTCCGCGATCACGCCGGTCTACTTCCTCGGCACCGGGGCCCTTCTCGGCTCCGGGCGTTCAAAGGCGGCGCTCAAAGTCAACGCGATCGGATCGGTATTCGCCGTCGTCGGCACGCTGATCGGGCTCGGGTTCGGAGCGATCGGCGTGGCGGTGGCGATGAGCGTCCGGCGGCTGATCATGACGCCGATCGTGGTCCGCGAGTTGAACCGCTTCGTCCCGATCGGGCTGTGGCAGGTCCTCCGACAGCTCACCCCGGCGGTGGTCGGTGCGGGCGTGATGACGGGCGTGATCGTCGCGATGGGCTTCTGGATCACGCATGACCCCGAGGCGTCGGCGCTCCGCTTGGGGCTTGAGCTCGGCGCGTTGATCGCGGGCGGTGCGGCCGCGTACGCGATCACGATCCTCGTCGCGTTCCGGGACGATGTTCGCGAGGTGCTGATGAATGTCCGCCAGCTGCGCAAGCCCAAGGCACCTGCGAAGAACGAGCAGGCCACAGCCGACCGCACGACCGAGAACGATTCGACACGCGAACTGCCGGCGTAAGCGCCCGCACAACACCCAGGATTTCAGGTCTATGGCAAAGTCATCGGGATCATCCGACGCACAGCGCACAAGCGTCTTCATCCGCGGCGGCGGGTTTGCGAACAAGGGCGCCGAAGCGATGCTCCTGACGGCAGGCGCGGCCGTGCGCGAACGCTTCCCCGGCTCGGGCGTCACCGCCTCGCTGCGTCCCGGCGATCAGGCCTCGGCGCAGGAGGAAGGGTTGCGATACGTCTCGCCGACACGCGCGGGACGGCTTGGGTCGATCCTGAATAAGGTCGACACCGCGCGGACGCTGCTGCGCTGCGGCGCGATGTGGGACGTCGGGGGGTATCAATTCAGCGATCGATGGGGCGCGGCGATCCCGGCTCGTCACGTCGGGCTGGCGCGACGCTTCCGCGGCGCGTCCAAGCCGGTGGTGTACTTCCCGCAGGCCTGGGGGCCGTTCGAGAGCGAGGGGATCGCCGACGCCGTGCGCCGGCTGCTGGACGTGGTCACGGTGGCGTTCGTGCGCGACGCGGCTTCACTCGAATGGCTCGACCGGATCTGCCAGGGGCGACACCCGAATGTTCGCGAGGGGCACGACATCGCGTGGGCCTTCCGGGGCGACGGGCCGGAGGTCGGGCGGGGGCTGATCGACGCGGCGTTCGGCGGCGCACACGCCGAGCGACGGACGGTGTGCGTGACGCCGAACATGCGGATGTTCGAGAAAGACGAGCCGGGGGATGCGCCGTATGGCGCGATGATGGAGCGGGTTTGCCGCCTGATTCTGGAGCGCGAGGACACGCGGGTGCTGCTCCTGGGGCACGAGATCCGCAGGGGCGCGGGGCGTCCGGACGATCGGGCGGCCTGCCGTGCGCTGCACGAACGCCTCGGCGAGTCCGATCGCGTTGCGGTGTTTGATCGGTACGCGACGGCACGGGAAGTCAAGTCGATCATCGGGTGTGCGAGCGCGACGGTGGGCTCGCGGTATCACGGGATCGTGGGGGCTCTGGCGCAAGGCGTGCCGACGGCGGTCGCGGGCTGGTCGCATAAATACGATGAGCTGATGGGCGAGTTCGGGCTCAAGGACCTGCTGTTCGGGACCGAGACGGATCCCGAGGGCGTGTCGGCGGTCGTGTCCGCGGTCGTCGACGATGACGGGACGATGTCCGAGCGTCTGCACCAGACGGCCGGGCGTCTGCGTGCGGGTGCGGAGGACGTGCTCCGGATCGCCACGGATCTTCTGGAGGGCTGAGGCGTTGTCGCAGGTTCGAAAGCTCGCGCAGGCCACGAGGCGCCGGCTGGGGGGCACGCCGATCGGGCGTTGGCTCTTGCTGCCGCGGTACCCGATGTACGGCGATCATTTTGCGCGCATGATGCTGGCGGTCGATGCGTATCAGAAAGCGGAGGAGGCGCGGCCGCTCCGCTTCCGCCTGCACCGGTGCGCGCACCGCATCGAGAAGGGCCTCTCGATGCCCGCGCGTCGGCACGGGTTCGGGGAGTCGGTGATGCGCGAGCTGGCGATGCTGCTCGGGCGTGCGCACCGGTTGCTGGGGGCGGAGCACCCGAGCTATCTCTGGGCGTCGGGCGTGGCGCAGGCATATTTCACGACGCTGGATAGGGACATCGAGTCGGCCGATCCGGGCGAGCGCGACACGCTCGTGGGTTTGCGTGATCGTCTTCAGAGTTCGTTCGAGAATGTTGAGCTCCCGGAAGCGATGAATGGGTTTCAGACACCGCTGGGCGCGCCGGCAACGCTCCCGAGCGGGACGCTGGAGTCGTTTGAGCGTCTGATGGGCGCTCGCCAGAGCGTGCGGCGTTTCTTGGCGGATCCGGTGCCGATTGAGGCCGTGCGTCTGGCGATGACGCACGCGCTGCGTGCGCCGTCGGCCTGCAACCGCCAGCCGTTCGGTGTGGTCGCGATCGAGGATCGCGCGCGGATCGGCGAAGCGGCCGCCTTGTTGCCCGGCGGCGGCGGGTTCGCGGCCGACGCGCCGCTGCTCTGTGCGCTTACGAGCGACTTCGGGGCCTACAGCGGGCACGAGCAGCGGAACCTCGCGTACATCGATGGCGGGCTGGCCGCGATGCCGTTCATGCTCTCGCTGACGGCTCAGGGCTATGGCTCGGTCGCGATGAACTGGTCGGTTTCGGTAGAGCGTGACCGCGCGATGCGCCACCTCCTGGGCATCCGCGAGACGCAAATCTTTCTGTTCTTCGTCGCGGTCGGACGCCCCCACCCCGATGCGCTCGTGCCGGCGTCGGCGCGCCGGTCCCCCGACGAGACGCTGGTCTGGATCGCTCCGGAGAACGGGGGGCGGCAGGCGTGAACGCCACAACACCCACTCCCCCCACGACCAGCGGAAAGCGTGACGACGGCTCCGTCGATGCGCTGATGATCACCTACAACCGCCCGGTGTACACGCGACTGTCGCTGGAACGCTTGCTCACGACGGCCGACGAGCGCACGCGCGTGTGGGTCTGGCATAACGGGGATGATCAGGAAACGCTCGGCGTCGTCCGCGACTTCGAGGGCCACCCCCGCCTGCACCGCGTGCACCACAGCCCGGAGAACGTCCGCCTGCGCGAGCCCACGAACTGGCTCTACCGTGAGGGCGAAGGGCAGTACGTCTCCAAGGTGGACGACGACTGCCTTGTGCCGCACGGGTGGATCCAGACGTTCCGCGAGATGCACGAGCGCGAGCCAAAGCTCGGCGTCGTCGCCTGCTGGCACTTTCAGGAGGCGGACTACTCCAGCGAGCGGAGCGCGCACAAGACCGTCACCATCGGCAACGGGCACCGCCTGATCCGGAACCCATGGGTCGGCGGCTCGGGCTATCTGCTCAAGCGTGCGTGCATCGATCGACACGGGATCCTGGGCGAGGGCGACTCCGCGACGGAGTACTGGATCCGCCTCGCGCGGGCGGGCTGGCTCGTCGGCTGGGCCTACCCGCTGGTGATCCAGGACCATATGGACGACCCTCGCTCGGCACACACGATGATCCGGAGCGACGAGGACCTGGAACGGATGATGCCGCTGAGCGCTCGGAACTTCGGGGCGGGCTCGCTCGCGGCCTGGGACGCGCAGCTCCGTCGCTCGGCGCGGCTCGTGCAGAAAGCCCCGTACGACCCGCGCGTCTATGCGCCCTGGCGACGGACGCTCCGCCGACGCTGGCGACGCGTCGCCCGGGTGCTCGGGATCGAGGCCCCGGCGTGGTGAGCCCATCGACCATCAAACGGATCCTGCGCACCTGTAGAGGCCCGGCGTGACCGAATTCGTGCTCGCACAGGTTGTGGTCGAGTGGAGCGGGCGGACCACGGTCCACCCGGTCGGGCTGGCGATGCTGCTGATCCTGGGCGCGTTCACGCTCGTGCTGCCGCGCCGCTGGGCGGTGCTCCCGATGATCCTGCTCTCGTGCATGGTCCCCGCCGGGCAGCGGATCGCGGTCGGGCCGGCGGACTTTGACTTCATCCGCATCCTCGTGCTGTTCGGCTGGGCGCGCCTGCTCATCCGGGGCGAGTACCGTGGCTACAAGATCATCCCGCTGGATATCGCGGTCACCCTGTACGCGGTCGTGAGCACGCTGTTCTATACGATCAACTACGGGAGCATCGAGAGCCTGATCTTCAAGCTCGGCGTCAGCTACGACGCGATCGGGCTGTACTTCTTCTTCCGCTGCACGATCCGCACGCTCGAGGATGCCACACGCATCGCGACCTCGTTCGCGATCGTCTCGATCCCGACCGCGATCGCGTTCGCGATTGAGAAACAGACAGGGAACAACCTGTTCTCGGTCATGGGCGGGGTTCCCGACCGGACGATCGTTCGTCACGGCAGGCTGCGCTGCCAGGGCGCGTTCTCGAGCAGCATCCTCGCCGGGTGTTACTGGGCCTCGGTCTTGCCGCTGATGGCGAGCTTGTGGTGGCGGGGCGGGCTGCAGCGCGTGCTCGGCATCATCGGAATTTTCTGCGGGCTGGCCGTCATCGGCTTCTGCTCATCGAGCACGCCGGTGATCGCGACGGCGGCGGTCGTCTTCGCCGGTGCGATGTGGTTCCTTCGCCACTATCTGCGCCACATGCTAATCGGGCTGGCGGTTGTTCTGTTCTGCCTGCACTTCGCGATGAACAACCCGGTCTGGCACCTGATCTCCCGTGTAGACCTGATCGCGGGCAACACCGGCTACCACCGGTACCGGCTCATCGACTCAGCAATCAATAATTTCTCCGAATGGGCCCTCTTCGGCACGCAGGCGACCGGGCACTGGGGGCACCAGATGTTCGATATCACGAATCAGTACATCCTCGAAGGCGTGCGGGCCGGGTTTATCAGCCTGGCGCTGTTCGTCACGATCATCGTGATCTGTTTCATCGAGCTCGGGCGGAGCGTCCGCGCCACCGCGTGGTCCGGCTGGCGGTCGGCGCTCATATGGGGGCTGGGCGCGACCATGTTCGCGCACGTCACGAGCTTTTTCGGTATCTCGTACTTCGGACAGATCGTCATGCTCTGGTATCTCACTCTCGGCATGATCGGCAGCACATACCTCGCGTCCCGACGCGAAGCGAGCGCTCGCCTCCGCTCGATGCGGACGGCCACGGACGTGCGGGCCCGGGCTGAACACAGGGAACGACGAAACGGGCCGAACCCGAGCCCGGCACACCCCCGTCGTTGACAGCACCCTTCCCCGGTATGCATGAGTGTTTTGTGCGCATGATCGCTAGCTTGGGGGATGCGAGCACGATGTCGCCGACGAGCACGCCGCGTTCACAAGCGACTCGGTCGCGAGAGGCCGGGCCGGAGTGGGCGCGTCTCGCGGCCTGCGTCGGGATTATCTGGTTTCATGCCTCCGCACCGGGACACCTGATCGCGTACGGCGGGCTCCCGTTGCTCACCGCGCTCTCTGTCATGTTCGCGATCCGCGTGCGGAGCGGCACGACGGTCGGTGCCGTCTGGCGTTCAAGGGTGACGCGTCTGGGCGTGCCGTGGCTGTTCTGGTCGGCGGTGTACGCGGTGCTGAAGTCGGGTCAGGCAATCGCCGCCGGCGAGCCGATCGGTACGGTGTTCGAGCCGGTCATGCTGTTGACCGGCCCGGCGCTGCACCTGTGGTGGCTGCCGTACGCTCTGGTTGTCACGGGCCTTGCCGGCACGCTCGCGGCGACCGGAGCGCTCCGCGCGACAGCCGCTTGCTGGTGGGTGATGGGATTCGCGCTGGTGCTCTCCCCGCCGCTGATCTGCTGGGCGATGAGCCATCGCCCGGGCACGCCGCTGGCGCAGTGGTCGTTCACGGCTCCGTCGGTGGCGCTCGGGCTGGTCACGGGGATGATCGTCGCGCACGCCGCGGGCGTGCGCCGGGCGGTGCTGATCGGGGTTGCTTCGGCGTTGTTCCTGGTTTCGTGCGCGCTATCGGATTGGTTGATTGCCCGGGCGCTGCTGATCCCGTACGCCGCGGGTGTCGCGGTGCTCATGGTCACCCTCGCGGCGCGTGCTCCTGCGGGCCCGATCGTCTCGTGGCTCGGCGGGTTATCGTTCGGGGTCTACCTCGTCCACCCGGCCTTGATCAGCCTCGTGGAGCGCACGGGCGTGATCCCGCCGCGATCGATTCTGCTGGTGGGGGTCGTCACGGTGCTGTCCTTTGTCGCGGCCGCGGTGCTCAAGAAAACGCCGCTGGCAAGGCTGATCTGACCGATCCGTTTGAGGGAAACCATGCCGCCCGATGTTTCCATCATCGTCGTCTCGTACAACACGCGCGAGCTCACGCTCGCGTGCCTGCGCTCGGTGATCGAGCAGACGCGCCCGGGGACCTTCGAGCTGATCGTGATCGACAACGCGTCGGAGGACGGTTCGCCCGACGCGATCGCGGAGAGCTTTCCCGATCTCCGCTTGATCCGCTCGCCCGAGAATCTCGGCTTCGCGGGCGCGAACAACCTCGCCGCCCGCGAGGCGACCGGGCGGTATCTGCTCCTGCTCAACCCGGACACGCTCGTCCGGGACGGGGCGATCAATAAGCTCCTCGATTTCGCTCGCGAACACCCCGACGCCCGGATCTGGGGCGGGCGCACCGTCTTCGCCGACGGCACGCTCAACCCCACCTCCTGCTGGCGACGCCAGAGCTGCTGGAGCCTCACAACGCAGGCCCTCGGGCTCAACGTGCTGTTCGCGAGCTCGGAGCTGTTCAACCCCGAGACCTTCGGGCGGTGGGCGCGGGACCGCGTGCGTCGGGTCGATATCGTCTCGGGATGCTTTTTCCTGATCGAGCGGGAGCTTTGGGCGGCGCTCGACGGCTTCGACCCGGCGTTCTTTATGTACGGCGAGGAGGCCGACCTCTGCCTGCGCGCCCACGCCTTCGGCGCGAGGCCGATGGTGACGCCAAACGCCACGATCGTGCACTACGGCGGCGCGAGCGAGCGCGTCCGTGGGGACAAGATTGCCAAGGTGCTGATCGCGCGCACGACGCTGATGCACCGGCACTGGCGCCCGACACAAGTTGCGTTCGGGCTGCTGATGGTGCGGGTGCGGGTGCTGCTCCGCTTCTTCGGGTACAAGGCGGCCGCCCGCTTCGGGCGTGCGGGCGCGAGCGAACAAGCAAAGGCGTGGGGCGCCGTCTGGGCCCAGCGCGAACGGTGGACCCGCGGCGCGCCCTCGACCGCGAGCACGGCGACGGTGGGATGCGCATAACGCGACACAGGAGGACGCCACGATGGCCCTGATGCAGAAAGTCACCAGCTCCAACGACCCGAACTCGATCGGGAACCGGATGCGCTCACGCCGCTTCCAGCTCTTCAGCGAGCTGATCGACGGGCTGCCCAAGCCCGTGCGGATCATCGACCTGGGCGGCACTTCGGCGTTCTGGAAAAACCGCGGCTGGGCCGACCGCGCCGACGTGCAGATCACCGTCGTGAATCTAGAACTCGAGCCCAAGATCGCCGAGAACCTGCACCCGGTTGTCGGCGACGCGACCGCGCTGACCGACTTCGACGACCAGTCGTTCGACGTCGCGTTCAGCAACTCGGTGATCGAGCACCTGTTCACGCTGGAAGCGCAGCGGAAGATGGCGTCGGAGACGCAACGCGTCGCGCCGGCGTTCTGGATCCAGACGCCGAATTATTGGTTTCCGATGGAGCCGCACTTTCATATGGTGGGCTGGCAGTGGCTGCCGGAATCGGCCCGGGTCGCGATGATCCGCAAGCGTCGGTGCGGGTGGCGCGGGCCGTGCCCGGACAAGGAGGACGCGATCCAGGCGGTCCGCGAGGTGCGGCTCATGACGCGTCGCGAGCTGCGCGAGGCGTTCCCGAGCGCCGAGATCTGGCAGGAGCGGATGTTCGGGCTGACCAAGAGCCACGTCGCGTACCAGGGCTTTGGGAGGACGATCGGATGAACGTGCCGCACGCCGAAGCCCCGCCGACATCCCAGGCCGCCCCGCCCGCAACGACGCCCAGGCCCCCCGTGCGCCCGCCGGAGGACTCGTCGCGCACGCTCTTCGGCGTCACGGTCCACGCCGTCACGATGCAGACGGTGCTCGACCTGGCGCACGGCGCGATCACCGAGCGACGCCCGCTGGCGATCGGGGTGATCAACGTCGCGAAGGTTGTCAAGCTCCAGAAAGACGCCGAGATCCGCGCGTCGATCGTCGATTCGGATTTGGTGCTCGCCGACGGGGCCCCGGTGGTCTGGGCGAGCCGCCTGCTGCGCCAGCCGCTGCCGGAGCGTGTCGCGGGGATCGACGTGTTTGAGCGCCTGCTGGCGGCGGGCGGCGAGCACGGCTACCGGGTCTATTTCCTCGGCGCGACGAAGGAGGTGCTGGACGCGGTCATCGATCGCGCCACCCGCGAGCACCCGGGCATGATCGTCGCGGGCTCGCAGCACGGGTATTTCAAGAACGAGCAGATGGGCGAGGTCGCCAACGCGGTGTGCGCGTCCGGGGCGGACGTGCTGTTCGTCGCGATGACGACGCCGAAGAAGGAGATCTTTCTGCGCGAGGTCAACCAGCGCGGCGTCGTCCCCGTCACGCACGGCGTCGGGGGGAGCTTCGACGTCTACTCGGGCAAAACCAAGCGCGCCCCGGTCTGGATGCAGAAGTCGGGGCTCGAATGGTTCTACCGCGTGCTGCAGGAGCCGGGGCGGATGTGGAAGCGGTATCTCGTCACGAACACCCAGTTTTTGTTCCTTCTGGGGCGGAACATCATCAGGCCGAGCAAGGCGTTCGGATCGGAGCGTGCCGATGCCTGAGTTTCGCGAGTTCGACGGCGTGATCTGCTTCGGCGGCGGGGACTGGTGGTACCACAACCGCGGGCACTACGACATGCAGATGATGCGCCATCTCTCGGCGCACGTGCCGATCCTCTATGTCAACTCCATCGGCATCCGCGTGCCGTCGGTGCGCGAGGGGTCGATGTTCGTGCGCCGCGTGACGCGCAAGCTCCGCAGCCTCTCCCGCGGGTTCAAGCGTGTGGACGAACGCTGGGGCGTGTGCAGCCCGTTCGCGATCCCCGGTCAGCGCGGCAAGGGGATCACGCGCGCGGTGCTGCCGGCGCAGGTGCGCCTCGCCGCACGCCGGATGGGAATCCGTCGCCCGCTGGTCTGGGTGACGTGCCCCCCTACCGCCGACTTTGTGGACGCGCTGCGCCCCGTCGCGAGCGTCTACCAAAGGACGGACCGGTGGGAGGAGTTTCCGCAGGCGAACCCGGCGGGGATCCAGCGTTGCGACCGGCTGATGAAGGACAAGGCCGAGGCGACGCTGTTCTGCGCCGACCTGCTCTTTGAAGAGGAGGGCGCGGGCTGCCGGAACCCGGTCTACATCGACCACGGCGTCGACTTCAGCCGCTTCGCCGAGGCGGGACGGCGCGCCGACGCCGAGGGCGACACGGCCGCGCCCGAGGACGTCCGCGAACTCCCCCACCCGCGCGTCGGCTTCATCGGCGGCATCGACTCGCACACCTTCGACCCGAAGCTCTTCCTCGACGTCGTGCAGCGCCTGCCAGACCACCGTTTCTTCCTCGTCGGCGCGTGCTCGCTGCCCGAGGGCTGGTGCCCGCACGCGAACGTCACGCTGCTCGGGCAGCGTCCGTATGAGGACGTCGCGGCGTACATGGCGGCCGCCGACGTGCTCATCATGCCGTGGAACCAGAACGAGTGGATCCGCGCGTGCAACCCGGTCAAGCTCAAGGAATATCTCGCGGCCGGGCGCCCGATCGTGACCCGCGACTTCTACGAGCTCCGGCGCTACGACGGCGTGGTCCGGATCGCAGGCACAGCGGACGAGTTCGCGGACGCGATCCGCCAGGGCGTCGCGAGCCCGGACGACCCGGAACGCCTGCGGGCGCGGGTGGAAGCGCAGACGTGGACCGCGAAGGCCGAGGCGCTTTTGGCGGCCCTCGCCGCCCGCGGCGTCGTGCCCGTCGGCACGAACGCGCCGAGCGCCGCCGCGATGGAGCCCGTCCGAGGGTGAACAATCAAGACGCCGCAGCCGATGGAACAGATTCCAGTGAAACAGGCTCCGGCGAGAGGGGTGAAGGCACGATGAGCGAGGTGATGCACATGGAACGCGAGGCGTCGTCGTCGAAGCGTGGGCGGGGTGTTGGGAGCCTGCAGGGGCTCGAGGTCTGCGTGGTCGGGCTCGGGTACATCGGGCTGCCGACAGCCGCCGTGCTCGCCTCGCGCGGGTGCCAGGTCCACGGCGTCGAGGTCAACCCGAAGGTCGTGGAGACCATCAACGCCGGCAAGACGCACATCGTCGAGCCGGACCTGGACATGCTCGTCCAGGCGGCGGTGGGCACGGGTCGCCTGAAGGCGTTCGCCGAGCCGAAGGAGGCGTCGGTCTTCCTGATCTGCGTGCCGACACCGCTGCGCGACGGATACAAGCCGGACCTTGGCTACGTCGACGCCGCGACGGCCGCGATCTGCCCGCACGTCCGCAAGGGCTCGCTGGTGATCCTCGAATCCACCAGCCCCCCCGGCACGACCGAGCGGATCGCCGCGATGATCGCGGAGAAGACCGGGCTCCGCGCGCCGGACATCTTCGTCGCCCACGCGCCCGAGCGCGTCCTCCCCGGCAAGATCCTCGACGAGGTCATCAACAACGACCGCATCGTCGGCGGCATCGACGAGGCCTCCACCCAGGCGTGCGCCCAGTTCTACGCCTCGTTCGTCTCCGGGAAGCTCCTGCTCACCGACTCCCGCACCGCCGAGACGGCCAAGCTCGTCGAGAACTCCTATCGCGACGTCAACATCGCGTTCGCCAACGAGCTCTCGCTGATCGCCGACGAGCTGGGCATCGATGTGTGGGAGCTGATCAGCCTCGCCAACCGGCACCCGCGGGTGAACATCCTCCAGCCCGGGCCGGGCGTGGGCGGGCACTGCATCGCGGTCGACCCCTGGTTCATCTACGACGCCGTCCCGGAACAGGCCCGCCTGATCCGCACGGCCCGCGAGGTGAACAACGGCAAGCCGCACTGGGTGGTGGACCGGATCTGCCGCCGGGCCGAGCGGTTCAAACGCCCCGTCATCGCGTGCCTCGGGCTCGCGTATAAGCCGGACATCGACGACCTGCGCGAAAGCCCGTCGATCGAGGTGGTCGAGGAACTCATCAAGCGTGACGTCGGCGAGGTCCGCGTGGTCGAGCCGAACATCGACGAGCACGAGGGCCTGAACCTTGTCGATCTTGAATCGGCGCTCGCCGAGGCGGACGTGGTCGTGTTCCTGGTCAGCCACCGCGAGTTCAAACAGATCCCGCCGAAGCTGCTGGCCGAGAAGTCGATCATCGACGTCTGCGGCGTGCTGGTGACCAACAAGTAAGCGCCTCGCGGCACGGGTTCGCGGTCAGTCGACCACGCTCCTGAACTCCGGCGTGGTCATCTTCCCATCGAGCAACCGCTCGGCGATGCGCTTCGACGCGAGCCCGTCGCCGTAGACGTGCGTCGGGCGGGCCATCGCGCGATAGGCCGCGTCGTCGGTCAGCAGCGTGCGCGCCTCCGCGGTGATCTTGGCGCGGTCGGTGCCGACGAGCTTGACGACGCCCGCCGCGACGGCCTCCGGGCGTTCGGTCTTCTCGCGCAGCACGAGCACGGGCTTGCCGAGTGCGGGCGCCTCTTCCTGCACGCCGCCGGAGTCGGTGATGATCAGGTGGGCCTTGGCGATCATGTTGACAAAGTCCGGGTAGGGCTTGGGCTCGATGAGCGAGATCCGCTCGTGCCCGCCGAGGATCACCTTCACCGGCTCCTGCACGTTCGGGTTGAGGTGGACGGGGTAAACGAGGTGGACGTCCTCGTGCTCGTCGGCGATGTCGCGGAGAGCCTGGCAGAGGTCGCGGAAGGGCTCGCCGAAGGACTCGCGCCGGTGCGCGGTGACGAGCACGAGCCGCCGCCCGCCGATGTCGACCGGGAGCGGGCGGTCTTGGACGCGTTCGACCATCCATTGCAGCGCGTCGATGACGGTGTTGCCCGCGAGCAGCACGTCCCCCGCCGGCACGCCCTCGCGGAGCAGGTTGTCCCGCGAGCCCGCGGTCGCGGCGAAGTGCACGTCCGCGACGACGCCGGCGACGCGCCGGTTGATCTCTTCTGGGAACGGCTGTGTCCGGTCGTTGGTCCGCAGCCCGGCTTCGACGTGGGCGACAGGGATGCGGTGGAGGAACGCCGCGAGCGAGGCGGCCATCACCGTCGCCGTATCGCCCTGCACCACCACCCAGTCGGGCTTGTGCTCGCTGAAGACGGGCCCGAGCTCGAGCATGAGCCGCCCGACCACGTCGGCCGGCGTCTGCCCGGGGCGCATGACCGCCAGGTCCAGGTCCGGCTTCAGCTCAAATCCCCCGAGCGCGTCTGCCAGCATCTCCTTGTGCTGCCCGGTCGAGCAGAGGATCGCCTCGCCCTTCGCGCCCGGATGCTCTCGGAGCGCCCGCACCACGGGGGCGAGCTTGATCGCTTCGGGACGCGTGCCAAGAACGACGAGAACGCGGGACATGGGCGACAACTTTCGAATACGGGTCGATGATCGGGCGGCTCGCGGGCGGCAAGTGGTGTGCGACGCCCCGCCCGGGTGGCCCCGGGCGCAACATGTGACAAGATATGTCCGTGCGCCCGCCCGCGTCGGCGTCGCGGTCGCGGTCGCGGTGAGGCTCCGATAATCCCCGGGTGGGTCCGTCGTCGCTCCGCAAAGCGAGCCAACGCGACGGGAGGACTCGGCCGATGTTGAGCCCATCGCCAGCCGCGGATCGTCGCGCGGGGGCTCGGCACAGGGGGAGCGGTCGGCCGACCATCACCACTTCGGCCTGCATGTGATGCCATCGAACCCGACCATCTCGGCAGCGGTCCTCCTCGCGGGGGGGCTGAACACCAGCCCGATCGCCGCGGCGCTCGGGCGCAGCGTGCTCGACGTCCACCTGACCCCCGAGCGAACCGGGCTCGAGCTCTGGCTCGCCCGCCTCGCCGGGCTCGAACAACGCCTCGCCCCCGGCTTCCGCGTCCGCGTGATCCACGGCGGTAACGGCGTTGTGCCCCGCGAGCCCGCCTGGACACCCGAGGGTGTCGCCCTTTCAATCGAAGCCCAGCGCGACGCCTTCCGGGGCCCGGCGGGGATCGCGCGAGACGCCGCCGGGGCGGAAGACCCCGATGCCACGCTGCTGATCGCCGAAGCCGCCCGCTACTGCGGCGCCGATCTGGTCGCCTTCGCCGATCGCCACGCCGAGCGGCAGGCCGACGTCACCGTCGCGACCAACCCCGACGGCTCCCCGGCGGGGATCTACCTCGTCCGCGCCGGCACACTCGCGATCGTGCCCGAAGTCGGGTTCACCGATCTCAAAGAACAATGGCTCTCCAAGGCCCGCGAGAAGGGGTACGCCGTCTGGTGCCACGTCCTGCGCGAACCCGGGGCGATGCTGTTACGCACCAGAGAGGACTGCGTCTGTGCCGCCCGCGCCGCGTCAGGCGCGGTCGCAACCCTTCGGAGGCACCCGGTTCTGGGTGATTCCACGGGTTTGGACGACGGTGTCGCGGTCGTCGCGTCCGGCGTCAAGGTCGGCAAGGGCGCGATCGTCCGGGATTCGATCGTGTGCGCCGGGGCGGAGGTCGGGGCGGACGCGGTGGTCGTCCGGTCGGTCGTCGGCCCGGGGGCGAGGGTGGAGCCGGGAGGCCATGTGGTCGATCTCGTGCTCATGGGCGCGGACGCTCGAAACGGGAGCGCGGACGGGGCGAGCGTCCTATAAGTTATGGCGCCACAGATGTTTGCCGGGGGTTGACACCATGGTTTACGGGTTTGGGAGCGGGATGAACGATCGGAAAGCAGGCGCCAAAGGATCGGGAGCCGTCGCGGACGGGTCGGTCTTGATCTCGCGCGACCCGGGCCAGGGCCCCGGGATGGGGGCGTTCTCGCGTGCTGCATAGTGAAGCGATGACAGGTCGCCGCGGCTGGCGGTTCTGGGACGGCGTCGCCGTTTCCGGGCTCGTTGCGCTCGCTATCTTCGCGACCCAAGGCGTCTGGATCGAGATCTTCCGCTTCGCGATTCGCAGCGAGGAGCAGTCGCACATCTTCCTCGCCCTCCCGGCGGCGGCGATCCTGGTCTGGGCGAGACGCTCACGCCTGCGCCTCTGCAAGCCCCGCCCGTGGCTCGGGGGGCCCGTCATCCTTTGTCTGGGCTGGGCCCTGGCGGCTTTCGGGTACGCCGCCGCGTACGACCTCTTCCGCGACCTCGGCGTGCTGATCATCGCGCTCGGCGCGGTGCTCAGCGTGATCGGGCCCGACGCGATCCGCCACTTCGCGCCGGCATTCGGCGTGCTCGTGTTCCTCATGCCCATCCCCGGGCGCATCCGCCAGCAGATCTCGATCCCGCTCCAGGAAGCGACCGCGGCCTCGACCAAGTGGTTCCTCGACCTGTTCGCCGTCCCCGTCAGCCAGGCGGGCAACGTGCTCGCGATCAACGAGATCGAGGTTGCGGTCGCCGAGGCGTGCAACGGGATGCGCATGGTCGCGGCGCTTGCGCTGGTCTCCTACGTCTTCGTCTTCCTCGTCCCCATGCGGGCCTGGGTCCGCGTGCTCATCCTCGCGCTCAGCCCGCTGCTCGCGCTGATCGCCAACATCATCCGCCTCGTGCCGACCGTGCTCATGTACGGCTACACCGATGTGAACACCGCCGACCTGTTCCACGACTGGAGCGGGTGGCTCATGCTTTTGGTCGCCTGGGGGATGCTGATGGGAATCATGGGGATTCTCCGCTGGCTCGAACTCCCGATCACGCCCTACGCGGTCTCGGAGGATTGACCATGCCCCCCGCCATCGAAAGCCCGAACGCCGAGCGCCCCGCGACGCGGCACCCGCCCGCCCGAGGCTCGCGCTCCCGGGGCCCGCTTCCCGGCGTGCACGCCGCCGCCCCGTTTCTGGCGTTGCTGGCGCTGCTGGGCGTGCTGCTGATCGGCGGGTTTCAGCCGCGTCAGATCGCCGGGACCGACGCCTACTTCCTCGAGGTCAAGACCGAGATCGAAGCGATGCCCTACCGGATCGGGCGATGGATCGGGCAGGACGCCGAGGTGCAGGAGGCGGCGACGATGCTGCTCCGCCCGAACAAGATTCTCCAGCGCCGGTACGTCGATCCCGTGACCCAGCAGGCCGTCAGCGTGCTGGTGGTTCACTGCGGCGACGCGCGCGACATGAACGGGCACTACCCGCCGGTCTGCTACCCCGCCCACGGGTGGCTGATGCAGCGCCGAGCGCAGGCGAGCGTGCCCGTCGGGCGATCGCTGCTCCCCGCGATGCGCTACGAGTTCACCCGCCCGGAGGAAGTGGGCGGGAGCTTGAACCGGGACGGGATGGTCGTCGCCAACCTCTTCGTCCTCCCCGGGCTGGGGGGCGAAGTGGTGCTGGATATGTCGGCGGTGGAGCGTGTGGCGCGGTCGGCCGAGCGGTCCGGGCTCGGGGCGGCCCAGGTGCAGGTCATCACGCCCGCGTCGATGCCCGATGACGAACGAGACGAGGTTCACCGGGCGTTCTTCTCGGCCCTGGAGCCGGTGATCCGCACGATCCGAGCGGGAGTTGACCATGCGGGATGATTATCGGGAGTTCAACGCGCTGCCCCCGGGCGAGGGCGGCGAGGGCGCCGAAGCCGCGCCCAACCCGATCAAGCTTGTCCACCGCGCCCTCCGCGGACGCTACCTGATCGCGATCGCCCTCGGCGTCGCCCTCGCGGCCCCGCTCGCCTTCGTCGGCTTCAACGCCCTGCCCCCTCTCTACCAGAGCCAGGCCCTGCTCCAGATCCGCGCCCGCATCGAAACCACCCTCTACCCCATCGAAGAGGTCATCCCCGCCTTCGAGAGCTACAAGCAGACCCAGGCGACCTTCCTCCGCAGCCGACGCACCCTCGACATGGCGAGCGAGTCGCTCGCCAGACAACTTCCCGACCGCTGGCCCGCCGGGCCCGAGGGGGCCAGCAAGCTCGACAGCGGCCTCGCGGTCATCGTCCCGCGATCCGGCGAGGTGCTCCACGTCTCGTTCATTCACGAGGACCCCGTCGTCGCCAAGCAGGCGACCGATGCCGTCCTGAACGCCTACATGAGCCTCTTCGGCGAGGGCAGCGGCGTCACGCGCACCCAGACCGAACGCGATCTTGACGACGAGGTCCGACGCCTCCAACGCCTCATCAACGAATCCAACAACCGCGTCCAGCGCCTGAGCCAACGCTACGGCACCAGCGACCTTGCCCGCATGCACCAGCAAAAGGTCGATCAGCTCGCCCAGTTCAACGCTTACGTCGGGCAGCTCGAGTTCGCGCTCGCCAGCGCCCGCACCGTCGCCGGTGAGAGCGATCCCGAGAACGGCGCTTCCTCACGCCCGAACCGCATCGAGGATTTTCCGCTCGACATGCTCGCCGAGGCCGATCCTCAGCAGACCGGCGAGATGGTCACGCAGCTCCGCCTGCTCCGGCGCGAGCTCGATACCCGGCGGCTCCGGCTGGGCGAGAACCACCGCGACGTCCGGAGCGTGCAGCGACGCATCCAGATCCTTGAGCAACAGCTCCAAGACCGCGTCGGCGAGCTCCAGGGGCGGCTCGACATCGACAACCTCGCCGCCGCCGGCCCGGACAACGGCCTCGGGGCCGGGGTCCTCAGCGGGCGTGGCAACGCAGCTCAACTTGAGGCCCAGCTCGAAGACGCCGCCCGCCGGCGAGACCTGCTCCGCACCGAGGTCAACGACCTCAACAACACCCGCAATGAGATCGAGAGCGAGCGGAACTCGATCCGGAGCGCCGAGAGCCTTCTGGAAAACAACCAGGTCCGCCTCCAGATGCTCCGCGCCGAATCGCGCAACGCCGACATCGCCCGCGTCGTGATCGCCCAGCCCGGCGACACACCGCTGCGCCCCTCGACCGACCGGCGCCTCCCCCTCGCCGCCGCGGGCGCAATGGGCGGCTTCGGGCTCGGCGTCGGGCTCATCGGGCTCATCGGGTTCCTCCGCACCGGCGTCCGCTACATCGACGACTTCGAACCCTTCATCCGGCGCGCCCCGCTCATCGGCGTCATCCCCGACCTCGACAGCGACGAGGGCGACGGCTCGGCCGCCCTCAGCATCCACCACCTCCGAAACCTCCTCCACGTCGCCCGCGTCCGCTCCGGCGGCGGGCCCCGCGTCTACACGCTCACCAGCCCGACCTCCGGCGACGGCAAGACCAGCCTCACCTACGCCCTCGGCCTCTCCTTCGCCGCCGTCGGGCAGCGCACCCTGGTCATCGACGCGGACCTCGTCGCGAGCGGGCTGACACGCCAGCTCGACCTCGACGGGCAGCCCGGGCTCTGGGAAGCGCTCGAAGAAGGCGCCCAAGTGGACGACATGATCCACCCCACCACCAGCCCCACGCTCTTTGCGATGCCCATCGGCGCCGAGAAGGACCCGGAGCCCGAACGCCTCGGCGGCGACCGGCTCGCCCACGTCCTCGACGCCGCACGCGGACGCTTCGACATCGTTCTCATCGACACCGGCCCGCTGCTCGGCAGTCTCGACGCCAGCCTCGCGGCCTCCGCCTCCGACCAGGTCATCCTCACCGTCGCGAGCGGGCAGAAGCTCGGGCTCATCCGTGCCGCGCTCGCGCGCCTGGACTCGCTCCACGCTTCCTGCGCCGGGCTCGTCTTCAACCGGGCCTCGTGGGACGACCTCAAGGGGAGTATCAGCCCCGCGTCGCTCAACTCCTGGTCGATCCGCTCGATCGACCCCCGCGGTGAGAGCAACCAGAGCTCCGAGCAATCGCGCCGCACCCGGCGACGCCTGGCGACCGCCGCCAGCACTCGCGGGCTCGAACGCGAGACCAGCGAGCCCACCGCCTAAAACTTCACCCGCCCCATCGCGACCCGAGAGACACGCCGACACTCACCCCGCATCGTTTCACACGTGACCCAGACCTTGACCCAAGCCGTTGCTCAGCCCGACCCAGGCCGCCCGTCCGTCGGCGAGCCGACGGTCTGGGGCTTGCGCGTGCGAGACCTGCACGACCGCTGGTGGGCCTCCAAGCGCGTGCAGGCCGTCCGCCTCGGCACGGGCGCGGGCTCGGTCGATCGTCGCGGGCCCGCGGCCTACCTCCTGCTCGGCGAGAACGACCTGGTCCGGTTCGACCTCGCCAAGGTCATGCGCGACCTGCGGTGGGTCCAGCCCCCGCTGGTGCGCGTCCGTGTCAGCGACGGGACGGCGTCGCGCTACACCGAGCGCGTCGAGGCCGACCCCGAGGGACGTCTGATCGCGATCCGTCGCCACTACCACGAGGGCGACCGCCCGGCGCTGCACCTGACGATCACCACCAACGCGAAGCTCGCCGAGCATTGGGCCGAGGGCGAGCACCCGGTCCGGGCCTACCACGCGCTGCGGGAAAAGGCCGGGCGAGACAGGGTCTATCCGGTCAGCCTGGACGGCTCGGTCTATCACCACGACGATCCGAGCGACGTCGCCGACGCGGTGGAACACCTGATCGCGCACTGGCGTCACCTCCCCGGGCTTCTGGACGGGGTGTACGAGTACGCCGAGGGCGTCTGGGCGCACCAGAGCACGCGTCCGCCGGAGGGCGTGCGTCTCGTGGGCCCGCTCTGGCTGGGCGCGGGGGTCAAGCTGCACCCCGGTCAGGTGCTGGTGGGCCCTCGGGTGATCGCCGACGCGCCGGGCAAACGCCCGCAGCCCGCCCCGATCGCGTGGGAGGAGATGCGTGCCCCGGGGTGGCGGATGGTCCCGCGGGTGCGTCGTCGTCGCCTGCGCCGGGTCACCAAGCGCCTGTTCGACATCTTCTTTGCGCTCGCGGTGCTGGTCGGGACGTCGTGGCTGTACCCGATCGTGATGTTCCTGATCTGGCGTGAAGACAAGCGTCCGTTCTTCTTTGCGCACGTCCGCCAGACGCTGCACGGGCGCGAGTTCCCGTGCTACAAGTTCCGGACGATGCGCCGCGACGCCGAGCAGATGAAGGCCGAGTTGCAGAAGGCCAACCAGGCCGACGGCCCGCAGTTTTTCATCGAGAATGACCCGCGTCTGCTCAGGGTCGGCAAGCTCTTCCGGAAGCTGCAGATCGACGAGCTGCCGCAGTTCTGGAACGTGCTGCTGGGGCACATGAGCGTCGTCGGCCCGCGACCGAGCCCCGACAAGGAAAACCAGTTCTGCCCCGCGTGGCGCGAGGCGCGCCTGAGCGTCCGCCCGGGGGTCACGGGGCTCTGGCAGGTGCGGCGCACGCGCGAGCCGCAGACCGATTTCCAGGAATGGATCCGCTACGACCTGGAGTACGTCCAGCACGAGAGCTGGACGATGGACCTGTGGATCATCTACGAAACCGTCCGCAAGATCATCGCGGACTGACCGCGGCGCACCCGCGCGCCGCCGCACCGAGGGAGCCCACCGATGCCGATGTCCACCAAGGCCAAGCGACGCCTGCTGATCCTGTGCCTGGTCGTTCTGCTGCTCGGCGGCGGGGTCGCCGTGCTCTTCACGGTCCGCCAGGCGAACGCGGAGCGGACGCGCCTCGCCGCCCGCGAGCTGGGCATGACCGCGTACGCGGAAGAGCGGTACGAGGACGCGACGCGCAATCTCGGGCGTTACATCGCCTCTGACCGAAACGACACCGAGGCATGGCTCGCCGTCGCGGACTCCCGACGTCGCGTGCCCGACGAGCGCGGCACCCACCTCGGACAGGCGCTCGGCATGGTCCGCCAGGTGCTGGCGATCGAGCCGCGGAACGAGGACGCCCTCCGCCTGGCGCTCGAGCTGGAAGTCCAGCTCGCGCAGCGCACCGAAGCGTTGGCGACGGCCGACCGTTTGCTCGAGCTGGATGAGACCGACCGTGATGCGCTCGCGGTCGTCGCGGTGCTGAACCAGTCGCTGGGCAACACCGAGGCCGCCCGGGGCGCGATCGCCCGCATCGCCGAGTACTACCCGGACCTGTTCGACGCGCAGGCCTTCGTGATGAACCGTCGCGTGGACCTGGGCGATAACCCTGCGATGATCGCGTCGGAGTTCGGGGCGCGGATCGAAGAGGAGTCGCCCTCACCCGCGCATCTCACGACGCTCCGCCTCCTTCAGGCGGTCGCCTACCAGCGTGCGGGGATGCTCAACGAGTCGCAGGCCGCCGCGGAGTCGCTCGATCTCGAGCCCGTCGCCGAGAGCCCGCGTCTGCTGGGCGTGGCGCTGCGTTTGTTCGACGCGCTGGGGCTCCAGGAACGCTCGGACGAGGCCGTGGCGCTCGCAACGGGGACCGACGCCGAGGCGTCGGCCGTCCTCGTCGCGGCCGAGCGCGCCTGGAAGAACGGGGAGCCCGCCGAGGCGCTCCGCATCGCGGCGACCGTCCGCCCGGCGCTGCTCGAAAGCACCGACCGTGAGCTGGGCTGGAGCGCCTTCCTCGATTCGGCGATCGGCGAGGGCGAGGCCTCCCCGCTGCTCTCCCGCCTCCGCGGGCGGAGCACCGCCGAGGCCCGCACATGGGTCCAGCTCATCGACGGCTTCCGCCAGCTCGACAGCGGCAACCCCGCCGGCGCCCGCGTCACCTTCCGCAACATCCTCGAGCGCGACCTCACCAACGAGCTCGCCTGGTTCCTCCTCGCCGACGCGGAGCTCGCGCTCGGCGAGACCCGCGCGGCCGTTGACGCCTACCGGCAAACCGTCCGCAACGACCCCCGCTGGCTCACCGCGCACCTCCGCCTCGTCGACACGATGCTCAGCGTCAACGACCCGCGCGGTGCCCGCGACGCCGCCGCCGACGCCCTCCGCGTCTTCCCACGACAGGCGATCCTGCTCGACGGCTGGCTGCGCGCGACCGTCCGCCTCTCCCAGGGCGGCGGGCTGATGCCCGAAGAGCTCGCCAGCGCGGTCGATTTCGTGGAGCGTCTCTCCGTCGCCGCCCCGGAGGACGGACGCCTGCTCGCCGAGCTCGCCAAGCTGCGCCTCGTCGCGGGCGACGTGCGGATCGCCGAGTCAATCACGGAGCGCCTGCTCGACGAGGAACGGAGCCTCCCCCCGCAGCGTGCGGCGGAGCTTGTCGCCTTCTTCCGCGCCCGCGGGCTGACGCCCGACCCGCGCCTCGTGGCCATCGGCGAGAGCGCGGTCGCCGCCAGCCCGTTCGATCAGGCCCTCGCCGCGCTCGCCGCCGGGCGAGCCGACGAGGGACGGCGCGTGCTCGCCACGTACGCCGAGTCCGCCGAGACGCCCGAAGCCCAGCGGATGGGCCAGCTCTGGGGGGCGTTGTACAAGGACCGCGCGGGCGACCCGGACGCGTCCGAAGCGCTCGCCGAGGTCTCGCAGCGGCATCCCGATGACGCGCGTCTGCAGCTCGCGGTGCTGAACACCGAGTCGATCTGGCGCGCCCCGGACGCCGCCCAGCGCGCGATCGGTCGCCTGCGCGAGCTCACGGGCGAGAACGCGACCAACTGGAAGATCTTCGAAGCCCGCCGACTGCTGACCGTGGACCGCACCGAGCGCCAGGCCGCCGCCGTCGCGACCCTGCTCGGCCCCGTCCTCCGCAACGACGCGCAGAACGTCCAGGCCCTGCTGCTGATGTCCGACGCGATGTCCGTACTGGACGACCGCGACAACGCGTTGCAATACCTCGGGCGCGCCGTCGAAGCCGACCCAAACCGCACGGACCTGCTCCCGCCCTATGTCGCGGCTTTGCAGGCCGCCGGGCGAGAATCCGAAGCCCAGGGTGTGCTGCGCCGGTTCGCCGACGAGGTAAACCTGCCGCTCGCGGCCCGCCGCTCCCGCGCGGACCTGCTCGCCCGCCAGGGGATGATCGCTCGCGCGCTGGACGAGTACGACGCGATCGTCGATGAGACCGACGCGTGGAACGACCGCCTGCGCCTCGCGAACCTGCTCGTGCAAACCGGGCGACTGCCCGACGCCGCCCCGATCTACGAACGCCTGCTGGAAGAGCAGGGCGAAGAAACCGGCGTGCTGCAAGGCGCCGCGGAGTACCACGCGATCCTCGGGAACATGGACCGCGCGGCCGAGATCGCCTCCGCCATGACCGACACCGATGCGCTCCGCCAGCGGTTCATCGCGCAGCTCGAAGCCCGTTACGGCGATCCCTCGCGGGCCGACGAGGCGTTCCAATCGATCGTCGCATCCGGCTCGGGCGGCCCGCTGGCGCACATGGCGTTGATCCGCCACCGCGCATCGGTGGGCGACCTCGCCGGCGCCCGCGCCGCCGCCGAAACCGGCGCCGCCGCCCACCCCGACAACGAACGCCTGGGCCAGCTCTCGCGCCTGCTCGAATCCGCCTCGGTTTTCGACGACCCTTCGGAGACGCTGCCCGCCACGATGCTGATGCTCGCGAACCTGCCCTCGGGCGCCGGGCCCGACGCGTTGCTCCGCGTCGGGGTGCAGGTCACGCCGTCGGGCATGAGCGACCGCGCCCGCGCGGACCTCCGGCGCGTGATTCAGGATCACCCGGCGCTGTTCGAGGCCGCCGCGTTGCACGCGGCGTTGTTCGTGCACGCGGGCGAACTGGAAGAGGCGGGGCGGATCTACCGCAACGCGGCCGCCCGGATGCCGAGCAACCCCGCGCCGCTGGCGGCGTTGACGGAGGTGCTCCTCGCGGGCAACCGCCTGGAGGCCGCGGCCGTCGCCGCCAACGACTGGCGCGCCCGCCTGACCGCCGACCCGATCCAGGCCGACCTGGTGCTCGCGCAGATCGACGCGCGTCTCGAGCGTTGGTCCGCCGTGCAGAACGCGCTCGAGCCGCACCGCGATCGCCTGCTCGCCGCGGCAGACCAGACCTCCACCGGTGTCGTGCTTCTCGCCCGCGCTTATCTCGCCCAGAATCAGGCCGCCCAGGCCGAGGCGATGCTGGGCGACCGGATCACCAGCGATCCACGCTGGGCGCGGGCCGCCCTCCAGATCGCCCAGTCCTCGCCCGATCGCTCGATCATCCGAGCCTGGATCCGCCAGGCGAGCGAGACCCTCGGCGGCTCCGACATGAGCCCCGAAGACACCGCCGCCGTCACCATCGCCTGGTTCGATCTCGCCCAACGCACCCGCCACGGGCAGGACCGCCAGAACGTGCTCGACACCGCGTCCCGACTCAGCGACGACCAGCAGGATCAGCTCGGCGTCACGACGCTCGTCGCCGTCGTCGCCGAGCAACTCGACCAACGCGAGCTCGCGCTCTCCAGCTACCGGCGCGTGATCGACGCCGGCTCCACCAACCCCGTCATCTTCAACAACTTCGCCTACCTGCTCCTGGGCGACGACGACCACGATGGGCGCGAAGCCCTCCGCTTCGCCGAACGCGCCACCGCACAAGCCGCCGATTTCCCCATCGAAGCCCGCGCGAGCTTCCTCGACACCCTCGCCCTCGCCAAGCTCCGCACCGGCGACGCCCCCGGCGCCGAAGCCAGCTTCCGCGAGGCGCTCCGCCTCGCCCCCGAGCAGCAACGTCTCCGCATCGGCCTCGCCGAGGCATTCCTCGCCCAGAACCGACCCGGCGAGGCACGCGAGATCCTCGCCGACCTCGGCACGATCCGAACCAGCGAGATGGGCGACCGCGTTCTCCAACGCCTCGAACGCATCCGGCGTGAACTCACCGGCGGGCGCTGAGCCGCACCACACACGCCCCATGCTTCAAAACACCGCGAGCCGCGACCGCCCCCAAAGGCCGTCGCGGCTCGCGTCGTTTCCGCACCCTCCCAGCGGCAAAGCCGGTCGGCGTCTCACTCAGCCTCGATTCACCGCTCCCCGTACTGCTTCTCGTAATACGCGCGGTACGCCCCGCTCCGCACGCGCTGCCACCACTCCGCGTGCTCGACGTACCACCGCACCGTCGACTCAAGGGCCCCCGGCCAGGCCGACCGCGTCGGCTCCCACCCCAGCTCCCGCTTGATCTTCCGCGCGTCGATCGCGTACCGCCGATCGTGCCCGAGCCGGTCCGGCACGTACTCGATCATTGCCTCGCCCTTGCCCATCGCGGCGAGGATCGAGTGCGTCAGCTCCAGGTTCGTCCGCTCGTTGTTCCCGCCGACGTTGTAGACCTCGCCCGCCGCCCCGCGCTCCAGCACTGTCAGGATCGCCTCGCAGTGGTCCTCCACGTGCAGCCAGTCGCGCACGTTCTTCCCGTCCCCGTACAGCGGCACCTTCTTCCCCTCGATCAGGTTCGTCACAAACAGCGGGATGACTTTCTCGGGGAACTGGTACGCGCCGAAGTTGTTGCTGCACCGCGTGGTCACGCAGTCCATCCCGAACGTGTGATGGGCCGCACGCACGAGCACGTCCCCCCCCGCCTTGCTCGCGGCGTACGGGCTGTTCGGCTGCAGGGGCGTCTCCTCCGTGAACAGTTCTTCCGGCTTGTCGAGCGGGAGCGAGCCGTAGACCTCGTCGGTGGACACGTACAAGAACCGCGGCTTCCGCGGGCTCCGGCGCGCCGCGTCCAGCAGCGTCTGCGTCCCCAGCACGTTGCTCACGATGAACGGGCGCGAGTCCATGATCGAGCGGTCCACGTGGCTCTCGGCCGCCATGTGCACCACGCCGTCCGCGTCCCGCAGCACCTCGTCCATCAACGCCGCGTCGCCCACGTCGCCCTTGACGAACCGGTACCCGTCGTCCCCCTCGAGCCCCGCGAGGTTCTCAAGGTTGCCGGAGTAGGTCAGCAGGTCCACGTTGGTCACGCGCACGCCCGGGCGCTCGCGCCGCAGCAGGCGGACGAAGTTCGCCCCGATAAACCCGGCCCCGCCGGTCACCACGATGTGCTCAAACGCCCGCTCGCTCATCGATCGCTCCTGAATGCAAGCCTGTCGCCATCCCACCGCGGCACTGGCGTCCCGCCCGTTCACCCCATCCGCGCCACAACCCCCGCCAGCGCGTCCCGCCACGACTGCATCGGCCCGATCGCCCGCTCGGTCTCGGAAAGATCCAGCACCGAGTACGCCGGACGCTTCGCCGGGCGTGGGAACGCCTCGCTCCCGCAAGGCTTCACAACGCAGGCAGCGCGCGCCGAGCCGCCCTCGCCCCGCGTCAGCCGCTCGATCGCGGTCGCGAACTCGAACCACGTGCATGCGCCCCCGTCGGTCCCGTGCGCGAACCCGCGCACGCCCGCGCCGAGCAGAGCCACCGTCGTGCGCGCCAGTCCTTCGGCACTCGTCGGGCGACCGCGCTGGTCATCGACCACCGAGATCTCCGGGCGCGACGCGCACAGCTTCGCGATCGTGCGCACAAAATTGTGCCCCCACGGCGCATACAGCCAACTCGTCCGCACCGTCAGCCACCCGCCCTCGCCGTCCCCCGCCCCGGCGAACGCGGCCTCGATCGCCGCCTCCCCCGCCGCCTTGCTGCGTCCATAGGCATTCAGCGGGCGGCGCGCCTCGTCCACGCGGTACGCCTCGCTCCCGTCCCCCGCGAAGACGTAGTCCGTCGAATAGTGCACCAGCGTCGCGCTCCGCTCGCGGCACGCCCGCGCCAGGTGCCCCGGGGCGGCCCCGTTGACCACCGTCGCCTCGACCTCGTGCGCCTCGGCCCCGTCCACGTCCGTCCACGCCGCGCAGTTGATCAGCGTCCCCCACCCGGCGCCGGGGAGCTTCTCCGCCAGGTCCGGGTCCGCCAGGTCCACCTCGCCCGGGAGAGGCGCCAGGCACGGGACGTCATGGCTCGCGAGCAGCTCGCGCCACGCCCGCCCGAGCATCCCCTGCGCGCCGAGCAGCAGCACGCCGTGCGCGCGCATCGCGTCGGTCGCGCGTCCGATCGCGGCAGTGTCCGCGCTCACGCCACCACCGCCGATGCGTTGCAAGCCGTGTTCCGGGTCATGCGTCCCCCCCAAGCGTTTCGGAGGGCATGGTACGCCGCCGTGCCCGAGGGTCACGACCCCCGCCCCGCCGCCGCATGATCGCTGAGGCGTCGGGCCGCCTGGATGTACGCCAGGTGCGAGTACGCCTGCGGGTGGTTCCCGAGCGCCCGCTCGGTCACCGGGCACCACTGCTCGCTCAGCAGCCCCGTCGGCCCGATCAGCTTGGTGAACGCCTTGAACAGCGACCGGGCCTCGTCCACCTTCCCCGTCATCGCCAGCGACTCGATCAGCCACCCCGTGCAGATGTGGAACCCGCCCTCGCGCCCGGGCAACCCGTCATCGCACACGTACCGGTACACCACCGGACCTTGGCGGAGTTCGCGGTTGACCGCCTCAACCGTGCGCACGACCCGTGCATCCTCCGGCGGCAGCATCCCGCTCAGCCCCACCCACAGCGAGGCCGCGTCGAGCTCCGCCACGCCGTAGGCGAACGTGAACGCCCCGAGCTTCTCATCGAACCCGTGCTCGAGCACATCGCTCTTGATCTTCTCCCGCAGCTCGTGCCACGCCGGACGCTCGCGCCCTAGAAACTGCTCGGCGATCTTGATCCCACGGTCCACCACCACCCAGCACATCACCTTCGAGTGCACGTGGTGACGGCGCTGCAGGCGCACCTCCCAGATCCCGTGGTCCGGCTCGGCCCACTTCTCCTCCACCGCCGCCACCATCGCCTCGACCAGGCGCCAGTGCTCGCTCGAGATCGGCGCGCCGCTCGCCAGCAGGTCCAGCACCAGGTCCGCGATCGGGCCGAAGACGTCGAGCTGGATCTGGCGGCTCGCCGCGTTCCCGATCCGCACCGGGCGGCTCCCGCCGTACCCGCTCAGCTCCGCGATCTCCGCCTCCGAACCCAGCTCGTGCCCCGTCACCGTGTACACCGGCTGCACGCGGTCCGGGCTCGGCAGATCGTCCACGATGTTCAGCACCCAGTCTAAATACCGCATCGCCTCGCCCGTGCTCCCGAGGTGGACCAGCGCCTGAGCCGTCAGCGCCGCGTCACGCGGCCAGCAATAGCGGTAATCCCAGTTCCGAACCCCGCCCATGTGCTCCGGCAGGCTCGTCGTCGCGGCGGCCGCGATCCCGCCGCTCGGCCCGTGCACCAGCGCCTTGAGCGCCAGCGCGCTCCGGCGCACACGCTCCGGCTCCACGCTCGGGAGCGTCAGCCCCTCCGCCCAGTCGCTCCAGAAACGCGACGTCTCCCGACGACGCGACGTCTCGCTCGCCTTCGTCGCGTCCAGACGCCCCGTCCCGAACCGAAGCTCCAGCACCAGCGGCTCCGAACCCAGCTCCACCTCCGCGACCGCCGTCTGATGCTTCCCCTCCTGGCGCAGCGTCCACGCCACACCCGGCGCACGCAGCACGACCGGGTCCAGCGTGTCATCAAGCACCAGCCCCTGCTCACGGATCTCCATCCGCGTCGGCGTGCGCCCGAAGTCCAGGCGCGGCGCAAACTCGATCCGCACCCGCCCGCTCCCCTCGATCACGCGGATCAGGTCGCTCCGCCCCGCCCGCTGCGAGACGCGCCCGCCCGAGCAATCGAGGTAGTCCGTCACGCTCAGGCCCTGCCAGCTCGTGCGCACAAGCATGGTGTCGCCCTTGTACTCCTGACGCGCCCTGCCGTGCTCATCACCGACGGGCGCCACCGAGAAATACCCCGCGACCGGCCCGCCGAGCAGCTCGGCAAACAGCGCCGAGCCGTCGAGGCGCGGCGCGCAGAACCACGTGACCCGTGCATCGGGTGTCAGCATCGCCGCCGTGCGCAGGTCGCTCAGCATCGCGTGCTTCTCGATCGGCACCGCGTCCGACCCGCCCAGCCACGCCGCGCGCCGCTCGGCCAGCCTCGCCAAGAGCTGCGCCACCGCGTGCGTGTCCGCCACGCGGTACTTCGCCAGGCTCTCCCCCTCGCCGACCTTCACCCCGACGTCCGGGCCCGCGAGCGTCCCGAACGCGTCCTCGTCGGTCTTGTCGTCGCCCAGGAACAGTGCCGCCGACGCGCCCACCCGGTGCCGGATCGTCTCGAGCGCCCGCCCCTTGTCGGTCCCGACCACCGCGAGCTCGACGACCATCTTCCCGTGCTTGGTGTAGACACCCTCCACCGACGCCGGCCCACTCAGCACGCGCTCGACCGCCGCCGCCGCGTCGCCGTTCTCCGCGTTGCGGTAATGGAACGCGACACTCGCCGGCTTGGTCTCGACCGTGAACCCGTGCCCGCTCCCGGCGATCTCTTCCAGCTCCGCCTTCACGCGGTCGCGCAGCTCGACCTCCCGCGTGCTGAGGTTCTGCACAAAGTCCTGATCGAACTCGCTCCCGTGGCTCCCGACGAGGTGCACCTCGGTCGGCGCGCCCGTCAGGCGGGCCAGGTCCCGCAGCGCGCGCCCCGAGATGACAGCGACGTGCGTGCCCGGCATCTGCGCGAGCGCCTGGAGCGCGACCATGGATTCTCGGTCGGGCCTGGCTTGTTCAGGATCATCGACGATGGGACTGAGCGTCCCGTCATAGTCCGAGGCGACGAGCAGCACCGGAGCCGCCGCGAGCGACTCCACCACGCCGTCGAGGTCCGAAACATCCTGCGCACCCGTCACGTCCGCCGCCCGTTCGCTCACGCCGCCACCGCCTTTAGAAACGCATCCGCCCAGTTAAACACGCTGTGCCGGCGCACCACACGCCGCAGGGCCGACATCCGTTTGCCGACCTCCGCCTTGGGCAGGTGCAGCGCCGCCTCGAGCGCCTGCGCCATGCCGTCGATATCGTGCGGGTTCACCAGCAGCGAGCCCCGCAGCTCGTTCGCCGCGCCCGCGAACTCGCTCAGCACCAGCACGCCCGACCCGTCCCGACGCGACGCGACGTACTCCTTCGCGACCAGGTTCATCCCGTCGCGATACGGCGTCACCATCAGCACGTCCGCCAGCAGGTAGTACGCGACCAACTCCTCCACCGGCAGGCTCCGGTACAGATAATGCACCGGCACGCGCCCGGGCTCGGTGAACGCCCCGTTGATCCGCCCCACCACGCGCTCGATCGACTCCCGCTCGTGCGTGTACTCGTCCACCTGCTCGCGGCTCGGCACCGCGACCTGCACGAACACCGTGTTCGAGGCCGACACCGTCCCACGCGACAGCAGCTCCTCAAAGCTCCGCAGGCGGACGTCGATCCCCTTGGTGTAATCCAAACGGTCCACGCCCAGGATCACCCGACGCTCCGGGCCCAGCATCTCCCGCAGGCTGAGCACGCGCTCCAGCACCGTCTCGCTCTCGGCGAGCTGCTCGTACCGCTCGGTGTCGATCGAGATCGGGAACGCGCGAACCAGCACCTTCCGCCCGCGATACCGCAGCTCGCTGTCCGAGCCCGTCGCCTCGGTCAGCCGACGGGCCGCCCGCGCAAAGTTGATCGCCGCCAGCTTGGTCTGAAACCCCACCACGTCCGCCGCCAGCAGGCCCTCGACGATCTGGCGACGCCAGGGGATCTGGGCGAACAACTCTTCAGGCGGCCAAGGGATATGCAGAAAAAACCCGATCCGCGCCCCGGGCTTTTTCATCCGGATCATCTGCGGCGCCAGCATGAGCTGGTAGTCGTGCACCCACGCCGTCCCGTCTTCCGACAAGCGCTTCGCGGCCGCCGACGCGAAGCGGCTGTTCATCTCCACGTACGGCCACCACCAGCGCCGGTGAAACTCCGGCGGACGCACCGCGTCGTGAAAGAGCGGCCAGATCGTCCGGTTGCAAAAACCGTAATAAAACGCCTCGAGCTCCCCCGACGTCAGCCCGACCGGCACGTTCCGGATCCCGTCGTGCGTGAACGGCTTGGGCGCCTCGCCCGTGTCACCCGGCCAACCCACCCACGACCCGCCACGCTCACGCAGGATCGGCGCCAGCGCACTCACCAGCCCGCCCGGGCTCGTCGCCCACTGATCGCCGCTCGGGCCCGTGTCCACCTTCCGCACCGGCAGGCGGTTCGCCAGCACCACCAGCTCGCTCTTGCCCGACGAAGCCATGCGCATCTCTCCGAAAGCCGGTGATTGCCCGAGCGCAGCCGGCGAGCGACACGCCCGCACCGCAGCATAGCCGAGACCGCGCACAGCTTCCGAAACCGCAAACAACCCGAAAACGCTCAGCCTTCCACGAACACGCTCGGGGGCGACGGCTCCACGCCCGGCGTCCACCCCATCATCTCCAGCAGCAGCCCGTCACGCATCCCGCGAGCGTTCACGATCACACGCTGCGCCCCCAACGCCGACATCACACGCTCGATCACCAGCACGCCCGCCAGCGCGATCTCCGCGCGGCTCGCGCTCAGGCCGCGGATCGACGAACGCGACGCCACCGGCGTCTCACGCAGCAGCGCCAGCACGCTCGACACCTCGTCCCGGTGCACCGGCATCCCGTGAACCGGCGACGCGCCGTTGCCCCCGAAGCTCTGCCCGCGAAGGCCGCGCACGATTTTCGCGACCATCGTGAACGAGCCCCCGCTCCCCACCGTCGCGTCGATCGGCACCGGCAAGCCTTCGACCAGCGTGCCCACCGCCGCCTCCACGTGCTCACGCATCGCGACGTAGGTCTCCTGCCGCACACGCTCCCCGCCCCCGAAACGCTCGGTCAGGCGCACCGCCCCGATCGGGGCCGACCGCACCCAATCCAGCATCCCCCGGCGGACCGCCGACAGCTCCGCGCTCCCGCCACCGAGATCGACCACCGTCGCCGCATCGACCCCGAGCCCGAACGCCCCGGCCGCCGAGAGATACGCCAGACGACCCTCCTCCGCCGGATCGATCACCCGCACCTCGACCCCCGCCCGGGCGGCGGCCCGATCGAGGAAGACCGACCCGTTCGCTGCGTCGCGCGTCGCCGCCGTCGCGACCGTCAGCAGGCGCGTCACCCCGAGGCGGCGCGCCTCGCTCGTCAGCTCGGTCACCGCGTCCAGCGTGCGCTCCACCGCCTCGTCGGTCAGCGTCCCCGTCGAGCCGAGCCCCTCGCCGAGACGCGGCGTCAGGCGCCGCTCCCCGATGATCCGGTACCGACGGTCCGGCCACACCTCCGCCGCGACGAGACGCACGGTGTTCGTCCCGATGTCGATCGCCGCGATCCGTTCGTGCGCGCTGATCAGCTCCGCCGGAGAACCCGAAGCCGCGGGCGTCAGGCCGTGCCCGCGCATCTCCGCCCCTTCGGGCAACGCGGTCGGCTCCGCCAGCGCGCGGCGCAGCTCGCTCAGCTCCGCCGAAGAACCACGCGCCCCCCACCAGCGCAAGAAGACGTCCAGCCGCTGCGCGCGCACACGGTCGGCCCGCTCGGCGAGCGCCGCAAGACGCGACACCGTCCGCGCCTTCCGCCCTTTCTCGACCAGACGCACCCGTTCCTTGTCCACCCGCTCGGCGAGCGATGCCGCGTCCTGCACGCCGCCCAGCCGATCCTGCAGCCCGCGCATCGCCAGATCCAGACGACCCGCCAGCCCCGGCTCCAGGCACGGGCGATACGCCTCCAGCCCGTACCGCAGCGCCTTCACCGACAGCCGAAAATCGTGCAGCGGCTCCGCCTCCCGCAGGTCCGCGCCCGCCTGCGCCATCGCCGAAGCGAGCAGGCGATCCAGCGCCACGTGCGCCGCGTCCGCGTACCGCTCGCCCGACCGCGCCCGCGCCTCGCCAGAGCGCAACGCCGAGCCCACCTCCCCCGCCAACGTCCGCCACGGCTCGCGGGGCTGATCGCCGATCGCCTCCAGCAACCGCGCCCGCCACCGCTCGCGTCGGCGTTCGCACCGCCCGATCATGTACGACGACGCCCGCGCCCGCCCCCCCTCGGCCCGCGCCCGCACCGCGCCGAACACCTCGATCTGCACGTCCGCGTCCCGAACCCGACCCGCCGGGCGACGCACCACACGCAACGACTCCAGCACCCGCGTACAGAACTCGGGCGGCAGGCACCCCTCGAACGCCCGGATCCCCGCTTCCGCTCGACGGGCCGCCACCCGCAGCTTGTGAACCGCCCGGGCCCGCGTCGCGTCCGAGGCGACAACCCGCTTCGCTGCACGACCCACCCGATCAAGCCGAGCCGTCAGCACACGCTCCACCGCCTCCAGCAGCGGCGTCCCGGGGCCCAACGCCTCCCCCGGCGACGACGGGGCGTCCGCGAGCGCCTCCGACAGCGTCGGCGACGCCTGGCCCGCCCCGTTGTCCGCCCCCTGCAGCGCCCCCGCGAGCGAGGACCGCCCGCCCCCGTTCCGCTCGGCGAGCGGACGAGCATCCGAACGCACAGATGAACGCCTACGCGGAGCGTCCGACCCCTTCGATCCTGTTGTCACATCATCGTTTGCCACGCACAGAGTCTATCGGCCCCGCCGATCGCCCCGAAGACCGAGGGTCGCAAGTCCCGCCCCGCCCACGCAAACCGCCCGGCGCCCGGGAACCACCTATGCACCGTTCGCGAAACCTCCCGGGCTCCGTGCCGAGCCGCGGTCAGCTTGCTATCGTTCCGCTCCAAGGGGGAAACGACGCGTCTCAAGGGCTCCGCGAGGCCCGGAACCACGACGCACCACCGCACGCGACCCAAACGAACCTTCCGGGGACGCAATCTGTCGCCGCCGACTCTCGCGTTCGTCCGACGAGAGCGGGCATCCCGGCGAGCACGCCCCGAAGGCCATCAACCGAGCGCACGGCGCTCGAGACGACACCAACACCCTGCAACCACCATACAGAGAGGGCCCAGCCACCATGGCCGAGAACGAACCGCAGCAGCGTCAGATCCAGCTCCGCATCGACGAGAGCAAGATGACGACGACCTACAGCAACACGATCCGGACCTCGACCACCCAGGACGAGGTGGTGATGGACTACGGCATGAACATGCCGGTCCAAGGTCAGGACGGGCAGCCGGCGATGCTGTTCGCCGTCGGCAGCCGAGTCATCATGAACTGGCAGGCCGCCAAGCGCCTCGCGATCAGCCTCGGGCAGGTCATCCGCCAGTACGAGGAGCGCCACGGGGAGATCGAGCTCCAGAACCAGCCCCGCCCGGCCGGGCCCCAGGGCGGGCCCGCCAACGGGTAACCCCGCCCACGCCGCCCCGACAAAGGCGGCGATGAGCCCCGACACACGATCGCCAGCGATCGATCCCCACAGGCAGGGGCGCGCCGGGTGTGCCCCACGGCTCACCACGGGCACGCCCCTGCCCTCAGGGATCAGCCGCACCGATCCCGCGCCAGGGATCCCAACGGGGCGGAGGACCACCACCGCATGACCAGCGGCCCACAAACGACCCCCGCCCCCATCGGCCCGAACGTCGAGCCCAACGCCGACGCCCCCGACGCCACCACCCCAGCCGACCCCACCGCCCTCCCGAGCCAGCGCAACGTCAAGGGCGATCTCCGCGCCTTTCTCGAGCAGCTCCTCCGTCTCCAGTGCGAGACCGCCAGGGCCGCAGCCGGGCTGGTGTATCTCGCCCCGACCGAAGCGCGCAAGCCCGGCGTCGCCGCCCGGTTCGCGCGCGATCCGCAGCACGGCCCATCCCTGCTCGAGGGCCCCGCCGCCCGGGCCCTCGAGCAGGTCGCGACCCGCGCCCTGGAGCGGATCGAGCGGACCGGGGAGCTCGGGATCCAGGCCGAGCATCTCCGCCTCCCCAGCGCCCGCGACACGTTTTATGGGAGCGAGCCGGCGTGGACCGTCCTCGCGGCCCCACTCGCCGCCGCCGGACGCGTCGAGGGCGTGAGCGTGCTCGTGCTCGACACCCGCCAGGCCCCCCCGACGCACGAAGCGGTCGAACGCGTTTCGCTGACCAGCGCCCGTTTCGAGGCGTTTTTGTGGGAGCAGCAGTGCCTCGCGGAGGCCCAGCAGAAAGGGATGCTCCGCGAGACGCTGGAACTGCTGGACGCGGCGCAGCAGGCGATCAACGCCCACGCGATGGCGGGCGTGCTCTGCCACGAGCTCCAGCGCCGCTTCGGCGCGACACGCGCCTCGGTCGGGATCGAGCGCCACCACCGCGTCCGCGTGCTGGCGGTGGGCGGGAGCGACGATCCCGACCGGCGTTCCCAGGCCGTTCAACTGATCGAAGACGCGATGGACGAGTGCCTGGCGCAGGACGCGGAGGTGCTCTTCCCCGCGCCGCCCGAGCTGGAGGCCGATCCGGGCGCCCGGCGTGTCTCGCGAGCGCACGAGGCGCTCGCCCGACACGGGACACCCTCGACGGTGCTCAGCCTGCCCTTGCGTTTCGAGGGCGAGGCGCTGGGTGCGATCACGCTCGAACGCGACGCGCAGGACCCGTTCCCCCCCGGCGCGGTCGTGCTGCTCCGCCTGGTCGCCGAGTACGCCGGCCCCGCGCTGGTCACGCGACAGCTCGCCGACCGCGGGCCGTTCCGCGTCACGCGTGACGGCGTGCGCGCCCTCGGGTCGCTGGTGGTCGGGCCTCGCCACACCGCGGTCAAGCTGGTGCTGCTGCTCATTCTGGTCACGCTGCTCGCCGCGGCTCTGGTGCCGATCCCTTCCCGTGTCGCGGCGACGGGCGAGGTCCGGGCCGGGATGTCTCGGACGATCTCGGCCCCGTTCGCGGGCTATCTGGCGATCGTCGAGGCCGAGCCCGGGGACGAGATCCGCATCGGGCAGCCGCTGGTGCGGATGGACACCAGCGAGCTCCGCCTGCAGATCGCCGAGTTCGAGGGGCAACGCCTGACCGCCGTCACCGAGCGCGACGACGCGAACGCCGCCCGCGAGCTCGCCCGCGCCCGCCTCGCGACCGCCCGGATCGCTGAGATCGACGCTCAGCTCGAGCTGCTCCGCGACCGCGTCGATCGCGCGGTGATCCGCGCCCCGATCGACGGCGTCGTCGCGCGGGGTGATCTCGAACCCTTCATTGGCGCGCTCGTGCAGCCCGACCGCCCGCTGCTGGAGCTGGTCACCCCCGAACGCCTGGTCACCGTCCGCCTCTCGGAGCGCGACGCGGCACGCGTCCGCCCGGGCGACGCCGCCCGCTTCACGCCCCGGGCGACGCCGGACGTGCGCCTCCCGATGACGATCCGGCGCGTGAACCCCGCGGCCGAGATCGACGCCGGGCGCAACATCTACTTCGCCGAAGCCGAGGTCGACCCGAACGACCCCCGGGCCGCCGCCCTCCGACCGGGCTCGACGGGCACCGTCCGCGTCCACGACGGGCGCACGACCGCCCTCCGCTGGCTGCTCGCACCGCTGGTGGACGAGGTGCGCATGCGCCTCTGGTGGTAAACCGAACACACGCACAGACACGGACACGCACGCGATGATCCGCTCCGGCATCCTCCGAGACGACCCGGCCTCGACGTTCAGCGACGTCTGGTATCGCGTCGCGCCCACACGCCCGCGCCTCAGCCCGCACGCCACCATCACCCCGCAGCGATTTGGGCCCAAGACCGACTACGTGGTCGATGACCCCGCGACCGCCAAGTTCTACCGCCTCTCCGGGGCCGCTTATCTCTTCGCCGCGATGCTCGACGGGCGGCGCACCGTCGATGACGCCTGGCAGACCGCCTGCGCACGCCTCGGCGACGACGCCCCCACCCAAAAAGAATGCGTCGACCTGCTCGCCAAGCTCCAGTCCTTCGGCCTGCTCCTCGGCGAGCTCCCTCTCAGCCCCGAGATGGTCCACGAGCGACGCACCCGCGCACGCAAGAGCCGCATCCAACGACGCACCGGCAAGTGGTTCTTCTTCACCATCCCGCTCATCAACCCCGAGCCCGTGCTCCACCGCACCGCCTGGCTCTGCCGGGCGGTCTTCAGCAAGCCGATGGGCATCGTGTTCCTGCTCGTGCTGGCGGCGGGGCTGTTCAGCGTCCTGACCAACATCGACCGCATGGGCGACCCGCTCAGCAACATCCTCGAGCCCGCCTCCCTCGCGCTCATCACGATCACGTTCCTCGTCCTCCGCGGGCTGCACGAGCTCGGGCACGCCGCCGCGTGCAAGGCGATGGGCGGGCGGTGCACCGAGATCGGCGTCATCCTGATCGCGCTGATCCTCCCGCTCCCGTACTGCGACGCGTCGGCGGCGTGGCGCTTCCGCAGCCTCTCGGCCCGCGTGCTCGTCTCGGGCGCGGGCATCCTGGTCGAGATCTTCATCGCCGCGGTCGCCGCCGTCATCTGGGCCAACGCCCCCGCCGAGCAGGCCCTGCTCCGCACACTCTGCTTCAACGTCATGCTCGTCGCCAGCGCGACCACGCTGCTGTTCAACCTCAACCCGCTGCTCCGCTACGACGGGTACTACATCCTCAGCGATCTGCTCGGCGTGCCCAACCTCCAGCAGCGATCCAAGGAGCTCTGGCAGTTCTTCTTTGAACGCCTCGGCTTCGGCGTCCGCGAGCGACCGCCCGCCGTCCGCTCCCGCGGCGAGGCGTGGGCCCTGGGCGTCTTCGCCGCCCTCAGCTTCCCCTACCGCATCTTCATCCTCTTCGCGATCGTCCTGCTCATCAGCACGCAGTATCTCACCATCGGCATCGCGCTCGCCGTCGTCGCGATCGCGATCATGGGCGTCTGGCCGATCCTCAAGCTCATCGGCTATCTCGCCGGCTCGCCCAAGCTCAGCGGGCACCGGGCCCGCGCGGTCGGCGTCAGCCTGGGGGCGCTCGCGATCGGCGTGGTCGCGCTCGGGCTCGTGCCCGCCCCGGCCGCGGTCTACGCCGCCGGCGCCGTCGAAGCCCGGCGCGACGCCCCCGTGCGCGTGCCGGAAAGCGGCTACATCGATCGCGTTCTCGTCGCCCCCGGACAGGCGGTCGCGCTCGGCGAGCCGCTGTTCGAGCTGCGCAGCCCGGAACTCCGCGCCGACGTGCGCACCGCGGAGGCCGGCGTCATGGGCGCGCTCGCCAACCTCGACGCCGCCGCGATCAACAGCCCCGCCGCCGAGCAGATCGCCCGCGGGCGTCTGCATGTCTACCAGGCCACCCTCGAACGCCTCGAAGAACGAGCCGACGCGCTCACCGTTCGCGCCCCCGTCGCCGGACGATTCATCGCCGAGCCCGGCACAAACCCGCCCGATCTCGTCGGCCTCTACGCCGACCGCGGCGTCAAGCTCGGGCGCGTCGCCACCACCGACGACCCCATCGTCCGAGCCTTCCTCGCCGACCGCGACCACGCCTACGCCTTCGGCACCACACGCCCCGTCGAGCTCCACCCCGCCAGCGCCACCACAACACCCGCCGAACCCGCGAGCAACCTCCGGCGCGTCGCCTATCGCGTCCGCGGCGACGCCGGACGCGTCGTGCCCGCACGCCTGCTCCGCACCGCGCCCGTGGGCTCGCGCGACCTGGAGAACCCCGCGCTCGCGACGGCCGTCGGCGGCGACGTCCGCCTCGACCCGAACGATCCCGACCAGCGCCGCACCCTCACCCCGCAGTTCCTGATCGAGCTCGAGCCGGAGACCGCCAACGCCGGCGTCGGCATCGGGCAGCGCGCCCGCGTGCGCCTCGACCTCCCGCGCGCCCCGCTCGCGGCGCAGTGGTGGCGCCGCGCGATGCAATACCTCGAGTCCCGGCAGGCCGGCGAATGACCGCCGCCCCCGCGAGCCCGACGCCCGCCTTCCCCGCCCCGCGCCGAGCGGGCGAGTCGAACGCGCCGACGCCGAGCCCCGAGCGCCTGTGGCCGAGCCTCTCAAAGCAGCCCCCCAAGCCGCGGCCGCCCGAGGGCGCGGACCTCTTCGGCGAATGGGTTCGCGGGTCGATCGCGCGTTGGCGCGCCGCCCACACCGGCGACCGCGACCGCGCCGCCCGCATCTGCCGGCGCAGCGACGAGCTCGAAGCGTTCTCCATCGCCGCCTTCGCCGACGCCGTCGAACGCGCCCGCGAACACGCGATCCTCCACCGTCGCGATCCGGCGGCCCTCGACGAGGCCTTCGCCCTCGGGCGCGAGACCGTTCGACGCACGCTCGGCTTCAAGCTCCACCCCGAGCAGGTCATGGGCGCGCTCGCGATGGCCCGAGGGTGCGTCGCCGAGATGGCGACCGGCGAGGGCAAGACCGTCACCGCGATCCTCCCCGCCGCCTGGCTCGCCTGGCGCGGTCGCGGCGTCCACGTCATGACCGTCAACGACTACCTCGCCGACCGCGACGCGATCACCACCGAACCCGCCTACCGCCTCCTCGGCGTCACCGTCGGCGCTCTCCGCGACAAACAGGAACGCGACCAGCGCGCCCGCATGTACGCCCGCGGCGTCACCTACGGCGCCGAAAAGCAGTTCATCTTCGACCTCCTCCGCGACCGCACGCACACGCCGCTGCGCGCCACCACCGGCACGCTCGTGCTCGACCAGCTCACGGGCGAAGCCTCGATCGACGGCGGGGTCGCGGGGTGGAGCAAGCTCGTGGTGCAGCGCGGGCACTTCGCGGCGATCGTGGACGAGGCCGACAGCATCCTGATCGACGAAGCCGTCACGCCCGCGATCCTCGGCGAGGACGCCGAATCCCCCGCCGCCGAGCACTACAACCTCGCCGCCGAGATCGCGGGCACGCTCGAGCGCAACCGCGATTACGACGTCGACACCCGACGCCGCCGGTGCCACCTGACCGACGCCGGGCGCGAGCGCCTCACGCGCCTCGCCGAGCGTCTGCCCCCGTTCTGGTCCGGCCCGCGCCGGCGTGAGGAGCTGGCGGTGCGAGCCGTCGAAGCCGTGGAGCTCTACACACGCGACGACGACTATGTCGTGCGCGAAGGCAAGATCGTGATCGTGGATCGATCCACCGGACGCCTGCTCGAAGGGCGTCAGTGGCAGCTCGGCGTTCACCAGGCGGTCGAAGCGAAAGAACGCCTCGAGATCACCGCGGACCGACGCACCGTCGCGCGCCTCAGCTACCAGCGTTTCTTCCAGCGCTACCCCTTCCTCGCCGGCATGACCGGCACCGCCAAAGAAGTCGCCCACGAGCTCTGGCGCGAGTATCGCACACCGGTCGTGCGCGTGCCGACGCACAAGCCGATCTCGCGCACGCACGGGCCCGACCGCGTGTTCACCAGCGAGCGGGCCAAGCTGGAAGCCGTCGCCGACCGGGCGGCCGAGATCCACGCGGCGCGACGCCCCGTGCTCATCGGCACACGCAGCGTCGAAACGAGCGAGGCGCTCGCATCCCTCTTGCAAGACCGCGGCACCCCGTGCCGCGTGCTCAACGCCCACCGCGAGACCGAGGAAGCCGAGATCATCGAAAAAGCCGGCGAGGCGGGCGCGGTCACCGTTGCGACCAACATGGCCGGTCGCGGCACCGACATCAAGCTCACCGACGAAACCCGCGCCCTCGGCGGGCTCTTCGTCATCGCCACCGAGCGCCACGACGAGGCCCGCGTCGATCGCCAGCTCTTCGGCCGCGCCGGGCGCCAGGGCGACCCGGGGCACGCCGAGGCGTACGTCGCCGCCACCGACTGCGTCATCGAGCGCTTCGCGATCCCGCCGCTGACCGCCATCGTGCGCACGCTCCCGCCCGCCCTGCGCCATCTGCCCGCCCGCGCGCTCTGGTGGCAGGCGCAGAAGACGGCCGCTGCCCGTCACGCCGTTGCGCGACGCCAGACCACGCGCTACGACGCATGGGGCGAACTCGCGATGCACCACGAAACCCGATAAACCAGCAGATCACCGCGGCGCGGGGTGTCTCACTCGCCCGCGCGCAAGCGAAGCGTCCGCTCGCGATCCACGGCTCGCTCGCTCGTGAACCGGAGCGTCAGCTCGTCGCCCTCGCGACCCTCGACGAGGAATCGCACCGTGCGCACGCCGCGGCTCGGCACGCCTTCGTCCAGCAGCAGCCGCCCGGGCTCGCGCCTCTGCTCGCGCGCCAGCGGACGATCCTGCCAGTGGGCCAGCACGCCGCCCGCGAGCACGCCGCCGCTCGCAGGCTCGCACTCGACCAGGTCCGGCAGCCCGATCCCGCGGTTCTGCTGGAGCGCCGAACGCGTCGGGATCAGCTTCTCGTTTCGCAGCTCCGCCGTCACTTCCCACAGCCCGTCACCCAGCGATCGCGTCGCGACACGATCGAAATCCACCTTCGGCATCTGATCCGCGTGGTAGAACGTGAACGCCGCGTTCCGGTGGGCCTCCTCTTCGAGCATGAACGTCGGTGTCAGGCGGCTCGACCACTTGTTCAGCCCGCCGATCAGCACGCGCCCGTGCTGCGGGTGATCGAACCACTCGTGCTCTTTAAACGAAAGCCCGAACTCCAGGCGGTCGCGGAAGAGCCACATCGCCCGCTCGTCCGGGCGGGTCTCGCTCCAGAAATAGTGGCGGAAGGTCATCAGCTCGTTGGTGAACGCGAACGCACCGAGCCCCTCGGCCGCCCAGTTCACGAACCCGCCGTGCACGATGTATAGGTCCTCATGGATGATCCAGTAGTTGTAATGCGGCAGCATCTGCTCGCCGATGCGCCCCATCTCGTCGTAGACCCGAAGGTCCTCGCGCGGGTAGAACTCGCCGCGGTGCGGCGCCCCGGGCCCGCGGAGGATCATGCCCCCGGTGTTGTGGTACGCCTGCGCCGTCGCGATATTCGGGTGCGCGATCATGAACTCGGCGATAACGCGAGCCTCGGGGGCTTCGAGCGGGTAGAGCCCGGCGCCGCGCTGCACATAGTCGGGCTTCCAGCCCGCGGGCCAAGCCCGGTTCATGTCGTCGCCGAACGGCCCGTCCTCGTTCGCCCGCCCGTCGCCGTCACGGTCCAACCCTTCCTGCCCGAGGTACGACCACGAGCCGCGCTGCCCCTCTTCGACGCGGTAGAACCGGCGCGGGTCGTGCTTGTCGCGCTCCCACTGCCCGTTGGGGTCCTCACGCCACATCTGCGTGATCGAGCCGTCGCCGTCGAGGTCGTCCAGCGGGTCTTCATCGACCAACCCGTCGCGATCGAGGTCGCGCGGGCGGATGCTCTGCCTGCCCGTGTGCGGGGTCGCCGGCTCCTCGAACCAATACGCCCGCCCGTCCGGGTTCACCAGCGGCATCAGATAAAACGTGTAGTCCTCCAGCAGCGTCGTGATCGCCGGGATCTGCCCGTGCGCCTCGGTCAGATACCACATCGTGTACAGCACGACCTCCGACGCCTGAAGCTCGTTGCCGTGGATGCTCCCGTCGATCCAGATCGCCGGCTTCTCGCTGTGATCCAGCTCCCCCGGGCCCGTCACGATCGCCAGCGTCAGCGGCCTGCCGTTCCGGCTCTCACCCAGCGAGCGCAGCTCCACCAGCTCCGGGTGCGCCTCGGCGATCTTCGCCATCCACGCCTCAAGCTCCGCACCCGTGTAATACCGGTTAAACGGGATCTCGACCTTCCGCTCCGGGCTTGCCGAGGCGAGCGCCTGCGCCCGCGCCGCCGGCTGCGGCGCCAACGCGCACACCCCGAGCAGCAGCGCACCCGCGACGATCCACGAACGCGTCCTGATCTGATGCCGCCTGTTCATCGCCGCGCCTCCTTCGGGGTCGCCGACCAGCGTCCGCTGGCGGGGTCGATCTCGATATCCATCCAGCCGAACACCGGGTCGCGCAGCTCGACGCGGACCGGCCCGTCCTGTCGCACCAGCCACGACGCCTGCGCGTGCCCGCCGGGCTCGACCGACTCGAACCGGACCACGCGCGAGCCGCTCACGACGCGCTCCGGCTCGGTCTCGATCGCGAGCACCGTCGGCGCGAGCCTCCGGGACTTGCTCGCGATCGCCGATCGCGTCGCGAAGCGGCCTTCGTTCACCAGGCGCACACGCACGCGGACAAGCCCGGAGCCGATCCGTTCCGCCGATGCGTCCGCGACGTTTAGGCTCGGCAGCCGATCGAGCACCTCGCTGACGAGCGATGCTTGCTGCTCAAACAGGGCTTCGCGCATCCCCTCCGGCGGGTTCTGCATGAAGCCGGGCTCGAAGCCGCCGATCTCGACCTCGCCGAGCTGCGGGTGGTCGAACGAACGCCACTCGACGAAGCCGCGTCCCTGCTCGTCGGCCACCGCGAGCCACTTCGCCCACGCGCTCTCGCCCGAGCCGCCGCCAGCGGGCGCGCCCGCGTTCTGTCGACCGCGTGACTCACCCTCGCCCGCGAGGGGTGCGGCTGCCGGCGGGGCCGCCTCGCCGTCCTCCTGCTGCGCCAAGGCCGTCATCTGCGAACGCACCTCGCTCGGGAGCGCCTGGAACGCCGCCATGACGCGCGTCTGCTCCTCGGCGTCCGCCGACTCCAGACGCGCCATCGCCGCGCGCACGCCCTCGGGCGTCATCTCCACGCGGTACCCGCCGATCTCCACGACCCGGGGCTCGTCCTGCGCATCATCCGCCGCCGACCGCTCCGAAGCACCCGTCCGCTCGCCATCAGCCGCCTCATCGCGTTCCGCCTCCCCGCGCGCGGGCTCGCGACGCACCAGGTCCGGGCGCACGTACACCGGCGTCGCGAACGTCAACGCCCCGAAATCCGCGTACGTCCAGAGCATCAGGCTGCCCTCGACGCCCCGCGCCGAGCCGTCGATCGACCACCCGCTGAAGCCTCGCACGCCCGTGATCTCGCGGTAGCGCTCGCCGACCGCGTCGTACGCCGCCTTGTCCCCCGCCTCGATCCCCAGCGGCACCCGCCGCGTCACATCAAACCGGTTCGTCGCCGGCGTCTGCCACAGGTTGTCCCGCTCGCCGTAGACCACCACCGCGACGATGTTGTCCCGCGTCAGCATCCAGTCCACCAGCCCGCGCGCCTCCGGGCGCGTCAGCGGCGCCCACCCCGCCCCGTCGGCGTGCTCGGGCCACTCGATCGGGAAGTGCATGTCGAGGTCGATCCCCCCGCCCGCGGTCCCGCCGTACCCATCCTCGTTGAACAGACCGTCCCCGTCGTTATCCGTGCCCTCGATCATGACCACGTGCGTCGCGGCCTCGCCCGGGCCCCGCTCGCGCATCACGCGCGGGTCCTCAGCGTCGATCACATGCGTCGGCGCGAGGTCGTAGCCCATCACCGGGCGCAGACGCATCAGCGTGATCATGCCGTCGTCGTTCAGGTCGTCCCCGCCGTCCTCGGCGAAGCGCCGGTCCCGGTCCGCGTCCCGCGGCGTCTCGTCCGGCGCGCGCCCCGTGTCCGCCGTCGGGAGCCCGTCGCGACCAAACTTCGCAAAGCGTGCGCTCCCGTCCGGGTTCAGGTCCTCCACGACGTACAGCGTGCGACCCGCGAGCGCCTCACCTTCCGACATCGTGCGCACGAGCGAGCCCGCCGCCTCCCGACCGATCGCGTGGCGGGCGTCGATCCCCGCGATCACCAGCACCGCCGGCTGGCGGTCCGGGTGCTCCGCGTCCGCCGCGGCAATCCGCGTCACGACCACCGAGCGCCCCTCGGGCGTCCGCGCCAGTTCTCGCGTCGCGACCCCGGGCGCGCCCGCGTCTCGCCAGTCCGCCGAAGCCCCGCTCGCGCAAACCAGAAACGCCGCGCTGATCCACAACCTTCGCATGCCGCCTCCTCGCACCACCCTCAGCCCGATCCGTTACATCCCCGGCCCGAACACGATCGCGTTCAACAACAGCCGCATCGGCCCGTGCTGGAACCCGCGCATCGTCGGATCCTCCGCAAACGCGATCACCCACCCGCGACCGAGCCGGTGAGCCGTCACCGAAGGCTCGTCGCGGATGTGCGCGATGTTCCGCTCGCTGATCCACCCGCCGACCCGCGGCCGACCCGCGTACGACGCGATCACAAACCCCGTGTCGCTCACCGGCAACGGGTTCGCATCGGTCTTCAGCATCGTCAGCGAGCCCGGCAGCCCAGCCGTCATCGGGTGCGTGGTATCCAGCAGCATCCGCACGCCTGCGCCCGGCACGCGGTCCTCGTCCGATCGCCCGGTCCGCTCTTCGTAGGTCAAATCCGAAAGCTTCGGGCGGCTGTCGTCCCGATCCCGACGCTTCGCCTCCAGCCCGAGCAACTCGCGCGACGCCCAGTGCCCGCTCCGACCCGTTGCGACCAGCACGCCCCCATCGCGCACGAACGACTCGATCGCCGACCGCGCGTCACCGCTCAAACCGCCCCCGCTCGGCAGCACAACCACCCCAAACCGAGACAGGTCCGCCCGACCAAGGCGATCGACCGCGAGCACCGAGTGCGGCACCGGGTACGCCACATCCAGCATGTGCCAGTGATGCCCGAACGAGTTCGCGTTGATCGGCGATCCGCGCAGGAGCGCCACCCGCGCGTTGCCCAGACGTCCGCTCGCGTTGTTCCCGAGCGCCGGCCCCTCGCTCGGCATCCCCGTGCTCGCCCGGTGCACGCTGTTCCCGCTCGCGAGCAGGTCGCGCACGAGCGCGTCCGTGTCCACGTGCCGGTTCCGCAGCGCATGGATGATCAGGCTCCCGCGCGCAAAACGCTTGCCATCAAGCTCGATCGCCTCACCCGAACGCCGCGCGAAGGCCTCGTGCTTGACCGCGACGCCGACGGCTGCGGGGAACCGGTGCTGCGCCGAATCCACGATCAACGCCACCGAGCCCTCACCCGTGACCCGCGGCTCCGACGCTCGCCACTCGCCCAGCGGCTCCGTGCCCGCCGCGAACGCCTCCCGCGTCGCGACCGCGTCGATACCCAATGCCGCCGGGAGCGACCACGACGTGATGTCGTACGTCTGCTTCTCGACCAGTTCCGGATCGGGCTCGAAGAACACCCGCGCCAGCCGCCCCATGTCCTGATCCGTGCGCACGACCCACGAGCCTGCCCGCATCTCCACCGGGAACGCCGTCGTCTCCCCGTCGTACCGGACTCCCTCGACTTCCGTGTCCCGCGTCAGGCGGTCGATGCGGATCCCGTGCGACACGCACAGATCGTGGATCACCGCCAGCAACGCCGGGTCCGTCTCCGCCGGGATCACAAACGACATCGGCGACTCGCGCGCCAGCTCGTGCGTCGAGCGGAAAAAATCATGAAACCGCTCCAGCATCCCCCGCCGCTCCCGCGCCACCATCTCCAGCGAGCTCATCGCCGTGACATAGTGCCAGTACGCCCGGCGCCGCAGCGTCAGCACCTCGTGCTCGTTGAACTCGATCGCCAGACCCGCCCGCGAGTGGCCGCCCTTTTCCGTCAGCAGCCCCACCGCCCCGTGGTACACCGGCAGCACCTTCCCGTACCCCGGGTACATGTAGTCAAACCGCTCCCGCGTCGCGTAGATCAGCCCCTCCCGATCGAACGCCTCGGCGTTCGCCTCGCCCACCTTTTTGATCCACGCCCGCGTCGATGCCGGGATGTTCGCGTTGTACGGCTGGTCGCCCTCGCCAAAAAAGTACGGGCTCGTGTACCCCATCTCGTGATAATCGATGTGCAGGTGAGGCATATACCGGCGGTACACCTGCAAACGCGAACGGCTCTCCGGCTGCGTCAGCCAGATCCAGTCCCGGTTCAAATCAAACAAATAGTGATTCGTCCGCCCGCCCGGCCACGGCTCCCAGTGCTCGTTCGAATCCGGGTTCGCATCCGCCTCCCGACCGACCTGGTTCTCGTACCAGTTGACGTACCGCATCCACCCGTCCGGGTTGAGCGCCGGATCGATCACGACCACCGAGTTGTTCAGGATCGACCCGATCTCCGGGTGCCGGCTCGCCGCGAGCGTGTACGCGACCTCCATCGCCGTCTCATAAACCGACGGCTCGTTCCCGTGCACCCCGAAACTCAGCCACGAGATCGCCGGGTTCCGCTCCAGCGTGCCGCTCAACGGGCGCTCCGAGCCGCGGGTGAGCGCACGGTTGCGGTCCAGGATCCCGTCCAGGTCCGCGAGGTTGGCCTCGCTGGAGATCGTCAGGATAAATAACTCGCGACGCTGGTGCGAGTGCCCGTAGGGCGTCAGCGTCACCCTCGGCGAAGCCTCGGCCAGCGCCCGGAAATACGCGACCAACTCCTCGTACCGCGTGAAGACCGAGCCCGTCTCGCGCCCGAAGAACGACGCCGGGATCGGGATCGAGGCGTCCGCGTCAAACGGACGCGCCCACTCAAACAGATCCGCCCGGTCCTCGCCGGGACCAAGTCGCGCGAGAGCGCCCTCGTCCCCGTGTTGCCCGATCGCCGCCGAGGGCGACAGCAGCAAGACCGCCGAAACCGCCCAAATCCGCACAACCGCTCCAGACGCCCCCCGACGCCAACGCTGCATCCGTTCCCGCACCGGCGGCTCCTTCCCAACCATCCCGTTTCCAAGACCACGCACGGACCTGTCACCCCGCCCGACAAGAACGCCCCAGAACGGGCCGCGGGGAACACCGCCCGGAGCAACCTCCTCCCGGCGGGGGCGATAGCCTCCCGGATCCGAGCCCGCGGTGTCAAGTGAACCCCGATAAACCATCCGATCCGCCACCGGATGCAAGATCCGAGGCTCAACGATGAACACGTCGAGGCCTTGTGGCGTTCATCTTCCCGTCATACTCGCATCGGGCGCACATCCAGCGTCGAAATGCGGGCGCGACCCCCCCTGCCTAGGGTATACCCTTGGCAGGCACGAGCGAAGCCGGACCACACGAGTCTGATCTGTTTTCCGATTCGTGCTTGACCGGAGAGTGATTTCCCGGTGTCATAGAGACCGGAGGAGTCAGGGAGGACGCTGTCCGTGCCGCACCGGTGGAGCCGGTGCGCCCGCGAGACAGTTTCACAAGGGAGGCCACCTCAATGATCGAGAACACCCCCCACGTCGGCAAGGCCAGCGCCTTCTTCGAAGTGAAGAGCCAGTTCCGGGCCGACACCGACCAGAACGGCGACTGGTGGGTCTGGCGACGACTCAGCACCAACGGGTGGGCGACGATGCGCCGGTGCGACACGCGCGAAGACGCGCTCACCATCGCCGATTCGCTCAACAAGGACCCGGACCGACACGCGATCTGAGCGACCCCCGCGCACCGTCGGCTCGGAGGCGCTCCGCCCCCGACGCGAGCCGCACGCATCTCCGCGACCAAGCCCGGGCATTCCGCCCGGGCTTCTTCGTTGGTAAGTACTTCAAAAACCTCAAATCTGCACGGCGACGGGCGGGCGGCTCAGGGGCTGTGCCGCGAGGCGTCGCGATCCGAGCGTTGGGTGCCGCGGCGCGACGCCCGATCCGTGCCGCTCGCCTCACCTCGCTCGTGAGGCGGCGTCTCACAATCGTTCGGCGTGTCTTGGCTCGACGTGTTCTGGCTCGAGGTGGCCGGGCTGGGCCCGTCGCCGGAGTCCGCGCGCCCCGAGAGATGCGGCGGGCGACTCCAGAGCGTCCAGTACAACCCGAGCTCCCGCACCATCTCGATAAACCGCTCGAAATCCACGGGCTTACGCAGAAAGCTGTTCGCGTGCTGCGCATAGGCGCGAACTCTCGCCTCCGGCGCGTCGTCGCTGGTCAGCACGATCACCGGGATCGAGCACAGCTGCTCGTCGGCCTTGACGATCTCGAGAAACGCCAGCCCGTCCATCCCCGGCAAGCGCAGGTCCAGCAGGATCACGTCCGGACGCCTCGTGCCCTCGTGCGAGCCCTCGTCATAGAGCATCTGCAACGCCGTCTCCGCGTCGGGCGCGACGTCGATCGCGTTCGCCACGCGGTGCTCGCGCAGCACAAGCTCCACCAAACGCGCGTGCGACGCGTCATCTTCAACCAATAGAAATCGGATCGGTGTCATGCACAATGTTACCGGTTGCAAAGCACTTTACCGGGTATCCAACCGTTGGCGGCGCGTCTTCATTCCTTTTTCAAGGGGGCAGCCCCCCACACATACCCGGGTGCTTACCCACCCAGTCGCGTCGGGGCGCCCGGGCCCACCGGCAATCCCAGCGCGAACACCCATATGTAAAAAAGAATGATCCACCCGATCAGGAACACGATCGAGTACGGCAGCATCGTGCTGATCAGCGTCCCGATCCCCAGCTTCCGGTCATACCGGGCCGCGAACGCGAGGATCAGCCCGAAGTAGCTCATCATCGGCGTCACGATGTTGGTGCAGCTGTCCCCGATGCGGTAGGCCGCCTGCGTCACCTCGGGGCTGTAGCCGAGCTGCATCATGATCGGGACGAAGATCGGGGCCGTGACCGCCCACTGCGCGCTCGCGCTCCCGAGGCTCAGGTTCACCAGCGCACACATCAGGATGAACGGCACAAACACGATCGGCCCGTCCATGTTCATCGCGACCAGCCCGTCCGCCCCCAGCACCGCGACGATCTGCCCCAGGTTCGTCCACCCGAAGAACGCGACGAACTGCGCCGCGAAAAAGACCAGCACGATGTAAAGCCCCATGCTGCTCATCGCCGACGCCATCGCGTCGATCATGTCCCGGTCCGTGCGCACGGTCCCGACCGTCCGCCCGTACACAAACCCCGGAACCAGGAAGAACACAAAGATCATCGCCACGATCGACCGTGTGAACGGGCTGCCCAGCAGCTCGCCCGACTCCGGCTCCCGCAGCACGCCCCACCCGGGCAACGCCGAAACCACGGGAACCGACGGCCCCGCCGCCCACACGATCAGCCCCGCCACCCCCAGCACCGACGCGAACGCGAAGAGCATGCCCCGCTTCTCGACCTTGCTCAGGCGCTCCAGTGCCGGGTCGTTCGCCAGGTCCGCGCTCCCGAGCCGCGGGTCGTACCGCCCGAGCCGCGGCTCCACGATCCACTCGGTCACCGCCCACCCCAGCCCCGTCACGAGGAACGTGCTCGCGATCATGAAGTACCAGTTCACCGCGGGGTGGACCTCGTACGTCGGATCGATGAACCGCGCCGCCTCCTGCGTGATCCCCGCCAGCAGCGGGTCCACCGTCCCGATCAGCAAATTGGCGCTGTACCCCCCGCTCACCCCCGCGAACGCCGCCGCCAGCCCCGCGAACGGGTGACGCCCCAACGCATGAAACACCGCCGCCGCCAGCGGGATCAGCACGACATAGCCCATCTCGCTCGCGGTGTTGCTCACCACCCCCGCAAACACGATCACGAGCGTCACCAGGGTCTTGGGCGCGCCCAGCACCATCCCCCGCACCACCGCCCCCAGCAGCCCGGACTTCTCCGCCACGCCCACGCCCAGGAGCGCGACCAGCACCGTCCCGAACGGCGGGAACGACGAGAAATTCGTCACCAGGCTCTGCGCGATCCACCGCAGCCCGTCGCCGGTCATGAGCGACTGGACGCGGATCATCCCGTCCGCGGCTCGCCCGGCCGACCCCTCCGGGCGCGGGTCCTCCACCGCGACGCCCAGCGCGCCGCAGAGCCCGCTGATCAGGACGATCGCCAGCGCGAGGATCGCGAAGAGGGTGACCGGGTGCGGGAGCAGATTCCCGGCCCACTCGACGAACGCCAGGAACCGCCCCATCGGCCCACCGGGCTTCGGGCGGTCGAGTTCGGGAGCCGCCGGACGCTCACCGTCTTCCGACGGACGCTTCGGGTATTCGGTCATAGGGGGCGAATGTACCCGCGATCACGCCAGACGTCCGGGTGACGCCCCAGCGATCCGGCCGATGCGAAGCCTGTCCGCGAGCGGGTGTTACGCGGTCGCGATGACGCCGCCGGAGTGGCGGGCTTCGACCATGCGTGCCTGGAGGCTGCGCCCCGGGCAGGCCGAGGGACGGAGTTCCTGGTGCGTCACGACGCGGTTCGGACGGACGCCGAAGGCGTGCATACGGCTCACGATGAACCCCTGCAGGGCCCGCAAGGCTTCCGGCGTCGGCGTCTGTCGCTCGTAGTTGCCCAGCACGACCACCCCGAGGTTGTGATGGTTGTGATCGCGGACGTGCGCGCCCTGCAGCTCCAGCGGTCGGCAGGCGTAGACGCGACCCGCCGGGTCGATCGCGTAGTGGTAGCCGATATCCGCCCACCCGAGCCCGCGGTGGGCCTGGCGGATGAGCTCCAATCGCTCCATCGCCTCGGACTGGTTGGTCGTCTGGAACGGGCTCATCCCGTCGTGGTGGACGGTGATGACGTTGATCCCGTGCATGCGTTCGGCGAGGTGCATCGCCGGGCCCTGTCGCGTCCAGGCGGCGCGGGCGATGACGCCCGGCTCGACGATCGGAGCCGCGGGCTCGGCGCTCAGACGCGGGCGTTGCCTCGGGGCGGAGGGGCGGTAGGGGTCTCGGGGCGGGGGGAGCGGCTCGCGGTCGCGGAAGTCGCGGGTCGTGCGCGTTCCGGAGGCGCAGCCGAGCGCGGCGAGGACGTACGCCCCGCCAGCGGCCGCCCCGGCCCGGATGATCATCCGCCTGTCCAGCTTCCCACTGCTCATGTGTTCATCCATCGACCGCCCGCGCACGCCCGCTCCAACATCGGGCCGGTCGCCCACCGGGCACGGAGTCTATCGGCGCCGGTTGCCCGGTCGGGGCGCGTGGGCTAGTTTTGTGGCTCGATATCGGACCCTGACCGGGAGGGCAAAAGCCCGCAGGCGACCCCACTCCCCCGATTCCGCGTCACGACCCGACCTCGCAAGCCGTACCCGCGGGGCCCGTCCGTTGGGCCCCATCACGCCAGAAGGAGAGCCTATGTCGTTGTTGGAACACGTGTCCCGTCCGCTTACGGGTGCTCTTGCCGGGATAACCATGATCGGGATGGTCGGCGCCGCCCAGGCGCAGGACGTCGTCGAGCCCCCGGCCGGGAACAACGCGAACGCCGTGGACGCCGAAGCCGAGGCGCCCCCGCCCTTCCTCGACCTGACCAGCTGGGACGGCTCGGTCGAGTTCGGGCTCACCGGCTCGAGCGGGAACAACGAGCGGATCAGCCTCCGCGCCGCTCTCGGGCTCGTCCGCACCACCGAGGAGATCGAGTCCGCCCTCCGCATCGTCTACCGCTACGCGAAAGAGGACGGCAACGAGACCGACAACCGCCTGCTCACCACCATCCGCAACGACTGGCTCATGCCCGACACCCCCTGGCGGGCGTGGGCGCGGGCCGAGCTCGACATCGATGAGTTCCAGCAGTGGGACGCCCGCTGGAGCATCGCCGGCGGTCCCGGCTACGAGGCGATCGACACCGACCGCACCTTCCTGCTCCTCCGTGCCGGTCTCGGCCTGACCCAGACCGTCGGCGGGGGCTCGGAGAACAAGATCACCCCCGAGGGCGTGCTCGGCTTCGACTTCACCCAGAAGCTCAGCGAGCGTCAGAACATCTTCGCCAACTTCGATTTCTTCCCCGCGCTCGACGAGATCGGGCCCTACCGCTTCGTCGCTATCGCTGGATGGGAGATCCTCGTCGATCCGGACCTCAACATGACCCTCAAGGTCGGCATCGAGGACCGCTACGACTCGCGCCCTGGCGACGGCTTCAAGCGCAACGATTTCGATTACTACGTCACGCTGGTCTGGTCGTTCTGACCCGGCATCCCGTGACGAGGCCGCCCTCTCGCAGAAACGCAGAGAGCGGACAAGCGGTGTTCGGGCCTCCGGCGTCGTGCGCCCGAGGCCGAGGGGGGCGGATCGCGGTCTGATCGCAACCGCTAGAGGGACGCGCGTCGCGGCGCGCCAGGGAGCAGCAGCAGATGAACATGTTCAACAAGATTTCCGAGATCGCCTCGGGGCTCGCGGTCAGCCAGAACGGGGACGTCCCGCCGCCCGAAGTTGAAGCCGCGGAAGCAGAACCGGCCGAGTCCGGCGGCAGCATCGACCTGATGCGCACCACCGAGGACTTCCTGAACGATCCCGAGGGCGCGGTCAACGCCGTCGTCGTCGGCGCGACCAACGTCGCGGTGGAATACGGACCCAAGCTCCTGCTGGCGCTCGTCGTCCTGATCCTGGGCATGATCGTCGCCGGCTGGGTCGGAAGCATCGTCAACAGGGCCGCGGGGCGCGCCCGTGTCGAGCCCACGCTCGCCAAGTTCTTCGGCACGCTCGTCCGCTACGTGATCATCATCATGGTCGTCATCTCGGCGATCGGCACGCTCGGCGTCGGGATCACCAGCTTCGCCGCCATCCTCGCCGCCGCCGGCTTCGCCATCGGCCTCGCCTTCCAGGGCACCCTCGGCAACTTCTCCTCGGGCATCATGCTCCTGCTCTTCCGCCCGTTCAAGGTCGGGCAGTGGGTCACCGTCGCCGGGCAGAGCGGCACCGTCGACGCAATCGACCTCTTCACCACCACACTCGACACGCTCGACAACAAGCGCGTCATCATCCCCAACGGCGCCATCTTCGGCGCCACCATCGAGAACGTCAGCTTCCATCCCACGCGACAGATCGTCTTCGACCTCGGCGTCAGCTACGCCGCCGACATCGACCGCACACGCGAGGTCCTCACCAAGGCCGCGATGACCATCGAGCAACGACTCCCCGACAAGGAGCCCGGCATCGTCCTCAAGGACCTCGGCGCCTCCAGCGTTGACTGGTCCGTCCGCGTCTGGGTCCCCGGCACCGACTTCTGGCCCGCCCGCCAGGCGCTCATCCGCGCCTGCAAGATGCACCTCGACGAGGCCGGCATCAGCATCCCCTTCCCGCAGATGGACGTCCACATCGACGGCAAGATCAACCGCGACTGACCGCGAGCCCGTCCGAAAACTCACGCGGCCGAACGAGAACGGCCCGCTCCGAATCCTCGGGGCGGGCCGTTCTCTTCGCTCTCGTCGTCATCCAGCGCGATCCCCCCCGGCGGCTCGCCCCGCTCGGGCGCACCCGTCGCGACGCGATCCCGGCGCTGCTGCGCCCAGATCGAAAGCACCAGCAGGTTGTACAGCCGCTGGCTGTGGTCGTGCGTCTCGGACATGTGCTGCGCCAGCATCCGCATCACCCGCCGACGCCGGATCGCCACGTCCAGCCCCGGCCACGGGTCCGCGCTGTTCAGGTGGTCCATCAGCAGCTCGCCCATCCCCCCGAAGTCCTCGCGGAACCAGTCGCCGACCGGGATCGCAAAGCCCATCTTCGGGCGGTCCACCACGCTCTGCGGCAGGTGGCGGCGCGCCAACGCCCGAAGCAGCCCCTTCCGCTCACCCCCCGGCATCAGCACGCGGTACGGCTGCGCGAGCGCCGCCTCCACCACTGTCTTCGCGAGGAACGGCGACCGCACCTCCAGCCCGCAGAACATGCTCGCCGTATCGACCTTGCGCAGCAGGTCGTCCGGCAAATAACGCAGGAAGTCGTCCCGCGCCGGGTCCCGTGTGCGCCCGAGCTCGTGCAGATACGCCCCGCCGGCAGGCCCCTTCAGCAGTCGTCGCAACGCCTTGGCCGGGAAAATCTGCACGAGATCGTGATACCCGCCCGCGCGGGCCGCGGTCACGAGGCGCCGCAGCTTGCTCCGTCGGCTCTTCGGATCCTTCGCCGACAGCACCGAGAGCGGCGCGAGGCGCAGCAGCGCCCCGTACCGGCCTAGCAACCGCCCCGCGACGTACCGCTCGTACCCGCAGAACAACTCATCCGCCCCGTCGCCCGAGAGCGCGACCTTGACCTTCTTCGAGGCGGCCTTGCTCACCCAGTACGTCGCCAGCAGGCTGCTGTCCCCCAGCGGCAGCCCGAGGAACCCGATCAGCCCCACCAGGTCGTCGGCCGGGCGCGACTTCACCTCGATCGTCCGGTGCTTGCACCCCAGCGCCGTCGCGACGTGCTTCGCGTGCATGCTCTCGTCGTACCGCCCGTCCGGCATCTTCACGCAGAACGTCTCGAGATACCGCCCCCGCTCCTGCATCACCTTCTGCGCATAAAACGCGATCAGCGAGCTGTCCACACCCCCCGACAGAAAGCACCCCAGCGGCGCGTCGCTGATCATCCGCGAACGCACCGCCTCCGACAACATCGCGTCCAGACTGTCCACCGTCAGCGGGTGCGACGGCGACCGGCGACCACCATCCGCACGCGCCGGCGCCGACCAGTGCCGACGAGGCTTCAGGCTCACCAACGCCCCGCCCGCCCCGCTCCCCGGCCCGATCCGCAGACGCTGCGCCGGCGGCAGCTCGTGCACGCCCTCGATCGGCGTGTCGCCCCCCGCCCCCCGCGCAACCCACTCCACCGCGTGCACCACCCGCGCCTTCTCACCCCGCACCAGCTCCAGCAGCCGGTCCAGACCGGCCGCCGAGGACGAGAACGCCTGCCCCGACCCGTCCGGGAGCGTGCACGCGTACAGCGGCTTCTCCCCCGCCGGGTCCCGCGCCAGCAGCACCTCGCCCTTCCTCGCATCCCAGATCGCGAACGCGTACATCCCGTCCAGCGACTCGGGCAGATTCGCCCCGAGCTCGCGGTAGCCATGGAGCAGGACCTCGGTGTCGGAGTGATCGGTCGTGAAGCGGTGGCGGGCGGACTTGAGGTCCTTCCGCAGCTCCTCGTGGTTGTAGATGACGCCGTTGAAGACCACCGCGATCCGCCCGCGGTAGTTGCTCCCGCCGACGCTCATGGGCTGAGCGCCGCCCGCCGGGTCGATGATCGCCAGGCGCCGATGCACCATCGCCACGTCCGCCGTGACGCCGGTGCTCAGCTCGACACGGTCCCGGAACCGCCCCGCGTCGTCCGGCCCGCGGGGGCGGATGCTTTCATCCAGCACGTCCAGCCACGCCTCCGGCAGGCGCGCGTCCGCCGGGCCGGGGTCGCCCCCGGCCGCGGTGTACCGCACGATGCCCGCCAAGCCGCACATGCTGGAAGTATCGGTTGAAAACGCCGGCGGCGACGAATCCGACCCGCCCCGGAACCGGGGCGATTTGCCGCCCCCGCTTGCACACTCGCCCCCACGCCCCCACACTGCACGCCACGCACGGAGAGCCCAGCATGCCCGACCCGTACACACCCACCCCGAAAGACCGCTTCACCTTCGGCCTCTGGACCGTCGGGCACACCGGGCGCGATCCCTTCGGCGGCCCCACACGCCCCACGCTCGCCCCGGCCGAGATCGTCGACCTGCTCGCCGAGGCCGGGGGCGTCCACGGCGTCAACTTCCACGACAACGACCTCGTCCCCATCGACGCGACCGACGCCGAGGCCGCCGAGATCAAGCGCGACTTCACCACCGCCCTCAAGCGGACCAAGCTCAAGGTCGCGATGGCGACCACCAACCTCTTCTCGGACCCGGTCTTCAAGGACGGGGCCTTCACCAGCCACGACGCCGAGGTCCGCGCCTACGCCCTCCACAAGACCATGCGGGCGATGGACCTGGGCGCCGAGTTCGGGGCCGAGGTCTACGTCTTCTGGGGCGGTCGCGAGGGGGCGGAGTTCGACGCCGGGAAGGACCCCGTCGAGGCCATCGCCCGCTTCCGCACCGCGATCGACTTCCTCTGCGCCTACTCGATCGACCGCGGCTACCCCTACCGCTTCGCCCTCGAAGCCAAGCCCAACGAGCCCCGCGGGCACATGTATTTTCCGACCACCGCCGCCTACCTCGCCCTGATCCCGACCCTCGCCCACCCGGACATGGTCGGCGTCAACCCCGAACTCGCCCACGAGCACATGGCCGGGCTCAACTTCACTCACGCCGTCGCGCAGGCGCTCGAGGCCGGCAAGCTCTTCCACATCGACCTGAACGACCAGGAGTTCGGGCGCTACGACCAGGACCTGCGCTTCGGGGCCGCGAGCCCGAAGCAGGCGTTCCACCTCGTCCGCCTGCTGGAGCAGCACAAGTACGAGGGCTTCAAGCAGTTCGACGCCCACGCCGTGCGCACGAGCGACCGGGAGGACGTCCTCGCCTTCGCTCGCGGCTGCATGCGCAACTACTTGATCCTGAAAGAAAAAGCCCGCCTCTGGTCGAAGGACAACGAGGTCAAACGCCTGCTCCGCCAGCTCAGCCGAGCCTCCAAGGATCTCGACGAACTGATGAGCGAGCACACCCCGAGCCGAGCCGAAACTCTCCTCGGCATGACCTTCGACCGCGAACGCCTCGCCGGGCGCCGCCTGCCGCTGGAAGCGCTCGACCAGCGGACGACCGAGATCCTGCTGGGGGTCGAGTAAACACGGACGACTTCGGACTGGCCCTTTCAGTGGCCGTGCTTCGCGGCTTCTCGCGTATCGCGCCCCGCTCGGTCGAGGAGTGATTTTCTTGCTTCAGCGCGGGTGCGGGTTGGGGGCTGGATCCGGTCGTGATCGATGCCGCCGAGTGTTTCGCTCAGGTTGACCGACCACTTGCGTTGTTGCGAGCCCGCGACGTCGTACTCCGGCGGCGGGGGCTCGTAGTGCTTCCCGCATTCCGGGCAGCGTGTATCGGTGTCCGGCTCCAGCGATCGCAGGTCGTAGCCGCAACCCTGGCACGCGCCGACCTCACGCCAGCGCACCGCCGTCCCGCGCGGGAGCGCGACGAAAAACAACCCCATCCCGAAGACGAGCACCGCGTAGGTGTACAGCAGAAACTGGGCGCTCTCGATCTGGATCGCGCCGTTCGACCAGTCCCGGATCTTCACGTGCAGGAACGAGATCCCGAGGATCCCCACCAGCCCCAAGACCACCGCCACAAGACCCAAGGGGCGGCGACGATGCTTCACGGCGAAGTACCACACCAAGAACGCGTACGCGGGGAAGAAAAGCACGTCGTCGAGCCTCTGGAGCCCGCGGCGGCGGGCCGTTGTGAATCCACCGGAAGGGCGGCGAGATCGTAGAACTCCACCATCGGGAGCCCTGATCTATTTCGTCAAACGCCAAACACGGATGCGGCAAACACGCCCCGCGCGAAAGCCGATGGAAGACCCTGGGGCGTTCAACGACCATCATCGCCGCACGGGCGTTTCACACACACCAGGAACCACCCGTGCGGCCCACGGCGCAGACGGGCGAGACCTCATCGCCCCTGCTTGAAGAACGTCCGCAGCGAGTCGTGGATGTCGTCCCGCCCGTTCACGCGGCTGGTGATCAGGCGCGGGCCGTCTTCGTCCGCGGCCCCATCCGGGAACGCCTCGCCCAGCACGTTGATGAAGCTCCCCGAGCCGTACGCCGACGCGACCTGGCAGTAACCGAACATATTCGAGCCAGGAAGCAGATGATCCTGCAGCAGCCCGACGCACGCCTTATTGTCGCTCTCGGAGCTGTTGTCACCGTCGGAGAAGTGGAACAGGTAAATGTTCCAGTCACTGGGGTCGTAGTGCTCGCGGAGCAGGTCGCGGCAGAGCGTGAACGCGGAGCTGATCCGCGTCCCGCCGTCCTCCCGCAGGCTGAAGAACGTCTTCTTATCCACCTCGGCCGCGCGCACGTCGTGCACGACGTAGCGGCTCTCGATCCCCTCATAGTTCCGGCGCAGCCACGTGTCGATCCAGAACGCCTCCAGGCGCACCAGCTCCTTCTGCTCGTCACCCATCGAGCCGGAGACGTCCATCATGTAGACGATCGCCGCGTTGGACTGCGGCTTCTTGACCTCGTTCCAGCTCCGGTACCGCAAATCATCGCGGACGGGGATGATGATGGGGTTCTCCGGGTCGTAGTCGCCCGAGGCGAGCTGACGCTTCAGAGCCTCGCGGTAGCTGCGCTTGAAGTGGCGCAGGCTCGCCGGCCCGACGGGGCGGATGCCCGAGTACTTATCGCGCACCGTCGTCACGCGGTGCTGCCCGCGGGGCTTGATCCGCGGGAGCTCGAGCTCCTCCGCAAGAATGTCCGCCAGCTCTTCGAGCGTGACGTCCACCTCGGTGATGTGGCGCCCTTCCTGCTCGCCCCCGTGCTGGGCGCCGTCGCCGGGCTGCCCGACGGGCTGCCCTTCCTCGCCCTCGCCCATGCCGACGCCGCCGGAGTTGTCGCCGTAGCGGAAGGTGGGCAGGTCGATGTCGTGGACGGGGATCGCGATCGCCTTCTTGCCTTCGCGCCCGATGAACTCACCCCGGGAGAGGAAGCGGCGCAGGTCCTTGCGGATCTTGCCGCGGACGATCTGGCGGAATCGTTGATGGTCCTGCTCGATCTTGTTGACCATCGGGCCGTCCCTGCCCTTCCGGCCGCCCAAGCACCCGTCCGCGGCCCCTCTACGGTACGAATACACCCATCGGCCGGATGCGGGGGACGGGCTCAGGGCTTTTGATCATCCGCCGACGCGGGCGATGGGGCGCCGTCCGGCGGCTCGCTCGCGACGGCCCCCGAATCTGCCTCAGGATCGGTGTCGTCCTCGTTATCGGCGTCTTCGTCCGCGTTCTCGGCCCGGTGGCGTTTGGCGCGGGCCGCCACCATCGGCGTCGCGATCATCCCCATCGGGATCGCGATCACGAGTTCCATCGCGCGGTTGACCAGGTCCGCCGCGATCGCCGTCGCGACCACGTCCGAGCCGCTCAGCTCCCCCCGCCCGGACGACGCCCCCACCACCAGCCCCACCGCCCACTCCCGCACGCCCAGCCCGTTGCCCGAGATCGGGAGCAGGTAGGACGCCTGACTCACCCCCGCGAGGACCGCCGCCAGCTCCACGCCGATCGGCTCACCCACGATCGCGAACACCACGGCGTACCGCGCGGCCCAGGCGAGCATGTCGGCGTAGCGCATCCCGAACGCAGCCGCCATCCGCCACGACCAGACACCATGCCACCCCCCCAGCGCCGCCGCGATCGCCCACACGCCCGAGACCAGCGCCGGCGAAGCGACGATCGCGACCCGCCAGAAGCCCGAGCCGTCGGCCCCCGCGGTCCCCCCGAGCACCAGCGGTGCCGCCGCCGCCGCGAGCATCACCCCCGTCGCGACCGCCGACAGGATCATCGTCACCACCGAGATCCCCACCGCGTCGCGGACGCGGATCCCGTTGACCAGCTTGTGGTACGCGATGCGACCGGCCATCCCCGGGCGCATCGGCAGATAGTTCAGCAGCCACGCGCTCGCGATCAGCCCGTGCATCTCCGCCATCCCGACACGCCCGACGCGGTGCGTCAGCAGATAAAAGCTGAAGCTGACCGTCGTCCAGTTCGCGACCGGCAGGAGCAGCCCGAGCGCGATCAGCCCCCAGTGCGCCCCCGTCGCGTGCGCGATCGCGTCGGTGACGGTCTCGCGGTGGTTGAGCGCGATCCACAGCACGGCCGCGAGCAGCAGCCCGAAGCCGACGACGAACCGGATCAGCGGCTTGAGCCGCCCGAGGCCCGAGCGAGGTTCACTCACCGAGCCCGCTCGCTCTCGCCCTCGTCCACATCCTCGTCGAGCACGGGCCTCGGCGGGCCGATGCGAGCCAGGTCCGGGCCGACGAACGGGAAGCCCTGGGGGTCGCGGCTCGCGAGGCGGTCGCGCATCAGGCGCGCCATCTCCGAGATCACCTCGTCGTCCGACGCGATCGCCCGCTCAAAGCCCGGGTTCTCCGGGCTCCGACCGCGCGCGAGCAGCCCCGCGACGAGCACCAGCGGGTTGGGCTCGCGCTCGGCGATCAAGCGGTCGAGCAGCAACGCGTCCTCCACCTGCGAGCCGTGCGGCATCGAGACCGCGATCAGCAACCGCGTCGCCGCGTCCCCCGTCGGGTACCGCTGGAAGATCGCGCGGACCAGGTCCTCGCGATCGGGCGGGGAGAGCTCGCCCATCCCGGCCGCATCGGCCAGCAGCAGCCCGGAAGCCGCCGAGATCAACGGACGCAGCAGCGCCGCGGGCACGGTCAGGATCTCGTCCTCCAGCTCTTCCACCGTCAAACGCGACTCCTGCAGCGGGCGGCGGACCACCGAGACGCTCGTCCGCGACGCGCCCGCCAGCCCGGGCTCGAACAGCGCACGCTGCCCGCGTTGGAAGCCCAGCGTCCCCTGCCAACGCAGACGCACCGTGTCCGTGCAGTGCAGGTCGAGCAGCCAGCCCGTGTACCCCAGGTCCGGGCGGAGGATCACCTCCACCGACTCCCGCGGCTGCAGCACGAGGCGGCGGTCCAGCTCGAACACCTCGCTCTCCACCGTGTCGAGCGCCTCCAGCAACTCCACCTCCACCCGCGGGGTCAGCACAAACTTGCTGCTCAGCGCCCGACCCGGGCCCAGGCCCAGCGGCACCGGCGCCAGGTTCCGCAGACGCACCCGGACCGACAGCGGCTCGGTCGGCAGACCCGACGTCGAGACCGGCTCGACCTCGAGCTGGAAAAACTGCGACGGGTTCCGCGCCAGCGCGCGGACCCAGCTCGGCACCCGCTGCGCAAACCGCTCGAACGCCTCGGCGTCCGGGGTCAGCGGCTCGCGGTCGCCCAGGGCGCGCGCCCGGCTGATCGCCCACGGGCCGAACAGCCCCGCCGGATCCGCCGACGCCGCTCGCTTGTAGGTGCTCGCCGCCTCGGCCCGCTCGCCCATCCGCTCGAGCGCGATCGCCGCCCCGATGAGGCTCGCGACCGTGTCCCCGCCCCCGTCGCGACGGAAGCGAGCCAGCGCGTCCTCATACTCCCGCGCCTGCAGCGCGCCCCACGCGTTCACGACCGACAGCGCCGTCTCGTTTTCTCCTACAAGCTCGCGGAGCGTGCCCGCCACGCTCTCGAACATCTCGTCGTCACCCCCGAAGATCGCCGTCAGACGCACGATCTCGAACAGACGCGCGACGAACACGCTCACCATCTGTCCCCGCGTCGCGCCGGCGGGCCACCGGCTTTCATCACGGAAATCGGCGAGCTCCTTCGAGATCGTCGCGAGGAAATCGTTCGAGGCGGCGGTGCGGATCTCGTCGTCCCCCGCCGCGTCGGCCGCGAACAGCCGCATCCATTCGTACCGCAGCCCGAGGCGGAGCTCTTCGGGCGGGACGAAGTCCTCGGGCAGGCGGAAGTTGTTCTTCTCGGCGTCGCGCCGCGCGGTGCGCGCCCGCACCCGCGCGCCGTTGATCATGTCGGTCAGGGTCTGCGCGACCGCCTCCGGGCCGTCGGTCAGCCAGATGAAGCTCAGGCGACGCAGCTCCAGCTCATCCCGGGAGGTCGGCGACCGCCCGGCGGACAGCAGGCCCGTCGCGGTCTGGTTGAACTCGCGCGCGCCGCGGAACGCGCCCGCAGCCGCCAGCTCGTCGGAGATCCAAAGGTGGACGTTGGCGTCCAGCGGGTCGGCGATCAGCAGATTCATCAAGAGGTCGAGCCGCCCGCGGGCGTCGTCGAGCCGCTCACTGAAATAGGTGTACGCGAGGCTCGCGGCCTCTTTGTTGGTCTGATCCAGCGTGGTCGCCTCGGTCAGCCACCGCACGAACGCCTCGCGGTCGCCCGACTCGTTCGCGAGCAGGGCCGCGTCGAGCGCCAGCCGCGAGCGGACCTCCGGCGCGAGCAGCCCGGCGCGCGGACCTTCGAGCAGACGGGCGTACGCCGAGAGACGCGCCTCGACCGTCTGAAGCCCCGCGACCTGCGCCGAGACCAGGCGGAGCTGCGCGACGGTGTCGCTCGGGTCGAAGCGGAGCAGGCGTCGGGTCGCGTCGATGACCTCGTCCTGATCGTCGGCGGCGTACGCCGCGTAGAGACGGTGCCGCGTGTAGGCCGGCTCGGTCGGATCGATGCGTTCGGCGATCTGGAACGCCAGAGCCGCGATCCGATAATCCTCGCGCGTCGGCGTCGGGCGGAGGCGCAGGTCCATCAGCGCGAGCCGCGCCAGCCCCTGAGCCGCCACCCGCTCGGTCCGCGAAACCCGCATCTCCGGATCGACCACGATCTCCCGCGAGGCCCGGCCCCCGGGCGCCGACGCCTCCGACGGCGCCTCGCCGGGCGCGGCATCGATCAGCTCGTCACCCTCAGCCAGGTCCACGTCGGGAAGGTCGATCGGCTCGGGCTCGGTATGCGCCCCGTCGTCCAGCAAGCCCGCGCCCGCGGACGCCCAAGGGGCGATCAGCAGCAGCGCCCCGCACGCCAGGGCCCAGCCCCGCGTCCGACGACCATTCTCAGCCCCAACCCGTTGATCTGCACGTCTCGGCATGAACCCTGCATCGGCCGGGTCAGCCGGCCGCTCCGAAATAGACCCGCGTCACCAGCCACACCAGCAACGAAAAAGCCGCGAACAGCACCACGCACGTCGCGATCTCCGACGCCCAAACCACCGGTCGGCTCGCGCTCGGGAACAACCGATCCGCCACCAGACAACTGAACACCAACTGCCCGCTCGCCAAACCCAGCAAACCGATCAAAACACGCACAGAGCCGGACAACTCCTGCAAAGGCCCGGGGAGCAGCGCCGGCGCCAGGAGCAGCACCAACCCCGCGAAGCTCAGCACCGCCGCCCACGGCGTCGCCGTGAGCACCAGCACGCTCAGCGTCCAGCCACGATCCGCGCGCACGCCCGACCTCCGCCGGACGCACGCCCTCTCCGCGCGCCACGCTCAACCCGGCCCGGGCCCTCGCCCGACGCCGCCCACGCACATCCTACCGAACGAACACGCCCCGCGACGGGTTCGCCGACCCACGCCCCGAAGGCGGACGCCGCGCCGGGCTCAGATCACATGCGCATGCTTGGTCAGCGTCTCGCGCACCTTCTTCTCATGCGCCTCGTAGCCCGCCCGCCCCATCAGGCCGAACGTCGCCTGCTTGCCCAGTTCCACAGCCGGCTGGTCGTAGGCGTCGATATCCAGCATCAGCCCGGCGTACGCCGTCGTCACCTGCCAGAGCTGGATGAACGCCCCCACGTGGTGCGCGTCCACCTTCGGGAAGCTCAAGGTGAAGTTCGGACGCTGGCTCTCGACCAGCGCGTACTCCGTCGCCCGGCGCTCGGCGTTCAGCAGCCCGGCCATCGAACGCCCCTCCAGATACCCGATCGCCTCGACACCCAATCCCTTGGGAATCGTCACGTCAGCCTCGCCGAAGTCCTCCACCGCTAGCAGGCCGATCACCTTGTCGTTCGGGCCCTCGCGGTAGAGCTGCACCTGCGAGTGCTGGTCCGTCGTCCCCAGCGCCTTGATCGGCGTAAACCCCGCGTAGACCGTCTCCCCCGAGCGGTCGTGCTGCTTGCCCAAGCTCTCGGCCCACAGCTGGCGGAACCAGTCCGCCAGCAGATACAGACTGTTCGCGTAGGGCATCAGGACGTGGTTCGTCTTGCCCTTGCGTTGCCCGAGCTCGACCAGCAGCGTCGCGAGCGTCGCGGCCGGGTTTTCGCTCAGCTTGGGCTTCCGGCACCGCTCGTCCATCTCAGCCGCCCCGTCGAGCAGCGCCTCGATATCGATCCCCGCCATCGCGGCGCTGAAGAGCCCCACCGGGCTCAGCACGCTGAACCGCCCGCCCACGCCGTCCGGCACCGGGAGCGTCGCGTACCCCGCCTCGTCGCAGATCTGGCGCATCGTGCCCTTCTCGGGATCGGTCACGGCCACGACGTGCTCTCGGTGCTTGTCGCCCAGCGCCTTCTGAAGGGCGTCGCGGACGATCATGAACTGGGCGGCGGTCTCGGCGGTCTCGCCCGACTTGCTGATCACGTTGAACAGCGTCTTCTCCAGACCGCCGTTCGACTTGCAGAACGCAAAAACGGAGCTGAAGTACGCCGGATCGACGTTGTCGACCACAAACACCCGGGGCCCGTTCCGCTGGTCGCTGGGCAGGAGGTTGTGCGTCGCGGGGTTCAGGGCGGACTGGAGGGCGATGTTGCCCAGGGCCGAGCCCCCGATCCCGAGCACCACCATGTTCTCAAACCGCCCGCGGCACCGCTCCACCACCTTATGAACGTCGCGGACGTGCTCGTCCCGCATCGGGCCCTTGGGGAGCAGTCGCCACCGCTCCCAGCCGGTGCCGCTGGTGGCTTCGAGGCTCTCGGTCATCCGTGCGGCGGCCTCGGCGAGCTCGCCCCCCTCGCTCAGGCGGGCGGGGTCGAGCCCGTGCGGGCCGACGCGTTCGGACAGGCAGTTCGCATAGTCGAGCGTGAGCATGGCGACAGCGTAGCGAGGGCCCGGACCGCAGGCCCACAACTTCACCCCGCCCGCGCGGAGGACTCGGGGGGCAGAGGCTCGTATATTCGTCGCATGGTGCACCCCTGGCATGACCTGACCCCCTCCGTGGACGCCGGCGAACTGCCCGGGTTCTTCAAGGCCGTCGTCGAAATCCCCAAAGGCTCGAGCAACAAGTACGAGCTGGACAAGCCCAGCGGGCTGCTGAAGCTCGACCGCGTGCTCAGCTCGGCCGTCTACTACCCTGCCAATTACGGGTTCATCCCGCAGACCTACGCCGAGGACGACGACCCCCTCGACGTCCTGGTCTTCAGCGCCGAGAAGATCGAGCCCTTGTGCATCTGCAGCGCCCGCGCCGTCGGGCTCATGACGATGATCGACTCGGGCGAGCCCGACCACAAGATCATCGCGGTGCTGACCAACGACCCGATCTATTCCGATTATCACCGGGCCAGCGACTTCCCCAAGCACACGTTCAAGATGCTCAAACGGTTCTTCGAGGACTACAAGATGCTGGAGGACAAGGACGTCGAGGTGGACACCATCATGCCTGCCGAGGCGGCCCACGCGATCATCGCCGACTCGCTGAACCGCTACTCCGACGTCCGGCGCAAGGGCGGCATCGCCGGCCTGCACTGAGCGATCCCCCGTGCAAAACAAGCCGATCCCACAGGTCAGAGACCTGTGCCATCCAGAGCCCCCTGTGCCACCCGGAACCTGCGCCACACCATGCGACGCGACCTCGACCGCATCCTGATCGATCGTGCCCGCATCGCCGAGCGTGTGCGCGAGATGGGCGTAGAGCTGGCCCGCCAGCTCGAGGGGGAACTGCAGGCCGAGGGCGCGAGCCCCGACGAGGCCGGGCACGCGGTGATGATCCCGGTGCTGACCGGGTCGATGATCTTCGTCGCGGACCTGGTCCGCGAGATGCCCATGAAGCTGAGCCTCGGGCTGGTCGCCGTGAGCAGCTACCCGGGCAAGAGCATGCAGAGCAAGGGGGCGTCGATCGCGAGCGAGCTGCCGCCGGACCTGGCGGGCAAGCACGTGGTGATCGCCGACGACATCCTGGACACGGGGAACACACTCGCGCTGGTCAAGCGTCTGGTCTTGGAGAAGAAGCCCGCGAGCGTGCGGGTGGTGGTGCTGCTCCGGAAGATCCTGCCGGGGCACACGCCCCCGATCGAGGCGGACCTCGTGGGGTTCGAGATCCCCGACGAGTTCGTCGTCGGGTACGGGCTGGACTACGACGGGCTGTACCGGAACCTGCCGGAGATCGCCGTGCTGAGGCCCGAGGCCCTCTGAGCCGCGGTACGCTGGTGGTCATGCCCACGGGTTTCCGAGCCGTCCCGCACGCCACCACCCCCGCAGCCGCCCTCCCGGGCGAGGGCGCGGGCGACGTCCCCGCCTCGCGACGCGGGCTCCTGGTCGGCTATCTCCCCGAGGGCGAGCCGATCCTGCTCAGCCTCCGCCCGAGCCTGCTGTTCATCCTGCTCTACCCGCTGGGGACCTACGCGGCCCTGATCGGGGTGGGCTGGGCGGTCTGGCTCACGCTGACGATCACCGGCATCGGGCCAGACGCCGCCCGTGTGCCGTGGATGACGCTGATCGCCCTGCTGGGCCGCCTGGCTTGGGCGTGCCTGGAATGGCTGAGCCGCCTGTACGTGCTGACCGATCGCCGGGTCATCACGGTCGCGGGGGTGCTCCGCCAGGGGATGGCCGACCTGCCGCTGAGCCGCATCCAGCACGTCGCGGTGTACAAGTCGCTCCGGGAGCGTGTGTTCGGGCTGGGCACGATCGGCTTCGCGACCGCCGGGACGGGCACGATCGAAGCCGCCTGGCGGATGCTCGACCAGCCCGTGCGCACGCTCGACGTCATCCGCCGCACGCTCGCGCGTCATCAGGGCCCGAACGGGACGCCGGGGGACGGGGGTCGGGCGTGAGCGCATCGTCCTCGCCTCACCCACTGGTGATCGGCTTGGCGGGGGGCATCGGCGCGGGCAAGTCCGCAGCCGCCGCCGCCTTCGCCGACCTGGGGTGCCTGGTCAGCGATTCTGACGCCGCCGCCAAGGCCGAGCTCGACGTCCCGGAAGTCCGCGACCAGCTCATCGCCTGGTGGGGCGAGGGCGTGCGTGCGCCCTCGGGCCGGATCGATCGCGCCGCGGTCGCGCGCGTGATTTTTCACGATGAGCGCGAGCGGAAACGCCTGGAGTCGCTGATCCACCCGCGCCTGCGCGACGCGCGCGAAGCGCTCAAAGCGCAAGCCGCGGCTCTCGGCGCGCCGGCGGTCATCATCGACGCCCCGCTGCTCTACGAAGCCGGCCTCGACGCCGAGTGCGACGCCGTCCTGTTCATCGACGCCCCGCGCGAGGATCGCCTCGCGCGCGTGCGCGCCACCCGCGGATGGGACGAGGGGGAGCTCGAACGCCGCGAGCGTGCGCAGCTCCCCCTCGACGCCAAACGGGCCCGCGCGTCGGCGGTGATCGAGAACACTGGCGACGTGCGCGCGCTCCGAGCCGCGGTGCGCGCGTTCCTCCACGAGCGGGCCCGCCCCGCCCCCGAAAGCCCTCGCCGCAACGACACGATGGGCTGATTCCGGCGACCGGCGGAGCCTTCGCGACGCACCGGACGCCGACGAACCCGGCGATCTGACCGGAAAGCGTGGTTTGGGTTGGAGCGGGGCCCGGCACGGGTCGAAAAAAATGCGTGCGGACGGTGGGCCCACGGGCGGACCCGGACCGTATACTCCTTTCAGAACGCGGTCGCCGATCAACTGAGTGACTCGGCCGCTGGGATCCGGTTCCCGCGAATCCCCCGCACACGTGTGTCAGGACGATTTCTCGGCCCGCGGCCTTCCGTCGCGCCGGGCGACCGTATTCGCGGGCTGCACGTCAAAAGCCGTTCCGAAGCATTCTCTTCTTACCAAGCCGTTCCGCCTCGCCCCGTGTCCGTCGGTGCTCACGCACGCGCCGGTCGATTGGGCAAGCGGGGCGACCGGACGGGGCGAAGCCAAGGAACGCGAAACCAGGAACGCCGCACGATCGACCGCTCGTCGCGAGGTGTCCACGTTGGACACCACGCCAGACCAGCGTTGCGGGGTGCGGCTTGGGATGCGAGACCGATGCCGAACAGCACCGAAGCCGTCGCGAGCGACGCAAAGTCCACCCCCCGCCGTCGCAAGGCGGCCGACAAGCCCGCCGAAAAAGCCGGCGACAAGCCCGCCAAAGCGAGCGAGAAGGGCGGGAAGGCGTCCAAGAGCGCGACCAAGCCCGCGGACAGCGCCGAGCCCAAGCCGGCCGCCAAGCCCAAGGCGAGCGCGGACAAGCCGACGCCCGACAAGGGTGCCGCGGACAAGAGCCCGGACAGCAAGAAGCCCGCCGGCGAACGACCCGGCGGGGAGCGGAGCGGCACCGACCGGAGCGGCTCGGATCGTTCCGCTTCCGATCGGTCTGGCTCCGAACGGTCCGGATCCGAACGGTCCGGATCCGACCGAGCCGGGTCTGACCGATCGAGTTCGGACCGATCTGGCTCAGACCGAGCCGGCGACGGCTACGGGAACGGCGGCGGTTACAGCAACGCCGGATCCTCCGGCAGCTACGCCAACGGGCCCGCCAACAACCGCAACCGACGCAAGCGCAAGAAAAACCGCGGGAAGCTCGGCACAGGGCCCGGCCCCAGCAACGGACCAAGCGAGCACCGCCCCTACACCGGGCATCATCACCGCTCCAGCGGCATCCCCGATCACGTCCTCCCCAGCGACGAAGAGCTCGAGCGCGAGGCGGCCGAGCTCGAGAAGATCGCCGCCAAGGTCGATCCCGCCACCCTCAAGGACCAGCTCACCATCGCGCAGCTCCAGCGCATGGACCTGAAAAAAGAACTCCACAAGGTCGCCGAGAAAGAAGGCCTCGAAGACTTCCAGCAGACGCCCAAGCAGGACCTGATCTTCAAGATCCTCAAGGCCCGGGCCGCCCGCCAAGGCCTCATGCTCGGCGAGGGGACGCTCGAGGTCATGCCCGACGGCTTCGGCTTCCTCCGCAGCCCCGAGCAGAGCTACCTCCCCGGGCCGGACGACATCTACGTCTCGCCCAGCCAGATCCGACGCTTCGGGCTCCGACGCGGCATGGTCGTCAAGGGCGCGATCCGCCCGCCCAAGGAGAGCGAGCGCTACTTCGCCCTCCTCCGCGTCGAAGAGGTCAACGGGCGCGAGCCCGCCGCCATCCACGACCTGGTCAACTTCGAGGACCTCACGCCCCTGCACCCCGAGGAACGCTTCGTCCTCGAGACCGACCCGGACATCATCGAGACCCGCGTCATCGACCTGGTCGCCCCGATCGGCAAGGGCCAGCGAGCGCTCATCGTCGCCCCGCCGCGGACGGGCAAGACCGTCCTGCTGCAGAAGATGACCCAGGCGATCACGCGGAACTACCCGGACACCAAGATCATCGTCCTGCTCGTCGACGAGCGCCCGGAAGAGGTCACCGACTTCCGGCGCAACTCCTCCCCCGGGGTCGAGGTCGTCGCGAGCACCTTCGACGAGCAGTCCCACCGCCACGTCGCGATCGCCGAGATGGTCATCAACAAAGCCAAACGCATGGTCGAGTTCGGCGACGACGTCGTCATCCTGCTCGACTCGATCACCCGCCTCGCCCGCGCGTACAACACCGAGATGCCCCACTCCGGCAAGATCATGACCGGCGGGCTCGACTCCAACGCCCTCCAGCGCCCCAAGAAGTTCTTCGGCGCGGCCCGCGCCATCGAGAACGGCGGCTCGCTCACCATCATCGGCACCGCGCTGGTCGACACCGGCTCCAAGATGGACGAGGTCATCTTCGAAGAGTTCAAGGGCACCGGCAACAGCGAACTCCACCTCGACCGCCGCCTCGTCGAGAAGCGCGTCTACCCCGCGATCGACGTCGCCGCCAGCGGCACGCGCCGCGAGGAGCTGCTCATGGACCCCAAGGAGCTCGAGCTCGTCTACCGCCTGCGCAAAGTCCTCAGCGACATGAACGTCGTCGAGGCGATGGACCTCATGAAGACCCGCCTGAAGAAGGTCAAGACCAACGCCGAGTTCCTCATGACGATGTCGATGGGCTGAGCGGGAGCCGAGGCCAAAAGACAGAGCAAAGCGGGCCCCGCGTACGGGGCCCGCTTTTTTTTACAGATTGTCTCTCAGAGCGGAACTCCCGAACTCGAAACTCTGCGTTCCGAGCTCTGAGCTTCGAGATCCGTGCCCTTAGGTTTGCTCTTCGCCCGCCGCTTCGTCGTCGGCCTCCTGGGCTGCGAGCTTCGCTTCGAGCTGTCGCATGCGGGCGGCGATGCGGTCCATCTTGCCGCCGAGCTCCAGGATCGCCTCGTGGAGGAGTTCGAGCTGCCGCGCATTGAACGCCTCGGATTCTTCGATCCGCATCAGGCGTTCGTCGCCGCTGGGGGGTTCGGTCATCGCGTATCCTCCTCACGTGCAACGCTAGGTCGCGAGGAGTCGTCGCCGTGCGCAGGTGTGTCAGCCATCCGGTCGCTTGGGCGTGCGCGCTGCTCGGCGCGTCCGGCGCTATCGCGGGGCCGTTTGCGCTCGATCTGGCGGGCGCTGCGGAGCCCGTGCCGGTCGCGTCGCCGCCCCGCTTCGGCGAGCCCGACGGGCGTTGGTGGTCGCTCGGGGTCACCTACGCCCCGGACCTGACCGACGCGACCGACGTGAACGCGTACGCGAGCGTCAGCCGCTTCCTCGTGCAGGATTTCGAGGTGATGGGCGAACTGGCGATCTGGTATTTTGCGCAGCCCGGGCGGGACGCCGCGGGCGTCAACCCCGCGCTCAACCTCCGCTGGCACATCGTCAACACGCACCGCGACCCGTCCGCCGGCGCCCAGTGGAGCCTGTTCATCGACGCCGGCATGGGCGTGCTCGCCTCGACAGGCAACGTGCCCTCCGGCGGCACCGGTCTCAACTTCACCCCCCGCGCCGGCGCGGGCCTGACCTGGCGCCCCAGCGCCGGACGCTCGCTCTACCACGCCGGCGTCCGCTGGCACCACATCTCCAACGCCCGCATCCACGGGAACGAACGCAACCCCGACCGCGACGCCCCCGCGTTCTACGCCGGCGTCGGGTTCCCCTTCTGAACCATGCCGCCCGCCCCCACACCACCGCGACCCGCGAGCCGCGCCGCCCCCCTCGACGATCCGAGCGTCGCACCGATCGACGCCCGCGTGCGCGCGCTCCGCCTCCGCGCCGAGGCGATCGCCGACACCCTCGACAGCGGTCGCCACCGCGCGCGCCTACTCGGACGCGGCGCCGACCCCTACGACGCCCGCCCCTACACCCCGGGCGACCCCGTGCGCGAGCTGGACTGGCGCCTGCTTGCACGCTCCGGACGCCCGTTCCTCCGGAGACGCGTCGCCGAAACCCGCGTCCGCCTCGCGATCGTGCTCGATCGCTCCGCCTCCATGGGGATCCACGACAAGCTCGCCGCCGCCCAGGCACTCGCCGCCGCCCTCGCGAGCGTTGCCTGGCGCACGGGTGACCGCGTCGCCGTTGCGATCCACCCGCAGGGCGACCAGCCCGCGACGCTCACCCCCCTCCGCGCGACGCGCGACGCGTCCCTCCGCGAGCTCGCCGGCCCCGAAACCCACGCCGGCGCCACGCTCGCCGCCGCCATCCCCCCCGCGCGAGCGCTCCGCGAGGCCGACGTCCTCGTCGCGATCGGGGACACGTTCGAGCCCCCCGGCGGGCTGGTCCGCGCTCTGGCGGGCGCCCGCGCCGGTGCGGGCGGTCGTCGCCGCCGGGTCGTGCTCTGCCAGCTCCTGCACCCCGACGAGGCCGCCCCGACCACGATCCCGTCCCGCGCGCGGGATCCGGACTCGTGGCGTGGTCGCCCCCACACCCTTCGGGCGACGCCCGCCGCCTACCGCCTCGCGCTCGCCGAGCACACCGCCACCCTCCGACGGGCGCTCGCCGAGCGGGGGTGCCGGTTCGTCAGCGCGCGCACGAACGAGGCGATCGGATCGCCGCTCCGACGCCTCCTCGACGCGATCGCGCCGCGGTAGATCTCGCTTTTTTGAGAGGTCGGGTCCTGGACAGCTCCGTCAGCCGGCGCGGGCGCTCGCCGGGCTTCAGCCGGCTTTCTTGAGCTTCGGCTTGCCGGGGCCGCCGAACTGGTGGACGGCGATGCGGTTCCGCCCGCCCTGCTTGGCTTTGTAAAGCTGTTCGTCGGTCGCCTGGAGCCAGGCCGCCGCGTCGACGGAGACGCTCCCATTGGAGCCGCAGAGCCCGATCGAGCAGGTCACGCCGCGTTCGGGGTGCCGCTCCCAGCAGACGTTCTCTAATGTGTCGCGCACGCGTTCGCAGACCTTGACCGCCTCGTCGGGCTCGGTCTCGGGCATGATGATCGCGAACTCCTCGCCGCCGTAGCGGCAGGCGATGTCGGTCTGGCGCAGCACGCGCTGGAAGATCTGCGCAATCCCGATCAGGACCTGGTCTCCCGCGGGGTGCCCGTAGGTGTCGTTCAGCGACTTGAAGTGGTCGGCATCGAAGAACGCGAGGCTCAGCGGGCGATCGTGGCGCTGGCACGAGGCGACCTCTTCGCCCCAGCGCTGGTCGAAGTACGCCCGGTTCCAGAGCCCCGTCAGCCCGTCGAGCTGGGCCCGCTGGGCGAGCATCTGCAGCAGCCCGTGCATCCGCAGCGCCGACCGCACGCGCACGCGCAGCTCCGTCAGGTCGAACGGCTTGGTGATGTAGTCCACCGCGCCCAGGTCGAACGCCGTCACCTTGTCCTGCGAGCTGTGCAGCCCGCTGAGCACGATCACGGGCAGGTGGATCGTGGCGGCGTCGTCCTTCAGGCGGCGCAGCACCTCGAACCCGTCCATCCCGGGCATGTCCAGGTCCAGCAGCACGATCGCCGGCGCCTCCTGCTGCACCGCCTCCAGCCCGGCCGCCCCGCTCTCGGCGTGCGAGAGGTCGAGCTGCTCGTTCCGCAGACGCGCCTTCAGCAGGCGGTGCACGTCCTTGGAGTCGTCGATCACCAACACCCTCGGCTTGGTATCGCTCAGATGTGCCGCGGCGATGGTCATCGAGTCGTCCTGTTCAAGCCCGTTCAGGCTCGCATCCCCCGCCACGGCGCCGGGCTCTGACAGCCCCGACCCCAACGTTCCTGCCCCAGGCGCCGCCATCGCCGAGCGCCTACGCACGCACCCGGCGGCAGAGGTCCGCCAAGGCTTCGACATCCGCGCACACCGATTCCAGCGGGCACTCGTCGTCGCGGAGCGCTTTCACCCGACGCTCCAACTCCCCCGCAACCTCGCTGAGCTGATCGAACCCGTACCCCGCACCCGCGCCCTTCAACTGATGCGCCAGACGCTGGAGCTCTTCCCACGTCCGCTCGCGAGCCGCCGATTCGAGAGCCGCCGCACGCAGGGGCATCTCCTCGCAGAAGACCTCCAGCAGTTCGGTCATTTCCGGGTCGTCGGCGTACGCGCTCCGTAGCGTTCGGCTCGAGTCGGGCTTTCCGGGCATGGCGGCACCTCCCGTGCCCAGCATCGGTGCATCCCGATCGGAAGTTGACCCCGTAGCGGGTGTTCTCACCCGGGCCGAGCACTTGTCTCGGGGCTCGCCCGCACAATCCCAACCCCTTGCCCACCCCGACCGCCCCAGAACCGCCCGATCAAGCGTTTTGCCCATCTCCCCACCCGCACAGCCCGCGCAGACCAACCCGAGAGACCCCCGGTGTGTCCGCATCACGTGTGAAAAAATACGGTTCGAGGCCCCAAAGACAGCGGCCCGGGCACGAGGCCCGGGCCGCTTCTGCAATGACCCCAAGGGGATTCGAACCCCTGTTTTCAGGATGAGAACCTGACGTCCTGGACCAGGCTAGACGATGGGGCCAGTTCTGCGGGTGGACGTGCCCAACCGTCGCGTCGGGCACAGCCGCGGCTCGGTCCAGAGAGCCAAGAGCAAGGGTAGCCCGCCGCACGCGTCGGTCAACCGAGCCCAACCCGCGCCCGAGAACACGCCTCGAACACCCGAACCCGCGCGCCCCGATCAGCGTCGCCCAGACATCACTGGCTGTTCAGGGAGATCCGATGTGCAGCGGGCGATCACCCCACGACGATGAGGGCGAAGACGTCGTAGAGGGCGTGGACGGCGACGACGATCCCGAAGCCGCGGGCGAGGTAGATGATCCCGAAGTAGACCCCGCTGAGGATGTAGAAGGTCAGCAGGAGGCGGACCTCGCCCGCTGAGCCCGCGGCGTCGTGGTACCAGGCGAACGCGATCGCCGAGATGAGCACCGCGCCCGGCCCGGCCCACCGCTCGGGCACGCGGAGCAGATCGGCGAGGATGACGTGGGCCGCCGCGATCCCGACCATCCGGAACAGGAGTTCCTCGTAGAGCCCCGCGCCGACCGAGAGGGTGAGGCGAGCCTGCCAGGGCAGCTCGCTCAGCGTCGCCGCCACGCCGCTTGATCCGGTCTGTGCGAGCGCCTCGGCCCCGCCCGCGAGCACGCCCGCGGGGCTCAGCAGCACCCCGAGCACCACGAGCGGGAGCGTCCACGCGACCGACTCCATCGCCATGCCGCCGAGCGTCTTCGGCTCCAGACGCCACGGGTCCCGGCGGAGCACGTGCCAGGTCAGCAGCACCACCACCAGCGTGATGCCCGGCAGGTGGAAGCTCACCGCGCCGAACAGCTCGAAAAACCGGGCGAGCAGGTTGTGCGCACCGATCGTGTCGAACACGCCCGACTCGCCCCGAAGATACAGCCACGAGCCGACCTCGTACAGGATCAGCATCGGGAGCAGGAAGATCAGGATGACCAGCGGGCGTTTGGATCGGGCGGCGTAGGTCAACGCGGCCGCAGGAGGGCGGAGCGAGGAGGGCGGGCGAGCCGTCGAGCCGCGCCGCACAACCGGCGCGGCCCCAGGACCCGCACCGGCTCGCCCTCGACCACCGCGATCCGCCATGCCGCCCCCAAAACACCGAAGCCAGGCTCCGACCGATCACAGTCGGCCCGCTCCGCGCACACGCTCGACGCGGCATCATACAAACCCGGACGACGCGCACGCCGACACGCACACGCCCCAACTGCACGCCTTGTGCGCGCAGCAAACGAGCCGGGAACGCGCCGCGGGGTTCGACACGACTCGATGGCGTGTCGGCTCCGCATCAGGACGTTCGCGGCTCGTGTTTGGGCGGGGTGTGCCGAATGGGCAGTCGGGCGGACGCCCGGGTCAGCCGGCGTTCTTGGCGGCGACGAAGCGCTTGTTGAGGCGGCTCTTGCGCCGGGCGGCCTGGTTGGCGTGGATGACGCGCTTCTGGGCGGTCTTGTCGATGATCTGGCAGACGCTGCGGAGAGCGTCGGAGGCCTCGTCGATCGAGCCGCGGGTCAGCTTGGTTTCGAACGACTTGATCGCCATCCGCATGGAGCGGAGCCGCCAGCGGTTGATCGCGCGCCGCTTGATGTTCTGCCGGACCCTTTTCTTCGCCGAGTTGGAGTGCGCCATCGGTTCAATCGCTCCGTTGCTGGGGCGTGTGGCCCCGCGTTGCCGAGCCCGTCGCGAGAGCGACGGGAATGGTGTGCCTCTGAAACATGCCCGCCCGGGCCGATCGCCTAGGTGGGAAAGAGATGATCGCACCCCCAACGCCAAAATCAAGCCGAACCCGAGCCCTCGCGGCTTGCCGGGGCGTCCGATCCCGCGTAGCCTACAGGCCGATCCCGGCCCCGGCGTCAAAGCCGCCCGAGACCGATCCAGCCCTCGGCCCCCGCCGGCGGCGACAACCCGACGCGGGCGTAGCTCAACTGGATAGAGCACCTGACTACGGATCAGGAGGTTGAGGGTTCGAATCCTTCCGCCCGTGCTTCGAAACGGCCCTTTGGGGGCCGTTTTTTCTTGGATTGAGATTGCTCTGATCGGGCGATTCTCCCCGGCTCGCTTTCAGCGCGGGAGGCTCCTCGCGGACTTTTTCAACTGGATCGTTCGAGTCGATGGCTCGGCACGGCGAAGGCCTGTCGGAGTGGGGAGCCTGAGGCTTGCCCGTGCATCGAAGACATCGCTGCGGGCGAGCACGCCTCTAGGGTAAAATCGCTAGACTGCGCAGGCCGGGGCTGCTTGTGGCGGTCGTCGTTGGGGTCGGCGGTGTTGGTATCCCTTTTCCTATCCGTTCTTTGCTACGCCCTGTCGGTGGGGTGGGTGGTCTGGGCGGGGGTGCGTGGGCGGGTGCCGAGGGTGGTGGCCGGGGTGCTGGTGCTCCCGGCGGGGGTTGGGATCGCCCACGGGGCCCTTGTCTTCTGGAGCCTTGGCCTGGGGGGGGCTCTCTGGGGCGGGGTCTCGGGCGAGGGGGGATCGCTGGGGACGGGGGATCCGGCGGGGGTGTGGCTGGCGTTGCTCGCGGGGGTGGTCGCGGGGCTCACGATCTTGCTGACCGAGCTGCTCGCCCGCTCGCGCCGGGGTGACCACGAGCGGCTCGAGCACCGGACGCTGTTTCACCTGTCGCCGGCGATGCTCGCGGTGGTGGATGTGGACGGCGTGGTGCTGGAGGTGAACGACGCCCTGAGCCGCACGCTTGGGTATGCGCGGGAGGAACTCCTCGGGCGCGCGCACGCGGACAAGATCCATCCCGACGACCTGGCGCGGATCCGGGCGCAGTGGGCGAGTGATCGGGCCCGTCGGCTCTTGCCCGCCCGGCTCGAGTGCCGCGTGCGTGGCAAGGACGGCGTGTACCGCCATCTCCGCGGCTCCGAGGCGCACCTGCCCGAGACGGGGCGTTTCTACGTCGCGTTTTTCGACGTGACCGAGCTGTCCGAGGCGACCGAGCGCGGGGAGCGAGCCGAGCACCAGGCGAAGGTGCTGATCGAGAACATCCGCGACGGGCTGTGGATCTGGGACGTGGACAACGACCGCCCCGAGTATTTCAGCCCGGGGATGGGGGTGCTCTGGGGCGCGACGGTGCAGGAACTGATGTCCAGCCCCGGGCGGTGGCTGGAGCAGGTGCTGGACGAGGACCGCGCCGGCTGCCTGAGGCAGGTGGCGTGCGCGATCCGCGACGGGCAGTTCGAGGACGAGTATCGGCTGCGCCTGCCGGACGGGAGCGTGCGGTGGGTGCGGTGCCGCGGGCGGCTGTTTGTGGACCCGGGCGACGGTCGTCGGAAGATCGCGGGCACGAGTGAGGACATCACCGATCGTCACGCGATGCAGGCGGCGCTCGGCGAGAGCGAGCGTCGGTTCCGCGAGATCGCCGAGACGGTGCGCGAGGTGTTCTGGGTCGCCTCGCCGGACACGCGCACGATCGAGTACATCAGCCCGGCGTACGAAACGCTCTGGGGCCGATCGGTGGAGGCGGTGCTCCGCGACGGTGAAGACTGGTACAACTCGGTGCACCCGGACGACGTCGGGTGGGTGCGTTCGGCGTTCGAGGGCATGGCGAGCGGCGCGGAATACGACGCGACCTACCGCGTCGTTCATCCGAACGGGGGCGTGCGGTGGGTGCGCGATCGGGGGTTCCCGGCGATCGGTCCGGACGGCTCGGTGGAGCGGATCGTCGGGCTCATCCAGGACCTGACCTCGCAGATGCGTGCCGAGGCCGAGCTGCGCGATTCGGAAGCCCGCTTCCGCGAGATCGTCGAGACGACGCAGGAGGGCATCCTGCTGGTCGGCCCAGACGGGGTCGTTGGGTACGCGAACGATCGGATGTGCGAACTGCTCGGGCGTGGGCTGGCGCAGGTGCTCGGGCGCACGGTCCCCGACCTGCTCCCGGGCTCGGCCCGCGAGCCGTTGGAGATGCTGCTGCAGCGCGTCGGCGTGCGGGCAGAGCCCCGGGACGTCCGCATCCCGCGTGCGGACGGGCGGACGGTGGAGGCGCTCGTCTCGGCGGCCGCGCTGCGGGCGCACACGGGCGAGGCGCGCGGGTTCATCGCGATGTTCACCGACATCACCGAGCGGCGCCGGGCCGAGCGGGACCTGCTCCAGGCTCAGAAAATGGAGGCGGTGGGCCAGCTCGCGAGCGGGGTCGCGCACGACTTCAACAACCTGCTCTCGGCGATCGGGACGCACCTGCGCCTGGCGCAGTCCACGCTGGAGGCGTCGCACCCGGCTCGCCAGAGTTTGGCGACGGTGCAGGAAGCGGCCGACCAGGCCGCGGGGGTGACGCGTTCGCTGCTGACCTTCAGCCGACGGTCCGACCCGGCTCGTCAGACGGTCTGGATCGGGGACGCGATCGAGCAGACCGCCCGCCTGCTGCGGCGCGCGATGCCCGCGAACATCGCGTTGGAGACGCCGACCCTCTCCCGCGAGCGGGACCCGCTGTACGTCGATGCGGACCCGACCCAGCTCCAGCAGGCGCTGATGAACCTCTGCCTGAACGCACGCGACGCGATGCCCCGGGGCGGGACGGTGCGCATCCGGGCCGAGCGTGCGGAATCGCTCGGGGGCGTGCCCGGGCTTGCGCCGGTGCGTTTGATCGTCAGCGACACGGGCGGGGGCATCCCGCCGGAGCTGCACCAGCGGATCTTCGAGCCGTTCTTCACGACCAAAACCCACGGCGACCGCACGGGCCTCGGGCTGGCGATCACGCACGGCATCGTCACCCGTCACAACGGAACGATCGCCCTTCGCTCCGCCCCGGGGCAAGGCGCCGTGTTCACGATCGAACTCCCCGGCGTCGCCCCGCCGGTGCGAGACGCCGAGCCCACCACCCGCGAGGCGGTCGGCGGCGGCAAGTTCGTCATGATCGCCACCGCGAACGCGCACGTCGGGCAGTTCCTCAGCGCGGTGCTGCGCGCTGAGGACTACCGTGTGGAGGTTGTGTCGGACGGCGAAACACTCTTGGCACAGGCCGGCGAGAGACGAGGCGACAAGCTGTTGCTGATCGATCTCGAAGGCGGGGCGCCCGACGGATTGGGGTGTTTGCGTCGTCTCCGAGCCGGCGGCGACACCAGCACGGTGATACTGATCACCTCCGGAGATGTGCCGGGGGATGAGGCGGCGGACCTCGGCGCGGCTCTTTTGCACAAGCCGTTCCAAGTCAGCGACGTGCCCGGGTTGCTCGCCCGCGCGTCTCGAACAAACCGTCCTGTAGACGGTGTTGGCTCACCGCCGGAGCGTTCCGGCGGGGATGCCATGCACCACGAACAGAAGGAGGCCGCGAGTTGAACGATCCCATCCGCGTCATCCTGGCCGACGACCACACGCTGGTGCGCGACACGCTGCGTCAGTGGCTGAACAACGCGGGCGACATCGCGGTGGTCGCGGAGGTGCCGAGTGCCGAAGCCGCGATCGATGAGACGATCCGTCACAAGCCCGACGTTGTGGTGATGGACATCGACATGCCGGGGCTGCTGTGCTTCGACGCGGCGCGGACGATCCGCGCCCGCTCGCCGGAGACCAAGCTGCTGTTTCTGAGCGCGTTCTTCCACGATCGGTACATCGAGGACGCGCTGGGCGCCGAGGCGAGCGGGTATCTGACCAAGAGCGAGCCGCCGGAGGAAGTGGTGCGGGCGATCCGCGAGGTCGCGGCGGGCGGGATCTGCTTCAGCCCGGAGGTGAAAGCCCGGATCGTGATCGACGCCCAGGGCGCGCGCCTGAACGCCGAGCCCAAAACCCGGGCCGGCACGCTGACGCCGCGGGAGATCGAGGTCCTCCGCTACATCGCCCGCGGGCTGAGCAAGAAGGACATCGCCACCACGATGCACATCTCGGTCAAGACCGTCGACAACCACTGCACCAACCTGATGAACAAGCTCGACATCCACGACCGCGTCAGCCTGGCGAGGTTCGCCATCCGCGAAGGCCTGGCCGAGGCGTAGGCAAGAGCGAGAAGCTCGGAACTCGGAACGCAGAGCCCGACGGAATTGTGCCACTGACCTCTTCCGAGAGGTCAGTGCTCTCCATCTTCCCCTCCTCTAACCCTCCCACCACCAACCCACGACAGGCCAGGGCAAGAGGATTTGAAGCGAAGCCCGGAGCACTGACCTTGCGGACAAGGTCAGTGGCACATGGGGCGCTCCGAGCTCCCCTACTCCTTCAGCCCCTGCGTCGCGATCCCCTCCACGAACGTCCGCTGCGTCAGGAAGAACAGCACCACCACCGGCAGCACCACCAGCACGCTGGCCGCCATCAGCAAATTCCACGGCACATTCCCCGCCTGGCTCTGGTACAGCTGCAGGCCGAGCGCGAGCGTGAACTGGTCGCGGTGGTTGAGGAAGATCAACGGGCCGAGGAAGTCGTTCCACATGAAGATGAAGTGGAACAGCGCCACGACGCTGAGCGCCGGGCGGCTCAGCGGCACGATGATCCGCCAGAAGATCCCCCAGTGCGAGCACCCGTCGATCCGGGCCGCCTCGTCCAGCTCGCGCGGGATGGTCAGGAAGAACTGGCGCAGGAGGAAGATGTTGAACGCCGTGCCGAAGAACGCCGGCACCCAGAGAGGGCGGAACGTCCCGATCCAGCCCAGCTCCCGGAAGATGATGAACATCGGCCCCATCAGCACCGGGAACGGGATCATCATCGTCGCGAGCACAAAGACGAACAGCGCGTTCCGCCCGCGCCACTGGACCCGGGCGAAGCCATAGGCGATGAGCGCGCTGGAGATCACCATCCCCCCCACCGCGAGGAAGGAGACGAGCAACGTGTTGCGCAGGTAGAGCGGGAAGTCGACGACCGGGTCGGTCCAGACGCCGCGGTGGACGACCTCGCCGTCCGCGTCCAATTCGCCGATGTAGTTCCGCACGAGCTGCTGCGGCACGATCGAGACCGGCTCCGGTAGCAGCGTCGGGGGGTTCGCCAGCGTCTGCTCCGTCGGCTTCAAGCTCGTCGAAAGCATCCAGAGCAGCGGCAACGCAAACAGCAGGCTGATGCCCACCAGCACCGCGTACACCGCGATCCGCCCTAGCACACCCTGATCCGTTCCTCTCGCCATCGTGCGCATGTCTCCAGCACCAACCGCGCCGTCAAGCCCGGTAGTGCACCAGCTTCTTGCTCGCGAGGAACGTCAGCCCCGTCAGCGACAGGATGATGAGCAGTTGCACCCACGCCATCGCCGACGCGTACCCCATCCGCTGGAACCGGAACGCGTTGTCGTAGAGGTACATCGTGTAGAAGAACCCCGCCCGGTCCGGCCCGCCCTCGCTCCCCAGCATGATGTACGGCACCGCGAACACCTGCCAGCTTGTGATGATCGCCATGATCACGTTGAACAACACCACCGGCGAGATCATCGGCAGCGTCACGTTCAAAAACTTGGTCAACGGCGGCATCCCGTCGAGGTCCGCCGCCTCGTACAGGCTCTTCGGCACGTCCTGCAGCGACGCGATGTAAATCACCACCGCCTGACCGATCGACCAGAAGCTCATCAGCACCAACGCCGGCATGATCCACGTCGAATCGCCCAGCCAGTTGGGCCCGCGCACCCCCAGCGGCCCCAGCACCCCGTCGATCGCCACGTTGATCAGCCCCAACTCGCCGTTGAACAGCCAGAGCCAGATCATGCTGCTCGCCACCAGCGGCACCAGGCTCGGCAGGAACACCGCGCTGCGGAAGAACACCAGCCCCTTCACGCTCTGGTTCAGCAGCCACGCGACGAACAACGCGAGGATCGTCCCGAACGGCACCGCGAGCGCCGCGTACAGCGTCGTGTTCCCCATCGTCTTCCAGAACAAGGGGTCGGTGAACATCTCCGCGTAGTTGCCGAGCCCGACCCACGCCGGCGGCTCCAGCAGCGGGTAGTCCGTGAAGCTGTAGTAGAGGCTCATCAGGATCGGGGCGGCCATGAACGACAAGAACCCCACGATCCACGGGCTCACGAACAGCAGCCCCGTCACCCACTCCGGCGTGCGGCGATCGACGTTCCGCCCCCGGGGCGTCTTCGCCCCCGGATCGATCGCCGGCTTCAGCCCGTGCATGTGCGTGTGCGCGTCCTGCGTGCTCATGCGTCGCCCCCGTCACGACGCGCACGGCGCGCGTTGGCGGCGCTGAGGTGCCGGTCCATCGTCCGCTGCACACCCTCCACGATCGCGCGGGCCGAGCGTTCGCCCTTCCACAACGGGTCCATCACCGCGTTGAACTCCCCCTCATACTGCGGCCACACCACCGTCTCCGGCTTCCCGAACGCCCGCTCGCTCCCCGCGATCCGGTTGAACACATCAATCCGCGGGTTCGGGTGCGCCGCCTCGAACCCCGCCGACACCCGCGCCAGCGGCGCGGGCTTCGCGTGCCCGATCGCGAGCTGCTCGGTCGACCACTGACGCTGCGTGAAGCACAGGAACTCGAACGCCTCGCGCGGGTGCGGGCACCCGCGCGGGATGACCAGGAGGTCGCTCTCCAGCAGCCCGATCGGGCGCTCCGGGTCGTAGACCGAGGCATCGACCGGGAACGGGGCCGCACCCAGTTCAAAGTTCTGGTCGAACGTGCGGATCAGGTTCCCGATGAACGCCCCGTGCAGCGCGCTGGCGACCTTGCCCGCCAGCAGCGGCTGCTGCGCGCTGTTGTACGTCCCGAACCCGCTGGACAGGCTCACGAGCCGCCCGAGCCCGTACCGCTCCGGGTAGCTCTGCACCCACTCGTACCCGCGCACGTTCGCGGGCGTGTCGGCCGTGATGACGCCGCGATCGCGGTCGAACAGCTCGCCACCAAAGAAATGCCCCCAGATCCAGTTCCACCACCCCGGCTCGCGGTGGATGAACCCGATCCGGTCGATCTCGCCGGCACGGCTTCCTCCTTCGCGGAACGTCGTCAGCCGCTCGGCGAACTCGTCCAACTCCTCGATCGTCCGCGGCGGCGCGTCCGGGTCCATCCCCGCCTCGCGCACCGCGCGACGGTCGTACACCAGCCCCAGCGTGTTGCACGTGTTCACCACGCCCCACAACCGGCCACCCCCTCGGCCCGGCGGCGCTTGCAGCTTCCACACCGGCGCCTTGTACCGCTCCGCCCGCAGCACGAACCCGTCGTCGTCCCCGTACCGCTCGGCGAACGTCCGCTCGATCTCCGCGCCCCACAGGCTCGCCATCTCTTCCAGCGGCTCGATCGCCCCGGCCTGGCTGAACGCGGGGATCGAGAAGTTCCACAGCCCCAGCAAGTCCGGCGGGTCCCCCCCCGCGATCGAGATCATCGCCTTCTGATCGATCGGGCTCATCGAGAAGTACTGGACCCAGATCCGGTCCTGGCTCTGGTTAAAGGCGTTGACGACGCGCTGCATCGCCGAGCCCTCCTGCCCGGTCCACTTCTCCCAGTAGTTCAGCACCACCCGCCCGGCGGGGGCCGCCCGCGCCGCCCGCGGCCCGAAGACCACAAACCCCAGCCCCGCGGCCGCCATCGACCCGATGACCGCGCGACGGGTCCAGAGCCCGAGATTCGCCGGAACGGATGACGGTTGGCCGGGTTCGGACATGGGAAAGACATGGTACCGGAAACTCGGAGCGAGGCGTCAAACTCGGAGCTCGGAACTCGGAGCAGCGGATCGGACTTCGGCATGGCCGCTTGTCCCCGTTCCACAATCCGATCCGCTGCTCCGAGCTTCGAGTTCTGAGTGCCGCGCTCCACGCCCCGAGTTCCGCTAGGCTCCGCCCTGCCTCGGGCCCGTGGCGGAATCGGCAGACGCGGCGGCCTTAAAAGCCGCTTCCGGGAAACCGGAGTGCGGGTTCGACCCCCGCCGGGCCCACTCCCTCCCCTTTGGTGGCACAGGTCTCCGACCTGTGTCGCTCCTCAGTCCTCCACCACCGCCCAAGAAGATCGACACGCCCGACCCACCCCGCCTACCATCGCCTCCCCGGCTCCCTGCCGGGGCCGTCCGCAAAACCCGGTCATGGACCCGCCCCGTCCGGCGGTGACGACGAGCCTTTTCGGCTTCTCGGCTGCTCCTTCGAGCGGGTCCTGCACCATCAGCATCCCGATTTGAAGGAGTTTCTGGTTTATGGTCCGAATCCGCATGCAGCGTCTGGGTCGTCGCAACCGCCCGTTCTACCGCATCAACGCGATCGACAAGCGCACCCGTCGCGACGGGGCCGTGCTTGAGAACCTGGGCTGGTACAACCCGATCGAGAAGGACGCGGAGAAGCAGCTGGAGCTGAAGCACGACCGGATCAAGCACTGGCTGGAGCACGGGGCCGTCCCGAGCGACACGGTGCGGGACTTCCTGGCGAAGGCGGACCTGCTGAGCCCGAAGCAGAAGGCGGAGTGGGAGAAGGACCGCGAGGTCGCCCGGAACCGGACGATCGCGAAGAAGGCGGGCGAGCGTGCGCAGGCGGCCGCCAAGTCGATCGGCGAGCTGGCCGGCAAGGCCGAGGCGGACCTGTCGTCGTTCGTGTCGACGGTGAACGAGTCGCTGAAGTCGGCGTTGTCGGCGGTCGCCTCGGGCAAGCCCCAGGAAGCCGACGCCGCCGCCACCGCCGCCGAGGGCGCGCTCGCCGAGGCCACCAAGGCCGAGGAGGCTCACCAGGCGAAGAAGAAGGCGGACGAGGAAGCGGCCGCCGCCGAAGCCGCCGCTGAAGCCCCGACCGAGGAAGCCCCCGCGGGCGAGTCCGCCGAGGCCTGATCCGCTCCCGGATCCGCCCGAAACCGGATGACGCCGCCCGACGGCACTCCTACAGTTGCCAACAACTCAGCCCCACCACCCACGGGCCGCCGTCTGCAAAGACTGGCGGCCCGTGCCCTTTCACGGGTTCAGCTGTCCTATGCCTGGTGCCTGTGCCACTGACCTCTTCGGAGAGGTCAGTGCCCCCCCCTCCTCTCCTCCCTCCAACGCTCCTCGCAAGGGAGAGTTCTCAACCTACCGACCGAACAACAAAGAGAGCCGGAGAAGTAGAAGCCACCGAGCACTGACCTTGCAGACAAGGTCAGTGGCACAGCGGATCCCTACCCTCCCTCCGTGCGCATCGACGTTGTCACCAGCTTCCCCGAGCTCTTCACCACCGCCCCCCCCGGCGTGCTCGGCGTGTCCATGCCCGCCCGCGCCATCGCTGCCGGCGCGATCGACCTCCACGCCCATCAGCTCCGCGACTACACCGATGACAAGCACCAGAAGACCGACGACCGCCCCTTCGGCGGCGGCCCGGGCATGGTCATGCTCCCCCAGCCGCTCTGGGACGCCGTCCGAGGCGTCGAAGCGATGGACCCTCGCCCCGCGGCCCGCGTCCTGCTCACCCCCCAGGGCGAGCGACTGACCCAGGCCCGCGTCGAAGACCTCGCCGCCCGACCGCGACTGCTCCTGATCCCCGGGCACTACGAGGGCATCGACGAACGCGTCGTCGAACGCCTCGAGCCGCTGGAAATCTCCATCGGCGACTACGTCCTCTCCGGCGGCGAGCTCGCGGCCCTCGTCCTCGTCGACGCCATCGCACGACTCCAGCCCGGCGTCCTCGGCGACGACGACTCGGCCGCACAGGACTCCTTCGGGCACGCACCCACCACCGACCCCAACGGCTCCCCGGTCCCTCCCAAGGCCCTCGCCCGCCTCGCCGCCGAGTTCGGGCTCACCCCCGCCGACCTCGACCCCGCCAACCCCCACGCCCGACGCCTGCTCGATTGCCCCCACTACACCCGCCCCCGGGAGTGGGACGGGCGGCCCGTGCCCGACGTCCTGCTCTCCGGCGACCACGGCGCGGTCGCCGAGTGGCGACTCCGCCAACGCCTGGAACGCACCCGGGAGCGGCGGCCGGATCTGCTGGAGGGGGACAGCGATCAGGGATCAGCCATCAGCGATCAGCCCTGAGACGCCCGCTCCCACCTCTGTCCTCACCTGATGGCTGATCCCTGATGGCTCCTCCCCCCTCTGGACCCCCCGCCCCCAACCCGCCTACCATCGCGGCCCGGGACTGCGCGTTTCCGCCCCCGTCCCGATCCCCCGCAGGAGCCCGCCATGAGCACGCAGCAGCTGATCGAGAGCATCAACGAAGCTCAACTCAAGACCGACCTCCCCCGTTTCGACGTCGGGGACACGATCAACGTCCACGTGCGCATCGTCGAGGGCGCCAAGGAGCGGATCCAGGTCTTCCAGGGCGTGCTGATCAGCCGCAAGGGTCGCGGGATCAACGAGATGATCATCGTCCGGCGCATCGTGGACGACCAGGGCGTGGAGCGCACCTGGCCGATCAACAGCCCGCTGATCGCCAAGTTCGAGGTCGTGCGCCGTGCCGACGCCCGCCGCGCCAAGCTCTACTTCCTGCGCGACCGCGTGGGCAAGAGCCGCCGCCTCCGCGACCGCCGCCGCGGCATGAAGCACGTCGAGGGTCAGAAGACCGTCCACTGATCGCACCCGATCACGGCTTTCACAACCACGAACCCTTTGCGTCTGCGAAGGGTTTTTCGTGCGCATACCGTTGCCCATGCGAGCCGTCGTCGTCACCAAGCAGGGCAAGCCCGTCGCGCCGAACATCGATTTCCGCACCGATTGGGCAGAGCTGGACCCGCCCGCCCGCGGCGAGGTCCACGTCCGCACGCTGTGCAGCGCGTTCAACCACATGGACCTCTGGGTCGGCATGGGTGTCCCGGGGCTCAGCCTCGACTACCCGCGCGTCTCCGGGTGCGACGCCTGCGGCGTCGTCGAAGCCGTCGGCGAGGGCGTCGACCAGGCCTGGCTCGGGCGACGCGTGGTCTACAACGCCGCCGTGCGTCAGCCGGATCGCGCGCACCCCGACGACCCGCCCGGTTCCACGCTCGCGCCCGAGTACGAGCTCATCGGCGAGCACCACTTCGGCGCGCACAGAGAACGCTTCGCCGTCCCCGCCGCCAACCTCGCCGCGGTGCCGGACGACGCCGACCCCGCCGAAGCCGCGGCGTTCGGGCTCACGACGCTCACCGCGTACTCGATGATGGTCACCAAGGGCCAGCTCCGTCCCGGGCAGAGCGTGCTGATCACCGGCATCGGCGGCGGCGTCGCGACCAGCGCCCTCGCGATCGCCCTGCACATGGGCTGCAAGGTCGCCGTCACGAGCCGTCACCAGTGGAAGCTGGACAAGGCGATGGAGCTCGGCGCGCACGCCGCGTTCCTCGATCGCGGGCCCGACAAGGACCACGACTGGTCGCGGGACGTGCGCACGTGGACCAACAAGCGCGGCGTGGACATGGCGGTCGACTCGGCCGGCAAGGCGACGCACCTCCGATGCATCAAGAGCCTCGCCCGCGGCGGCACGTACGTCACCCCCGGCTGCACCAGCGGCCCCGACGCCACCACCGACCTCGCACGCATCTTCTGGAACCAGCTCCGAATCCTCGGCTCCACCATGGGCACCATCGACGAGTTCAAAGAATGCGTCGCCCTCTTCAACAAGGGCGCGATCAAGCCCGCGATCGACAAGGTCTACGACGCGAAAGACGCGAAGCAGGCATATGAACGACTCGAAGCCGGCGAACAGTTCGGCAAGCTCGTCCTCCGCTGGAGCGAGTGAGGCAGGCCCGCCCCTCTTAGCTTCTTCTGCAAACGTCGGGCATCGGCGTGAGCCGCCGGGCTCGGGGTGTGGCGAAAAAACAGCCCCGACGACCGGTGGTCGGCGGGGCTGCGGAGGAGAGAGAGAACACACTTGTTGTACGCCCCAAGTGACTTTGGGTTCGCGCGACGCACACACGTTCTGTGCGCTGTTTTCGGACAATCCCGCACCGGGCCCGACCGGAGCCATGATTGGCGTGTTGAAACCCCGCGGAACACCGGGCGTGGGCACGCCGGGATGGGTGGATCCCCCCCTCACATTTTTTGCTGGCTCATCGCCGGCGCATCGCTGGCGGATGGGGGTTTTGCCGGCCTGGCATTGTGAATGACAACGCCCCCGCCAAAAAGGCCGGGGGCGCATGGGTGGACGCATCAAGGTGAGGCGCGGGTTTAGTTCTTATCGTCGTCCTTGACCTCGAACTCCGCGTCGATGACATCGTCATCGCCCGCGTTCGTAGCGTCGGCGTCGGCGTCGCCTGTGGGCGTCGCACCACCGCTCGCCGCGGCCTGCTCGTAGACGACCTTCCCGAGCTCCATGCTCGCCGCGTCCAGTTCGCGGACCGCGGCCTCGATCGCGGCCTTGTCCTCGCCCTTGAGCTTGTCCTCGACGTTGGCGATCGCGCTCTCGACCTTGCTCCGGATGTCGCCGGAGACCTTCTCGCCGTGCTCTTCGAGGGCCTTGCGGGTCTGGGCGACCTGGCCCTCCGCGCGGTTCTTGAGGTCGATCAGCTCGCGCCGCTGCTTGTCCTCCTCGGCGTGGGCGGCGGCGTCGGACTTCATGCGCTCGATTTCCGAATCGCTGAGCCCGCCGGAGTTCTCGATGCGGATATCGGCCTTCTTGCCGGTCGCCTTGTCGGTCGCGGTGACCTGCAGGATGCCGTTGGCGTCGATCGTGAAATCGACCTCGATCTGCGGCATGCCGCGCGGGGCCGGGGCGATCCCGCTGAGCTCGAACTGCCCGAGGCTCCGGTTGTCCTTGGCGAACTCGCGTTCGCCCTGGAGCACGTGGATCATCACGCTCGACTGGTGGTCGGCGGCGGTGGAGAATGTTTCCTTCTTGCTGGTCGGGACGGTGGTGTTGCGCTCGATGAGACGCGTCATGACGCCGCCGAGGGTCTCGACGCCGAGGCTGAGCGGGGTGACATCGAGCAGGAGCACGTCCTTGACATCGCCGCTGAGCACGCCGCCCTGGATCGCGGCACCGACCGCGACGACCTCGTCGGGGTTCACGCTGCGGTTCGGCTCTTTACCGAAGATCTCCTTGGCGATCTGCTGGACCTTGGGGATGCGCGTCGAGCCGCCGACGAGCACGACCTCGTCGATCTTGGAGGGGTCGAGCTTCGCGTCGGCCAGCGCCCGGCGGCACGGCTCCTTGAGCCGCTCGAAGAGCGCGGAGGCGAGGTCCTCGAACTTGCTCCGCGTGATGGAGACCTGCAGGTGCTTCGGGCCGTTCTGGTCGGCCGTGATGAAGGGCAGGTTGACCGTGGTCTCCTGCATCGTGCTCAGCTCGGCCTTCGCCTTTTCGGCGGCCTCCTTCAGGCGCTGCATCGCCATCGCGTCCTGCGCGAGGTCGATGCCCTCCTGCTTCTTAAACTCGCTGGCGAGGTGCTTGATGAGGACCTGGTCCCAGTCGTCGCCGCCGAGGTGCGTGTCACCGTTGGTCGCGAGGACTTCAAAGACGCCGTCGCCAACGTCGAGGATCGAGACGTCGAACGTGCCGCCGCCGAGGTCAAAGACGGCGATCTTCTCGTTGGTCTTGCGGTCGAGCCCGTAGGCGAGGCTGGCGGCCGTCGGCTCGTTGATGATCCGCTCGACCTTGAGCCCCGCGATCTCGCCGGCGTCCTTGGTCGCCTGACGCTGGGCGTCGTTGAAGTAGGCCGGCACGGTGATGACCGCGCGATCGACTTTCTCACCCAGGTAGTCCTCGGCGGTCTTCTTGAGCTCTTGCAGAATGAACGCCGAGATCTGCTGCGGGGTGTACTGCTTGTCACGAACCTTCACCTGCACAAACTCGCTCGCCCCGCCGGTGACCTCGTACGGCACCAGTTTCTCTTCCTCGCCGACTTCATTGTGGCGGCGCCCCATGAAGCGCTTGATGCTGCTGACGGTGTTCTTGGGGTTGGTGACCTGCTGGTGCTTCGCCTGCTGCCCGACGAGCTTTTCGCCCTTGTCGGTGAAGCCGACGACCGAGGGGGTCGTGCGGTTGCCGCTGGCGTTGATGAGGACCTTGGGCGTGTCGCCCTCCATGACGGCGACCACGGAGTTGGTGGTGCCGAGGTCGATGCCGATGATCTTGGACATGCCGGAGTCTCCTTGCTGACGCTGCCTGCCGCCGGCGAGCCTCAGGGTCAAACCCCCACCGGGCCGACCCCTCATCCCCGCCGGGGGAGATTGTTCGCGTTCCGACAGCCCGTATTGCAAGACCGATGCCAAACGGGCGCATCAAGAGCCACGCCCTCTAAACGCCCTTAACAACCTCCCCGGCCCGCCGCAGACGCCCGCACACCCCGCTCCTCTGCCACTCTGGCAGCCCACCCAAACCCCCCAACAAATAAGGCCCCGAATCCGGGGCCCACCTCGCGTCATCTCCTCCCGCCTCTTGCCTAGTGCCTTCCCCCCCTCACACCGCCCGGGCCGCTTTACTCGTGTGCTGGGCGACCAGAAAGAGCACCATCATCGAGAGCGCCAGCGCCGCCGCCATCAGCGGGCTGAAGTGGTGCAGCGACTGGTACGCCGCGTTCATCGCCCACACCCCCGCCCAGAGCACCAGCACGGAGCCCGCGAAGATCCGGGCGTCCTTGCTCGGCACCAGCGTGCACATCAGCGCCAGCACCACCAGCGCCGCCTGCCCTGAGGCGAGCAGCGGGCCCTCGAGCCCGGCGAACTGGGTGAAGCCGTTGCGATCGAAGAAACCGCCAGACCCGCCGTAGGTCAGGCCCCACGTCTCGCGCATGCGCCCGGCGGCGTCCAGCCCGAAGAGGCTGACGCGGGCGGCCGAGTCCTGCATCAGCGCCAGCCCGCTGCGGAGGAGGACGGCGACGCTCCAGAGCCCGAAGCCCCAGGTGACGAGCACGCCGATTGCCGAGGCGAGGCCGTCGCCGGCCGCCGAGCCCGCCCGCTCGCTTTTGCCGCGTCGCCATAGGGCCGTCGCGATGGAAACCGCCATGGTGAAGCCCTCCCGACGTCGGCTCTCCGGCATCACCCGCGAACACCCCAGCACGCGGCCACGCCCCGACGTCGCCCCACACCATGCCAAACCCGAGATCGGGCACCAACCGAGAAGGCGGGAAAACTGGGCAGGACGGGCGAAACAAGGACGCCTGTGACGCCTGGGCAGGCCCGCGCGGCTTCTCAGTTTTCAAGAATCATTGAAATATGACACGACCGGGTGCTATCCTTTGGGCACGATGACGACCGCGACGATGCCGTTGCCGCCTGGCGGGCCCGTGCCCAACGCCGACCCGTCCCTGGAGCCGATCCGGGCGAAAGTCCTCGCCGGGGAGCGTCTGACGCTCGCTGAGGGGGAGATGCTGTATTCGACGCCCGACATCTGGACGGTGTGCGAACTCGCTCAGCTCGTGCGCGAACGCCTCCACCCCGGTGTCGCCTACTACAACATCAACCGCCACATGAACTACAGCAACGTCTGTGCGCTCTCCTGCAAGTTCTGCGAGTTCTACCGCAAGAAGGGCGACGACGGCGCCTATACACGCGACATCGACTACATCCGGAACCAGGCGCTGCAAGCGATCGAGACCGGCGCGACCGAGATGCACATCGTCGGCGGGCTCCACCCCTACCTGCCCTGGGACTACTACCCCGACATGATGCGCACGATCCGCGACGCCGCCCCGAAGCTGCACATCAAGGCCTTCACGGCCGTCGAGGTCGTCCACCTCGCCAAGATCGCCAAGCAATACAAGCGCACCGACCGCAAGGCCGGCATCCGCGCCGTGCTGACCGAACTCAAGCAGGCCGGGCTCGGTTCCATCCCCGGCGGCGGCGCGGAGGTCTTCGACGACCGCGTCCACGACGCCGCATTCAAGGGCAAGATCCGCAGCGACGAGTGGCTCGACGTCCACCTCGTTGCGCACGAGCTCGGGCTCAACTCTAACGCGACGATCCTGTACGGGCACATCGACCAGCGCCGCGAACGCCTCGTGCACATGGAGATCCTCCGCCGAGCGCAGGACCAGGCGCTGGCGCGCCTCGGGTACGCGGGCGTCGAGTACCACGACCCGGAGGCCGAGAACATCGCAGCCACCCAGGGCCTCGATCGTCGCGCGATCACCCTGACCGGCGAGGGCGCCCGCCTCCCGACGCCGGACATGGCCGAGCGCGAGGCCGGGTACTTCCAGACCATCATCCCGCTCCCCTTTATCCCGGACGGCAGCGAGATGGAGCACCTCCCCGGCCCCGTCGGGCTCGAAAACCTCCGCACCCTCGCCGTCGCACGCCTCATGCTCGACAACTTCCCGCATGTTAAAGCCTTCTGGATCATGCAGACGCTCCCCATGGCGCAGCTCATGCTCCAGAACGGCGCCGACGACATCGACGGCACCGTCGTCTGGTACGACATCACCAAAGTCGGCGGCTCCACCACCCACCAGGAAACCACCGTCGCCGACCTGCAAAAAGCCATCCGCGACGCCGGCTACGAACCCGTCGAACGCGACACCCTCTACCGACGCGTCACCCGCGAAGGCAAGAACTGGCGCACCGGCGAATAATCGCATCTCCAAAGATATGCCCGGGGCTACCTTTGCAATCGCGAATCCAGGGTCGCGAGACGGAGGCGAATCAAAAGATCTTCGAGTTGGTCGCCAACAACCACGTCTTCGGGCAAACCAGAAGCGACTGCTGCGGTATCCAACGCCGCGTTCAGCCGATCAAACTCGCGAGTATGAAAAGTCATGTCGATCTCTCCGATCAACTGTTTCTCATCGCCCGACACCTTGCGTTCAATCAGCTCATCGATATAGCCCAAGCGAAAAACCTCGTTGAGCCTGCGAAGATTCGACTCGACAACCCCTTCTCGCATCAGGTGAATGCCCGCCAGAAGCGGGCGATATGTATACAACAGCCCCTTGACCGTGCCCGCGCTTGATCCGGCAACAGCATCCCATTGATGCGACGCGAAGCTGCGAAAATGATGCCGATGATGCCTGGTGATACACCGCATCGCAATCGACCTGATCTCTTCAAACTCCGGCTCGGCATGAACGACCAACGGGCTGCATATCTGCTCGAGAACATACCCGTTCCGCCCCATCAACATCTGAAAATACTTCCGCACGTCGTGCGTCACGAGGTCCATCTCAATCGGGCTCGCCCGATCGAGAATTTCGTATGTCTCCCGCGGCAGGCTCAGCCCGAGCATCGCACGAGCCGCGGTGATATGTGCCCCTCGTAAATCGTAATCCGAATTTGGCGATTCAAATCCATACAGATGAGCACCGCTCACCGTCACAAAGAAGACCTTGTGCGGGTGAGCATTCAAGTATGGACGAACGATGTCATCACGCAAGCCATGTGCCATCACGGAAGCGTATGCCTGATGGTTCACCTCACCGCGCCAACACAACCAGCGTCGCCAGATACGCCCCAAAAACACCCAGCAGCACGAGCCCTTCGCGCCGCGTCAGCGTCTCCCCCGTGCGCAGCATCCACCACGCCGCCAGGCTGACCGCCAGCATCACCGGCGCATCGAACACCAGCACCTGCCGCGGCACGCTCTGCGGGCCGACCAACGCCGCGATCCCCAAGATCCCCAGCACGTTGAAGATGTTCGATCCCACGACGTTGCCCACCGCGACGTCCGAGCTCCCGCGCAGCGCGGCCACCACGCTCGTCGCCAGCTCCGGCAGCGACGTCCCCGCCGCCACGATCGTCAGCCCGATGATCACCTCCGGCACGCCCCACGCCCCGGCGATCGACGTCGCCGAACGCACGAACAGGCTCCCCCCCAGGATCAACGCGCCCAGCCCGCCCACGATCAACGCCAGCGAGAGCCACACCGAGCGCCCCGCCCCGCCCGCCACCACAGGCTCGGCCTGCGCCAGCTCCCCCGCCATCTGCGCCCGATCCTCCGCCCCCGCACGCCGGGCGCGAACGATCGCGTCTCCCAGATACACCACCAGCAGCCCTAGCAGCACCCCGCCCATCCACCCCGGCACCACGCCGCCGGTCATCCACGCCGCAAACGGCACCAGCGCCACCAGCGTCATCACCACCAGCTCGCGGTGCAACTCCGCGATCCGCACGCGGATGGGCATCACAATCGCCGCGACCGCCAGGATCACCGCGATGTTGAAGATGTTGGACCCGACCACGTTGCCGATGCTCACCTCGCTCGAGCCGTCAAGCGTCGCGACGACGCTCGCGCTCAGCTCCGGCGTCGAGGTCCCGAAGCCAACGACCGTCAGCCCAATAAACAGCGGCGGCACCCCAAGCCGAAACGCGAGCGCCGTCCCGCCGCGAACGAGCAGCTCGGCCCCGAGCGTCACCAGTGCAAGACCCGCAACCAGCACAAGCCAGACCATCGCCGATCTCTCCCCCGTGACGCGGGCCTCTCGCCCGTCAGAAGCTTCGGTCGAGACGGGCCCGAGGCCTTTCTCACCCAGCTCCAGAAGCGATGCTCGCCGCGTCAATCAGAACTTAGCTCTCCCGCTTTTCTTCCCCCGCCAGTTCCGCCTCTTCCATCGCGACCGCCTCGTTGACCGGGAGTGTGTCCAGCGTCCGCATCCGGTCGATCCGCTGGCGGCGTGAGACGGCGTGCTGCGTGTAGAGCATCACGCCCGCACCCGCGACCGCGACCGCGCCGCACGCGATCTGGCGCAGGTTCAGCACCTCGCCCAGCACGAAGTAGCCGGCACCCGCGACCGTGAACGGCTGCAACTGCACGAACCCCGTCGCCGGCGCAACGCCGAGCTTGGTCATCGCGGTGAAATAGATCACGTGCCCCGCCGCGAGCCCAAAGATGACCGAGAGAATCAGATAGAACCACTGCGTCCCGTCGATCGCCGCGAGCTGGGCGACGGGCGCGTCGGCGAAGAGCACCATGAGCAGGATCATCGCCGCCCCGACGTAGATGCTGATCACGCTGAACGAGAGGCGGGCGCTGACGCCGGCGAGGCACTTGCGGACCGCCATCCCGTAGCAGGCGTACCCGATGCCCGCGACGATCGCGAGGACGATGCCCAGGGTGTGGCGATCGGGCGAGGCCGCCGTGCTGCCGCTGATCGGCGTGATGTCGCCGGCGGCTTCGGGTGTCGCGAGCGAGGCGACGCCGATGACCCCCGCGATGACCGCGCCGCCGCCGATGAGAAAGAGCGGTCGCCGAACGATCGCACGCTCGCTGGGAAAGAAGAGGCACGCCCCGATCGCGGTCGCGACGATCTGAAACCGAAGCCCGAACGTGACCATGCCGGCGCCGGTGAAGTAGAACGACCCGACGAACGCGACCTGCGCAGCCGCACTGAACACCGCCGGCCAGAGCGCCCGGCGCCAGATGCCCGCCGGCAACTTGCCCTTCGCGATCGTCCAGAGCAGGAACGGCAGCCACATCAGCGCCGCCATCCCGTACCGCCACCCGTTGCTCGCCCAAAGGTCGAACACGCCCGTCAGGTACTTCACCAAGAGCGGCGTCACCGTCCAGCAGACCAGTGTCGCCGTTGCCCAGCCCAGCCCGCTGAGCGTGACCGCGGGGGCGGCCCCGCCATCGGGGGGCACGGCCGGGGGGATCGGCGGCGAAAAGTCCGGCGGGCGGCGCATGAACCGGGATCGTAGGAGTCACTCAAGAGCCAACCGCGAGCGACGCGAACGATGAGACGGACCCTCCCCACACCCACCCCCGCGGCCGGCCCCGGCTGGGGTTCGCCGCCTCGTCCAGAGTCGGCCTATCGTTGGAGCCCGGTCGCGCGTCGCCCGGGAACCGTCGCCCGGCACGTCGCCGGGCCGATCGAGCCCACGACGGAGATTTTTCGGATATGAGCCGCACTTTCACGCGTTTCGGCCCTCAGCCCAAGACCAAGATCGTCCAGATCGGCGAGCACAACATCGAGTTCGTCGAGTGGAAGAACATCGAAGAGCTCCGCCGATCCATGACCCCCAACGGCAAGATCTACGGGCGCAAGCGTCTGGGCACGACCGCCCGCGAGCAGCGCCTGATCGCTCAGGCGATCAAGCGGGCCCGGTTCATGGGCCTCCTGCCGTACACCAGCGCCACGCTCTGATCCCCCCCGGGGCCCGCCCTATGGCACTGGACCGTGTGACACCGGCTCGCGACTACGGGCCGTTGCTGGCTGCCGTTCGCGCCCTCCCGCCCGCGGCTGATCGTGGCGAGCGGATGCGCGCGGTCGTCGACGCCGTCTGGTCCGCCTTCGGATCACGCACCATCCCCCACGAGCCCGGCAAGCCGTATAGCTGGATCGGCTTCTACGAACGCCCCCTCACGCCCGAGGGCGAGCCGGCTGACGAGATGATCCTGCTCGAACGGCGCGATACGCCCGCCTGCAGCCCCATCGGGCTCCACGGCATGTGCGGGCGGAGCTGCCTCGACGCCCGCCCCGTTCTCATCGACGACGTCCGCACGCTCGGCGAAAACTACGTCGCCTGCGACCCCAAGGACCAGGCCGAGATCGTCATCCCCCTGCTCCGCCCCGACGGCTCCTGCTGGGGCGTGCTCGACGGCGACAGCTTCGACACCGCCGCCTTCGACGCGAGCGACGTCGCGGGCCTCCTCGCGGTGGCGGAGGAAGCCGGGCTGTCGAGCCCGGGCGTCACCCCGGCCGAGACACTCCGCCTGTAAAGCCCCGTGCCCAAGACCCACGGCCCATTCAATCCGTAATAAATTACGATGCAAGAGTCCCAGCGTAATTCATTCCGGATCTACCAAAATCTTCATCAACAACTTGCCTGCACCACACCGCCGACCCGGCTAATCTGGCACCGATTGCTCGAATGGGCGAGCAACAAATCGAAAAGGGATGCCATGAAACTCAGCCTTTTGTGCTGCGTGAGTGCCGCCATCGCACTGTCCCCGGGGACCTGGAACAAACAAGCGGAGGCGACGGATCCATTCGTCAGCTTTGACGAGTTTCTGGAGCAGTCGCTGGGGCTGCAACCGGACGACACACTCCGGCTGCTCTACCTCGGCGATGAAACCGCGCCGGGGATCTTCGAACTGATGCTTATTACCGTCGACCCCGCACTGCCCGAGGCAGATGATTCGCCAGTCGGACAATTCTTCCTTAACAGTGAGCTTGAGGCCTTCGCACCCTATGAGGATGTGTTTTTCTTCCCTCGGTATGGGGAGTTGGATGCAGAAGTAATCGATATCAGTATCGCCCAGCATGGCACAGCATCCGGCATAGTCGTCTTGAACAACAGCTTTGTAGCTACAATTGCTGTACAGACCACCGATGTCGTTTTGATCGCAGGCGATGATGAATGGCTACCGTCAACACACCGTGTACTTACTCCATTTGCCGTCACAGCAAACGTCGTTGACGCACATACGCACGCACAACAACGAGCCAACGAGTTCTATTTTAGTGGACTCACGGAGTATGATTGGAACGGAGCATCTTTCGTAGCCCGTCCATGGATTCAACAAGGAATGACTCCCGGGAGCCAGAACGCTTCCCCAGCACAAGGTGGCTCAACGGAAGATGACGCATCGCTTCCCGGATCGCCGTGCAGAAAGCAGTGCTCCGACGAATTCTTTCTTGCAAGGACAAAGGCGACCAACGAGTACAACGCAGACCGCGACAGCTGCAGAAATGCCGCTTGGGCCGGTGGCCTTGCCGGATGCGGCCTAGGAGTTAAGTTTTGTAGCCCAGGTGGACCGTCACTTCTGGGAAAGTGCTGTATTATAGGTGGCGTAATTGGTACAATTGCCGGTGAAATGAGATGTCGAGATGAAGCCAAGAACAGATACGATCTGAAAATGCAGAATGCGAAAGCTGATTACCTTTTTTGTCTAAGATCTAAATGCGGCCTGTCTATCGATGGTGAATAAATTTACTTGTTATCGATTATTTAGTCGACGCGTCACCGGCAAGTACGATGCTTGCCGGTTTCCTCATTTTATTCCCAGATACGCTGCTAGTTCGGCAGTATCTTTTTTTACTTTATCTACTTTAGTTTTTTATATTTTCTCGGCATACTTTAGTTTAATTATGTACCGTCAAATGCTAATTATTTTTATATTATTAGCAATCATTTGCTCCCTCCCTCTTGTATGTCTCTTTGTGTATACGAATTTTATGCGAGGCCGTATCCGAAGCGCTATGCGAAACGGCGGATTGCCGTGTCCGTTTTGCCGTTACGACGTCTCTAAAGTCAAACAATTGAGTCAAGCCGAAACCAGAAAATGCCCAGAATGCGGGCAGAATCTGCCCGAACTGGCCTTGCTTGAATGCCGATGGCGGCGCTGGATAGAAAGCTCCCGAACACACATCACAATCCATGATCTGGAATAAAAATTAAACTTTCAGCCGAACGTGTGACTGCAAACGAGTGATCACACATGAGCACGCGAAAGAACATGTCTCTAGAGTCGCTGCACCGAGCCGCCGCGTGGAGAAACGGCGTGCTCGTCGCAGCGATTCTGATTGGCGGGATTGATCTAGCCATCCGCTACGAACAAGCTGGCTTTAAGGTGCTTGCAAATCTTTTGCAGGATCCATTCTGGAGCATGACCCGAACGACAATCATATACGCCTGTTACGCATGGGCTTTCTGGCTGGTTTGGGCGCACGATCGCAAAGGGCGGCAACTGCGGGATCGCATTCTTGCAGGGCACATCATCTGTCCGAAGTGTGAGTATGACCTGAAGCCGTTTCTTGAAGTCGCCGACATACGCAAGTGTCCGGAATGCAACCGATCACTGCCCAGAATCGCCCGGCTTCAACGCCGATGGAGGGCATGGGCTCGCTGGGCATCAACGGAATACACCCAGAGCAGGCTCGTGTCGGGGCTCTGCCTTCTTCCGATCATCATTATTTTTATTTCATATGTTTTCTCAGTGTGATTGTGGCACGCGGCAACGGCTAACTATGGATGAGCCAGGCCGTGAGCATCGACCGCGAGAGTTCCGAGGCATCCGCCTGTAACCGCCGCCTGAGCCCGACCGCTTTTGGATCGCTCAAACGCAAATAAGCCGCAGGCCGGACGGCCCGCGGCTTTCGTTTTTGGAATCCCCGAATCTGCGCCCAATCGCCTTCGCGCCGGAATCAGTCGTCCCGCAGGCCCAGGTCGGACGGGTCGATGACGTTCACGCGTCGGGCGCGGAGCATGAGGATGTTGCGCTGGGTGTCGCGCTCGACGAAGCCCACGACGCCGACGATGCGCCCGAGCTTCGAGAGCAGGTCCAGGTCCTCGGTCGGTGCGATGTACCCGAGCGTGCGCACGGGCCCGTCGCCCACCGAGCGGACGCGGTACAGCAGCGGCAGGCGCTGCCCGTCGTACACGCTGCTCGCCTGCAGCGTGCCGATGACGGCGTACACGTCGGTCCGGGCAAGATCCTCGATCCGGCGGGCGAGGCGCTCCTCCGAGGCTTCCAGATCGATCGCGGAGGATTCGCTCTGGCGGAGCGTCCGCCGGTAGTCGCGGCGCAGCTCGAGCATCGCGATGCGTCGGTCGAGCCCGGCCCGGAGGCGCTCGTTGACAGCGTCGCCGTCGATCGTCGCGCGCACGCGACGGATCTCGGTGAGGAGTTCGTCCACCTCCGCCTCCAGCACGGGCTGGGCGAGCACCGCCTGGAAGGCCGCCTCGAGGTCGTTGATCGACATCACCGCGGGCTCGGCGGGCTCTTCGGGGGTTTCGGCGGCTCGCTCGAGCGCGCCGGGGGCTCGCTGCTCGATCACCTCGGGCTCGTCCTCGCGTGCGACGGGGGCCGGGCGCTCGCGGGCGAGGTCGCCCATGATCGGACGCCGGGCGGGGTCGTCGCTCGGGGCGGGCTCGTCCCCGGGGCGGACCATCGGCTCGAGCAGTTCGTCGTCCTCCTCGTCGTCTTCGGGCTCGGTCGCGGGCTCGGGGGCCGGGGCGCGAACGGGCTCGCGCGGCGAGTCCCGGGGGGCGGCGGGTTCGGGCGTCGGGGACGCCTCTTCCGCCGGGGCGGAGGGCTCGGCCTGCGCGGGGCGCTCCTCGCTCCGATCGGCGTCCCGATCGGTCGAGCGGGAAGCCTGATCGGCGGCCGACATGCGTTGCGCCTGGAACGAAGACGCCTCGGCCTCGGTCGCACGGCGCAAGGCCGAGCGCGTTACGTACCCCACGGCCTGTGCCGGGGCCTCGACCAAGTAAAACTCCCGGTTGGTCCGGCTCGAGATCCGCCCCACCAACGGGAGCGCGGTGTTCACGGGCAAGGGCTCGGCCAGCAAGGGCTTCCAGCTCGCCGTCGGGTCCGCGTTCGCCTGGTTGACCGCGCGTAGGCGGCTTGGGCGGATCAGCGTCAGCGTCTGCCCGTCCACGACGCCGTCCTCCTGCGCCAGGTACGCCCGGAGCCCCGACGGGTAGCGCACGCGGGCCCAGTCGCCGCTCTCGGCGACGACGAGCAGCATCTTGCCCTGCTCCAACTCGGCGACCTGATAGAACTGGCGCATGTCACCCGAGCGGAGCGGGACCCGCTCGCTGGTGACCACCGCGACATAGGGCTCCACGTCCTGCATCGCCTGGGCGTGGGCCCGGGGCGTCAGAACGGCGAGCGCCAGCAAGATCGAACCCAGCACCCACGCGAGCGGACGCGTCGCGGGGGCCTTGGGTGTGGTCATCGGAATCGCACGGGCGTGGGTCATCGCTCAGACTCCTCGTCTGGGTGGCTCGGTCGGTCGGGACGGGCGGCTGCACGAAGCCGCGGGCGTCCCCGGGGGGTCCCATCCATCGGGCTCACCCTGCCGACGTCGGCGCCCGGGTGTGCTTCGGCCTCGGACGCCGGTGCGGCGCGAGGCTAGCCCCGAGACACCGTCGGCCAGAATCCGTGATCGGGCGGATATTTCGCCCCGTGGCCCCGGTCGCGGGCCCGCCAGAGCGCCCGAACTGCGCACATTCTACCGGTCCCACGCGGGCGGGCTTCGGATCGCGGGCGGGAAGACGCGGGGGGAGGATTTCCCGCAGCGGGGCACGGATCCCCCTCGCCTTGCCGGGTTGCCGGGGTGGACCTAGCTTTATCGACCCATGCATCCTGTCCAACATCGTCGGCCCGGGGCGTCCCGGCGTGTCTTGCTCCCCGCGGCTCTGTGCCGCGTCGCCGGCGTCGCGCTCGCGGTGTCCGCGGGCTCGCTCGCGGCGATGTCCGGGTGCGAGTCGAACCGGAGCGTGACCCGCGGGTCCGAGGCCGCCATGCAGCGGGCCCTGGTCGACACCATCCGGCGCGAGCTCGACGAGCCCTCGCAGTCGCCCCAGCGACGCATCACCGAGCGCGAGAGCACAGCGGCGGCGTTGCAGATCGACGAGCGGGTGATGCCCGAACTCGAGACGATGGGGGGCCCGGGCTCGTACTCGCTGGACGCCGACGATCTTCCGCTCGCGGAGGACATGCTCGGGCGGGCGCAGCGGGTCGTCGCGATCAGCCTGGAGCGGGCGGTGCGGTCGGCGGTGGAGCGGAACCTGGAGTTGCAGTTCGCGCGTCTGGCGCCGGCGGTCGCGGAGAGCCAGGTCGTGGCGGCCGAGGCCGCCTTCGACTGGGTGCTGTTCAGCAACCTCGAGTACACGCGGACCGACAGCCCGCAGGCGTCGGTCGCGAGCTTCGGCGTGCCCAACCCGGCGGCGACGGACCAGAACGCGATCACCAACACGACCGGCATCCGGCGACAGCTCCTCTCGGGCGGGACGCTGACGCTGCAGCAGGCGGTGACGTACCTCGACGACAACAGTCCGGGGCGCCAGCTTTCGCCGGACCCGTCGTGGCGCCTCGGGCTGACGGCCCAGATCGATCAGCCGCTGATGCGCAACGCCGGCTCGGGCGTAAACCTCGCGCAGGTCCGCCTGGCCCGGAACGCCGAGCGCAGCAGCGTCGCGGCGCTCAAGAGCGAGTTGATCCGCACCGTGACCGAGACCGAGTCGGCCTACTGGGAGCTCTACCGGGCGCACCGGGACCTGATGATCCTGCAGCGCCTGTTTGACCGGGGCGTGCAGGTCCGGGATCAGGTGATCGAGCGTCGTCGGATCGACGTGAGCCGCGCCCAGATCGCCAACGCGGTGGCGCGTGTGGAGAGCCGCCGCGCCGACGTGCTGCGGGCGCAGACGTCGCTCCGCCGCGCCAGCGATCGGCTCAAGGTGCTGATCAACGATGACGCGTTCCCGATCGGTTCCGAGGCGATGCTGATCCCGGCCGACGAAGCGGTGGACGAGGCGATCGAGTTCAGCCTGCTGGACGCGATCACGACCGCGATCGAGAAGCGCCCGGAAGTGGCGCGGGCGATCCTATCGATCGACGACACGAGCATCCGCCAGACCGTCGCGGACAACCAGCGCCTCCCGCAGCTCGACCTGCGCCTCCAGGGGCGGTACGAGGAACTGCAGCGGAACCTGGGCGACGCCTACGGCGACATCGTGGACGGGCAGTTCATCAGCTTCCTGGTGGGCCTGTTCTTTGAGCAGCCGATCGGCAACCGCGGGGCCGAGGCGCTCGCCCGCCAGCGCCGCCTGGAGCGGATGCAGGCGGTCATCAGCTACCGGAACACGATCCAGCAGATCGTGCTGGAGCTGAAAACCTCGTTGGATACCGTCCGCCTCAACTACCGCCTGATCGAGCAGACGCGCGTCTCCCGCCTCGCGGCGGCGGAAGTCCTGCGGGCGCTGCAGATCGAGAAGCAGCTCCTCCGCGGGTTCACGATCGAGTTTCTCGACCTCGAGCTCAACCGTCAGGAATCCCTCGCCGGGAGCGAGCGCGAGGAGCTGCAGGCGCTGGTCGATTACAACACCGCGCTGGCGAACTACTATGCGGCGCTCGGGATGACGCTGGAGCGCAACGGCATCCGGTTCGACGTCCCCGACGCCGACGCCGTCATCGACGAGCACGGCGTCGTCCGCACCTCGCGCTGACGCCCCGCCGCCGAACCTGCCCGAAGCCCGCATCGCGCGATGAACCATCCCCAGCCCGAGCTCGACGACGCGGTGCGTCGCCTGCGCAGCGGGCGGCTGGTCGCGTTTCCGACGGAAACCGTCTACGGGCTCGGGGCGCTGGCGCTCAATGGGGAGGCGGTCGCGCGGGTGTTCGCGGCCAAGGGTCGCCCCGCGAGCAACCCGCTCATCGTGCACGTGCTGGACGAGGCGATGGCTCGGCGGGTGACCGGGGCTTGGCCGATGGCGGCGCGTCGGCTGGCGTCGGCGTTCTGGCCGGGCCCGCTGACGCTCGTGCTGCCGGCGGGGGCGGGGGTGCCGAGCGCGGTCACCGCGGGCGGGCCGGGGGTCGCGGTGCGGAGCCCGGACCATCCACTCGCGCTGGCGCTGTTCCGGGCGGTGGGTGAGCCGCTGGTCGGGCCGAGCGCCAACCGATCCGGTGCGGTGAGCCCGACGCTGGCGTCGCACGTGCGCGAGGCCTTCGACCCGGGCGAGGTGCTGGTGCTCGACGGCGGGGCGTGCCGCGTCGGCCTCGAATCCACCGTGCTCTCGCTCATGGACCCGGCCCGCCCGGTGATCCTCCGGCCCGGGATGATCGGGGCGGCGGCGATCGCGGAAGTGCTGGGCATCGCAGTGGGCGAGGGCGAGGGAACCGACGGACACGCCGGCTCGCCGGGGCGTCTGGGGCCCCACTACCGCCCGTCGGCACCGGTGCACTTGGTCGAAACCCTCTCAGCGTTGGACGAGGCGATGGTGTCGAGCACGGGGGCGTGCGTGGTGCTGACGCCGCCGGGCTTGCCCGTCGCGGTGGAGCCGCCGCACGAGGCGATCGTGATGCCGAGCGACGCCTCGGCCTACGCGGCTCGCCTCTACGCGGCCCTCCGCGAGGCGGACGCGGCGCAACCCACGTGGATCCTGGTCTGCCGCCCACCCGCGAGCGGGCAGCGGCCCGAGGAAACGGCGATCTGGCAAGCCGTCCACGAGCGCCTCACGAGAGCGAGCACGCCTTAAGCACGCCGCGACCGGACGCTCCGGCATGTGCCACTGACCTTGTCCGCAAGATCACTGCTCCGGGCCGCCTCGCGCCCGCTCCCGTTCACCAAACCGGGCAAAGCGAGGGCGGGGAGATAGAGAAAGAGCAACGGGCACCGACCTCACCGCAGCGGTCCATGACGTCGGCGAGCTTGGCTTCGGAATCTGGCTCTGTGCGATTGGGGCGATTTTTCCCCGGACCCCCTCCGTCGGCTGCGCCGACACCTCCCCCGCTGGGGCGGGGGAGGGCAGCGGGCGTGAGACGGGAAGGTGCGGCACGCTCGCACGCCGTGCGCCGGCGCTATGTTTCATCCCCGAAACTTCAGTGATCCCGCTCGCGCCACCGCGCGAGCACGACCCGCACGCGGAGACCCCGACACGATGGCTGACAAACTCCGGATCGCGCTCGCCCCCGGCGACGGCATCGGCCCCGAAATCATGGACGGCGCGCTCCGCATCATGGAAGCCGCCGGCGTCCAGCAGCATGTCGACTTCACACCCGTCGAGATGGGCGAACGCGTCTTCGCCAAGGGCGATTCCCGCGGCATGACCGACGACGCGATCCGCACCATCGAAGACTGCGGCGTCCTCTTCAAAGGCCCCATGGGCACGCCCATCGGCGGCGGCGGCAAGTCCATCAACGTCAGCCTCCGAAAGATGTACGGCGCCTTCGCCAACATCCGGCACTTCCAAGCCCTCCCCGGCGTCGAAACCGTCTACTCCAAAGCAGGCGTCCCCGTCGACTTCTACGTCATCCGCGAGAACATCGAGGACACCTACGGCGGCATCGAGCACCGCCTCACCAACGACGTCGTTGAGTGCAAACGCCTCATCTCCGCTCCCGGGTGCGAGCAGGTCCACCGCGCCGCGTTCGAGCTCGCCAAACGCCTCGGCATCCAGCAGGTCCACTGCGGGCACAAAGCCAACATCATGAAGATGACCGACGGGCTCTTCCTCGACCGCTTCCACGCGATCGGGGGCGACTACCCGGGCATCGAACGAGCCGACGTCATCATCGACGCCCTCTGCATGAACCTGGTCATCCGCCCGCAGAACTACAAGATGGTCGTGCTCCCCAACCTGCAGGGCGACATCGTCAGCGATCTGGCCGCCGGGCTCGTCGGCGGGCTCGGCTTCGCACCCAGCGCCAACATCGGGCACCACATCTCGATCTTCGAAGCCGTCCACGGCACCGCACCGGACATCGCTGGCAAGGGCATCGCCAACCCCACCAGCCTCATCCTCAGCGGGCTCATGATGCTCCGTCACCTCGGCATGCTCAAGCAGGCCGCGATCATCGAGAACGCCCTCTACGCCGCCCTCGAATCCGGCGTCCACACCGGCGATTTCGGCGACGCCTCGACGCCCCCGGTCAACACCGCGGGCTTCGTCGACGCGATCATCGCCAAGCTGGGTTCCTCGCCGACCACCCGCGAGCCCACCACCACCGACGCCCCCGACACCCCGACGCTGACCCGCCCCGAGCGCCCGCGCCACAACACGCTGATGCGCACGTTCGAGAAAGCAACCAGCGTGCACGTCGGGTGCGACATCTACGTCGACAGCGTGCTCCCCGCGCCGGAGCTGGCCGAGCGACTGCAGGCGATCTGCGAGCACACGCCGTTCAAGCTGACCCTGCTGAGCAACCGCGGCACCCAGGTCTGGCCCACCGGCAGCGTCTACACCGAGTGCGTGGACTACTACCGCGCCCGCTTCGAACTCCGCGACATGAGCCAGAGCCCGAGCCTCGGGCAAGGGCCGACGGTGCAACTCCTGAACAAAGTCGCCGAGAAGTTCGGCGTCACCGACTTCCAACCCCTCCGCTACTTCGACGGCAAGCCCGGCTACAGCCTCGCGCAGGGACAGTGAGGCTGGAAAGCACGACAGCCCTGTGCCACTGACCTCTTCCGAGAGGTCAGTGCTCCGGGCCGCCCATCACCCTCTCTCCATAACTCAGTGTCATCAATCCAACGGCCCGACAGGCGTCGAAGGAGACAAAGCTCAAGGAGCACTGACCTTGCGGCCAAGGTCAGTGGCACATCCGGAGCCCGCGACTCACAAACATCCTCTCAGCCCTCGTCCCCCTCATCCTCATCGTCGTCCACCCGCTCCATGTGCTCGATCGAGCCGTCCGCCCGCTCCACCAGCACCTCGTCGGCCTCGTCCAAAAACAGCCCGTGGTCGATCACGCCCGGCAGATCGTTCAGCTTGACCGCCATCTCCTCCAGGTCGATCTCCGCCGGCAGCTCGACGTCCACGATCAGGTTCCCGTTGTCGGTGATGAACAGGTCCCCGTTCATCTCGCGACGGACGACGCCGTGGAAACCGAGCTCCCGCAGGTAGACGCGGACGGTCGCGAGCCCAAAGGCGAGCACGGCCACCGCCAGCGGCTTGGTCTGCCCGAGGCGATCGACCATCTTGCCCTCATCGACCATATAGACGCACCGGTCGGTCGCCCAGGCGACGATGCGCTCACGGGTCATGGCGCCGCCGCCGCCTTTCATGAGGCGGAGCTCCGGATCGATCTCGTCGGCACCGTCGAAGAGATAATCGACGCGCTCGATGGTGGCAAATTCGGTCACCTCGAGCCCGAGTTCGCGGGCGAGGCGTTCGCTCGCCTCGCTGGTGGAGACGAGGCGGATGTCGAGGTTCTCGGCGCGGACGCGCTCGGCCAGGGCGCGGATGCCCCGGCTCGCGGCACGCCCGGTGCCGAGCCCGACAATCATGCCGTTCTGGATCGGGGCGACCGCCTCGGCCGCCAACGCGTCGACCATTTGTTCACGCACGCTCGCCTCCGTGGATCGCTCTTGGGGCCGCCGCGCCGGAACGCGGAACCGGGGGTTCGGACTGACCATCGCGAGGATCGTAGACGCGCGAACAGGGCTCGGGATGACAGCGCAAGAGGGGGCGTGCGGGAGCGTCCAATCCGCCTGCAAAAGCGGCGCGCAACGGCGGACTGGCCTGACGCGACCGACGCGCTCCACTGGCGAGACGCGCGTCCCGCCGATCCGCCCCGACAGGGCTTAGAGGTCGAGCTCGATCCCCTGTGCGAGGCGCAGTTCCCCACTGAAGTTCACGCTGCAGGTCTGGCGGCGCATGTACGCCTTCCACGAGTCGCTCCCGCTCTCGCGCCCGCCGCCCGTGTCCTTCTCGCCCCCGAACGCCCCGCCGATCTCCGCCCCGCTCGTCCCGAGATTGACGTACGCCAAGCCGCAGTCGCTCCCGGCCCCCGAAGGATCCAGAAATCGCTCGGCCGACCTCGCGCTCTCCGTAAAGATCGCGCTGCTCAACCCCTGATCCGCGTCGTTCTGCTTCGCGATCGCCTCCTCCAGCGTCTTGAACGTGAACACGTACAGAATCGGCGCGAACGTCTCCTCCCTCGCGATCGGCAGCTCGCCCGACGCCGGCGCGCGCACGATCGTGGGCCGCACGAAGTGCCCGCCGAGCCCCGGCGGCGTCAACTCCGACGCCTCCGCCCGCGACCCGCCCGCGAGCACCTCCCCGCCCTGCGATTTCGCCGCCGCGACCGCGCTCTCAAAACCCTCCACCGCCGCCGCCGACACCAGCGGCCCGCACAGCACGCCCTTCGCCAGCGGGTCCCCAACCTTCACGCTCGCATACGCCCGCACCAGACGCTCGCAGAACTCGTCCGCGATCGACTCGTGCAGGTAGAGCCGACGCGTCGTCGTGCACCGCTGCCCGGCCGTCCCGATCGCGCCGAACACGACCGACTTCAACGCCAGATCCAGGTCCGCGTCCCGCTCCACAATCAGCGCGTTGTTCCCGCCGAGCTCCAGCAGGCACCGCCCGAGGCGCTGCGCGACCACGCCCCCCACGTGCCGCCCCATGCGGCACGAGCCCGTCGCCGAGATCAACGGGAACCGCTTGTCCGCGATCATCCGCTCGCCGACAACCTGGTCCTCCCCGATCACCAGCCCGAACACCCCCTCGTGCCCCATGCGGCTCGCGACGCGCTGGCAGATCGTGTTCGTCGCGATCGCCGTCAGCGGCGCGAGCAGGCTCGGCTTCCACAGCACGCTGTCGCCGCAGACCGCCGCCAGCATCGCGTTCCAACCCCACACCGCGTTCGGGAAGTTGAACGCCGTGATGACCCCGATCGCCCCCAGCGGCAGCCACTGCTCCCGCATCGCGTGCATCGCCCGCTCGCTCGGCATCGTCAGCCCGTACAACTGGCGGCTCAGCCCCACCGCGAAATCCGCGATGTCCACCGTCTCCTGCACCTCGCCGATCCCCTCCGGCAGCGACTTCCCAACCTCCAGCGAAACCAGCCGCCCGAGCGCATCCCGGTGCACGCGCAGCTCGTCCCCGATCGCCCGCACCACCTGCCCACGCACCGGAGCCGGGACGGTGCGCCAGCGGAGAAACGCCGCGTGCGCCTCGCTCGCCGCCCGCTCGTAGGCGTCGGCATCATCGAGGCGAACACGAGCCATCGCCTCGCCGGTCGTGGGGTTCTCACACAACACAAAACCCGCGCCCGGCTCGAGTCGATCGAGCGAGATCCGCGGGTCGTCGGTTAGGCCGAGGGTGTTCAGAATACTCGCGAGTTCAGAAGCCATGCCAAGATGCTATGGCCGACCCTCGCAAGAGGTGACAAACGGGCAATCACCGACGCCGACGCGGAGCCGCCAAGCCGCCGAAGGCGAGCATCGCGAGCGAACCCGGCGCAGGAATAAATCTGAGATCAAAAACCAGATCATCCACGAACCCACCCGCACCCTGCTGGTTAAAGCCAACCGAAGCGTAGAATTCATATTCATAATCTGGCATAAGTATTAATGACAGGTCCGTAATCGTACCAGCTTCGAAAACCGAGAACAATGGATCCGAATTCTGCAACAACCCAAACATCCCAAACGAATTTCCAGTTGCACTCCCTGAAAAAAGTATTTCTGTTGGTTCACTCACTTCAAATCGAACGACGACACTGGCATTCGGCACCGATTCGGCATTGCTGGGCGAGCCAGCAACAACCATCGCTTCAACATCAAGCCTGCCTGAAAAATGATCGACAGAAATCAGCGTGTTTTGCGATGCAAATGCGTACGCAGACACCGCCCCGCCTTGCCGCATAGCATCCAACTCGTTGTCGTAAGCACCAAGCTCAGTAAATGTGAATTCATCCTCAAGAATGTTTCCAGAACTTGTGGAAGCAAAGACCTGCAGCGTCCGAAACGACTCTGTAATCGATACGCTTCCGAACACACTGCCCGCTGAAATTGCTAATACCGCCATGCCACTCGCAAACATTGTTCCATGATTCATCGCATACCCCTTTTAAACACCCACGAGCTTGCAACATGCGCACGACCACCCAAGCCAGGACGCCACAATACGCCTCGCTCGATCCAATCTCCCGCCACCGATCCACGATGCACCAAGGCCTCGCCCCGACATCCCGCGACGCGACGGCCATCCACTGCTCAACACCCTACCAGAATCACCGGCTTCGGCATAAGTTTCTTGGTTCAGATCCGGTCAAATCTGACACGACATCCCGCCCCCATCACTCCGGCACCGGCAGATCGCGTAAAACCCCCTGCAATCTCGCGAGATCCGGGCTCGCCGCGTCGCGCACATACGCGCCGCTCACGCCCACGCCGACCGCTAAACACTGTGACAACGGCAAGTTGAGACTCTGGGCAAACGCAAAGCCGGCATTGAAATGATCCCCCGCCCCCGTGCTCAGCCGCGGCGACCGCGTGAACGGGCCTTCGAACCACTCGCGCTCGGTCGCCGTCGCCGCCCCCGCGCCCTGGCGCGGGTGCACCACCACGCACGACAGCCCGCTTGCCTCGCGGATCGCCGCCGCCCCGTCCCGCACGGCCCGCGCCAGCGACGTGTTGTGCTCGTCCCCGAACGCCGCCACGCCGAGCACATGCGCCAGCCGCTCCGCCTCCGACAGGTTCAGCCCCAGCGTCACAGGCACCAGCGCATCCATCTTCCGCAACACCCCCACCGCCCGCGCGATGTCCTCGTCTGTGCGCTTCGCCGGATCCGAAAGATCGATGAACACACGCCGCGTGCGCCCGCCGACCAGCGGCTTCAACGCCGGAAACACCTCGTCGATCAGCCCATGCCAGATCCCCTCAACCCCGCCGCAGAGCGTCCAGTTCACGATCCCGACCAGCGTCGAACGTTCGATGAGCCGTCGGATCTCCTCCAGCCCGATCGTGCGTTTCAACAGCTCCCACGTCACGTCCTGCACCGCCCGCGGCTTGCCCAGCATGATCTTGCCGTCATCAAACTCCAGCGCATCCGTGTGTGCCGGCGGCCCCACCGGGATCACCCGCTCGCAACGAGCCGCGAAATCCTGCCACAACGGGTGCACCACCCCCGGCTCGTCCGCGCTCCTGCCGATCGCCCCGCAATACGTCGTCGGCATGCCCAGCCTCGCGACACCCCCCGCCATCAGCGGCCCGTTCCCGCCAAACCGCTGCTCGCGCACGCTCAGCTCAATATTCGCACTCTTCCCCGCGGCCGCCCCGCACCTCGCGGCAAACTCCGGGATCGTCGCGATCGCCTCAAAATCATCATCCGCCATCGACCGGCGCGTGCTCACCACACGGATGATCTCATCAAGAAAGCCATCAAACCCCACCAACGCGCGCACGCCCGTGAGTTCTCCCGAGGCCCGCTCGATCGCCGCGGCCGCCGCCTGCGCGATATCCGCCCGCGCCCCGCCGTCCCCGCCCCCGTTGTGCTGTGTCTCGCTCATGCCGAATTGGACACCGCCCACCGACCCAGGGCAAGCCCGATCCCCGCGGAGCGATCTCCCGCGAAGCCGATGCCGGCGGTATCCGGGCAGAGAGACGCGATGATCGATGCACCGGTAAGATAACTCGCAAGACGGGCAGATTCGACGATGTGGGTTCCGTGCGATCACGGCTCGCCCGTGCTGGTCAATCCCGAAGTCTTGAAATCCACGCAACGATCACGGACGCAGAGGAGGGCCGCAAGATGGGGCTGTTCACCGGACCGGACATCGGGCGGATCGAGTGGCGTTTGGCCCGCATCGAGCGGTCGATGGCGATCATCATGGAAGCCCTGGGCATCGAAAAGCCCGGTCCGCACCCCGCGGCGGCGGACATACGCGACGCGATTTCTCGCGGGCGAAAAATCGAAGCGATCAAGCTCTACCGAGACGCCATGGGGACCGGGCTCGCCGAGGCCAAGGACGCGATCGACCGCGGCACATGGGCCCAAGACCTGGGCGCGGACTAACCAAACGATCACACGCCGTCGCACGACATACGGATCGGCCAGAATCGTCGGCCCGTGCCAACCCTGAAAACAACTCACTGACCGGTCCGACCCAACCGGCAACGATGTCCACATGCCCGACACCCACGCCGACCACCCCGCCTTCCCCCTCGTCCTCGCCACCGCCAACCCGCACAAGGTCGCCGAGTTCCGCGCGATCCTCACCGACCTCCCCATCCTCGGCCTCGCCGACCTCGACCCGCCCCCTGGCGGCTTCCGCGAGCCCGACGAAACCGGCGACACCTTCGAAGCCAACGCGACCATCAAGGCCCTGAGCTACGCCGAGCAGACCGGGCGATGGTGCCTCGCCGACGACTCCGGGCTCGAGGTCGACGCCCTCGCCGGCGCGCCCGGCGTCATCAGCAGCCACTACTTCAACGACGGGCGGACCGACGGCGAGGCCGAGGGCATGAGCCGCGACGAACGCGACCAACGCAACAACGCCAAGCTCCTGCGCGAGCTCGACGGTGTTCCGCTCGAGCAACGCGACGCCCGCTTCGTCTGCGTCATCGCCCTTGCCGCCCCGCCGAGCGATGGCGCCCCGGCCCGCCTGGTCCGCACTGTCCGCGGCTCATTCGAAGGGCGCATCGGCCTGCCGGGCGACGTCCCGCGCGGCGAGCACGGCTTCGGCTACGACCCCATCTTCCTCGTGAAACCCGAGCTCACGCAGACCTCGGCCGAACTCTCGCCCGGCCGCAAGAACACGCTCAGCCACCGGGCCGCCGCCGCCGCCCGCCTCCGCGAGCAACTTCAAGCCACGCCCTAACGCGTCTGCCCGCTCCCGCGCACGACGTACCGCTGTGTCGTCAGCTCCTCCAGCCCCATCGCGCCGTAGGCGTGCAGGCGCGTCGTCGAGATGCCGATCTCCGCGCCGAGCCCGAGCTGAAACCCGTCGTTAAACCGAGGCGACGCGTTCGCCAGCACGCACGACGACTGCACCCGAGCCAGAAACGCCTCGATCGTCCCCTCGTCCTGCGCGAGGATCACGTCGGTGTGGTTCGAGCCGTACCGGTGAATGTGCGCACACGCCCCCTCCAGCCCATCCACCACACGCACAGCCACGATCAGATCCAGATACTCCGTCCCCCAGTCCGCCTCGCTCGCGGGCGTCACCGACAGCCCCCCCGCGTGCGCACGCACCGCGTCGTCGCCGCGCACCTCGACACCCGCCGCGGCGTACGCCTGCAACAGCCTCGGCACAAACGCCGGCGCAATGTCCCGGTCAATCAGCACGCACTCCAGCGTGTTGCACGTCGCCGGCGAGCTCGTCTTCGCGCTCACGCACACCCGCTCGCTCACGTCCAGATCCGCCGACGCGTGCACAAACGCGTGGCACACCCCCGCGTCGTGCTGCACCGTCGGGATCGCCGAGTTCGTGCGCACAAAATCGATCAGCCCCCGCCCGCCACGCGGGATCACCAAGTCGATCAGGTCCGCAAGCTGCAGCAGCTCGCGCATCCGCTCGCGATCGCTGGTCGTCACGAGCGCCACGCTGTCCGCCGGCGCGCCGTGCGATTCAAGCGAGGCACGCAAAAGCTCGGCCAGCGCCGCGTTCGACCGCGCCGCCTCCCTGCCCCCCTTCAACAAACACGCGTTCCCCGCCTTCAAACACAGCGCAAACGCGTCCACCGTCACACCCGGGCGTGCCTCGTAGATCATCATCACCACGCCCAGCGGGCAACGCACCTTCTGCACCCGCAGCCCGCTCGCCACCACGTCGTCCCGCGTCACCACACCCACCGGATCCGGCAACGCCGCCACCTGACGCAGCCCCTCGCTCATCTGCCCGATCCCCGCCGCGGTCAGCTCCAGGCGACGCAGCTTCGCCTCGGGCAAACCCTCTGCCCGAGCGGCCTCCATGTCCTCGCCGTTCGCCGCCATCAGCGCACCCGCCGACGAATCCAGACGCCCCGCCAGATCCAGCAGCACCGCGTTCTTTATCGCGCTCGGCAGCGTCGAGACGATCCGCGACGCCTCGCGCACGCGCGACGCCACAACCCGCGGCTCAAACAACGCCTCTTGTGCGCTCACTGTGCGCCCTCCGCCGCGGTCCCTCGCCTCGCGAACACAAATAAGTCATCGCGATGGATGATCTCCTCGCTGTAGCTCACGCCGAGCACCCCCTCGATCTCCGACGATCGCAGGCCCTTGACACGGTCCAGCTCCGCCGCGCCGTACCCCGTCAGCCCGCGCGCGATCGTCACCCCGTTCGGCCCCACCACCTCCACCGCCGCCCCGCGATCGAACGCGCCCTCCACCGCAACAATCCCGCCCGGCAGCAGACTCGCCCCGCGCTCCACCAACGCCCGCACCGCCCCCCCGTCCACCCGCACACGACCCGTCACCCGCGTCGAATACCCGATCCACCGCTTCCGCGCCTCCGGAGCCGATGCCCGCACCGGGAACCGCGTCCCCACCGCCTCCCCCGCGAGCGCCCGCGACACCGCGTCCGCCTGCACACCCGACGCGATCACCACCTCCACCCCGGACCCGCTCGCGATCGACGCCGCCTCCAGCTTCGTCGCCATCCCCCCTGTCCCCACGCGGCTCGTGCCCTTGCCCACGTGCGCCCATGCCGACGCGACGTCCTCGATCACCGGCACCAGTTCCCCCGCGCCCCCACCCGTGCGCACGCCGTCGGCCTGACTCAGCAGAATCAACAGCTCCGCGTCGATCAGGTGCGCCACGTGCGCGCTCAAGCGGTCGTTATCCCCAAAGCGGATCTCGTCGTACGCCACCGAGTCGTTCTCGTTCACGATCGGCACGACACCGAGCGAGAGCAGGCTCTCCAGCGTGCGGCGCGCGTTCAGAAACCGCGTGCGATCCCGCACGTCCTCACCCGTCAGCAGCACCTGCGCCACTTCCAGCCCGTGCGCCGCCAAGGCCTCGGCGTAGGCTCGCATCAGGCGAGACTGCCCGACCGCGGCCGCCGTCTGCTTGCCCACGATCGTCCGCGGCGGCTCCCGCCACCCCAACGGGCCAAGCCCCGCCGCCACCGCCCCGCTCGACACCAGCACGACCTCAACCCGCCCCGAAGCCCGAGCCGCCGCGACCTGACCCGCGATCAGCGCCACCCGCTCGGGCGACAGCACACCCGCGGGCGCAAGCACCGCGCTGCCGACCTTGACGACCAGACGCCGGCGCTCACCGGCCAGTCGGGTTGGTGAAACACTCGTCATCTTCAGAACACGCCTTGGCGCAGGCTTACGTCCCGCTGCTGACGAGCTTCCGCGGGTCCGTCCGGCTGATGATGTCGCTCACGCCCTGCTGGTTGAAGCCCTTGTACCCGTCGTTCCGCTCCAGGTTCTCCAGGTGGCTCCCGATCGCGCCCTTGGTGCGGAACTGCTCCCCCTGCTCCGGCGTGATCTTCCCCGCCGCCTCCAGCTCGGCCACCCGCGCGTGCGACACCGCCCACCGCTCCCCCTCGGTAAACGCCTGACGCAAAAACGGGAACGTTGTGAACGGGTCCATCGTCTTGATCCCCGCCTCGGCCTCGAGCTGCGCCTTCAGCGCGTGCCAATCAAACTGACACTCCAGGTGGTGCATCCCCGCCTGCAACGCGCTCTCCCCGTGCAACGCGCACCACAGCCCGACGGTCCCGAGCTCCGGGCGAGTCTCGTGCAGCCCCTCGTGCGCAAAGTCGCCCGCGATCTCCGCAGGGCTCATGTCCACGTCCGCGAAGATCACGATGTTCGTCACCGGCTGCTCGAGCACCTGCGCGCCCCAGCCCGCCTCCTCGCCCGCATAGAACCGCTCGCGGCAGTGAAACCCCATCTTCTCCAGCAGCGAGATCAGCCGCGAGTAGCAGTGCCGGCTTGAGCGATACGTGTGGTGATCGTGGTTGGCCCAGCCGAGCCCGAGCGTGTCCTGCCGGGCCTTCTGCACGCGGGCCGCCCGGTTCCGTCGCTGCCAGTAGCGACGCTCGCTCTCGAAGAACAGGTCGCACGCCCAGTCCTGCCCAAGATCCCGCACGGCTTCATCGACCACCGCGTGCGCCTCGTCAAACCCCGCGTCGTCGCGCCCAACGCCGTCGCTGTCAAACGCCCGCTGGCGACGGCAGAGCCGCTCCAGATGCTCGGCCGCCTTCCAGCTCAGCTTGTGATCCACCGCCGGCGAGACAAACCCGCGGAAGCCGTGTCGCTCGATGACCCACATCTCCGCGCCCTCGCCGACGAACGCCCGCGCCTGGCGCATCCGCGCCCCCGCCTCGCCCTCGACGTGCGCCCCCGCCAATCGCCAGACCGCGAGAAAATCCGCGACGGCGTCGACCTTGATCGCCACACGACGCGGGCCGTCGGCGAGCACCACCGCCGGGAAGATACCCTTGTGATTCACAAACGCCTCGCCCGGCGCCGCTTCACCGCTGGGCTCGAAGCCGACGCTGGCGAGCTCGGCCCGCGCCTTGTCGCTCGCCGGGAGCTGCACATAGTCCACCCAGTCCAGGAATCGCGTGCCGGTCTGCGTCTGCATCCGCTCGGCGAGGTCCGCCGCCTGTGGGCAGGCGTCCAGACAGGCCCGGATCAGACCCTGCACGTACGCAGCCGCTTCGGGTTGCGGGTCCCAGTGAAAGGCGGTCGGCTGGTTCGAGGGATGGACGCTGGGCGTGGTCATGGCGCTGACTCCCGGAATGGAAGCGCCGCGGCTCGCACCCGGCCGCGGCGCGGTGCGTGCTTGATGCTAGCCGAAACAGAACGCCCCGCCGAGAGAAAGCCTCGGCGGGGCGCTGGAAGAACCATCGAAACCGGTCCGCGACGCTTAGCGACGCCGACGGGCCGCCAGCCCGCCCAGGCCCAGCAGGCCGAGGCCCGCGGCGGTCGGGGTGGGGATGATCGGCATCGGGGCGGTGTCAACCTTGATCTGGAAGGCGGGGTTACTCCCGCGCCCCCCGTCCGGATCGATCATCGCCTCGCCGATCAGCGAGAAGCGCGAGCCCGCGCCGCTGATCCCGAGGATGTCCAGCGAGCCCGCGTCCCCGCCCGCGCCGACGACGGCGCTCAGGTCGAAGCCGTTGAGGTTCAGCCCGCGGAGCATGACCTCGCCCTCGGTCGCCCGAGCGCGGAGATAGATGTTCCCCACATTGCCCACAACGTTCCAACTCAGGACCTCGTCGCCGAAGACGTAGCTCACGTCACCCGTCGAGCTGTCGTAGGTCAGGCTGAACGCGACGAACTCGCCCGCCGTCCAGCTCCGCTGCGCCTGGTCGCGCACGGTGTACGGGTTGTTGGTCGTGATCCCGAGCTCCCAGTCGCCGCTGGGCGCGTTGTTGCCCGTGCGACCCTCGGCCACGAAAAGCTCGTTCTGGAGCAGGCCGGCCAGCTCCGGGTCGCTCCCGACGCCGAACGTCGACGGGGCGGCCATCGCCGCGCCCGAAACCATCGCGACCGCGGCCGCCATTGAAACCACACGCATCATGTGAACATCCTCTCTCAACAAAGCTCTCTCGCCGCTCCAGCCACCCGAGGACGCACGGGCCCTCCGACATCGCGGCATGTCCGTATTGGCGACACCCTCCCGGGAATCGCCGCGAGTAATCTACCCCCTGTTAAGGTGGTAGTCGAGCAACCCCACGAGTCTTCACGAGAAACACATCCGCGCGAAGCGGGAAGCGGGCTCCATCGCGTCTGATAACCGCCACGGGTTGCGAAAAAATCGGCCGGCGTCGCGCGGACGCCGGCCGATGGTCAATCGCGGCCGCCCCAAGGCGGCCACATCACGCGGTCAACGACGCGGGCTCACCCGGCGCAGCCGACCTTCTCCGAGCACACGCCCTGCCCGCACTCGGCCGGGGCCTTGTCGCCCGTCGCCTCGGCGCTGGCGCCCGTGTCACAGCACCCCGAGGCCTCGCAGCAGGGCGCGTCGCACACGCCGCCGCAGCAGTTCTCGCAGCACGGGCAGCAGCACCCGCCGGTGTTGCAGGAGCACCCGTCCTCGCAGCACGGGCAACCCTCCTCGCAGCAGACGCAGCACGCGCCGGCCTGCAGGCCCGTCTGGGCCGAAGCGCCCTGGCTCGACAGCAGGAAGAGCCCCGCAGCCGCCAGCACAATAAACATCGCGATCGCAAACTTCATGACGCAAATCCTTGCTCCGGATCTCACCGATCCGGCTTTGTGGTTCATCTTCGAGCGTTCCGCGCCACGGGCCCAAACCGGCCCGTCCGCGCCAAACGCTTCACACAGTGCGTTTCCACGTTTCAAAAAAATGACAACGCTTTCCGGACAACACGGGGCTCGTGAAGAACCCCGCCAGGGCCCGAAGCACGGGCCCGCGGCTGCAGCGCGCGCACGCGCCGCCCGCTATGTCGTCCAGACGCACAACCACGCCAGGCGAGCCGCCACGTCCGCGGGGCGGGCCCGGTCGCAAGGACGATCCCAGCTCAGCCAACGCGGCTCGGCCGGGGTCCAGGACATCACGCTCACCGTCCGCGGCGTCGCCTCAAAGACCTCCGCGACCGCACGCCCGTCCCGCGGCGCCGGTGGCATCGGCTGGCGCGCCGGGCCGCGGCATAAGGGGCAAGGCTCGCAATCCAACGGCCCTCGCGGGCAGCACGTCTGCCCAGCAACGGCGCACGCCGAGCCCGACAGCGAGCCGCAGCAACCCGAACGCTCCGCGATCCCGGGCGACGCCAAATCACACGAGTCGCCCGAAGTGCAAGGCTCCGACATCCGCCCCTCGACACACGCCGAGACGCACCCGCCGCAACCCGACAAACCACCCCAAAGGCACCGCAGCCCGCCCTCAACCAACGAGAGCGAGCCGAACGCGACCACGAAAATGACCGCAACACGGGTCAGCACAATTGAAGTGTGACGGATCGAGAGGGGGTTGTCAATGGGAATCGCGGTATTATGGATTAAAAAGTCTGATTTAAAGCCCCGTCAATGAGCGCAGACCGTCCATGCCTCAATCCAGCCGCAAAAGCCGCCTGCCGGACTCGAACCGGCGACCGTCGGTTTACAAAACCGATGCTCTACCAACTGAGCTAAGGCGGCACCACGCCCCCGGAGCGACCCCGCAGGGGGTTGGCTCCGATGAGATCGCCCGATTCTAGGTGCGATCCGACGGAGCCGTGCCTTTGGGGATGTCCCTTGCCCCGGCGGGCGGGGCCGGGTGTTTTCGCTTGTCCTAGGCGTGCGGACGCGGGAGACTAGAGCATTCGCCCGGGGCGTGGCCGCCGGGTCGGGCCCGCGCCGCGGGCCAGGGGATGCGCCGTGCAGGACGCGAGCCAGACGCTGTACGCCGAGATCCGTCGCGTGGCGGCCGGTCAACTCCGGTCCGAGCGACGCGGGCACACGCTCTGCGCGACCGACCTGGCGAACGAGGCGGTGGTGCGTTTGATCGATTCGGGCGGCGCGGCGGGGGTGGACCGGGGCGAGCTGCTCCGCCGAGCGGCGCGCCAGTGCCGCCAGATCCTGGTCGATCACGCCCGCCGACGCAACCGCATCAAACGCGGCGGCGGGCGCCCCACCCTCAGCCTGAGCACCGACCCCGCCGCCACCCACCAGGCCCACGACGTGCTCGAACTCGACGAGGCGCTCGCCAAGCTCGCCGAGCTCGACCCCCGCCAGGCGGACGTGGTCACGATGCGCCTGTTCGGCGGGCTCAGCATGCCGCAGGTCGCGCAAGCGCTTGGCATCAGCCTCCGCACGGCCGAGAACGACTGGGCGTTCGCCAAAGCATGGCTCCGCCGAGAGCTTTCCGGGGGCGAACGATGAACCCGGCGACGCGTCGCCACGCGCAGGCGCGGGCGATCTTTCTGGAAGCGATCGATCACCCGCCGGAGGATCGCGCATCGGTGGTGCGCCGGGCCGAGGCGAGCGATCCGGAAGCGGCGGCCATGGCGCGCGAGCTCCTCGCCCACCACGACGACGAGCCTCGCGGCCCAACCTCCCCTGCGGAAGCGGTGACCCATGTCGGGCCCTACCGCCTGCTCGAGCGTCTGGGCTCGGGCGGGATGGGGGAGGTCTACCGCGCCGAGCAGACGGACCCGGTGGAGCGGCGCGTCGCGCTCAAGCTGATGCCCCCCGGGTTCGCCTCGGCCGAGGCGACCGCGCGCTTTGAAGCCGAAGCGCTCGCGCTCGCCGCGGTGGACCACCCCGGCGTCGCGCGGTACCTCGACTCGGGCGTGGACGCGCACGGCCGCCATTACCTCGTAACGGAGCTGGTCGAGGGCGAGCCGGTCGCGTGGGACGCGCCGGAGATCCGGACTTCGCCGGAGGCCGCCGTCGAGTGCATCGCCGCCGCGTGCGCCCCGGTCCACCGCGCGCACCAGCGCGGGCTGATCCACCGCGATCTCAAGCCCGCGAACATCCTGCTTCGACAGACCCCCACCGGGCCCGAGCCGGTGGTCATCGACTTCGGCATCGCGCGGGCGCTGACGGGCTCGGCCTTCGACGGCAAGCTCCTGACCATGAACCTCGCGCCCGTCGGCACGCCGAGCTATATGGCCCCCGAACAAACCCGCCCCGGTGAGCCGCCGGACGTGCGATCGGACGTCTACGCCCTCGGCGCCGTGCTCTACGAACTGCTGACCGCGCGCCCGCCGCTCGATCCAGCGGATGCGGACCACGACCCGGCACGTTTGTACCGGATGATCCGCGAGCAGACGCCGCGGAAGCCCAGCGAAGCCGTCGATCCGGACCGCTTCGGGCGCGCCCACGCCGCTCGCCGCGCCGCACGCCTGCGGGGGGACCTCGACGCGATCGTGCTGCGATCGCTGGACAAGAACCCGGCGCGTCGCTTCCCGAGCGCCGAGTCGTTCGCGGCCGAACTCGGGCGCTGGCTGCGCCACGAGCCGGTCGAAAGCCGCCCGATCGCGACGCCGACGCGCCTGTTCCGCCTCGCCAGGCGTCACCCGGGCGAGACGGCGACGATTCTCGTCGCAGCCGCCGCGGTGACGATCACGACCGTCGCCGCGGTGATCGGCTTCTTCGAAGCCCGCCACGCGACGGCCCGCGCCGAAGAGCAGCTCGCGATCACCAACGCGATCAACGCCTTCATGCAGGAAGAGGTCTTCGCCCGCGCCGCGCCGGAGCTGGACGGCCCAACCACACCGATCATCGAGATCGTCCGCGCCGCCGCCGAGCGCACCGACGCCGCGCTCGCCACGACCCCGGCCGTCGAAACCGCGATGCGTTCGACGCTGGCGGAGGTGCTGATTTCGCTGGGCGATCTCGAGGTGGCCGGGGCGTTGCTCGCCCACGCCGAGACCGCCGCCGCCGAACTCTTGGGGGCGCACCCCGAGCGCTACCGTCCCGCGGCGGCGCGCGCGTCGAGCCTGGTCCTGACCGAGCGTGCCGACGCCGGCGCCGCCGCACTTCTCGAGCTCATCCCCAAGCTCGAGCACACCCGCGGGCTGCACGACCCGATCACGGTCCGCGCCTGGAACGACCTCGGCGTCGCGCTCATGAGCACGGGCAAGCTGGCCGAGGCCCAAGCCGCCTTCGAGACCGCCGCCGAACGCTCGCACGACCGCCCGCTCCAGCGTTTCCGCGCGCTCAGCAACCTTGCGACGCTCTACGAGGACGCCGGCGAGCCCAGGCGATCGATCGACGCGATGGCCGAGCTGCTCGAGATCGTGGAGCAGCGCTTTGGGCGCGCGCACATGTTCATCATCCCGCTCAGCTCGAACCTCGCGTACACGCACCTGGAGCTCGGCGAGCCCGCCGAGGCACTCCCGTACGCCCGTCGCGCGGCCGAGGCCGCCGAGACCATCCTCGGGCCCCACCACATCCACACGCTCACCACGCTGAACAACCTCGCCAGCGCGCTGAGCCAGCTCGACCGCGCCGAAGACGCGATCCCGATCCGCGAGCGCGTGCTGGAAGGGCGCACCGCGCTGCTGGGCGAGGACGCCCCGGGCACGCTGACCGCGACCAACAACCTCGCCTCCACGCTCATCCGAGCCGCCCGCTTCGAGCGCGCCCGCCCGCTCGCGCAGCGCGCTGCCGCGGGCCTCGCCCAACACCTCGGCCCCGCGCACCCCGACACCATCGACGCGTTCATCACGCTCGCGACCGTGACCGCCTGCACCGAGGGCCTTCCCGCCGGGCAGGCCGTCCTTGAGCACGCGATCACGCAACTCGCCGACCTCGGCCTCACCGCCGAGGCCGCCCGGAAGGCCTATCGCGAGAACGCCGACACGCTCGACGCCACCATCGAACGCATCCAGCGCCGAGCCGCAGGACCGATCACCCCGAATCCCGCCCGCGCCCCGTGAGTAAGCTTCTTGAGATGCCCCCGACAAGCGACCGCAGCGCCCCCAGCGACCACGCCACGCTCCGCGTCACCGGCATGCACTGCGCCACCTGCGTCGCGGGCGTTGAGCGCGCCCTGCGGCGCACGCCCGGGGTGCGCGCCGCCTCGGTCAACCTCGCCGCCGCGAGCGCGGCCGTGGAAACCGACCCCGGCATCGACACCGAAACTCTCGCCGAAGCGATCCGCAAAGCGGGCTACGACGCCGAAACCGTCGACCTAAACGCCACCACCGACGACCACACACCGGACCCCGAGCACGCCCGCCTGCGCCGCAACCTGACGCTCGCGGCCGTCTGCACCGCGCCGCTGGTCGTCATCGAAATGGGCGGACACCTCGTCCCCGCGTTCCACCACGCGATCATGGGCGCAATGGGCGAGCGCCCGCTTCGGTTCGTTCTGCTCACGCTCGCCGCGATCGTACAGTTCGGGTCCGGGCGACGTTTTTACACGACCGGGCTCGCCTCGTTCCGACGCCTCGCGCCGGACATGAACGCCTTGGTCATGCTCGGCACCAGCGCCGCTTTCGCCTATTCCGCCCTCGTCACGATCGCGCCCGCGCTCCTGCCCGAGGGCTCGCGTCACGTCTACTTCGAAGCGTCGGCCGTCATCATCACGCTCGTCCTGCTCGGGCGGCACCTCGAAGCGAGCGCCCGCGGGCGCACCTCCGGCGCGATCCGCGCCCTGCTCAAGCTCCGCCCCGCGACCGCTCGCGTCCGACGAGACGGACGCGAGACGGACCTGCCAGCCGAGCAGCTCCGCGTTGGCGACGAGATCGTCGTCCGTCCCGGCGAGCGCATCGCGGCCGACGCCGAGGTGATCGAGGGCGAGGCCTTCGTCGACGAATCCATGCTCACCGGCGAGCCCGAGCCCCAGCGCCGGACACCCGGCGACCGCGTTGTCGGCGGCACGGTCGCGCAGTCAGGTTCGCTGATCATCCGCGCCACCGGTGTCGGTCGCGACACGGTGCTGAGCCAGGTCGTGCGCACGGTCCGGGAGGCGCAGGCCGCCAAGCTCCCGATCCAGACACTCGTGGACCGCGTCACGAGCGTCTTCGTGCCAGTTGTCATCGTCATTGCGGCGATCACCTTCATCGTCTGGCAGCTTCTTGGCCCCGAGCCGGCGTTCGCGATGGCGGTCTCGAACGCGGTCGCCGTGCTCATCATCGCCTGCCCGTGCGCCATGGGGCTCGCGACGCCGACCTCGATCATGGTCGCCACCGGTCGAGGCGCGACGCTCGGCGTGCTCTTCCGACGCGGCGACGCCCTCCAGCGCATCGCCAGCGTCCAGGGCGTCCTGCTCGACAAGACCGGCACCCTCACAGCCGGCGCCCCATCGCTCACCGACGTGGTGCTCCGCGCTCAAAGCCCGCACGAACGCACCACCGAGCATCAAGCCCTTCGCCTGGCCGCGAGCGTTGAGACACGATCCGAGCATCCGCTTGCGCGAGCCGTCGTCGCCGAAGCGGAGTCGCGAGGGCTCGCCCTCTCAACGATCACGGCCTTCGAATCCCGCCCCGCCCGCGGCGTGCGCGCGCGTGTGGAAGGCGCGCACGTCAGCGTTGGTTCGGCGGCGTGGCTCCGCGAACTCGGGATCGATCCCGACCCGCTCGAGCCCGACGCCGACCGCTTTGCCGCAGCGGGCAAGACACCGGTCTTTGTTGCGATCGGCGCGAATGCCGTCGCCTGCTTCGCGATCAGCGATCCCCTCAAGCCCGACGCCGAGGAGAGCGTGCGCACCCTCCACGCGATGCGTCTGACCACCGAACTCGTCACCGGCGACCGCGAGCGCACCGCCCGCGCGATCGCGGGCCGCGTCGGCATCTCGCGCGTCCGGAGCGAGGTCCTGCCCGAACAAAAGGCCGAGGCGGTGCGGGACGCGCAACGCGAGCTCGGGCCCGTCGCGTTCGTCGGCGACGGCATCAACGACGCCCCCGCCCTCGCGACCGCCGACGTCGGCATCGCGATCGCCGCCGGCACCGACGTCGCGATCGAGTCCGCCGACGTCGTCCTCATCGCCCCGGGCGTGATGGGCGTGCCCCGCGCGATCCGCATCGGTCGCGCCACCATGCGGAACATCCGCCAGAACCTCTTCTGGGCCTTCGCCTATAACGCCGCCCTGATCCCGGTCGCCGCCGGTGTGCTCTACCCGCTCACCGGCTGGCTGCTGAACCCGATGCTCGCCGCCGGCGCCATGAGCCTCAGCTCCGTCTCGGTCGTCGCCAACGCGCTCCGCCTCCGACGCGTTCGCATCTAGATGTTGGCGACCGGATCGGGCTCGCCTTCCGAATCTCGATGCGGCGGGCCGCCGGCCCGTCTTTTCGGATCCTCCTCGATGGGGCGCTCCCCGTTCAGCCGCACTTCCGGGCGCACCGATCTGGTCGCGCACACGCCCTACGCTTGGACCACTTTCTGTGAGAGTTGCACGACATGGACCAAGCCGACATCGCGATCGTGGGCGCCGGCGCCGCCGGGCTGATGGCCGCCATCCACGCCGGCCGGCGAGCACGCGAGCTCAACCGCCCCATCCGCATCGTCGCCCTCGACGGCGCCCGCACGCTCGGCGCCAAGATCCTCGTCGCCGGCGGCGGCCGCTGCAACGTCACCCACCACGCCGTCACACCCGACGCCTACGCCGGCAGCACCCGAAACGCCATCAAGAAAGTCCTCCGACGCTTCGACGTCCCCGACACCGTCGCCTTCTTCCAAGCCCTCGGCGTCGAGCTCAAACGCGAAGACACCGGCAAGCTCTTCCCCACCACCGACAGCGCCCGCACCGTCCTCAATGCCCTCCTCCAAGGCGTCCGAGACACCGGCGCCGAGATCCACCACCCCCGACGCGTCGAGACCATCCAACCTATCGACCACGCCTACACCCTCGCCGGCGACTGGGGCGAGCTCACCGCCAACCGGCTCATCCTCGCCACCGGCGGCATGGCCCTCCCCCGCTCCGGCTCCGACGGCGCGGGCTACGCCTTCGCCAAAGCCCTCGGGCACACCGTCACCCCCCGCGTCTTCCCCGCCCTCGTCCCCCTCATCGTCGAGCCCGACCACTTCATCCGCCACCTCTCCGGCCTCACGCTCCCCGCACGCCTCGAACTCCGCGCCGGCACCGGCAAAAGACTCCTCAGCTTCACCAACTCCACCCTCTGCACCCACTTCGGCCTCTCCGGCCCCAGCACCATGGACCTCAGCCGCTACCTCACGAGCGCACGACACCAGGACCGCGCCGCCCACCTCGTCATCGCCTGGCTCCCGGATGCCACACCCGACCAGCTCGACGCCGACCTGCAAGCCCTCAACAAACGCGGCGTCGTCCGCTGGCTCAGCGAGCACCTCCCCGCACGACTCGCCGAAACACTCTGCGCCCAAGCAGAGATCGAGCCCCAGACCCTCGGGCACGCCCTTACCCGCGACCAACGCAAACGACTCGTCCGACTCATCACCGAGTGCCCCGTCCCCGTCACCGGCGACCGCGGCTTCACCCACGCCGAAACCACCGCCGGCGGCGTCCCACTCGCCGAAATCGAACTCGGCACCATGACCAGCCGCGTGCGCCCCAACCTGCACCTCTGCGGCGAGATCTGCGACGTCGACGGACGCATCGGCGGCTTCAACTTCCAATGGGCCTGGGCCAGCGGGCACATCGCGGGCCTCAGCGCCGCCGACGCGCGCTGCCGATAAACCGCCCCGCACCGCCCCCCACCGCGTGCGGCGCGTCCCCCCGGGCCAACCCCCGGCGCATACGATCTTGATGTGCCCGCCCCCCAGCCACAGCACGGCCCTTCCGCCTCACGCGCCCCGGGAGCGCCCGTCTTCGCGAGCGGGCTGAGCGGGAACCCGGATTCGGTTGTCGCGGCCCGCCAGGCGTCCCACGCCGCGGCCGACGCGCTCAGCGCTCGCGCCGTCGCGCACGCCGACCTCGCGATCCTCTTCGTCAGCGCCCACCACGCCGGCAGCATGGAGCGCGTCGCCGAAGCCGTGCGCGCCGAGATCGCCCCGCGTCACCTCATCGCCGTCAGCGCCGAGGGTGTCCTCGCCGGCGCGACCGAGCTCGAACGCGCCCCGGGCATCGCCGTCCTCGGCGCCAGCCTCCCCGGCGTCGAGGTCGAGCCCTTCGACGGCTCCCGCGTCCGCGGCGTCGAGCCCGAGGACGACGCCGGCGTCCGCGAGCTCGCCGCAGCCATCGGCATCGACCAGCCCGACGCCGCCGGGTCGCTGCTGTTCCTCGATCCCTTCAGCGTCCCCACCGTCAAGCTCCTCCCCGCGCTCAACGCCGCGCGCAAGGCCTTCGCTCCCGGCGCCCCGCTCATCGGCGGCGTCGCCAGCGCGGGGCGCGCTCCCGGGCAGAACGCCCTCGTCCTCGACGACCGCACGCGGCGCGACGGGCTCGTCGGCGTCACCTTCCGCGGGCCCGTCCGCATCGACACCGTCGTCAGCCAGGGCTGCCGCCCCGTCGGGCACAACATGGTCATCACCAAGGCCCGCAAGAACCTGCTGCTCGAGCTCGGCGGCCGGCCCGCGCTCCAGGCCGTGCGCGAGGCCGTCAGCGACGCGACCGAGCACGAGCGCGAGCAGCTCAGCAAGGGCCTGTTCCTCGGGCTGGTGATCGACGAGTACAAGGAACGCTTCGGTCGCGGCGACTACCTCATCCGCAACATCATCGGGGCCGACGAGAACCACGGGGCGCTCGCCGTCGCGGACCTCGTCCGCGTCGGGCAGACCGTCCGCCTGCACACGCGCGACGCGCAGACCGCCGACGAGGACCTCGCGCTCCTGCTCGACGGGCAAACGATCCACGGCCCGCCGGCGGGCGCGCTGCTGATCACCTGCAACAGCCGCGGCACGCGCCTGTTCGACCGCCCGAACCACGACGCCGAGGCCGTCGCCCGAGCCTTCAGCCCCGCCCGAGCCGGGAGCGATCTCGCCAAGGGCGGCAAGCCCATCGCCCCGCCCGAGCCCAGCGTCCCCCTCGCCGGCTTCTTCGCCGGCGGCGAGATCGGCCCCGTCGGCAAAGCCAGCCACCTCCACGGGCACACCGCCTGCCTGGCGCTGTTCAGGACGAAGGCGTAACTCAACCAATACGAACGACAAAAGCTCGGTGGGACGGGCGTCCCGCCCGTCACTCCAACGCTCCTCCACGCACATTCCGCTCGCGCAACAACTACCGCGCCGCCCGCACCACCCCGCGGCACTCCCCCATCCCGATCCGACGCCGCCCCTCGCCCTCGCACCAGCCGCGCAGGATCACCTCGTCGCCGTCGGCCAGGAACGTCCGCGTCTCACCCGTCGGCAGCTCGATCGCCGTCCGCTGCGTCCCCGGGACCAACACCGGCGGCTCCGCGAACGAGTCCCCGTCCCACGTCAACTCCAGCAAACACCCGCGGCTCTCCCGCGCCTTCCCGCTCACCGTCCCGCTCGCCAGCAAATCCCCCGGCTGCATCGAGCACCCGTTGCTCGCGTGGTGCGTCAGCATCTGCGCGATCGTCCAGTACATGTCCCGGAACGACCCTCGGCTCAGCCGCACCGGCTCGTGACCCTGCTCCCGCATCTGCGCCGAGCTCAGCCACACCTCCAGCGTCAGGTCCACCCCGCCGTGCGCACGGTTCGCGTCGCTCGAGAGATACCCCAGCGGCTGCGGATCGCCCGCGCCCCGCTCGAACGCCGCGCAACGGAACGGCGCGAGCGCCTCCAGCGTCACCAGATACGGCGAAACCGTCGTCGCGAAACTCTTCGCGAGGAACGGCCCCAGCGGCTGGTACTCCCACTTCTGCATGTCCCGCGCCGACCAGTCGTTGACCAGGCACAGACCTAAAATATGCGCCTCGGCCTCTTCAATCGGGATCGTCTCCCCCAGCTCGTTCCCACGCCCGACGACAAAGCCGACTTCCAGCTCGTAATCCAGCAGCTTGCACGGCCCGAAGCTCGGCGACCCGCCCTCCTCCGCCGGCGCTTGCTGACCCTTCGGACGCACGATCCCCGTCCCGCTCGGCACCACCGTCGACGCCCGCCCGTGATACCCGATCGGCACGTGCTTGTAGTTCGGCAGCAGCGCGTTCCCCGGGCGGAACATGTTCCCCACGTTCGTCGCGTGGTACACGCTCGCATAAAAATCAGTGTAATCCCGAGGCTCCAGAGCCGGCAGCACCACGCAGCGCGACACCGGCGTCACCGCCTCCTCCCGCAGTTCCTCATCGTCCCGCACACGCGCGTCGCCCGCCGAGAGCAACTCGCTCAGCCGACGCCGGAACGCAACACGCTCGGCCGGCGAGGCCGCGACGAGATACTCGACCAGCGCGAACCCCATCACCCCCTCGTCCTCATCCTCAAAGACATCCTCGAACAGCCCCGCGTCCGCGAGCGCCTCGAGGTCCACGATCTCGTCCCCGATCCGCGTCGCGAGGAAGACCGGCGCCAGCTCCGCGTCCCCCTCGGCCTCGATCTCGTCCAGCCGCTGCGCCCGGCACCACGGCAAGTTCTGCATCGGAAACTCGCTCGACTCGGCGTTGGCGCTCTCCACCCAGCTGCGGAGCGCGGGGTCGTGGGTGTGGTCGATGGGATAGGTCATGGGTGCAAACTCCGGTGCGGTTGGACAACACGATCTCGCCGAAGTCGAGTGTAGACGCTCCCTCCGCACCTTCTCCCGCTCGCGGGAGAGGGTGGCTGCGCAGCAGCGGGTGAGGGCTCCCCGGCTTTCCTCGTTACCCTCTCTCCTCCACCCGCGACCGAACCGCCCGCAGCACCGTCGCAAGCACGGAGTCCATAAGCAAGCTCACGTCGCCGGCCGAAACGCGAAGCACCCCGATGCCAAGCTCTGCAAGCACCGCGTCCCGCCGCGCGTCGAGCGCACGCCGTCCCTCGTGGAATGCGCTGTCGACCTCGACCGCGAGCCGTGCCTCGGCACAATAGAAATCCAGCACGTACCCACCCACCGGGTGCTGACGCCGAAACTTGAACCCCCCGAGCCGTCTGTCGCGCAGACGCGACCAGAGCAACCTTTCCGGCGGGGACGCGTGCCGCCGCAGCAACCGTGCGAAGGTCTTCGGATCTGTCCGATCCTTTGCGCTCTCATCACGCGAGATGGATGTGGGCAGGGGCGGGATTGCAGGAGGAGGAGAGGAAGGTTGGGAAGCCCTCACCCCGGCCCTCTCCCGCGGACGGGAGAGGGATCCCGGGCGGCCCTGCTCATCGCACCCACCACTCACATCCATCCCAACCGCTTCGCATCCCCCACCGGCTCCTCGAACGAGCAGCTCCCGTAGCTCAGCGCGAACCGCTCGCGCACCTCCGCCAGCGCCGCCAGATCCACCGACGCCCCACCCCACGACGCGTGCTCGTCCGTGAACTCGAACGCCGCCGCGTCGGTCTCTTCCAGCAACTGTGCCGTCCGCTCCCGCTCCAGCCCCCCGCGGCTCACCAGCGCCGCCGCCAGGAACACGTTCACGTACCCGTGCATCACACCGCGCGGCGGGTTCGCCTCATACGTCAGCGGGTATTCAGCCCGCACCGGGTGGTGCAGCCCGGCCGTCGCCTTGAACGGCACCTGCGCATCCGCGCACGCGTGGATAAACGCCGCCACCTGCGCCGACGTCGGGAACGCGTCCGGCGTGATCCCTCCGCACCGGATCTTCGCGGCCGCCGAGTTCCCCGCGACCGCCGTCACAAACCCGCGACAATCCCCCTCCACCGGCACCTCAAAATACGGGAACACGTCCTCCGGCAGCACGTCGAGCGCCTCATCGATCGCGCCCACCTTCTGCACGCGGATCTCGATCGAGTCCGCCTGCGCCCGCCCGTTCTGCTCTTCACTGTGTCGCGCGTTGAACGCGTCGATCGCGTCCAGCGCCGCCCCGAGCTCCGTGTCGCACACCACGCTCACCCGCCACGGCTCCACCATGTCCGCGTGCTCGCGGTAGCCGCTCGTCGCGTGCGTGCCCGGCATCAGCGAGGCCGCGTGCTCGCTCAGCTCATCCAAACGCGTCGCCGGGCAGATGAACCGCCCCTGCGCCCACGCGTGCGCACCCATGCTGTCGCGCGCAAAGTTCTCGGCCGCTTTCGCCATCTCCAGCTTCGCCGGCGGGAACAGCCCCGCGTAATCCACCAGCCCCGTCATCAACGCGCGGAACGACTTGCTCACCAAAACTCCCCTTCCACTGCGCACGCACGCGCCGCTCACTTCGCCAGCTTCGCCACCAGGCGCCACACGTCGTGCGGGCTCATCGCCCGACCCGTGCGGATGTTGAACTCTTCCACCAGCCGATCAAATTCCGGCGCATACGGCAAGCGATCCCGTCGCCCAAGCCCCCCCGCCGCATCGCTCACCAGCGCCGAGAGCAACGACTCTTCCTCCGCCGTGATCGCCGGCGGCCTGGTCGCGCTCCGACCCAGCCTCGGCAAACGCCCGGCCTTGCGCAGCGTCTGCAACCGGTGCAGCACGTCGCGCGGGGCCGCCTCGCCGCCAAGCTCCCCGAGCAACAACTCAAACGCCTCCGTGTACGGCAGGTCGTCCAGCGTCCGCCCCGCGCGCTCATAGGCTTCGATCACACGCCGATCCTCGTCCAGCGGCGCGGGCGAGCCGCCCTCGCCGCCCTCCCCGAACAATCCGCCCTGCGTCTCACGCAGCGTCTCACCCGGTGGGCCCTGATCGCCGTGATGCAGCCGCGGCTCCCACTCGCCCATGCTCTCCTCCGGCGAACGGCGCGGGTCGAGAAACGCCGTGCGGCAACGCTCGAACAACGCGTGCCGACGCGCCGCGCCGAGCCCGCCGTCAAAATGCCCGTAGGGCACGACAAACCGCCACTTCAACCCCGGGTCGGCCCGCAGCGCGTTGAACACCGCAGCCGCCGCGGGCGCGGGCACGACATCATCCCGACGCGCCAGCTTGCACAGCGCCGGCACGTCCACCTGGCGCGCGTGCACCGCGGCGTCGGTCAACGCCAGCAGCTGGCGCACGCCCTCGTGCAGGTGACGGTGGTGCTCCAGAAAGACCTCGACCTCCCACCCCGCCCCGGCCCCGCGCTTCGTCGCGTGCTCCAAGCGCCACGACCAATCCCCCAGGGACGGCAGCCCGACGCACAACCGATCCACCGGCCCCACCCGCGCCAGCAGCGCCGCCGCGATCACCGCCAGCCCGCCGCCAAAGCTCTCACCCGACAGATAGATCGGCGTTCCCGCCGCCAGCGTCCCGTGCAGCGCCCGCACCGCCTGCACGACGTCCGCCACCGCGCCGACCAACCCCCAGCCGCGCGCCGCCTCGCCGCCGGACCCCGCCCCGACGCCGCCCGCGGCCTCATCCAGCCCCCGCGTGATCCACCCGCCACCAAACGCCGTCTTGTCCAGCCAATCCCCCACGTCCCGCGACGAGCCCGGGTAGCCACGCACGCGCACCGCCAGCACCCGCACGCCCCGCTCGCTCACTGCGCGCCACCGTTCCCGCTCCCCGCTCAGCGGCCCCGGGTTCCCGTACCCGTGCAACGCCACCACGCCCGCGCCCACGCGCACGCCCTCGGGCGGATCGATCACCAGCCCACCGATCCGCACCGCCCGGTCGTGCGCCCCCGCGCCCCGTCCGCTCGCGGGGAGCGAGAAAAACTGGTGCGAGTGCGACGGATCGGAAGGGTCCGGGCTGGTCGACGCCGAGAGTTCCGGGTCGATCTTCAGGAGGTCCGCGATCAGCGCGTGCCAGAAGCCGGTGTGCCCGGGCGCCTGCACCGCCTCCGAGACGTGCGCGAGCGTGCGCACGGGCGAGAAGCCGAAGTCTTCGGGCTCGGTCATCAACACCACCCGCGATCGCCTGGAACATCTCCCCGGGCCGCACACCGGCCCGGCTTTCGCATGATAGGAAACCCCCACTCCCCGACGCGAACCGCGAGCCGACCGCGATCGGCGTCGAAAAAAGCCGCGGGACGCGGCCGAAACCACGCCCCGCGGCGACATACCCATCCGCCCGCGCAACCCCGCGGGCGGTTTGTCATGAATCAACGCCGCCGACGGGCCGCCAGCAGAAGCGAGCACACCAGCACGCCCCCGACACCCGGCGCAGGAATGACACGGATCGCCAGAGCGCCGGCCACCGTGGTCTGCGTCTGACCCTCCCAGTTGATCGTCAGCGTCCCGGTGCTGCTGCTGTTCACCACGATCGAAAGGTCGTTCCAGTTCTGCGAGCTGTTCGCGACCGTGCTGTTCACGATGAACCGGCCGTCGTTGTCATCGAACGGGAGCTGCTGCGCGAAGCTGAACGCATCGATCGTGTCCCCGTCGCTCACGCTCACGAGGTTGTCGATCGCCCCGCCGCCGCGGTACGCGACGAACCACACCTCATACGGCGTGTTCGCCTCCAGCCCGGACAGCGTCGCGAACAGCTCGCTCCCCGCCCGGAACCCGTAGCCGACCATCCCCGAGAGGTCATAGTCATACTGCGGCGTCGCGTTCGGCGCCAGCGTGCTCGTGCTCAGGTACAGCGGCCCCTGCGGGACCCCGCCCCACGTCACGTTCACGCCCGTCGCCGCACCCGTCTCGTCGATCACGTTGTTGATCGTCGAGCCGCCGCTCACCGACAACCGGTTCCAGTTCTGCGGGTCCGGCGTTGTGGCGCCGGGCGTCGTGAAGTTGAAACCGATCAGATTAAAATTCGCGTCGGCCGACGTGACCGCGCACGATACCACTCCTGCCGCGACCATTGTCGCGGCAACGCGCCGAATCCTCTGCATGTCTTGTCTCCTCTTCCGAAATCCCAATGCAACGCGCACACGCGTGCGCACAAACAACGCCAACCCGACCGGGCGGGCGTTCCCTCTATCTCTCTCGATGCCGATCCCTTCCCTGTCCCAATCCCCCGCTCGCGGCCGCGCCGACAAACGCCGACGCCCATGACCCGGGCGAAACATCCCAATTCACCCAGACTACGGATCGAGGCTCACCGATCAAGCCTAATTTTCACGCTTGGCTTGATTTCACAAATCGAGCAGACCTTCTGAGGCTTGGCCGGATGGACCTCCGGTCCGTCTCTCCCGACGCTCCCCGATGGCTCGATCGCCCGGCCCACCCCAAGCCATCAAGCAGAACCGAACCACGCCGGCACGCGTCACACCCCGCCGTCACGCACGCGCTCGCAGTGCCCGTCCGCGCGCACCCGGTACGTCCGCGCCCGCCACGCGAGCGCATCCCCCGGCGTCAGCGTCACCAGCCACTCCCCACCAAACGATTCGCTCTGCGCCACAACGCCCGCGACCTCCAGCCCATCGACCTCCGCCTCCGCGATCGCCAGCAACTCCGCCTGCCGGGCCGCCAGCGGGCCCGTCAGGTCCGCCGCCGTCGCGCCCTCCGCGAGTTCCGCGATCCAGAGCTGGCTCGACCCGCTCCCCGGCAGTCCGAGCTCCCGGCGCTGGCTCGTCCACATCAGGTGCCGCCCGTCCGGGCTGAACACGCCCAGCCCGTCGAACCCGTCGGCCATCGTCAGGCGTCGCGGCGACACGCCACCCGGCGTCCCCCGACGCAACGCCGCACCCGCCATCGCCCGATCGATCGGCAGCGCGAACAGCTCGTAATTGTCGTGACCCGCGCGGCTCGACGTGTACGCCAACGCCCCGTGCGCACGACCCTCGCCGTCCGTCCCGCTCCCCGGATACCAATAGGGCGCCCAGTTCACGTGCCCGTCGTCGGTCAGCTGCACCTCGCGCCCCACGCCCGTGATCGCGCCCGTCGCCTCGTCACGCGCCAGCGTCGCGACGAACAGCTGCAGCTTGTTATCCCCCGCCCGGTCCGAGCGGTAGCAGATCATCGAGTCGTCCGGCGCAAAGAACGGCCCGCCGTCGTACCCGCGCGCCACCACCAGCGGCTCGCGCGTCCCAAAATCCGCGTCGTAGATCCACAGATTCCCCTCCGGGCGACCCCCGCCCTCGGGCGCCCCCGCGTGCGTGTAGAGGATGAACCGCCCGTCGCTCGACCACGAGCCCTCGGCCGCATACCCCGGGTGCTCGAAGATCACCACCGGGCGCACCGCGTCCTCCCCGAAGTCCGGCGTCGTCACCGGCAGGATCTCGGGCTGCGGCTCGTCCGCCATGTTCAAGTCGTGCCAGATCTCCGGCACCGACCGCTGCACGATCTCCATCTCCTCCGGAAACTGCCACACGTACCGACGCGTCCCGACCTGAAACCCGGGGCGGTCGTCCGCCGCCGGCGGCACCAGCGTCGAGCCAAACATCACCTTCCACGGGAACTGCGGGTGGAACCACCCGCACGTGTTGGCCGAGCCCGGCGGGCTCAGCAGCATCGCCTCGCCCTCCAGCCCCGCCACACGCCCATCCTCATCGTGAGCCAGCTTCGCGACGTACATCGAGTAGTGCGGGCTCGCGTCCTCGCCCTCGGGCGGCACCGGCACCGCTTGGAAGACGATCCACGACCCGTCCGGGCTGAAATACGCCTCCCCGGCCTTCACAAACCGCGACTCGTCGGTCAGCTTCACGTGCCGCGTCAGCAGCGGCGCCTCCAGCTCGCGCCAGTCCCGGTGCGCCGGCACCCGCTCGGGCTCACCCGCCACAGCAACCTCCCCGAATCCGCCGCCGCAAGCCGCGACGACCGAAACGCACGCCAAAGTCCGAATGCCCATACCCCGACTCTAGGATCCCCCATGCCCAACCCGGCCCCCGAGCCCACCCCCGCCGCCTCCCCACTCCGGTGCCACGGCTTGGATTCCGATCCAACCCGTGCTCCCTCCCCTCCCCCCGCCCGCCCCCCCCCCCGCGGGGGCGGGGGCGGCCTCAGCGGGGGGGGGGGGGGGACGGGACAAGGCCCCCCCCCCCCCCGCCGGG
>RECY01000032.1 GCA_007693785.1 Phycisphaerales bacterium | reverse complement strand
CTCAATCGCGCAACCGGCCGTGCGCCGAACAAATGATCCCTCAGACACAGCCTAGTCGCGGCGGCTTGGACCAACGCGATCACCCAGGTCCAGGTCGATCAGGGCACCCCGGTCGTGTTCGAGCACGACCCGGCCGGCAACCTCACCTTCGACGGCATCTACCGCTACGAGTACGACGCCTGGAACCGCCTGATCCGCGTCACCATCGACGCCAGCGGCGCCGAACGCTACTCGGCCCTCTACGACGCCCTCGGCCGCGTGGTCGCGGTCGACCGACAGCCCACCGCCCCCCCCGCCGGCGGCATCGGCCCCGGCACCGGACCCGAGTACGACTTCTGGCGCGAGCAGTACCACTACGACGGCAGCCGACGCGTCCAGGACGTCGTCACCTACGCCATCACCGCCCACGGCTCCATCACCCAGTACCAGATCACCGAACGCGAGTACCTCTGGGGACCCAGCTACGTCGACGAACTCCTCGCCGTCCTCGACGACGAACGCAACGTCTCGACACCCCGCGCATCCTGACCCTTCCCAGCCTTCCGCTTCTTGTCGTGTTCACATCCCGATCGTTCTGTTGCTGTAGGGCCCATCGGAGCGCAGGCAGGCCCGGCTCACGCAGAGTTCCAGCGCGTCCGGCCCGTCGTCGTGGGCCCCCAGCGGGTACGCCTGGAGCTGTTCGAGCAGCGTCGTCTGCCGCTGGCTGAACAGCAGCTGCCCGCTGCGGATGAACGGATCGAGCGCGAGGATCCGAGACTGCTTCGACCCGCCGCCCCGCTCTCGCCCTCGGCCCGATGCCCGCGCTTTGTTGGTTATCCGAGCCACAGCTCGAACAACTCCGTGTACATCCGCGAGGGCGGGAGCGAGACGTGGGCACCGAGGTACACATTCGCGAGGCTCCCCGGGGACTGGGCGGCGATCGCACGCCGCCGGGCCGACACGCGAGCGGTGACTGTGCACAGCACCGAGGCCGGGGACGGGGTTATGCCGTTCGCTCCGAACACCCCATTTTTCAGTGAAACTGCGACTCAGTCTCAATAATATGGATAGACTGCTCGCACCCGAGGGTCCCGTGTCGGGCGATCCCCCGGGCATGTTTTTTGGGCGCGCTGTCGCGGGGAAGCTGCTGCATGACAACAACCGTCTGGACCCGTTCCTGTGGGCTTCGCGCCCTCGGGCTTCCCTCGATCACCTTGCTCGGTGCGGCCACCGTGCTGATCGCCATCGGGCTGCTCCTGCTCACCGGGTGCCGGGGCGACGATCCGACCCCCGCTGGACGCGACGCGGCCCAATCCGATCCCGCCCGTCTGGTCTTCCTCTTCCAACGCCAGCGCGATCCGGAGCAGACCCGCGAGAACGCGCGAGACGCGGCCGCTTTCCTCGCCGAACGCCTCGGGATGCCCGTCGAGGCGGTCGTCCCCGGCAACTATGGCGCCTCGGTCCAGGCGCTCGTCTCCGAGCAGGCCGACGTCGCCTATCTGTCCTCGCTGCCATTTCTACTCGCCCGTCGCGACGCCGGGGCCCGCCTGATTCTCGCCGAGGTCCGACCGGACGTGGAGGGCAACCGGCGCACGAATTACGATTCGGTCTGGGTCGCGCGGGCCGACTCGTCCATCGAAACCATCAGCGACGTCGCCGCCAACCCGGGCGCGCTCCGCGTCTGCTTCACCAGCCAGACGTCCACCTCCGGCTTCATCATGGCCACCCTCCGACTCGTCCGCGAAGGCGTCCTCACCCCGGGCCAGGACGCGCGCGAGGTCTTCCGAAGCGTGTCCTTCGGCGGCGGCTACACCCAGGCCCTCCAGGAAGTTCTGAACGCCCGCGCCGACCTCTGCGCCGTCTCGCACTACACCGTCGAAGGCCCCACCGCCGACCTCTACACCACGAGCGAAGAGCGCGCCCGCCTCCGCATCATCGCGCGCACGCCGGACGTCCCGACGCACCTGGTCGCCGTCCGACGCGGGATCTCCGAAGACCTCGCGGGGCGCATCACCGAGGCCCTGCTCGCGATGTCCGCCGAGCGCCCGGAACTGCTCGCCAACGTCTACGGCGCCACCGAGTTCCGTCGCGTCGCCGAGGACGACCACGTGCGCGCGGCCGTCGAAGCCGTCCAAGCCGTCGGCCTCCCCATCGAAAACCTCGGCGGATAATCCGCACGCCCCCCCTACCCCCCCTCGTGGCGCGGGCGTCCCGCCCGTGACTCCCCAACCTCTCTCCCAACGCTTCTCCTCTCACCCCTGACCCTCTTGAACGCCGCCCGCCCCGCTGCCCTCATCCCAATGACCACCCTCACCGCCCAACCCGCCGCAACGCCCGAGCGCCACGCGCCCCCGCGCGAGCCCGAAAACGATCGCCCCGCCTTTCGCATCCGCAACCTCACCCACACCTACCCCCGCGGCGTGCGCGCGCTCCGCGACCTCTGGACCGACATCCCCGCCGCCAGGCACACCGTCATCGTCGGCCCCTCCGGCTCCGGCAAGACCACCCTCCTCGCCTGCCTCTCCGGACGGCTCACCCCCACCGCCGGAGCCGTCGAACGACAAGGCGCCGTCGCCACCATCTACCAGGACCTCCGACTCGTCCCCGAGCGCACCGTCCTCGGCAACGTCCTCGACGGGTGCCTCGGACGCGTCGGCGCGTGGCGATCCACGCTCGCGATGCCCGCCGAAGAACGGCGCGAGGCCCTCACCCTCCTCGAACGCGTCGGGCTCCGCGAGCGGGCGAACATGCCACTCGCCGCCCTGTCCGGCGGCGAGCGCCAGCGCGTCGCCCTCGCCCGGGCGCTCATGCAGCGCCCCCAGATCCTCCTCGCCGACGAGCCCGTCTGCTCCCTCGACCGCGCCAACGCCGAACGCGTCATGGAGCTCCTCCGCGCCGTCTGCGCCGAGCGCGGCGTCACGCTCGTCTCCGTCCTCCACGACGAGCAGCTCGCCGCACGCTTCGCCGACCACCGCCTCACCCTCCGCGCCGGGCGCCTCTCCGAACCCCCGCAGCCCGACCGCCTTGTCGAACTCAAGCAGCACATCCCCGGCGAAACTGTCCTCCAAGCGTGCGCCACCTGCGCCGGCACGCAGGACGCCGCCGCCTGCCGGTGCGACCATCCGCCCGCGTCCAGAGAGCAACCCGAGGATGCCGCCGCCGCCATCCACCCCGCACGCCCCGCCTGGATGCACCCGGGCGCGCTCCTCGCGATCGGGCTGCTTGTCCTGATCGCCTACGCCTGGTCCACCGTCTCGCTCGGCCTGCACCAGACCAACGGACGCGGCGTCCTCAACGGGCTCACCGCCTTCCTCGCCGCGCTCGTCCCGACCTCCTGGACGCAGCTCACAAGCATCCCGTGGCGATCCATCTGGGCCTCCCTGATCGAAACCCTCCAGATGTCGCTGATCGGCACGACCGTCGGCGTCGCGCTCGCCTATCCCGCCGCCGTGCTCGCCGCGCGCAACACCGGCCCGCGCTTCATCCGCGGCCCCGTCCGCCAGATGCTCAACGCCGTGCGCACCGTGCCGTCGCTGATCTGGGCCCTGCTCTTCGTCGCCGCCGTCGGGCTCGGGCCGCTCGCGGGCGTGCTCGCCCTCTCGCTCTACTCCGTCGGCTACCTCAGCAAGTTCTTCTACGAGTCCTTCGAGCACGCCCCCAAAGGCCCGCAGAACGCCCTGAAAGAGCTCGGCGCAAGCGGCCCCCAACGCTTCCTCCGCGCCGTCGGCCCCGCGACACGCCCGGCCGCCCTCGCCTCCGCGCTCTTCATGCTCGAATACAACGTCCGAGCCGCCAGCGTCCTCGGCATCGTCGACGCCGGCGGCATCGGCTACTACATCCGCTTCTACCTCGAGATCCGAAACTTCCCCGCCGCACTCGCCTGCCTCGTGCTCATCTTCGGCGTCGTCGTCGCGCTCGACGCCGTCTCCGTCCGACTCCGACGCTCGCTCATCCCCGACTGACACCGCCCCCGCTACCCTGCCCGCATGACCACCCGATACTCCTGGCAACTCCTCCGCGCAGGGCGCTTCCTCCTCGACGGCGGCGGCATGTTCGGCGTCATCCCCAAGGTCGTCTGGTCACGGGCCGTCCCCTGCGACGAGCAAAACCGCGTCGAACTCCACCACAACTGCCTGCTGCTCGACTCGACAGACAACGCCAAACGCACCGTCCTCATCGAGGCCGGCACCGGCGACAAGCTCGACGCGAAGATGTCCAAGATCTTCGGGCTCGACGCCGTCACCATCGAATCCGCCCTCCGCGACGCCGGGCGCGACCCCGCCGAGATCCGGCACGCGATCGTCAGCCACCTGCACTTCGACCACGCCGGCGGGCTCACGCGCCGCTGCCGCGAGGGCGAAACGCCCGACTGGACCGCCCAGCACCCGCACGAAAGCTCCGGCGACGCCGACGGGGTCTGCCTCACCTTCCCGAACGCCGAGGTCATCTGCCAGGCCCGCGAGTGGAAAGACGCCCTCGCCAACGACGCCGTCATGACGCGGACGTACTACGCGGATCACCTCAAGCCGCTACTGAAGCCGCTCCCCAAAGGCAACGACCGCGTGCGCACCGTGGACGCGATGGAGCCCTTCCCCCCCGGCATGACGCCTCACCGCGACGAGTCCCCCTCATCCACGCTGGAGGAGCGGTGCGTCGAGATCCTCCCCGGCGTCCGCGTCTTCCGCGTCCCCGGGCACACATGGGGTCAGCAGGCCGTCTGGTTCACCGACGACCACGGGCGAGAGATCGTCTTCACGCCCGACCTCATGCCGACGGTCCACCACGTCGGGGCGGCCTACAGCCTCAGCTATGACGTCGAGCCCTACACCGCGATGGTCACCAAACGCTGGTTCCTGCACGAGGCCGCCGAACGCGGCTGGCTGCTGGTGCTCGACCACGAACCGGGGGTGCCGACCGTCCGCGTCCGGCGCAACGCGAAGGGCTGGTACGACTTGGACCCGGAAGAGATCGCTTGATTGCCGTGTTGTCGGTTGCGGGCATCGCACGAACCCTTCCGTCCGGGTTTCGCTTGGGCGTCCGCGTTCGCCCCACCCGCGTATGATCGTCCCAGAGGAGCCCCCGGTGCATCCATCCCCGAGCCCGACCGCCGAGAAAGACCGTTCGACCGCCCGCGAGGCGAGGGACGCGTCTGTGCAGGTTGCCGGGCCCGCCGCCAGCACCGAGATCCCCTCGGGCGAGGCCGAAGCGCCGAGCAAGGCCCACCCCGCGATCCCGCCGGGCCCGAGCGAAGAACGCCGGACGTTCATGGACAAAGCCGAGGCCTTCATCAGCCGCCTCAGCACCCGGAACAACTTCTGGCACCGCGTCTGCTCGCTGATCTTCCTCCCCTACGCCTTCCGGAGCGGGATCCGGATGAAGCGTCTGGACGAGAAGACCTTCGCCGCCGTCCTCCCCTTCCGGCGTTTCAACCGCAACTGGTACAACGCGATGGCCGGCGCCGCCCTGCTCGGCAACGCCGAGATCGCCGGCGGCATGTTCGTCTTCGGCTCCGCCGGCGGGGACTACACCGTCGTCTGCAAAGAACTCCAGTACCGCTTCCTCCGCCCCTGCTTCGGCCCGGCGATGTACAAGATCCGAAGCCACGACGACATCGAAACGCTCGTCGCGACAGAAAAAGAGTTCGACGTCACCCTCACCATGGACGTCGTCCAGCAGCTCAAAAAGCCCGGGCAGAAGGACAAACGCGTCGGACGCGTCACCGTCACCTTCCACGCGACGCCCAAGCAGCACCAGAAGCAAAAAGGCCGCTTCAAGCCCGGCGGCAAAGTCCAGCACGACGAGTAAGCCTCTCCCTCTCCCGGTGGCACGGGCGTCCCGCCCGTGCATCCCCAAACCGGCGCACAAGCCGCGTCACGCACTCCCGCCCCACCGCTCGCCTTGCCCGTACCCTTGCCCTGATGACGAGCACGCCGAGCCGGCCCACCCCCACCACAGCCCACACCGACCTCGCGACCCGCGCCTCCCCGCTCGCGGTCATGCTCTGGGCGATCTATCTCGCGTGCAGCTGGACGTGGTGCATCGGCATGTGCATGCCCGCGCTGCTCGAGCGCGACTTCGGCTGGCTCGGCTTCGCCGTCTTCGCCATCCCCAACTGCATCGGAGCCGCCGCTCTAGGCTGGGTCCTTGCGACGCCCGAAGCCGCGGCTCGCTTCGCGATGACCCACCGCGCCGCCGCCCGCGCCTTCAGCCTCGTCACCATCGCCTACCAAGCCTATTTCCTCGGGCTCCTGCTGACCTTCTTCCCGCCGATCTACGCCGCCCTGCTCGCGGGGCTCTTCCTCCTGGCGCTCGCGCCCTGGCTGGCGGCCCGCTCCATCGGACGCGTCCTCCGCCTCGCCGCAGCCACCTACGCGATCAGCCTCGCCGCGGCCGCCGTCCTCGCCTTCCGAGCCGGGCTCGTCCTCGAATCCCCGACGCTCGACCCGGTCGCGACCGGGCTTCTCTGGCTCGCGCCCGTTAGCCTCTTCGGCTTCGCCCTCTGCCCCTACCTCGACCTCACCTTCCTCCGCGCCCGCGCCAGCCTCCCCCCCGCGCCCGGGCGGGCGGCGTTCACGATCGGGTTCTGCGTGTTCTTCGCCGCGATGATCCTGCTGACCTATTTAGCGCGTGGCTCGCTCCAGGCGGGCTTCTCGGGCGGGGCGATCCTGCTGACGCTCGCGATCCCGTACGCCGTCCACGCGGTCTGCCAGCTCGCGTTCACGATCGGGCTGCACACGCGGGAACTGCTGCCCGAGACCGCACCAAGCGGGTCGCGCCTCGGGCTTGCACTCGTGCTCCCACTGGCGGCCGTCGGCGCGCTGGCCGCGATGGGGCCGAGCCTGCTCGGGCTCGACTTCCGCGAGATCGGCTACCGCGTCTTCCTCGCCGCCTATGGGCTCGTCTTCCCCACCTACGTCTGGCTCATCGCGATCCCGACCCGCGACGGGCACCGCGGCGTCGCCGGCCCGCTCGGGCGCAAGAAGCTCCGCATCGCCCTCGCCGCCGTCGCGATCGCCACCCCCGCCTTCACCATGGGCTTCATCGCACGCGAAGAGGCCTACCTCATCCCCGGCATCCTCGTCCTCGTCCTCAGCCGCCTCGCCCTCCCCCGCCCAAGAGTCTGCTGATCGCTCTCGTCCGATCCGCCCCTACCCCAGCTCGTGGAACGGGCCTCCCGCCCGTTTTCTACCCCTCCTCCTCATCCCCAACCCAAGCCAACACCACCCGAGCCGTCTCCCGCACCATCGCGTCCTCACGCTCCCCCGCCGCGATCTCCCGCAAGCGCGCGCGCAGCGCCGCCCCTCGCTCGCCCGTCACCACCCCTGCCGCGATCTGATTCCCCGCCACGATCACGGCGTTCCGCTGCATCATCGCCAGCGTCACCCGCTTCATCGCGCTGGTCGTAAACGCCTCGCGCCGGGCGCTCTCGTCCCACCCCAGCACCTCCAGCAGATCAAACCCCGTCCGACGCGCCTCGTACTCTTCCCGCACGCGTCCCGCCCCGCTCGACCACCGCCCGCTCGGGCGTTTGGAGTTGTGCGGGCAGACCTCTTGGCAGATGTCGCACCCGACGAGCCAATCGCCGATCGCCCGGTGAAACACGGGCGGGATCGCCTCGCGCCGCTCGATCGTGAGGTAGCTGATGCACCGCGAGGCGTCGACCGAGTACGGCGTGATCGCGTCGGTCGGGCAGGCCTCGATGCAGCGCGTGCAGGAGCCGCAGAAGTCGCGAACGGGCTTCTGCTCCGTCGGCGGCTCCAGTTCCATCGTCGTCACGAACCCGCCCAGCACCATCCAGCTCCCGAGGCGCGGATGGATCACAAGCGTGTGCTTGCCGCGCCAGCCGAGCCCGCACCGCGCGGCCAGCTCACGCTCGAAGACCGGGGCCGAGTCGACAAAGCTCCGGAACGCCTCGCCCGGGTAGCGATCACGGAGTTCGTCAGCCAAATCGTGCAGCCGCTTCTTGATGACGCTGTGATAATCCCGCCCGCGCGCGTACCGCGCGATCCGTCCGACCCCGGCTTGCGGGTCTTCCTCGTCCCACCCGTTCCGCGTCCCGTACAGGTCGGCGACCATAAGCGCCGATCGTGCGCCGTCGAGCAGTTTCGCCGGATCCGTGCGCACGTCGGCGTGCTCGGCGAGATAGGCCATCGACCCCTGCTTGCCGCTCGCGAGCCATGCTTTGAACTCGGCCTCGTGCGCGGATCGCTCGACGCCGCAGACGCCCGCGCGGGCGAAGCCGCGTTCGCGGGCGAGCGCGATCACCTCGCGTGCCCGGTCCATCGCCGGCGTGCGCATCGCCCCAGCCGCCTCTCACGCAAAAAGAACGCTCAGACCGAAGCCGCGACGCGCCCGCTCGACCACGCCGCGCCTCGCACGGCCTGCCACCGGTACAAGCGCTCGGCCGCCTTCGGGAGCACGTCCTGCGGCTCGGCAAGCTCCGGCACCCACGCCCGGTCCCACTCGAATACCACCGGCCCGCGGAACCCGCTCGCCGACAACCGACGCACCACCGGCTCCACCGGCACCGAGCCCTCGCCCAGCATCACGGGGAGACCCTCCGCCACGTCCTTCACCTTCAACACCGCCAGACGCTCGCCCAGCGCGAGCGCCCCCTCGACCGGGTCTTCGCCCGCGAGGTGCGCCGCCGCGACGTTGTACGCGACGCGAACCAGCGGGTGGCGAACGCGGTCGAGCAAATCGTGCAACGCCTCGCTCGTGCTAAACGCGCCGCCGTTCTCGACCAGCACCTGCACGCCCGCATGACGGGCGGCGGCGCCCGCGAGGTACAGGCGCTCGGCGATCCGTTTCGCGGCCGCCGTCCGCGTCTCGCGCCCGTGGGTCGTGAACGCGAACACACGCACGAAGGGCGCGCCGATGCCGGCGGCCAGCTCGATCGCGCGCCGCGTCTCGCGCACCGGGCGGTCGTGGTCCTGCAGCGCACGCCCCAGGATCGGCGGGCGGATCGGCGCGTCGAAGGAGATCCCCGTGGAGACCATCTGCGCCTCGACGCCGTGCTCGCTGAGCACCGAGCGGATCTTGGCGACCGAGGTGAGCGCGGGATCGCACGCGAAGCGGGCCGAGTCCGGCCCGAGCGTGCGGAAATCGATTCCGGCAAACCCGAGTTCCTCCGCGTAGGCCACCACGCGATCGAGCGGCCAATCGTGGCAAGCCACCGTGCTGAAGCCGACCTGCATCACCGGGCGATTCCTTTCACGGAAGATCCGTACAAAATACGATCAAAAATCCGTCTCATGGGCACTCGATCTTTTCGCCGCCGAGTCTAGCCGCGGGCCCGGAGCCGCGTCCGCGAGGCATGGGGCGGGATCCGCATGGTTTCCGGGAATAATCCCCCCATCTTGGTGGGTTTTCCGGTAACGAGTGGTATCTTCCCTATCCCTACCGAGCGGCACAGAGCCACATTTTTTGGTGCCGCTGCACGCCTGATCGCCGAATGTCGCATGACTCGGTGGAAGCCGTATCGCAAGCTGACATTGTGTGAGCGGGACGCGTGGAGACGCGGGCCCGTGCGGCTCACGGACAGGGCCGACGACGCGTGGGCGTGTCGTTGGCGAGAGAGACCACCGGTATGCCTCAAGTTTACGGACCATCGCACGCACAGCCCCTATGCCCAGCCCGCGGTGCGTCACGCACCACCCGGCGAGGGGGGACCCTGCTCGGGCTCGCGCTGGCGGGCTTGGCGGGCCTGTGCATCGGGTGCGCCGGCGGCTCCGCCTCGCCGCGCTCGGCTTTCTTTGACGCCCGTGCCGTGGGCGTTGAAGCGAAGCCCGGAAACGGCGCGGTGATCTCCGCCACGACGCGCCAGCCGACGCCCTCGGCCTTCGGACGCGGGGATCTCGCTCAACGCCCCGACTGATCGCGATCCAGATTCACGCGTTTTTCCCCGCCCGCGCTGCGCGCACGCCGCCCATACAGTGCTCGGACCCACCCGCTACGCACGGAGGTCCGATGTCCTGCCCGCACAAACCCACCGATCCCGCGCGACCCGACGAGCCCGGGGGCGATCCGGCCGGCGCGTCTCGCACGCGACCGCTCGAGCCCGGCGTCCACACCGACCTCGCCGACCGGCTCACGTACACCGGCTATCTCCACCTCGAGCGCCTGCTCAGCGCCCAGCAGCCACTGAGCAGCCCCGAGCACCACGACGAGCTGCTCTTCATCATCCAGCACCAGACCTCGGAGCTCTGGATGAAGCTGATCATCCACGAGCTGCGCGCGGCGATGGCGTTCGTGGCCCAGGACCACCTCGAGCCGTGCTTCAAGATCCTCGCGCGGGTGAAGCACATTCAGAGTCAGCTTTACGACCAGTGGTCGGTGCTAGCGACGCTGACGCCGAGCGAGTATTCGGAGTTCCGCCACGTGCTGGGGCCGGCGAGCGGGTTTCAATCCGTGCAGTACCGGATGATCGAGTTCCTGCTGGGCAACAAGGACGGCGCGATGCTCGCGGTGCACAGGCACGACGCCGAAGCCCACGCGGCGCTCACGCAGATCTTCGAGGCGCCGAGCCTTTACGACGAGTTCCTCCGCTTCCTCGCGCGGCGCGGGCACGCGATCCCGCGCGAGGTGCTGGATCGCGACGTGACCAAGCCGCACGAGCCGAACGCGGGCGTGATCGAGGCGTTCAAGAAGATCTACGTCGAACCACACGCGCACTGGGACGCGTACGAGATGGCCGAGAAGCTGGTGGACGTTGACGAGCAGTTCAGCATCTGGCGGTTCCGCCACCTGAAGACCGTCCAACGCATCATCGGCTGGAAGACCGGCACCGGCGGCTCCAGCGGCGTGCCCTTCCTCCGCCAGGTCGTCGACCACGTCTTCTTCCCCGAACTCCTCCAGGTCCGCACCGAGCTGTAAAACAAGCTCTGCCTCCCGTGGCACGGGCGTCCCGCCCGTGCGCATCTCATCCGCGACAGAAACCGCCACGAACCCGCACCCATGCCCACAACCACACCGCCGAGCAGCCAGGCCGCCCCCACCACCGACATCGAGCGTGCCGTCGCTGCCATGGGCCCGGGCCCGCTCCGGGATGACGCGCTGGCCGAGCACGTGCGCCCGCTCTTCAGCCGTGTGCTGGAGCGGGACGAGATCTACCTCGCGAACCACTCGCTGGGGCGACCGCTGGACCGCATGGCGAACGACGTGCGTGCGGCGCTGGACACGTGGTACGCGGACATGGACGGGGCGTGGTCGCTCTGGATGGGCGAGATGGCGAATTATCGTGCTCAGATGGCGAAGCTGATCGACGCCGAGCGTGCGGACTTGGTCGTCCCCAAAGCCACGGCCGCTCAGGGCCTGCGCACCGTGCTGAACGCCCTCCCGCGCGGTCGGGGCACCCGCCCCGTGCGCGTCGTGACCACCCGCGGCGAGTTCGACTCGATCGACTTCGTGCTCAAGGCGTATGCCGAGCGCGGTAAAGCGGAAGTGAGCTGGACGGAGGCGGACGACACGGGGCTCTTCCACGCAAAGGACGTGTGCGCGCAGATCACGAACGAGACCGACCTGGTCGTCATCAGCCAGGTTTATTTCGCGCTCGGGCAGATGCTGGAGGGCGTTGACGAGATCGTGCGCACCGCCCGCGCCCGCGGCGCGCTCGTCCTGCTCGACACCTACCACTGCGCGGGCGCGATGCCCGTGCGGTTCCGCGAGCTCGACGCCGACTTTGCGATCGGCGGCAACTACAAGTACACCCGCGGCGGTCCGGGCGCGGGCTGGCTCGCGCTCCACCCGCGACACGCCGACGACCCGGAGCTGTCGCCCGTCGACACGGGCTGGTTCGCGAAGCGAGAGGTCTTCGCGTTCGCGCGCACGCCGAGCCCGGAGTACGCCGAGGGCGGCGACGGGTGGATGGAGGCGACGCCGGTGATCCTCCCGGTGTTCCAGGCGAAGGCCGGGCTGGAACTGACCAACGCGCTCGGCCCCGCCCGCCTGCGCGCGCACAACATGGAACAACAGGTGTTCATGGCCGAATGCCTCCGCGAACGCGGCCTCGCGCCTCGGCTCATCGAACCACGCGGCGCGTTCCTGCTGATCGAAGCGCCGGACCTCGCCGCCACGCTCGAGAAGTTGAAAGCCGCGAAGATCAACGCCGACGGACGCCCCGGCCCCGACGGCAAGCGCTACGTCCGCCTCTGCCCGGACGTCCTGAACACACGCGACGAGCTCACCGAAGCCGCGGAGCGAATCGCCCGCGTGATGCCCTGAGATCACACGGCCGCACAAAAAATTTTCATAGGCTCGATCCGTGCCAAGCCTTCCTTGATGGACCACACCGCTTCGTCACCGAAGCATTGCTAAGGCGCAAGCACCCGCCCGAGCGCGAATCCCGCCCCGGCCGCCAGCAGACCGAGTGCGAGCGAGCCCACCGCGTACGCCGCCGCCCAGGCGTAGCGCCCCTCGTGCAGCATGCCATTCGCCTCGGCCGTCAGTGTGCTGAACGTCGTCAGCCCGCCCAGCAGCCCAACTTTGAGAAAATCACGCAGCGCCCCGTCGATCATCGCCCGGCGCGGGGGCTCGTGCCCCGGCACAAGATGACGGGCCGCCGCGAACCAAAGCAGCAAACCCAGAAGCAGTGAGCCCACCACGTTCACCACGAGCGTCGCCAACGCCGGATGGGCCGACCAACGCAACGCCAGCAGGTTTGCCCCGTGCCGGAGCACGGCCCCGATCGCCCCGCCAGCACCCACCGCCAAAAAACTCATCCAGACCGTCGGCACGCTCCCAGCCTAGCAACCCGCGCAGGGGAACGAAAAACCGGACGCCGACGGGCGTCCGGTTGCACATCATCCTATCAGCCCCCAGAGGCCACCTGTTCACACCCCGCCGCTCAGCGGCGACGACGCATCGCAACGAGCCCCGCGGCTGCGAGCAGGCCGAACGCACCCGGCGCGGGCACGATCGGAATCAGCTGCAGGTCGAAGAACGTCGTCGTGAACGCACGCTCGATCTGGAAGCGGAACTCGCCGAGCTCGAACTCGTCCAGCGGGTTGCCCGGCGCAAAATCAAACCGGAGCAGCTGCCCGCCCGAACTCAGCGAGAACGTCGCATCGGGCTTGTTCAGCACCGACGGCGGCACGAACGGCGCAAAGTCGTTCGGCCCGTCCGCGACAACATCGAAGAAAATAGCCTCGAACTCACCCGGCCCGTACGCAAACCCGGGCTTCGGTAGAATCCGAAACTCGAACGCGATCAGCGGTGCGCCCACGAAATTCGACGCGTTGATGCTCACGTCGATCTCCAGCGGCGAAGCCTTCGGCGGCGGGTTCTGGTACGAGATCACGTGCTCGCCGACGACCTCACCCTGCCACGTCCACGTCTGCGCCCCGACGATCCCGCCCGAAACCCCGATCACCAATACGCTGGCGATCCCGCTCCCCATTCCTCTTGCGATCCATGTCATGTCTCTGCTCCTTCTGCAGCGCCGGACAATGCCTGCGTCGCTGATATGGATGAGACTACACCTCGCAGAAAAAATTGATATCGGGTTATCTACTGAGTTTTTAATGTAGAACCTACCGTTTCCTAGCGAAAGTCCAGAACAGGTGTCTGTTCGCAACATTCTAAGGGCACGCGACTCAAATAGCCCCTAGAAAATCAGATCTATAAATCTTATATTACAGGTGATAGTACCGAAAACGACCTCCGGCCACGGCTCGAACCCCGAACATTCTCGCGAAACGTCGCCTCCCTGATTACGCTTGGTGTCGGGATGTGGCCGAAAATTGAGGGATGAGCCCCAATCTGATCCGCTCCCTCGAGCGAAATTGCGTCGAGGTCAGCGTCCGTTGGGCTGGGCTCACCCTCCGATCGCGAAGTTGACATCGGTGAAACCGAGGCATCTGCGGGCAAGCTCTTGCCCGCGCCTAGACGCCGAGCGCTCGCTGCTTGTTTGCGGATGGGAGTCTTGATGACCGCGCCAACTCTTGACACCAACGGCACCACGCTCTGGGTCGCACTGATGGAAGACAGCGGGGATCAGGTCCTCGTGGTCGATCACGCAGGACGCATCCAAGCCGGGAACGTTCTCGCGGCCCAGTCGCTCGGGCTCGAGCCCGACAAGCTTGCCGGGGCGATTTACGCCCAGAACCTTCCGGCGCACGTGCAGGCCGAGCGGCTCGGCTACATCCGCGAAGCGTTCAACACCAGCGGCCCGATCGTGGTCGACGGGATGCTGCGCGGCATCATGCACCGCACCACGTACAGGGTCGTCCGAGAGCTCGCCGGCACCCCGGAAGCCGTGCTTATCGTCGAGCGCCCCGCGATCTGGCCCAGCCCGACCCCGCCTGGGACGTCGATCCACCGCGCGGGCAACGACGACGCGGGCGAAATCGGCAAGCTCACCCGGCGCGAGCGCGAGGTCCTCCGCCTCATCGGCCAAGGGCTCGCGACCGCCGACATCGCCAAGATCCTCCACCGGAGCGTCAAGACCATCGAATGGCACCGCGTCAGCCTCGGCAACAAGCTCGGCGTCACCAACCGCGTCGAGCTCGCCCGGATCGCGATCCGAGCCGGGCTCACCACACTCGCCGACCAGCCACGGAGCGAGCTCGAAGCCATCGAGCACCCGGGAGATCGAGAAGCCGAGCTGAAGAGCAAGCCCCCACGCCCGGCCGACCGATAAAACCGAGCTCAACGCCCCGCCACGAGGCGTGAGCCGGGGCGTGCAAACCCTCGGGAACAACAGGCCTCCCCCGTGCATTCATCCGATGCCGGCAGGCCACGAGCAGGCGATCTGTGCGCGCCCCCCGCCGGGCGTGCCGCCGCACGCACCAGAAGCGCGCCCACGCGGTACAACCATCACGGCACGACGCCGCCACGGACCTTGCTGGACGGAGCCATGCGTACAGGTCAGATCGCACACATCTCTTGCCTCGTCACGTGCGCCGCCTCACTCGCGGCTCTCTGCGGCCTCGCCCCCACCACCGCTTGGGCCGAGCCCGAAACACCGCACCCCCACCCAGAATCCGAAACCCGCCCTAGCCACACGATCTATACCGACCTCGGCTCGTTCCCGCTCAGCAAGTGGGAGACGCTCGAAGACCGCCTCCGCCCGTCGGGCGTGAACGCCACCACCACGCCGCTCGCCGAGGCGATCGGGCGCTTCGAACGTGCCGGCGAAGGCGAGTCCGTGGTGCAACTGATCGAAACCGAACCGTCCCCCCGAGCCCTGCTCGACTTCGGCGATCTGACGTTCCGCGAGACCGAGCTGCTGCCCGCGGGCGCCACGGACACCGACCGCGCCCGGATCCTCCGCCGTCGCCTCGCCGACCACACCGGCGCACACTCCTCGGCCGACGACCTGCTCCGGATCGACCTCTCCAGCCCGGAACCCGAGGGCGACGACCCGGAACGCCCCACCCTCAGCCGTGGCTCGCCCCTGCTCGCGGAGTTGCGCGCGGTCGAAGAGGGCAACGGCAACGGCGGCGCCGTCAGCGACGCCCTCCGCGTCCGCCTCAGCCAAGGCTTCTCCATCGTCGGCAGCGGCGGGAACCAGTCGATCGACGACGAGTACAGCTATTTCGCCCTCTCGGCCGGCGCCGCGTTCCAGCTCAACCAGCGCGCCGGGCTCGAAGTCGGTTACGACTTCTACCGGCGCACCTCCCCCAGCGAGCTCCGCGCGATCGAGATCGAAGACGAGGGCATCTTCGCCCGCCTCCAGTTCCGATTCTGACCTCCGCACGGCGGCGGAAACCGGCGGCACCGCGCTAGCGCATCAGCGCCGCCAGCGCGTCCAGCCCACGCTCCAGATTCTGCATCTTCGTCGCGTAGCTCAGGCGGAAGTGCGTGTCCCGCTCGCTGAACACCTTGCCCGGGATCACCAGCACGCTCTTCTCGAGCGCCCGCTCGATGAACGCACTCGCCGAGAGCCCCAGACGCTCCGGCACCTGCGGGAACGCGTAAAACGCCCCGCCCGGCGTCTGCACCTCCGTGTGAGGCCCCAGCTTCGCCAGCACCAGATCGCGCCGCTTCTGATAGTCGTCTACGTGCCCGGTGATGTCCGCGTCGAACGCCGCAAGGCTCCCCCACTGCGCCATCGACGGCGCGCACACGAACGTATATTGCTGGAGCTTCGCGATCTGGTCCACGACCGCCTTCGGCCCCGCGACGTACCCCATCCGCCAGCCCGTGATCCCGTACGTCTTCCCGAAGCCGCGCACCAGCAGCACGTCCGAGGCCGCCCCCTCGAACCGACCCGGGCTCGGGCAGACGGACAGCCCGCTCCCGATCCCTGTGTCCGTGCGAGCATCCCGGTACGTGAACTCGTCGTAGATCTCGTCGCTGATCAAGAGCACGTTCTTCGCCCGGCACATCTCCAGCAGGTCGCGACACGCCTCTCGGCTCAGCACGATTCCCGCCGGGTTGCTCGGGCTGTTCACCAGCAAGACCTTGGTCTTCTCCGTGATCAGCGGCTCCACACGCTCGGCCGTCATCCGGAAATCCGGGTACGTGTCGCACCGCACCGCCTTCGCCCCCGTCATCGTCGCCAGGTGCGGGTACATCACAAAGTACGGGTCCGGGATGATCAGCTCATCGCCGGGATCGAGCACCGCGAGCATCGCCAGCAGCAGCGCCCCGCTGGTCCCGCTGGTCACGCAGACGCCGAGCCCGGAATCCGGCGATTCCAGCCCCGTCCACCCCAAGTCGCCCTCGAGGTGCGAAGCGATCCGCGCCCGAAGTTCCGGGATCCCCTGCGTCAGCGTGTACCCGTTGCGGTCCTGCTCGATCGCCTCGATCGCGGCCCGCTTGATCCCCGCCGGCACCGGAAAATCAGGCTGCCCGATCGACAGGTTGATCGGATCCTTCAGCTTCGCCCCGAGTTCGAAGACCCGGCGGATGCCCGACGCGTCGATCCCCTTCGCCCGAGACGAAACCAGACGAGCCGTGTCCATGCGTGCTCCCCACTGATGACAGACGTGCGTGCACAAAACGCGATCGCGCCGACACGAGCGAACAGCCCGAGCGGAACCCCCGGGGCGGCGAGGCCAAGTCTACGGCCCTCGCGCAAGACAAAGCCCAGAGCCGAACGCTCTGGGCTGAGCAAAAACGGGTGGCATCACCCCGAAACCGACACCGCCCCGCGATGGGGCGACACCGATGGGCTCAGTCCTTGACGCGGACTTTCCGCATCCCCAGGACCGAATCCTTTTTCGGGTCGAACTGCTTCTCGCGCATGAGCTGGGCGTACCGCTCCGGCTTGGTGAGCACGCTCCGCTTACCCGCGAGGCTGACCTTGGATTTGAGGCTGTTGTCGAGGCTCATCGTGGCTGTCCTTCGAATCGTCGTCTGGCTCGGGCGAGCCCGATCAGGGGTTGTACCGACTCCAGAGCGGATCGCGGAAGTCCGTCGAGCCGCCGCGCTCTCGCTGCCAGACCCGCCCGAGCTGAGCGATCCGCTGCTCAAGGCGGCGCCGCTCCTCGGCCCGCGCGGAAAACTGGTTCCCCGGGACGCCCTGCAGGACGACCACGGTGTAGCGAGGCGGATTATTCGCAGGCCTGCCGCTGCGATCAAGGTTCGGCACCGCGATCGCCGGGATCCCGAACTCGTCCAGGAAGGCGGGCAGGCGGGACGCCTCCTCCTGCGGCACGTTGCTCGCGATCACCAGATAGTTCAGCCCGCTCTCGCGCGGGTCGCTCGCGACGCCGCCGCCGGGGGTCAGGATCGCGGTCGCTCCCGTCGCGGGCGCTGGCGACCCGCCCGGGGCCGGGGAAGCCTCCGTCCGCGTCGGGGGGCGAGGCTCTTCCCGGGGCGTCGTCGTCGGCTGGCGCGCCTCGCCGGAGCGTCCACCCGTCACCGGGCGGTCGACCGGGGGCGGCGGGGTAGAGCCGGTCCGGCCCGAGCTACCGCGATCGGCAACCTGATTCAGGGGATCGGAAACCAAGGGACCCTCGTCCCGATCGGCCGCCAGACGGTCGCGATAGCCCGAACGCTCGTCGTGACGCCCCATGCTGTACGCCGCCGTCCACACCAGGAACAGCACCGCAAGCACCGCCGCCAGCGAGAGATACAGATACGCCACAGGCGCCTGCACACGACCGTCGTAGACCTCCGCCGCACCGAAACGACGGAGGCGAGGCGGGGCCTCGTCACCGCCCGCGGGCGTCTCGTGCTCGAGCGGCCTGGCCCGGATCGGGATGTGGTGCGGACGCGAACCCGCAACCCCCGCCGTCACCCGCGACGGCATCGAGACCGCCCCCCCGACGTCCGCACCGGGCTCGTCCGCGTCGTCCTCGCCATCCACGCCCTCGACCGGGCGATGCTCAAAACGATCACCGGCGCCGTCGCCCTTTGCTCGGGCCACGGCATCGCCGGATCGCCCAGAAACGCCCGGCTCCACACCCGCACGAGGCGAAGGGCCTTCGCCCTCGCCAGGACTCGTCGCCGGCGTTTCCGGCTCGGATGCGCTGTCCGCCGGGGGCGGCGTGCGGGTCGGCGCCGGGGCGTGCGGGTTCTTCCGCGTCGGCGTCGCCGGGATGTTCGCCGGACGCGGGCGATCCGACGGCTCACGCGATCCTTCATCGCGGAGCAACTCGAACAGCGGCGGCGTCGGACGTCCCGAGGGCATGCTCACATGATATCGGCCCACGCCCCGCACGCGATCGAGCCGCATCCGATTCCGCACATCATTTCCAAGGAGAACCCCGACGCCGCGCCCCAACACCCCCAAGGCCCTGTGGCGGGCCTGCCCGATCGAACGTACTGTGTTGGTCATGGCTATCCGCGACGAAGACGTCATCCGCATCAGCTCAGCCCCCCTCAACCGGGCCGAACGCATCTACATGCCCGAAATCTTCAAAGGCTTCGGCACCACCATGCGCCACTTCTTCACCAGCTTCGGGCAGAGCCGAGCCTTCCCCGGCCAGCCCAAAACCTCCCGCACCATCCAGTACCCCGAAGAACGGCGCGAGCACTACAAGCCCGAAGACGGCGGGATGGAGCCCAGCAACTACCGCGGCGTCCACCGCCTCAACCGCGACGAGGACGGGCGCGTCAAGTGCGTCGCCTGCATGATGTGCCCCACCATCTGCCCAGCCAACTGCATCCACATCGTCGCCGCCGAGAGCCCCTGGGACGACCGCGAGAAGTACCCCGCCAAGTTCGAGATCGATGAGCTCCGCTGCATCTTCTGCGGCATGTGCGAAGAGGCCTGCCCCGTCGACGCGATCGAGCTCACCACCGAGTACGACGTCGTCGGGCTCAGCCGCCAGGAAATGATCTTCGACAAGAACAAGCTCCTCGAGGTCTACGACGTCACCATCGACAAGAAGCCGATGTAAGCCAACCCCGCGCCCGCATCCCGCCGGGCAGCCGGCACGCAACCTTCCCATTTCCTAAATCCACAA
>RECY01000039.1 GCA_007693785.1 Phycisphaerales bacterium | reverse complement strand
CTCAATCGCGCAACCGGCCGTGCGCCGAACAAATGATCCCTCAGACACAGCCTAGTGCAACAACTACATTTTCATGAAATTTTATCGATTCTGCCCATGATGGTGCTTCAAAGTTTGTATAAGGAAGTCTTGAGGGCACTGGAATTTCATATATTGGAGCTGTTGTCCAAGAGTCATTCTCGTTTGGGCGTACGATAATCTTGGGGTAAAAATCCTGTGGGTCGATCGATAGTGCATCTCTGCTGGATCCTGAAATAATTAAAAATTCATTACTCATCCCGGTGCTATAGATGCTGCTGGTGCCTTGCGGTGAAAACAAATCTTGAATAATTTCAGTCGGCGATGACATGCTGGCGCAAACAGCCTGTCCGGCTGCAACTTGGGTGACACAGATATGTGCCGCCGTGGCCGTGAGCACTGATAAACTTGTGAGTGAGTTGAAAAATGTCCGCACGCGAATCTCCTTGTTCATCCACTGGAGTTCGCAGGCTACCTGGGTGACTCGGGCTGTGCAACAAGCGGTGCCTAGACCTGTCCGCTGAGCATCCGGGCGGCTTCGGCGTCGGGATCTGGCGGGGAGTCGATGGCGGCCGCGGGGTTCGGGGCGGGGTGCTGCCCGGCGAGGGCCGCCAGACGGGCTCGGAGGTCGCCGATGAAGGTGACGCGGATGCCGAAGTTTTCGCCGACCTTGACGGCCGTCCCCTGCCCGATGGGCTTGTTGTTGACAAGCAGGTCGAGCTCGTCCTCGGCGTTCTTGGGCAGCTCGATGAGCGAGCCGGGGACGAAGCGGAGGACGTCCTGAACGGCCATCTCGCGTTCGGCGAGGCGGACGACGATGGGGACTTCCAGCTTGAGGAGGACCTCCGGGTCGGGCTTTCGCCGACCAGCGGGCCCGGGTGCGGGTGCGGGTTTGCTCGCGGTCATGACACCCATATCGGCCTCCTCGGGAGCGGGATCGACGCAGATGGCGGGGCAGGTCGCGGGTTTGTGGGGCCCCGCGCGGGAGGTGGAGGCCGCAAACCGTGTGCCGGGCGTCTGGCGATGGGCGATGGGGGGTGGGGTTGAGGATGTCGGGATCGCCCGGGTGCGGCGAGTCGCCTACCATCTCGGCCCCGAAGCCGACCGGGTGAGGAAGCCGGGCAGCGACCTGCCCGCTCCGGTTCGGCGCGGATGAGGCTCCGGGCGACCGGGCCGACGGGAAACGAGGCAGCGATGTACGCGATTATCGAGAATTCCGGCGCGCAGCGACGCGTGGTGCAGGGTGACACGCTCTGGATCGACCTCCACGAGGGCGGCGAGGCGGGCGTGGGCGACACGATCACGTTCGACAAGGTGCTGGTGGTGGGCGAGGCGGGCGGCTCGGCGAAGCTGGGCACGCCGTACGTCTCGGGGGCGACCGTCTCGGCGAAGATCATCGACCCGATGGTCAAGGGCGAGAAGCTGGACATCCACAAGTTCAAGCCGAAGACCGGGTACCGGCGCAAGACCGGTCACCGCCAGCGCTACACCGCGGTGGAGATCACCGGCATCCAGGGCTGAGCCGATCCCCGCTCGGGACGCGTGCCCGAAAAGAGCAGACACAACGAACACCGCCCGGGTGCGCACCCGGGCGGTGTTTGCGTGTGGTGGGATCGGTGCGGGGGTGAGGGAGTGGGAGGGGTCAGGCGTCGTAGCGTCCGGCGATGAGGGTGACGTTGTGCCCGCCGAAGCCGAAGGTGTTGTTCATCGCGTAGCGGATGGGGTGGCTCTCGGCCTGGTTGGGGACGAGATGGACGTCGGCGCCGGCGTCCGGTTTTTCGAGGTTGATGGTGGGGGGGACGACGCGCTCGCGGATGGCTTCGAGGCAGGCGACGAGCTCGACGGCTCCGGAGGCGCCGAGAGTGTGCCCGTGGACGCTCTTGGTGGAGCTCATGCGGAGCTTGCCGCCGGTGGACTTGCGGGCGTGGTCGCCGAAGACGCTGAGGACGGCGGCGACCTCGGCCTTATCGCCGAGGGGCGTGCTGGTGCCGTGGGCGTTGACGTAATCGATGTCGGTCGGGTCGAGCCCGGCGTCTTCGAGTGCCCATCGCATGCTGCGGGCGGCGCCGCGACCTTCGGGGTCGGGGGCGGTGATGTGCGAGGCGTCGGAGCTGTTGCCGTACCCGACGAGCAGGCCCAAGATCTCGGCCCCGCGCGCCTTGGCGTGGGCCTCGGACTCGAGGACGAAGCAGGCGGCGCCCTCGGCGAGGACGAACCCGTCGCGGTCTTGATCGAACGGGCGGCTGGCGCGTGTGGGCTCATCGTTGCGGCTGCTCAGAGCCTTCATCGTCATGAACGCGCCGACACAGAGGGGGGTGACGGCGGCCTCGGCCCCGCCGACGAGCATGACGTCCGCCCGTCCGAGGCGGATCTGCTGGACGGCGTCGGCGATCGCGTGCCCGGAGGAGGCGCAGGCCGTCGCGTGCGCCCCGGCCGGGCCCATGAGCCCGTAGCGGATGCTCAGGTTGCCCGCGACGGCGTTGACCATCAGGCGGGGAACGGTGAACGGGTTGATGCGGTGGGCGCCGCGGCTTTCGAGGACCTTGACCGATTCCTCGATCGTGCTGATCCCGCCAACGCCCGACCCGATGCAGACCCCGCACCGCTCGGGGTTTTCCTTGGTGAAATCGATCCCGGACTGGCGGACGGCTTCGACGGCTGCGCCGACGCCCAGGTGCGTCACTCGGTCGAGGCGACGGGCTTCGCGCGGGTCCATGACGTCGTCGGGGTTGAAGTTCTGGACCTGCCCGGCGATCGTGACGGCCCATTTGTCCAGCTCGCGGTCGAAACCCTCGCCCTGGATGGTGCGGATGCCGCTCTGCCCCTCGCGCACGGCGCGCCAAGTGGTGGGGGCGTCGAGGCCCAGGTCCGTCACCGCGCCCATGCCGGTGATCACGACTCGGGGCGCGCCTTGCTCGCGTGCGGTCATCTGCACTTCCTGTGGTTGGGGGCTCGGAGCTCGCCGGCGGCTCGGAGCCAAGGGAGCGGGCGGTCGCCCGTCACCCGTGGGTGTGGTGTGCGCTCTGAAACAGACCCCGCCCCCGGTCCCGGGTGGATCACCCCCCCGGGCCCCGGGGGCCGCGATCGTGCGCTTCGGTCCCGGTTGCTCCGCCCCGTCGCGGGCGCGGGGCTCAGCTCTCGCTGGCTTCGTGGGCCTTGGAGAGGAACTCGATCGCTTCGCCGACGGTCTTGATCTTCTCGGCCTGATCATCGGGGATCGAGGTCTCGAAGACGTCCTCGAACTCCATGACCAGCTCGACGGTGTCGAGGCTGTCGGCGTTCAGGTCCTCCACGAAGCTCGTTTCGCGGGTGATTTTGGACCGATCGCTGACGTTCATCTGCTCGGCGACAATATCGATCACTTTTGCTTCGATCTCGGCTTCCGTCACGGTGTGGACTCCGCTCTAGCGCGCACGCTCAGAAAAATAGGAAGCCGCCAGCCCGGCCCCCGGCGAACACGACCGGGGCGCGAGGCCCGCTCCTGCGCGGTGCGATTCTACCCAGACCTCTCCCGACACGCCACACGCCCCGCCCGCGCCGATCGCCCCGACCCGGAAATCCAACCCCTGTTCCGGCGGGTTCGGCGGGTTTCGGGGACTCGCGACGTCGCGACCCGGGCTCGGACTCGGGACCCGTGGCGACCTGTGCGGCTTCTGCCGACGACTTCCCGCGCCACAGGGAACCGACGGGCAAGCCTCGCGGACCACAGGACGATGACTCCCCCGTCGGCCGGCGGCAACGCACGGAACACGGCCGACTGTTCATGCGTTCTTTGCCCTCGGAGGGGCTCTCAGGGGAGGTTGTGTTCTGATGTCGCCCATCCCGCACGATCCCAGCGCGTTCTCGGACTTCGTCGCAGGCCTGCTCAAGCAGATGCGTCCGGGGTTTGAGGTCGATCACACCGGCCCGCGCGAACTCCTGGTCAACGGGCGACGCCTCGACCTGGAAAACCTCTTCCGCATGGTCACCCACGAGCCCGACCGCGGCGCGGAAATCATTACCCACTACCTCGAGCAGCTCTTCAGCGCCGAGGCGAGCGAAGTCGCCGCGATGAGCTTCGATTTCGCCCGTTCGCGCATCATGCCGCGCATCCAGCCCGAGTCGATCTTCGACCACCTCAACCGGGAGATGGTCGCCCACGTGCCCTATGTCAACGACACGGTGATCGTCTTCGTCACCGACATGCCCAACATGACCGTGAGCATCACGACCGAGCAGCTCATCCGCTGGGGCGTGGTCGCCGACGAGGTGGAAGAGATCGCACGCCAGAACCTCGACGCGTACGCGCCGGAGCTGGAGGTGCAGGTCATCGAGAGCAAGGAGGGCGGCAAGGCCGCGATCCTCAGCGAGCAGGACGGCTACGACGCCGCCCGGGTGCTGATGAGCGGGCTCTACACCCGCCTCGCCCGCCAGCTCGGCGGCAACTTTTACGTCGCCACGCCCGCCCGAGACATGTTCGTCGCCCTCAGCGAGGGCCCGAGCACCTTCCTCCGTCGCCTGCGCGACCGCGTCGAGCACGACTACCGACGCCTGCCCTATCCCATCACCGATCAGTTTTTCTACTGCACCCGCGACGGCGTCGCCGGCACTCTCCGGGCCGACCTCGAAGCGGCATAGGAAGGCGGAGGAAGGCGCTAGGCATTAGGGACTAGGCAATAGGTGGGTGGTCGCCGAAGGTGGGCCGTGCGCTGTCCGACCAGCGGGGGTGTTCGGCGAGATGCAGATGCGCGATGGGAGCCGAACCCGCCCACCTCGCGCTCACGCCATCCGCGCTCCCTCCCTTTGCCCCTCCCTGCCCCTAGTGCCTCATGCCCAATCTCTAATGCCTCCCCCCCTATCCTCCACCCATGATCCTCGTCATCGACAACTACGACAGCTTCACCTGGAACCTCGTGCACCGCCTGGGCGAGCTGGATCCGTCGCTGCGTCTGGGCGAGGACTTGGTGGTTGTGCGCAACGATAAGATGATCCCAGCGGAGGCCGAGCGTCTCCGCGGCGGCCTGGGGCCATCGCGCCTGATCGTCAGCCCGGGGCCCTGCACGCCCCGCGAGGCGGGGGAAAGCGGGGCGTTCATCGAGCGTTTCGCGGGCCGCATCCCTATCCTCGGCGTCTGTCTCGGGCACCAGTGCATCGCGGATCGGCACGCGATGCCGGTCATACGCCACAACGTCCTCATGCACGGCAAGACCAGCCCCATCCACCACGACGCCCAAGGCGTCTTCGCCAACCTCCCCCAGCCCTTCACCGCGACCCGCTACCACTCCCTGGTCGTCCCCGTCGAGGCCGTGCCTGAGCCCCCGGCAACCGACGCCGCGGGACGCCCCCTCGCCGACGGCTGGGCCGTCAGCGCCTGGACCGACGAGCCCGCGCCCGGCGGCGGCACCCAACGTGTCGTCATGGGCCTCCGGCGCGTCTGGCGCGACCCCGCCAAGGCCCCGCTCGAGGGCGTCCAGTTCCACCCCGAGAGCTTCCTGACCGACGAGGGCCCGAGCCTCCTTCGGAATTTCCTGAACATGCCGAGCGCCGCGCCGACCGCGCAAGACGCGATGTCCCCCGCCCGCTCGGCCCCCCGCCCGGAGCCCGCGTAAACTCGCCTTATGCTGCACCCCGCCCCCGTCACCTCGCGTCCCTTGCATATCGCTCTGGGCAAGCTGTTGGAGGTTGTCGACGCGACGGCCACCAAGCCGTCCTACATCGTCGTCAGCTTCCCAAACACCAGCTACCGCATCCATCTGCACCCGCAGGGCGCGATCCGCACCGAGCTGGGCAAGCGGATCGAGGGCGTGATCCAGGCCGACGCGCGCCGGGTCGACAAGGTCGGCTCCGGCGGTCGCTACGTCGAGCCCGTCTTCGGGCGGCCCCGGCGCGTCCAGGGCTCGATCGTGGCGAAGGACGACAAGGCCAACACCATCACCGTCCACGCGGGCGTCCCGATTGTCTGCCGCCTGACCGACGCCCGCCAGCGGGCCGACCAGTTCGAGCCCGGCGACTTCGTCAGCTTCGACGTCCTCCGAGGCGCGACGTTCACGGAGAGCGTGTAAGAACCATCCCCTCGTGGCACGGGCGTCCCGCCCGTGCGATCACCGCGTCCGGCGTGTCAGGATCCGAGCATGGCACCCCGCGAACGGTTCTTCTGGCTCTGGATTGTCTTCATGCTCGAAGCGATCGCCATCGCGATCTGGGCGTGGCAGGATGCGCCGTTCTTTGACGTGGCGCTGCTTTTCGCGTGTGGAGCGGGTGGACTGCTCGCGTTGCTGATCGCCTCGCTGTGCTGCCGGAAGCCGCTGGCGCTGACGATCGGTATCGGCACCGTGCTCATCCTCGGTGCCACGGTGCTGACGCTCGTGATCTACGACGCACCGCTGGCGATGCCGGGGATGGTGCTGGTCATTGCGCTGGCGCTGCGGTTCGGGCTGCCGAACGCGGGGTGGGCAGATCGGTCGGTGTGCGCTTCCTGTGGCTATTCACTGGTCGGTTTAGCCGAGCCGGGGTGTCCCGAGTGCGGCGCCCTGCGAGCCGGCGCGAACTCTGGCGACGTCAGCCCGCCGAGCCCGTCACGGAAAAGCTGAGCTCGCGGTCGAAGCTTTTCCATGTCGGCCTCACACGACGCACCTAGCCCGGAAAAGCTCTGCCCGAAGCGGGCTCCGCGTTTCCGGGGCACCGGACCATCGACGCAACCCAAAAAGCGTTCGCACAGGCCGCACGCCCGCGCCGCGGCTCTCTTACCCCTCAATCCGCGGATCCACCCACCGGTACAGCACGTCCACCGCCAGGTTAAACAAGATCAGCATCGTCGAGAAGATCAGCACCACCCCCATGATCAGGAACAAATCCTTGTTCTGCACGGCGTTCACAAAGTGCTGCCCCAGCCCCGGTACGTTGAAGACCCGCTCGACCACGAACGAGCCCGTCATCGCGTACGCCGTCGCGGGGCCGAGGAAGCTGAGCACCGGTAAAAAGGCGTTCTTCAGCGCGTGCTTGAGCAGGACGCGTTTCTCGTCCAGCCCCTTGGCGCGGGCCGTGCGGATGTAGTCGGTGCCGAGCGCGTCGATCATGCCCATCCGTGTGAGGCGGGCGATGTAGGCGGCGAACGGCAGGCTCAGCGTGACGGCCGGGAGCACCATCGTCCGCAAACTCCCCCACCCGCCGACCGGGAACACCGGGATCAGCACCGCGAACAGCAGCAGCAGCACCGTCCCGATGACAAAGCTCGGCAGGCTGATCCCCACCAGCGCGATCGCCAGCGTCGCCAGGTCGGCCGGGCTGTTGGGCTTGACCGCCCCGACCACACCCGCGAAGACGCCCACGATCACCGCGATCACGATCGCGGCCGCCCCCAGCGTCACCGACACCGGCAGGCTCCCCGCGATGATCTCGTTCACCGACCAATCCTCGTATTGCAAGCTCGGCCCAAGGTCGAACACCGGGCGATCCGGCGCGGCCATCCCCGCACCCTCGGCCCGGGCCGCCTCCGCGGCCCGCTGCCCGCTCAGCGTGTCCAGCACCCACTCCAGCCCCGTCGCGCTCCGCAGATAGCTCGTGTAAAAACGCGGGAAGCTGTCCAGGTTGTACTGGCGCTGCATCTGCTCCACCACCTGCGGCGGCGGCTGACGACCCTCGGGGTTCTCCAGCGGGTTTCCCGGGACGGCCCACGCCAGCGTCAGCGTGATCGTGTAGATCACGAGCACGATCACCGGGAGTTGGACGAGGCGTCGAACGATGAGGCCGAACATGACGCGAGTCTACACGCGTCCCAAAGCGGGGGACGCCGGCGTCCGCTCAGAGGACCAGCGCGATCACGACGGCGATGATCAGCAGCACACCGACGAGCCCGGCGACGGTCATCATCGCGCGGTTGTTTCCCGCGACGAGCGCCGCGAGCCGGTCGTCCCGCTTCTCGTCGCTCTCGCGCATCTTGTGGAGCACGGTGCCGAGCGTGCCGGTCGCTTCGGACATGCTCCCGATGGTCCCGCGGAACTGGTCGAGGCTTTCCGCGACGCGGTGCTCGGCCTCGCGGCTGGATTCCAGTAGCGACCGGACGTCGCCGAGCGCTTCGACCTGGGCCTTGCGGATCGATTGGGCGTCGGCGGACTGGGTCTGCTGGGCGTGGAGGAGGGCGTCGAGGCGCTCGCCGATCTTCTCGCTCTCGGCTCGGATCGCGGGGAGCGCTTCGAGCGCCGAGGGGATGCTTTCGGCGATCTCCATGAGCCGAGCCGAGCGGCGGTCCTGCGCGTCGAGGTGCTGATCGACCTTGCGGACCAGGCTGACGACCTCGGCGTAGTTCTTCTGGAGTTCGCTGAGCAGTTCTTGCTTGTTTTTGGGCGCGGCCGAGCCAGTCGCGAGCGCGTCGGTCGGGGCGTGGGCGGGCCTCGGGGGGCCTTTCGGCTCGATGATGGCGGACTCGCCCGTTGCGGCACGCGCCTCGACCTCGACGGGCGAGTTCGGGCGGGGCGGTTCGGCGCGGCGCACGTCGTCGGCCGTGGGGTGGGCCGGCTGGTGGGCGCTGGCTCGGGACGCGCCCTGCGCCACGCTCCCGAGGCGGACGCCCGCCGGCGTGCTCGGACGCCCGCCGGCGGCCCGGTCGTTCCCCCGGTCAGCGGCACGATCACCGGCGCGCTCGGAGGCGACCCGCGTCGGCTCGTTGGATTTTTTCTTGAAGACCCCGCCCAGTCGCGTCAGCACGCCCATCGCGTCGGCTCCTTCCGAGCAGGCGCCGAGCGCTGAGCCGCGAAGGCTTCCTGCCGACGCCAGCCTCGCCGACGCGTCCGGTCGGCTCCGCCGACCGCCCAACCCTCCGCACGCCCCCCGGAAGGGCGGCGGCGTTGAATGACCCCAGGGGGATTCGAACCCCCGTTACCAGGATGAAAACCTGGTGTCCTGGACCAGACTAGACGATGGGGCCAACTTTTCACACGGGCCGACAACGCTCACGCGTCCCGGCTCGCTGCGGAGTCTATCGCCCATCCCCCGCAAAGCTCCACACACATGCCCGGTCAAACCGCGGTTTTTTGCACCCGCGGCCCGTTTTTGCCTCGGGGCCCTGCGCGGGGCGGGCGCGTCGGGTCGGGTCCGAGAACGGGCGGAACCCTCGCGATCGGCTGGCTTTGGAGGGCGTCGAATCCGATACCTGAGATATGCCGAGCCTGCGCGAAGACGTTGCTGCACGCGTTCAAGCCTTTTTTCGACCCCGGCGCGGGTTGCGACGGGGGTTGGCGGTGGCTTTGGTGCTCGGTGTGCTGGGGACGGTGGCGGCCGTGCAGAACCCGCGACCCAGCGAGGCCGCCCCGACGCTCTCCGGGGCGTCTCGCCATCAGGACCTGAACCCGTCATCCCGCGATGCCTCGTCACGCGGAGCGATCGAGACCGACGAGGCGTTGGGCCCGTTTGTAGGCGAGTTGATCAGCAGCGACTTCCGGATCCTGGTCTATGCGGGCGTGGACGGGCCGCGGTACACGGTGCTGAACGCCGACGGCACGGTGCTGTCGCGCGGGCTGCACGCCGACGAGGTCTACCGGACGGTCCCCGGGCTGGACGTGCGGGACTTGCAGTCGGTCTCGGAGGGCTCGCCGAACTCGCCGATCATGCTCGCGCCGGAGCCGGGCGGGGCGTGGTGAGGCCGGGCTCGGTGAGGCCCGGCTGGCGAGGCGGGGCGTGTTGAGGCGGGGGCGAGCGGACTGATTTTTGTGGCTGGGGGGTGTGGCACGGGTGTCGCCGGCGTGCGAGGATGCCCGCGTGAGCGACGCACCGCGCCGACGCCCGACGCCGATGCCGATCCCGCCCGGGGCGGGGTGTGTGCTGCTCTTCGGGGGGTCGTTCGACCCGCCGCACGCGGCCCACGCGGAACTGGCGTCGCTGGCGCGCGACGCGGTCTTTCCGGGCGGTGACGCCCGGCTCGTGCTGATCCCGGCGGCTCGCAGCCCGCACAAAGCCGTCGGCCCCGTCGCGAGCGGCCCGTCGCGCGTCGCGATGCTCCGCCTGGCGTTCCGAGACGACCCGCGCGCGTCGGTCTGGACCGAAGAGCTCGACCGCGCCGCGCAGACGGGCGAGGCGAGCTATTTCGTGGACACCATCCGCGCCGCGAGAGCCCTGCTCGGGGCGGGGGCGGACCTGCGCTTTCTCATCGGCGCGGATCAGGCGGCGAGCTTCCACAGGTGGCGCGCGTTCCGGGAGGTGCTGGAGCTCGGCGGACCGGTCGTGCTGCCGCGGTCGCCGCTGGACACGCCCGAGCGGGTGCTCGACGCGATGGCGGCGTCGGGCGCGTGGTCGGGCGAGGAGCTCGCGGCGTGGCGCGGCGCGATCGCCGAGGTCGGCGTGCTGGATGCACGCGCGACCGACGTCCGCGCGGGCGCGTCGAGGGGCGTGCTCGCCCCGGCGGTGCGCGCGTACATCGAGTCGCACGGGCTGTACGCGCCGGCATGAAAAAAAGCACGGGCGCAAGCGCCCGTGCCGTGGTGGTTATCGTTTGCCTGAGCCGCTTACTTGACGGCGTTCTTAAGCGCGTCGGCCTTGTCGGTCTGTTCCCACGTGAAGAAGGTCATCCCGTTCTTCTCATAGGGCTTGCGCCCGAAGTGCCCGTGGCGCGCCGTCGGGCTGAAGATGGGCTTGCGGAGCTGGAGCGTGTCGATGATGCCGCGGGGGGTGAGGGGGAAGACGTCGCGGATCGCCTTGGCGATCTTGGCGGGGTCGGCCTTCTCGGTGCCGAAGCAGTCGACGTGGACGCTGGTCGGCTCGACAACGCCGATCGCGTAGCTGAGTTGGATCTCGCACTCGTCGGCGAGCTCGGCGGCGACAACGTTCTTCGCGATGTACCGGGCCATATAGGTCGCGGAGCGGTCGACCTTGGTCGCGTCCTTGCCGCTGAAGGCACCGCCGCCGTGGCGACCGCGCCCGCCGTAGGTGTCCACGATGACCTTGCGCCCGGTGAGCCCGGCGTCGCCGTGGGGCCCGCCGATCTCGAAACGCCCGGTGGGGTTGACGTGGATCTTGATGCCCGGGTTCCACCAGTCGCCGAGCACGGGCTTGAGGATCTCCTCGGTCACGGCCTTGTGCAGTTCTTTCTGGCGATCGTTCCAGCTCTTGTCGTGCTGGGTGCTGAGGACGAGGGTGTCGACGCGGACGGGGGTGCGCCCGTCGTACTCGACGGTGACCTGGCTCTTGGCGTCGGGGCGGAGGCCGGGGACGATTCCGTCGCGCCGGACCTGCGCGTGGCGCTCCACCAGGCGGTGGGCGAGCTGGATCGGGAGCGGCATCAGCGCCTCGGTCTCGCGGCAGGCGAAGCCGAACATCATGCCCTGGTCGCCCGCGCCCTCTTTGTCCACGCCCTGCGCGATGTCCGGCGACTGCTTGTTGAGCGCGACGAGCACGGCGCAGCTCTCGGAGTCGAACCGCATGTGCGCGTCGGTGTAGCCGATCTCCGCGATCTTGGCGCGGACGACGTCCTGGATGTCGACGTAGGTGGTGGTCGTGATCTCGCCGGCGACGACGACCAGCCCGGTCGCGACCATCGTCTCACACGCCACGCGCGAGTGCGGGTCGTCGGACAGCATCGCGTCCAGGATGGCGTCGGAAATCTGGTCGGCGACCTTGTCGGGGTGCCCCATCGAGACGGACTCGCTCGTGAACAGGTGGCCCATGCGCATCTTCTCCCTGCGTGCGTCGGGGGCGTCCCCGGGCGGGGGTGGCCCTCGTGTCGTGTCTTTCGCCAGCGCCCTCGGGCGTTGGCCCTGGCCCGAAACGGGCGAGGAGACGATGCTACCGGGCGAACCGGGCTGAAACCACTGTCGCCCGGTCACGCGGGGGCGGGGTAGGGGCGCACGCCCAGAGGGGGCGCGGGCGGATCAGGCCGCCCGCTTTTCCGCTTGTCGTTCGGAGCTCGGCACGCGGACGCGGCGGGCCAGGCCCAGCTTCTCGAGCACCCGGATCATCAGATAGCTCGGGTCGAACTGCCACCACCGCAGCCCGTGACGGGCGCTCGTGGGGAAGGCGTGGTGGTTGTTGTGCCAGCCCTCGCCGAGGGCGAGCAGGCCGATCAACGCGTTGTTGCGGCTCTCGTCGTGGCTGCGGAACGGCGCGCTCCCCCAGATGTGGCAGACGCTGTTCACGCTCCATGTGACGTGGTGCACGAAGGCGATCCGAATCGCCCCGCCCCAGAGGAACCCCAGCAAGGCCCCCGCCCAGCTCATCGTGATCAGCCCACCCAGCACGGTGGGGATCAACAGGCTCAGCGTGATCCAGAGCCACGTCCGCTTGTCGATCCACGCGACGACGGGGTCCTTTTCGAGGTCCGCCGTGTAGTTGCGGGCAAAGGTGGGGCGGTCGCGCTCGAGCATCCAGCCGACCTGGGCCCGCCAGAGCCCGCGGAGCACGCCGCCGATCCCGTGCCCGTGCCCGTGGGTGTGCGGCGAGTGCGGGTCCCCATCGTGGTCCGAGTGCTGGTGGTGCTGGCGGTGATAGCCGCACCAGTGAATGATCGACCCCTGCACGCTCATCGAGCCCAGGACGCCGAGGATCGCCTTCAGCACCGGCCCGGTCTCGAACGACCTGTGCGTGAACAGGCGGTGATACCCGACCGTGACGCCGAAGCCGGTCACGATGTACATGCCGAAGAAGAGCGCCAACGCCGTCCAGCTCACGCCCCAGGGCCACAGCAGCACGATCGCCGCCGCGAGCGCGATCAGTGGGACCACGATCACCACAAAGTTCGCGATCCGATCCCCGAGCGGCAGCGCCTCAAAGGGTTTCGTCTCGGGCGTCGTTTCTTCGGCAGTCACTCGCACAGCCTCTGCGCTGGCGTGACCGCCTGCGTCCGCACCGGTGGCGAGTTGCGTGCTCGCCCCGTGCACAGGCTCTTGGGCGGGATCACGAACGAGGTCATCGCCCCGCACAGCGTTCATTGATGAGTGGATGGCTGGTTCCTCCGCCTCGCAGTCTTTCCCGCACCATAGCTGGGATCGCGTGGCGTGCCCGATCCGAGCCCAGCCGAAACGGATGGACCGCGCGTGGCACGCGGTGAACATCTTCGGCCTTCGCAATATTCTACCAATCGCCATCCCCTTCGACCCCACGCTACCCTCGGATGCCATGCCGCCAAACACCGAGAAGCCCGGACGCACGCCGATCAGACGAACCACCCGGGGCGACAAGCCCGCGACGCCCATCGGCGCCCGCGCCGGCGCACGCCGCGGCCTGACCTATGCCGACAGCGGCGTATCTATCGACGCCGGCGACGCTTTCGCCGCCTCCATCGCCACGCTTCTCAGGCGGACCCACGGCCCGCGCGTCATCGACAACCCCGGCGGCTTCGCCGGCATGCTCCGCCTCGACTACAACGAAAAATTATTCCAACGCAACTACAAGGACCCCGTCCTTGTCGCCTGCACCGACGGCGTCGGCACCAAGGTCAAGCTCGCCATCGACTGCAACAAGTACGACACCGTCGGCATCGACCTCGTCGCGATGAGCGTCAACGACCTCATCGTCCTCGGGGCCGAGCCCCTGCTCTTCCTCGACTACATCGCCGTCCACAAGGTCGAGCAGCGGATGCTCCACGACATCGTCAAGGGCGTCAGCGAGGGCTGCCGCCAGGCCGGGTGCGCCCTGCTCGGGGGCGAGACGGCCGAGATGAACGACCTCTACGCCCCGGGCGATTTCGATCTCGCCGGCTTCGCCGTCGGCGTCGCGGAGCTCAAACGCGTCACCAACGCCGAACGCGTCCGACCCGGCGACGTTGTGCTCGCCCTCGCCTCCAGCGGCGTCCACTCCAACGGCTACTCCCTCGTCCGGCGCATCGTCGCCCACGCCAAGCTCAAGCTCGACAAGGCCTATCCGGAACTGGAAGACGACCGCCCGCTCGGCGACGTCCTGCTGGAGCCCACACGGATCTACGCCGCCAGCGTCATCAAGACGATCCGCTCGTACAAGGTCAAGCAGGTCGTCACCGCGATGGCCCACATCACCGGCGGCGGGCTCGCGGGCAACCTCGAACGATCCATCCCCGAAGACTGCGATGCCCAGATCGACCGCAAAGCCTGGGACGTCCCGCCCCTGTTCAGTTTCCTCCAGCACCACGGCGCCGTCGAAGAAGCCGAGATGCGCCGCGTCTTCAACATGGGCGTCGGCTACTGCCTGGTCGTCCGCCCGACCTTCGCCGAGGGCGTGAAGAAACGCCTGGAAAAAGCGGGCGAGACGGTCTTCGAGATCGGCAGGATCGTCAAGGGCAAAGGACGCGTGATCGAGAAGTAGGCGGGACGGACACGGGGCGAGGCGCGCCTCGACTCGGAGCCACGCCGAAGCATCTGATCGATGCCGGTAGTCGCGATCATCAAAGGTAGTGGTCCACAAGGAAGACATAGAACGCGAGCCCGGCGACGGCATACAGGGCGTATATCGCCCACTGCCAACGCTTGGGAATCACCTTGCGCAACGAGGTGAACGCGAGCACCCACGGCAAGGCGACGATCACCACAGACGGCGTGATCCAGAGCAGGTGTTCCCAAGGGTAGGGCTCGCCCATCGACCGCCAATAGTTGTCGTACATCAACGAAGCAAGCACAAAATAGGCCATAAGCGAGCACGCACAACAGATTGAAATCAGCAGGTGCTCGAGCACGCTCGCCTTCGTCGGGTGCTCGATGTCGTGCAGGCTCGTCGTCTCGCCGCACTCCGGGCAGCGGAGGCGGGCGTCCTCCCCGGACGCGTGCGGCACGCCGACCAGGTTGTACCCGCAGGCTGGGCAGGGCAGGTGCATGTCGCCATCTTCTCAAAAAATGCCCGGGCCTGCGACGATGAACGCGGGCCGAGGGTCCATCCGCACAAGAAGCGATCGCGGGTTCCGCGTTGGGCCTTGGCACGCCCCGGCGATCGATGATGTCGGGTGTTCCTATTCTGAACACATGCAGACGTGGCGGCTCGCGCACGGTCGGTCGGTGGTGCTGGATCGCCCGCGGGTGATGGCGATCGTGAACCTGACGCCGGACAGCTTCTTTGCGGGCAGCCGGGCCGAGGGGGCGTCGCAGGCGCTCGCGATGGCCCGGGCGGCGGTCGCAGACGGTGCGGACATGCTGGACTTGGGGGCGGAGAGCACCCGCCCGGGGGCCGAGCGTGTGCCGGGGGATGAACAGCTCCGACGCCTGATCCCGGCGATCGAGGCGATCCGCGCCGACGCGGACCCCGCGGTCGCGAGCGTCCCGATCAGCGTGGACACGACCCTCGCCCAGGTCGCTCGCGAGGCGATCGAGCGCGGGGCGGACGCGATCAACGACGTCTCGGGCGGGACAGAGGACGAGGGCGTGCTCGCGCTCGCGGCGGAGACGGGCGCGGGGCTCTGCCTGATGCACCGTCTCGCGCCCCCCAGGTCGGATCGGTACTCGACGGGCTACGACGCCGAGCCGGACTACGGGGCGGCGGGGGTGATCGGAGCGGTCCGCGGGTTCCTGGCCGAGCGGGCCCGGGCGGCGCTCGCCGCGGGGGTCGCCCCGGGTGCGATCTTGCTGGACCCCGGCCTGGGCTTCGGCAAGAGCCCGCGCCAGAACATCGAGCTCCTCCGCGCGACGCCCGATCTCGCCGGCCCGCACCCGGAACTGCCCGGGCTGGGGCTCTTCCCGGTGCTGAGCGCAACGAGCCGAAAGAGCTTCGTCGCTTGGGCGCAGGCGGGGGGCGGGGCCCGGGCGGGCGGGGGCGATCGGCCCCTGCCGGGCCCGGAGGGAAGATTGGCGGGGTCGCTGGCGTTCAGCGTGCTGCACCTTGCCTGCGGGGCGCGGCTGTTCCGTGTCCACGACGCGGCGGCGCAGGGCGCGGCTTTGCGGGCGGCTTGGGCGGTGCTGGAAGACGTGCCGGGCGACGGGGGCGGGGGGCGACCGATGGGAACAGGTGATGGTTGATCGGCCTCGGCGCGGGGGCAAGGATCCATCAATGGGGCCGAGCGTCCCGGGTGTGGAGTTCTGATCGCGGGCGTCGTGCGCACACGCGCGGTCGCCCTGCTCATGAAGGAGCCTCGATGGCTGCGGACAACGTCAAGGAATTCACGGACGCGAACTTCGAGAGCGACGTGCTCGGTAGCGACAAGCCCGTGCTTGTCGACTTCTGGGCCGAGTGGTGCGCCCCGTGCCGCATGCTCGCGCCGACGATCGAGGAGGTCGCGAGCGACTTCGACGGCAAGGCGGTCGTGGGCAAGCTGGATACCGACGCGAACCGCAACGTCCCGGTCAAGTACGGGATCAGCGCGATCCCGACGGTGATCCTGTTCAAGAACGGCGAGGTCTTCAAGAAGTTCATCGGGCTGACGAGCAAGGACGACCTCGCGTCGGCCTTGAACGAGGCCGCCGGCTGAATCGCGCCCTTTCCGGGAATCCTCTGACCACCGCCGGGCGGGCTCGCGAAACAGCGGCCGCGCCCGACCCGAAGCCCACGCCCGGCGTCCACTCATGACCCAGACTGATCACTCCACCGGCCTGTCCGCGGGCGTCTCGCCCCGGGCGGTTCGTACGCCCGACCGTGAACGCCTCCGCTGCGGGGCGGTCGGCGTCGGGCGGATGGGGCGTCACCACGCCCGCGTCTACGCCGAGCTCGACAACGTCGAGCTGGTCGGCGTCGTCGATGCCGACGAGGAGCGGCGCGAGACCGTCGCCGATCGGCACGGGTGCAAGGCGTTCGCCGACCCGCAAGAGCTGATCGACGCGGGCGTGGACGCGGTCTCGATCGCGGTGCCGACGATCTACCACCGCGAGACGGCCGAGCCGTTTCTGGAAGCCGGCGTCGCCTGCCTGATCGAGAAGCCCTTGGCGCAGGACCGCGACGAGGCGCTGCGGATCAAGGAACTGGCCGAGCGGGGCGGCGCGGTGCTGATGGTCGGGCACATCGAGCGGTTCAACCCGATCATGCGGGCGATGCGGCGCGCGACGGCCGCCGACCGCGAGGTCCGCCCCCGGTTCATCGAGGTCCACCGCGTCAGCCCGATGACCTTCCGCTCGGTCGACATCGGCGTCGTGATGGACATGATGATCCACGACCTGGACGTGGTGCTGATGCTGATGGGCGGGCAGGAGCCCGACGACGTGCAGGCCTCGGGCGTCCCGGTCATCACCGAGCACGAGGACATCTGCAACGCGCGCCTGACCTTTAACCGTCCTTGGGGCCCGTGCGTGGCAAACCTGACGGCCAGCCGCCTGGCGCTCAAGACCGAGCGTGTGACGCGGATCACGGGTGAAAACGCGTACATCAAGGTCGATTACGCCGCCAAGACGGGGACGATCATCCGCCGGACCGCCAACGAGATCCAGATGCGCGAGGTGCACGAGCAGCTCCGCCAGGGGAAGGACCTGACGGACCTGAACTGGTCGGAACTGGTGAACATCGAGCCCCTGGTGATCGATGATCAGGAGCCGATCGTGAGCGAGATCGAGGCGTTCTTGGAGGCGGTGCGGACGGGCGAGCCGCCGGAGATTAACGCGGAGGCGGGGCTGGCGAACGTCGCGACGGCCCAGCGGATCGTGGAAGCGATCCAGCAGTTCGTGCGTTAACCCTTGGCGGCGCGGTCGTACGGGGAGGGGTTTCGTCCGCGGATGCAGGGGCGTTTGCGGGTCTAGGCGTCGGGGGCGGGGCCCGGTAGACTGCACGGCAACGCGCCACACCCACGAGGGCAGACATCCGAGACCAATTCGGAGACAGATTCCAGCATCGAGCACCGGGCACACCGCCCGCGCGAGCGGCCGACCGCGGCACCAGCACCGCTCGCGACACCATCATCCACCGCCGCGGGACGCGAACAGGCCGGTTTTCTGCGATGACCAACGAGCACACCCAAGAGCCCAACGAGAAGCCCCACGCCGACCAGCCCGCGACCAACGATCCGACGGGCGAGTCGGGCAAGAAGCCGCCGCAGGGCGAGCAGCCGGCGTCGGAAAAGTCGCAGGAGACCAAGCAGGAGGCGTCCGAGCGTCCCACGCCGCAGTCCGAGCCCCCGAAGCCGACCACCGGCGAGCCCACCGCCCCGCCGAGCGCCGAGGACGCGCGCGACAGCGGTCGCTCCAGCGGCCCGACCGAGCAGGACCCAGCCCCCCAGCAGCCCCCGGCGAAGCCGAAGGACGCGGCTGACTCGGCGAATGACCCGAAGAACATGCGCGTCGAGGTCGGGGCGGCGATGGACGCCGAGGTCGATGCCGCGATGGCGCAGCTCGGCTTCGGCTCGAGCGGCGGTGGTGGCGGTGGCGGCCGCGGCGGCTCCGCGACGCAGGCCCCCGCCAAGCCCGCGCAGCCCCGCTCCCCGCGGGACACGGTGACCCCGGTGACCGGCGCCGCCCCGGCCCGCGCCAAGCCGCGGGTCGTCCAGGGCGGGCGCGAGCACCGCACCGGGCAGGTCGTCAGCGTCGGGCCGTCGGACGTGTTCGTCGAGTTCGGGCCCAAGGAGCTCGGCGTCGTTGACCGCACCCAGTTCAAGACCGAGGCCGACCTGCCCAAGATCGGCGAGGCGCTGGAGGTCGCGGTCGAGCGGTTCGAGCCCGGGGAGAGCATCTATGTCTGCTCGCTGCCCGGGCAGGTGCAGAAGGCCGAGTGGGAGATGCTCCAGCCCGGCGACACCGTCGAGGCGAAGGTGACCGGGACCAATAAGGGCGGGCTGGAGCTCGAGATCGCGGGGCACCGCGCGTTCATGCCCGCGAGCCAGGTCGCGCTCGACCACATCGCGGACCTCTCGGTGTTTGTCGGGCAGAAGCTGGCCTGCCGCGTGCAGCGGATCGACCGTCGCGGGACGGGCAACATCGTGCTGAGCCGTCGCGACATGCTGGCCGAGGAGCGCGCCCGCGAGGGCGAGAAGCTCAAGGGCGTGCTGAAAGAGGGCGACACGGTCACCGGCACGGTCCGCAAGATCATGCCCTTCGGCGCGTTCGTCGACCTGGGTGGGATCGACGGGTTGATCCACATCTCCGACCTGAGCCACGACCGCGTGAACCAGGGCGAGAAGAACGTCGGTCGGTTCGTCGAGGTCGGCAAGCAGGTCTCGGTGCAGATCCTGAAGATCGAGTGGGAGAAGAACCGCATCAGCCTGGGGATGAAGCAGCTCCAGGCCGACCCGTTCGGCGAGATCGCCCAGGAGATCGCCGAGGGGGCCGACGTCTCCGGGCGCGTGGTGCGCATCGTGGACTTCGGCGCGTTCATCGAGATCCGCCCGGGCGTCGAGGGGCTCTGCCACATCTCGGAGCTGGAGTGGCGGCGCGTCGGGCACCCGTCGGACGTGCTGAAGCCCGACGAGGTCGTGCAGTGCCGCGTGCTGAAGATCGACCCGAGCGACCGGAAGATCTCGCTGAGCATCAAGGCGTTGAAGGAAGCCCCGAAGCGCGAGGGCGCGCCGGGCGGTCGCGGCGGACGTGGCGGCCGCGGCGAGCGCGACGACCGCACACCCGAAGAAATCCTCAAGGAGACCCCGCACCTGCGCCGCCTCAAGGAGCAGGCCAAGCAACGCGCCAAGCAGCAGAGCCGCGGCTCCGGCCAGGGCGGGCTCGGCGACCTCGGCGGGCTCGGCATGGGCCTCGGCGACCTCAAGCTCTAACCCACGCCACGCAAACAGACCGGTCACCGCATGTCGGGGGCGTTCGGCATCGTCCGACGCCCCTTCTTTGCAGAATCTGAACGCCCGCACCGCCGGCAGATCCCGCCCCGGGCCCGCCCCCCCGCGTAGACTCCGGCCCTCATGAAAGCGGGCGCCTGGCGAACCATCTGGCAGTACGCGCTCCTCGGCGGGCTCCTCGCCCTGCTGACGCTCTTTCTGCTTGTCCCGATCGCGCTCACCGTCCGCGGCGGCTTCGCCGACGACCCGGCGAGCGGCACCGGCTGGACCCTCCGCCACCTCCAACTCGTCTTCGAAGACCCCGCCCTGGTCCAGGGCCTGGTCAACGCGCTGCAGCTCGCGGTCGTCGCGACGTCCTTCTCGATCCTGCTCGCGCTCCCCCTGGCGATCGTCTCGGCTCGGTACAAGCTGCCCGGGAAGGCGTTCTGGAACGCGGCCGTGCTGGTGCCGCTGATCCTCCCGCCGTTCGTCGGCGCGCTCGGGATGAAGGCGATCCTCGGGCGACAGGGGATGCTGAACTCATTCCTCGGGACCGACATCGACTACCTCGGCGGGCAGTTCGACGTGCTCGGGATCGACGGGCGCCTGTTCGCGGTCGCGTTCGTCATCGCGCTGCACCTCTACCCGATCATCTATCTGAACGCGACGGCGGCCCTGGCGAACCTGGACCCGGCGCTCGACGAGGCCGCCGAGAACCTCGGCGCGGGCGGGTGGAAGCGTCTGATCAAGATCACGCTCCCGCTGATCCGCCCCGGGCTGTTCGCGGGCTCGACGATCGTCTTCATCTGGGCGTTCACGGAGCTGGGCACGCCGCTGATTTTCGATTACACGACGACGACGCCGGTGCAGATCTTCTACGGGCTGCAGCAGATCGAGTCGAGCGCCGAGCCCTACGCGCTCACGGTGGTGCTCCTGACCAGCGCGGTGATCTTTTATCTGGTGGGGAAGATCGCCTTCGGCGGCAAGGCCTACGCGATGTACGCGAAGGCGTCGCGCGCGGGTTCGGAGAAGACGCTCCCGTGGTGGGGCTCGCTGCTGGCGGTGGGCGGGTTCGCGTTCGTGACGCTGCTGGCGGTGCTCCCGCACCTTGGGGTCGTGCTGGTGGCGCTGACCGAGCCGGGGCAGTGGTACCGGACGGTGCTGCCGACGGGGTGGACGCTGGACCACTTCGACCAGGCGCTGAGCGCGCCGGACTCGTTCAACGCGATCAAGAACAGCCTGCAGCTCAGCGCGATGGCGGTGATCCTGAACATCGGGCTGGGGATCCTGATCGGGTACATCATCGTGCGCACGAAGCTGGTGGGCCGGAACCTGCTCGACAGCCTGTGCATGCTGCCCTTGGCGGTGCCGGGGCTGGTGATGGCGTTCGGGTACGTGGCGCTGACGCTGCAGTGGCCGGTCCCGCAGGTGCGGGAGTGGCTCGCGGGGCAGGGCTTCAGCGAGCTGGCGCGGATGCTGAGCGTGACGAGCACAGTGTCGAGCGAGGACCCGACGCTGACGCCGAACCCGTTCTTGCTGCTGACGATCGCCTACGCCGTGCGACGGCTGCCCTACATCGTGCGTTCGACGGTCGCTGGGCTGGAGCAGACCTCGGGCGAGCTCGAGGAGGCGGCGGTGAACCTGGGCGCGAGCCGGATCACGGCCGTGCGCAAGATCATCGTCCCGCTGATCATGGCGAACCTGATCGCGGGCGGGCTGCTCGTGTTCAGCTTCAGCATGCTGGAGGTGTCCGACAGCCTGATCCTGGCGCAGCAGGAGATCCACTACCCGCTGACCAAGGCGATCTACGCGTTCACGATGCGGCTGGGTGATGGGCCGTATATCGCGAGCGCGTTGGGCGTCTGGGGCATGGCGCTTCTGGCGACAGCGCTCTTCGGCGCGAGCCTGCTGCTGGGCAAGAAGCTCGGCGCGATCTTCAGGGTGTAGGGGTTCGGCACATCGATTCTGTGACGGATCGAATGCGCCTTCAGACAGAACCTAGGCGTTGCGGGAGGGTGGGAGCAGGGCGATGAAGACCGCGATCGCGCCGCCGACGATCAGGAGCAGGCGTGTCGTGCGGTGCGTCGCGAGGCGGGCCAGGCGGGAGTCGAGCCTCGCCCGGACCGGGGCGGCGGCCGGCGGCGGTTCGAGGTGAGCGAAGACCGAGGCCGGCTGCGCCGTCGGGACGTCCCCGAGCTGCTGGAGCCCCGCGGGGATCAGGTTCAGCTGGCTGGCGGCCAGCGCCCGAAGCAGGATCGGGTCCCCCTGATCGAGCGCGCCGAGAAACGCGTCGTGACGTGCGAGGCGCTCGGTGTGCAACGCTTCGTAGACCAGCGCCCGGTCGCGTTGGTGCCTCGCTTCGCCCAGGTCGAGCTGTGCCGGGATGAGCACGGCCGCCGCCAGGCAGGCGAGCCCCGCCAGCAGGAAGCCCCACCCGGGGTCGAGGATGTGTTCGGCCGGTGCGCGCACGTTGGAGCATCGGCTCGCGCCCGCGCCCGGGGGCAAAAGTTCCGCCGCCCGGCCTGTTCCACCGCCCGGCTCCGCGCCCCGGGCTCAGGGGCGGGCCGACTCCCGCTGCTCCAGGGTTTCCCCGAAGCGAATCGCCTCGATCAGGAGCTGCTTGTCCGCCTCGTCGATGACCCCGTCGTTGTTGATGTCCACGCCGCCGAGGCGGTACCACTCATAAAGGTCGTCGATATCGACGCGCCCGTCGCCGTTCAGATCCTCGCTCGTGCGCACGACACGGGCGAGCGGGTCGCCCAGCACGACGTGCTGCCAGCTCAGGACGGGGATGCTCGTCCACGCGGCCTCCGCCCAGCTCAGGTGCCCGAGCAGGAAGTTCCGGACGAGGAAGTCGTTGTCCGGGATGAAGTCCGCGAACGGCTCCCACACGTGCCCGATCGCGAACGTCCCGCCCGCGGCCAGAAAATCCGCGGCCTGCGCCTGCCCGAGCGTCGAGCCGAGCCCGTTGAACGCGCGGGCGTTGTAGCTCTCGATCGTGTTGAACACCGCACCGGGGGCGTAGTGGAAGCTCTCGGGATACGTGCGTCCGGCGGTCCCCCCGGGCTTGGCGCCGGCGTGGTTGGAGCCGTAGTGCGCGAGCAGGACGACCGGGTCCTCCACGAGCAGGCCCTCGTTGTTGTAGTCGAGGCGCGGGCCGACGAGGAAGCGGCTCGCCCCGCTCGCCTCGTCGTAGCGGATCATCGCGGGGTTCCATCGCCCGTCGGCGAGCAGGTGATCGCGGGTCATCTCGTAGTCGTCGCCGGCGCGAATGATGGAGATGCCTCGGTTGTCGAGCTCGTTGTTGGGCCCCGCGTCGGCGACGCCGTTGCTCCCGGATTCATCGAGCACGATGGCGCTCGATCCCGGATCGAGGACCACGTGTTGGGCGCGATCGATCATGGCGCGGACGTCATCGACGGTGTGCCCGTCGAGGCGCGAGACCAGCAGCATCTGCCCGGGGGTGAGGCCGGCGGGCGCGCCCCCGGCGGGGAGCGCCCCGCGCCAGATCTGCCCGGGGATGACCGGGATGAGCCGGATGGGCTCGCCCGCGGCGGCCCTGGAGAACGCGGCGATCTGCTCGTTGCTGCGGTGATAGGGGTTGACGATGTTCCCGTCGGCGAAGGAGTCGCCCGAGCCGCCGCTCTCGCCGTCGTCAAGCGTCTGGAGGACGAGGGTCAACTCGCTGTCGACGCTGGCGTAGGTGGCGTTGCCCTGCAGGTAGAGGTTGGCGGCGCTGGCGGGCGCGTCGCCGACGTTGGCCGAGGCGATGTCCTGCACGCGGTGGGCGATCCCCTTGGTGAGCACGAGGGAGCGGACGGCGCGGGTCAGGTTCTCGTCGCGCAAGTAGTTGGCAATGGGGTCGCGGAGTCGGGTCTTGAAGTTGGCGTAGCTGAGCGTGGCGCCGGTCGGCGCGGGGGCGCCGAGGCTCGCGAGATCGACCACGCGGACGCCGGGGCGCGCCGGCGCGACACCGCCCACCCCGCCGGGCACCTTGGCGCTGCCCGCGTAGTGCTCGGCGACGAGCCGCGAATCCGCGATGCGGCTGTCATAGACGACCAGCACCTCGCGCGGCGCGAGCTGCGCGTGCGCGCCTGCGGCGAGCAGCAACGCGATGAACAGGCCCAGTCGCACGCCCAGGCCGGGCGCGCGCACGATCATGGTCCGCCGCGGCATCTCGTCACCTCCTCGCACGACTCTACCACGCCGTTCGGCACGCTCCAAGCGCGAGGCCGCCGCCGTGGTTTTCGTGCGAGGACCAGCGCCCGAACAGGCGTGCGATCTGGGTGTTGCCCCCGTGGGTGAAAGTCATCGGGACTGGTGCTGCGCTCGGGGCGGAGATCCCGCGTCCGCGCCGTGCACGCGTCGGACGCGGCACGCCGCCTGGTGTGAGCGTCGGGGCGAGGCGTCGAGCGGCGCCAACTCCCGCGGGGATCAGCGGTCGCCGTCTCGGTCGCGGTTGCGCCGGAGCAGGTCGCGGAGGCCGCGTTCGATCTCGCGTCCGGTGTTGCCGTCGAGGAGTCGTTCGAGGATGTCCGGGGCGAGTCGGTCAGGGGCGGTCTGGATGAAGGTTTCGAGGTCCGGCGCGGTGGAGGGATTGGAGAGCGAGCCGCGGGTGCGGAAGGGCATCATGGTGTCGCGCCCGAGCCCGGGGATGTCGCCGCCGAGTCGGCTGACAAGGCTGGTGTTGAACGCGCCCGCGGCCTCTTCGGTCAGCGCGCCGAGCGGGATCCACGTCAGCACGTCGATCTGCTGGCGGAGCAGGTCGACCGAGCCGGAGGTCTCGAAGCTGAACTCGCCCAGGGGGAGCACGAAGCGGTCGTACTTGAGCACGCCCGCGTCGGCGGTGAGCTGCAGCGGCGGGAGGCTCTGCCCGATCGTGTGCTCGCGCTCGACGCGGAGGAGCGAGCTGAACAGCTCGCCGGTGAAGAAGCGTCCGACGCCGGGGTCGATCGCGATCGCGCCGGCGAGGTTGGCGAGGTTGCCGTCGAGGGGGAGGCGGAGGTCGGTGACGGTGACGGTCGCGGGCTCGTCGCCGGATTGTTTTTCGAAGCCGCTGACGAGCGGGAGCCCGGCCGTGAAGCGCTGGGCGAGTTCGGGGGCGATCTGCGTGATGCGGAGGATCTCCATGCTGCTGAGCGCGAGGACGTTGTCGCGCACCCGCCCTTGCAACTCAGCGGTGGCGCGCGGGCTGGAGGCGGTGAGCTCGAAATAGCCGCCGATGGTGTCCCCGGCGACGCCGAGTTCGCGGGCGCGGAGCTTGGCGGAGATCTCCGAGCCGAGGATGTCGACGAGCAGCCCGTTCTGCTGGGCGAGGGCGTCGACGAGCGCGGTGGGGACGCGGTCCATGTCGAGGTTGAGATCGGTGAGGATGGGTTGCTCGATGGGGTGCCCGTAGGCGTCGGCGATCATGGCGAAGGCGTCGCCGGTGATCGGTTCGCCGCGGACGCCGCCCTGCTCGGGGGTGGCGGTGAGCGTGGCGCGGAGGCCGACAAGCAGCGTCTGTTGGAAGGTGGCGGAGGCGTCGGCGAGCGTGGCTCGGACGTCGCGGAGGGTGACACGCCCGCGCGGGCCGAGGTCGATGTGGGCGGCGGCGGCGCGCAGCTCACCGGCAAGGTCGAAGATCTCGTGGACGAGCGGGCCGCCGGTGTTCTGCGACATCCCGTACGCGACGCCGGGCAGGCCCTGCGCGTGCCCGGGGACGACGAGCGTCAGGCGCTCCAGATGGAGGTTGGCCTCGACGGGCTCGAGCAGCCGCCCGCCCTCGCCGAGCAGCGTGGAGCCGTAAGCGACAGGCAGGACATAGGGGAGCGTGACCGGCTCGGCGAGCATGATCCGCGGCGGGAGCTGGTCGGTCGCGGGCTCGATGCGGAGCGTGAGGCGTTCCTGGGCGTGCAGGTTCTGGCTGAAGACGCGGGCGGCGACGGTCGCGGGCTCGAGGCCCGTTTCGCCCGCGAGCAGCTGCGCGAGCTCGGCGGGGTTGCCGTCGAAGGCGTATTCGCCGAAGAGCGCGGGGCCGAGCGGGCCGGTGATCGCGCCCTCGCTCGCGAAGCGTTGCTCGACCCAGGCGAGATCGAGCTCGTTGAACGTGCCCCAGAGGGCGGCGACGCCCGCGGGCGCGCCGCCGGCGAGGGGCACGCTCGCGTGGGTCTCGGTGAGGAGCAGGCGTGCGCCGCCCTGTGCGCCGTGGCGGATCTCGGCGCGCGCGACCAGCGTCGCGGCGGCGGGCTCGGTCGTCAGTGGCTCGCCCGCGTCGTTGGTCAGCACGCCGACGAGGGGGAGAGCGAGGTCGATCGTGAGCGGGCGAATGGCGATCGGGCCGAGGTGGACCGGGCGGCTCTCCGGATCGTCGGGGTCGGCGGGCAGGATGTAGTCGCGGAGTGCGGCCGTCAGCGTCGCGGTCGCTTCGAGCGTGAGGGCCGCGACGGCGCTCATGTCGGGCTCGAAGCCTTGGACGAACGGCACGCGCAGGGGCTGGACATTGACGCGCATCGCGACGGGCTCGGCCAGCGGGGGCACGAGCGCCGGGTCTTGGCGCAGGGCCGTCGCCAGCGCGCGCGCCCGCGGCTCGCCGAGGCCCGCGTTGATGGTGAGCTCGCTGACGGTGAGCGCGTCGCGCAGCAGCGAGGCACGCGCCTGCAGGCTCTGCGCGCCCGTCCAGGCGCGCATTGCGATCGCGGAGCCGCCGGCGGTCGGGGCGAGGTCGATCGCGAGGTGGGCCGTCTCGCCCGCGATGGCGCGGACGGCGGCCGCGAGGTCCGGCGCTTCGTCGCTCTCGGGCGCGGGCATGAAGGCGGCGATGAGGGCCGAGGGCGCGTCGTTGACGCGGAGGCTCCCGGTGATCCCGAGCGAGACGGGATCGAGCACCGGTGCCGGCCCGTCGCCCCGGTGGGCCATGATGCCCGTGATGGCGCCGAGCAGCGTGGCGCTCCGCGCGTTGCCCTGCACGGTGACGGGCGCGCCCTCACGCTCGGCGGCCGCCTGCAGCGTGAACTCCAGGCGCGAGGTGCGCCCCGCCTCGCCCGGGAGCGCGACGAGTTGCACATGCGCCCGGCTCACGTCCACGCGACCGGCCGTCGCTTCCAGCACGCTTGCGCCGCTCAGCGTCAGCTCGCTCGAGAGCTGCAGGCGCGAGAGGTCCGGGCCCGCGGGCCCGGCTTCGCTGGCGGTGAGCGCGATCGGCAGGCGCAGGTCCGCGGCTCGGAAGTCCACGCGGCCGGCTTGGGCGATCTCGACCGGCAGCTCCGCGTCCTGCAGCGCGCCGAGGAGGGCTTGGAGGTTGTCCACGCGTCCGGTGATCGGCTGCGCGCCGCTCCGCAGCACGCCGCCCTCGAAGACCAGCGGCGCGGCGAGGCGCACGCGTTCGCCGCTGATGTCGAGGCGAGCCTCGACGCGCGGGGCGTCGGCGGAGCCCTCGCCGCGGAGGGCGACGATCAGCGAGGTGGTGGGGCCGAGCAGCTCGTCGGCGTCGATCCCCTGGGCCGCCATCGCGGGGCGGAGGAGCGGGACGAGGCGCGGAAGGGTCATGTCGCCCGAGATCGCGGGGGTGGCGCTGAGCAGCCCGCGGGCGGCGAGGTTGGCGCGGATGTTGCCGAGCGGCGCGCCGTCGGCCGCCCCCGCGGCTCGGAGCGCGACGGTCACGTCGCCCGCGAGGTCGGCCGCGTTGATCTCGAGCGCGAGGTTCTCGACGCGCACGCGCCGCGGGGCGCCCTCCATCTCCGGCGGCAAGCGCAGCGACGCCTCGCGCACGCCGACGCGCGCGCGCACCGCGACCGCGTCCCCCGCGTCGGGCTCCGCGGGGGCGACGCCCTCCATCGCGCTGCCGATCGCGGCGATGAGTGTCGGCAGGCGGTCCGGGCGCAGGTCGAACCGCTCGACGCGGACATCGACGCCCGCGAGGCGGTCGGCCTGCACGCCCGCGGCGTTCAAGATCGGGATCAGCAACGGGGCCGAGCCCTCGGCCGTCAGGGTCAGCTCGCGCGCGAGGCTCGCGCGTCCGTCGGCGTAGGCGAGGGCCGCGTCGAGCTGGAGGTCCGGCGCGTCCAGGCGGAGCTCGATGTCGCCGGTCGCGAGCTCCGGCGTGAGCAGGCCGTCGCGTGTGGACCAGTTCCGCGCGTCGAGCTTGAGCGTGAGCGCGCCGGGGGCGACGGGCGTCGCGCTCCCCGTGCGCTCGATGCGGACTTCGAGATCGACGGTCGCGGCTTCGCCGGCGACGAGCGTGGCCCGCCCTCGATCGACCCGCATCGCGAGGGCCGTCAGCTCGTTCGCGGAGACCTCCGCGAGCGACGGGTCGGCGTAGCGGATGCGGAGCCCGTCGAGGACCAGCGTCGCGTGGAGGTTTGCGGGCACACGCACCGGCTCGGCGGCGGGGGATGGCGCGGACGGCTCACCCCGGGGTGAGGGTTGCGGCTGGGGCGCATCGGGGGACGGTGTCGCGGGGGCGGCGGGGTCGTGTGTGCCGATGGCGCGGTCGAGGTTGGTGCGCCCGTCGGCGTCGACGCGCACGTCGACCTCACCGCTGACGCGGACCTCGCCGAAGTTCCCGCCGGCGAAGGCAAGCCCGAGGAGGCCCTTCGAGGTTTCGAGTGTGAGGTCGGCGACGGGCGTGCCGTCCGGCTCAAGGAGTCGGACGCCTTGGGCTCGGACGCCGCCGAGCCAGCGGATGCGGAGGGTGTCGAGTTGGACGTCGCCGTCGATCGAGTCGCTGGCGGCTCGGGAGATCGGCCCGCGGGCGAGGCCGCCGACGATCGTCGGAAGCAGTAAAACGACGACCACGAGCAGGACGAGCAGCCCCGTCGCGACGCCGACCGCGATCTTCAGCCCGCGCCGGCGTCGCTCGGGCGTGCGCCCCGGCTTCTTCGCCCCGCGGTGTGCTGCATCCTGATGACCCGAACCCTCAGCCGTCGACATGGCATCGCTCCTGGCGTCCGCGAAATCGGCCCGCGATTGAACAAACCTATACCACCCCGCGGCGGCTGCACGCTCCTGAAGGATCAACGCCCCCGGGCGGGGGATGGTTCCACGCCCGGCGAGCCGACGCCCGTGACGCGGCGTCGGCCCTCGTGTGCGTCGGGCGGGGCAGAGGCCGCAAAGATCACGGCCCGGCGAGAGGCCGGGCCGCGGGGGAGTGCTGGTCGGGATGGCGGCTGGCGGCAAGAACCGATCGGCTCAGACCTCGTCGGCCTTGGCGATCTGCCACTCTTCCAGGTTGATCGGGGCCTGACGCCCGAAGATCGTGACCAGGACAGTGACCTCGCCTTTCTCCGGGTGGAGCTCGTCGATTGTGCCCTCGTAGTTCTCGAACGGGCCTTCCTTGATGATGACGTGCTCGCCCTTTTCGAAGACCATGCGGACGACGGGTTCTTCTTCGGGGCGCTTGGAGTCGCGGAGCATCTTCTCGATCTCGTGCTCCTGCATCGGGGTGGGCCGTCCGGCGGTGCCGACGAAGTCGCCCACGCCGGTGGTCTCTTTGATGAGGAAGAAGACGTCCTGCGGGATGCGCCCGTCGTCTTCCAGGCGCATCTCGACGAAGACGTAGCCCGGGTAGAGCTTGGTCTCGGTGATCTTCTGCTTGCCGCCCTTGATGGTCTTGGTCTTCTCGGTCGGCACGAGGATGCGGCTGACCAGGTGGGTCATCTTCTCGATCTGCACCTTGCGGAGCAGCGTCTCGCGAACGGAATTTTCCTTGTTGCTCGCGACGCGGAGGACGAACCAGTTCATGCCCTCGTGGCGGATCGGCTCGTCCTCGGCGATCAGGTCGGCCTTCTCGTCGGGCTTGCCGTCCATGGCCGGGGCGGCAGGGCTCTTGCCCGACGGCTTGGGCTCGGCCTGCGTGTCGGCCTGTGCATCGGGATGCGCATCGGGGTGCCCTTCGGGCGGGGCGCCCTCGCCGGCGGCCTGCTGCTCGGCGGCCCGCGTGGCTTCGGGCTGCGGGTCGCCGGCGTTGGTCTCGGCGTGCTGCGGCTCGTCGTGAATGTTCTGCATGGCGTTGCCTGCCCTTTCCGGGCTCGCGGTCGATGCGGGGGGGGACCTCGGGGTGCGTCAGCGTTCGAGCACGCCCGCGCTCGCGAAGGCATAGCTGAACACCATGTCGATGACGAACAGCACGCCCGCGATCAGGAAGGTCGCGACGACGACCACGATCGTGGAGCCGGTGACTTCCTTCCGCGTGGACCAGTTGACTTTCTTCATCTCGCCGTCGGTCGCGATGAGGAACTCGACGGTCTTGCGCTTCACGCCCACGAGCCAGTAGATGAGCGCCGCCCCGAGGATCAGGACGATCCCGGCGCCGCCGGCCTGGAGGTACGTGGGCTCGAAGATCGGGATGCCGCGCGCGGTCCGGACGGTGCCCTCGCTCGCGGGCGTGCCGAGGGCGGTGGCGCCGCCGGCGCGGAAGGTGTTGGCGTTGACGAGCTCGAAGTCGCGGTCCGCGAGGGTGACGCCGCGGACGACGAGGGTGCCGGTGCCGCGTGTCCCGGGGGACCAGGATTCAACGGTCGCGGTCGCGACGTCGAGGGTTTCAACGCCGCTGGCATCGAGTAGCTCCACTCCCTGCCCCGCGACGGGGGGCTCGCCCTGGAGCCCGACCACGTCGAGCTGCCAGGTGGGCGTCGGGAGGCGGACCAGCTCGAACTGCTGCCACGTCCAGCCCGCGCCGGCGAGGACGAGCACGCCCACAAAGACGGCCGTCATCGTCCGGACCCAGTACCCCTGGTTCGGCTTGTAAATCAGGCTCATAGCAACACTTCTTCCCGCCGGGGCTCGCCGGCGTGCGGGGCGGCCCCGGACCAGAGCAGCCCGGAACACCCCGCCCCCTCATCGGAAGGGGGCGGCACGGACCGGGCTCGAACACGCCAAGAGGGACTCGAACCCCCAACCTGCTGATTTGGAATCAGCTGCTCTACCAATTGAGCTATTGGCGTAGAGGTAAGGCAATAGGCATTGGGCACTAGGCAATAGGCCTGTGGCGTCGTGGGACGGGTCGGGCATTCGGTGAGGCCGCGGACATCAGTGGAGAGAAGAGACTCGGAAAGCAGCGACAAATCTTTTGAACGCCACTTTCTCGCCTCTCTCTGCTCTCCAAGCCCTCTCCCCCTAATGCCTAGTCCCTATTGCCTAGTGCCTTCTCACTTCCGCTTGATCTTGTGCAGCGTGTGCTTGCGCAGACGCGGGCTGTACTTTTGGAACCCTTCCTTGATGCGGTCCTCGATGCCGCCCTTGACGTTGATCGAGGTTCGGTAGTTGAGATCGCCGCACTCCGTGCACTGGAGCCAGACGTACTCGCGGGCATTGGACTTCTTCTTGGCCATCGGTTCGCTCCGGTTGCAGGCCCGTGCCGGGCCCGTTGGCGGGTGGTGTGCCCGCCGGGTCGTTCTCGGAAAGCCGGCCCGCGGGTGTTGCTCCCGCGGGCCGGTGCTGGATCTTGCGGTCGCGTCCGCGTCGGCCCTCTTCCGAGGCCCGTCGCGGGCGGGTCGTCACCGGGTGCTTACTCGATGATCTCGGTGACGGTGCCGGAGCCGATGGTGCGCCCACCCTCGCGCACGGCGAAGCGGAGGCCCGGCTCGATCGCGACGGGCTTGTCCATGAGGTCGACCTCGATCTCGACGTTGTCGCCCGGCATGCACATCTCGGCCCCGCCGAGCAGCTTGACGCTCCCCGTCACGTCGGTGGTCCGCATGTAGAACTGGGGGCGGTACCCGGCGAAGAACGGCGTGTGACGCCCGCCCTCTTCCTTGCTGAGCACGTAGATCTGGGCCTTGAACTTGGTGTGGGGCTTGATGCTGCCCGGCTTGCAGAGGACCTGCCCGCGCTCGATCTCTTCCTTTTCGACGCCGCGGAGCAGGCACCCGACGTTGTCGCCGGCGATGCCCTGATCGAGCGTCTTCTGGAACATCTCGACGCCGGTCATGATCGTCTTCTTGTTCACCTTGGAGAGCCCGACGATCTCGACCTCGTCGCCGACCTTGCAGATGCCGCGCTCGATACGACCGGTCGCGACCGTGCCGCGACCCTTGATGCTGAACACGTCCTCGATCGCCATCAGGAACGGCTTGTCCTGCTCGCGGGCGGGCTCGGGGATGTAGCTGTCCAGAGCGCCGAACAGCTCGTCGATCGGCGCACAGATCGTGTCGTCGCTCGGGTTCTCAAGGGCGGCCTTGGACTGCCCCTTGATGACCGGGGTGTCGTCGCCCGGGAACTCGTACTTGTCGAGCAGCTCGCGGATCTCCATCTCGACCAGCTCGATCAGCTCGGGGTCGTCGACGAGGTCCACCTTGTTCATGAAGACGACGATGTAGGGCACGCCGACCTGACGGGCGAGCAGGACGTGCTCGCGGGTCTGGGGCATGGGGCCCGAGTCGGCGGCGACCACGAGGATGGCGCCGTCCATCTGGGCGGCCCCCGTGATCATGTTCTTCACGAAGTCGGCGTGCCCCGGGCAGTCGACGTGGGCGTAGTGGCGCCCCTCGGTTTCGTACTCGACGTGCGACGCGTGGATCGTCACGGTCTTGTTGGAGTCACGCACCGTGCCGCCCTTGGTGATGTCGGCGTAGCTCTTGGCTTCGCCGAGACCCTTGGCGGCCGCACGCGCCACAAGGGCGGCGGTCAGCGTGGACTTGCCGTGGTCGATGTGCCCGATCGTCCCGACGTTGACGTGCGGTTTGGTCCGCTCAAAGGTGGCCTTGGCCATTGTGGGTGTTCCTCCACCGTCTAACAGGTGTCCCGGCCAGCGGAGGCCCGACCGTGCCGGGGCTGCTGCGCCGTCGCGGCAGGGGCGTACGCCCGCCTCTGCCAACCAACTCATCTTTCCCGGCTCGGCCGCCCGGGGCGCGTGCCCCGAAACCGCAACCGTGCCGAACGCCCGGCCCCGAGGCCGGACACGATCATTCCCTCGCCAACGTCCGTCGGCAGCGGCGTCCTGCGCCCCGACGACCGGGGCGGGCCCGCGGCCCCGAAGCCGCGACCCGAACACCGAACTCCCGAACACCGACGGGCCACCCGTACGACGAGACTCGGCCATCCCAAGCCGACCCCCGACAGGCCCGTCCAGCCGGACAGATCCAGCAAGGCAGGTCCGGGGCCTCGCCCTCTTCCAAAGGCGGACCCAGAACCCCAAAACAAGCCGCTGGAGGGACTTGAACCCTCGACCTCACCCTTACCAAGGGTGCGCTCTACCACTGAGCTACAGCGGCCAACACGCACCCGCGAGGCGCACCGGGAGCGCCGCGCGGAGTCGCGAGCGTCCATCGTAGGCCAGACCACCCGCCGGTCAACGCCTCCCACAAACCCATTCCGAGACGTGCGCACGCCTCCGCATCCCGCGCGATCTGCGCCCACGAATATGCGATCCGCCGCCCCCGGTCGAAACCGACCACCCGAGCGGGGCGTATCCCACTGCGTCGCGGCTTTTTCGCGGCTTCTTTCCAGCGCGGGCGATCGCTCGCAAGCCGCACGCTTCAGTCTCGTGATACGTCCCTGTGCGAAACTGTTCGCGGCATAACGTGTTTTGTTTGGTATTTAGAAGCTCTTTTTTGGTTTCTGGGGGCATGTATGGCGCGTGCAGCGGGCCGAATAAGCCCTATTTGGGGCTTGGGGCTTGCAAAAAAGTGCGCTTGGCGTCAGGGTATGTATGGGATCGGGATTGGGGTCGTCGTGCCCGTGCGTTCTGGGGTCGGCTTCCGGGGGCTGTGTGGGGATGGGTAGAGGGCGGTTGGCTTCGGCGAGCCGCGGACCGAAACGGGCACTTGGAACACAGAAGACAAACGAGGTCAAGATGCGACGTGATCGAGCGTGTGGCGTGACGGCTGGCGTGCTGTGCGGCGTGGCGGGGCTCCTCATCGGGCTCGCGACGCCCGCGGCTCTCGCGGGGTCGGCGATCGGCGACGGGGCCTTCGACGGCACCCCGGTCCAGACCGGATACGTCGCGGAGTTTTTCCTGATCGATGACCCGCTCGGCGCGACCAGCCCGGCGTGGCGTGTCAACAACGACCACGTCGAGAAAGACGGGTTCATCCCCGCGCCAACGCCCGGGTACGTGCTGCACAACGCGGTGATCGTGCGCCAGGCGGAGGGCGTGGTCGGGGCGGCGGCGTGGGCGGGCAACCACCAGGCTGAGGCGTTGGATTTTGCGCCCGGGTTCTATCTGATCCGCACGGCGCACGTGCAGGAGGCGATCGACCTCGCGTCGGCGTTGCAAGATGCCGAGGGCGTCGCGGAGGCGTACATCGATCTGGAGCGTCCGCGGACGTTGCGCACGCTCCCGACGGACCCGAGCTTCAACCAGCAGTGGCACCTTCGGAACCTGCAGAACCCGATCGCGAGCGCGAACCTGCCCGGGGCGTGGGCCGAGGGGTACACGGGGCAGGGCGTGACGGTGGGGATTCTTGAGGGCGGCTGGCAGTACAGCCACCCGGACCTGAACGCGAACTACGTCTCCGCCGCGACGCAGGCCGGCTCGCCGACGAGCCACGCGACGGCGTGCGCGGGTATCGCGGCGGCGGTGGGCAACAACGGGATCGGGGGCGTCGGGGCGGCGTTCAATGCCGGCATCAGCGGGCAGCTCTACGGCTCGGCAACCCAGACCGCCAGCGCGCTCAACTTCCGCAACGACCTCAACGCGATCAAGAGCAACTCGTGGGGCCCGTCGGACAACGGGCGCCTGCACACGATCAGCAGCGTGGAATACGCCGCCCTGGCGAACTCGGTCAACGGGCGGGACGGCCTGGGCACGATCATCGCGTGGGCCGCGGGCAACGGCGGGACCAACGACCGGGTCGAGTACGACCCGTGGGCCGCGAGCCGCTTCTCGCTGGCGATCGGTGCCGTGGGCGATCAGGACATCCGCGCGTGGTACAACGAGCTCGGGTCGAGCATGCTCGTCGTGACTCACTCCTCGGGCAACAACCGCGGGACGTGGACGACCACGACCGGGAGCAGCTACACCAGCAACTTCGGCGGCACCAGCAGCGCGAGCCCGCTCGGGGCCGGCGTGGTCGCGCTCATGCTCGAGGCCAACCCGAGCCTCACCTGGCGCGACGTGCAGCACGTGCTGATCGAGAGCGCCCGCAAGGTCCACCCCAGCAACAACCAGTGGACGACTAACGCCGCGGGGTATGACATCAATTACAACTACGGCTTCGGCGCGATCGACGCCGAGCAGGCCGTGATCGTCGCGCGAGACTGGGAGAACGTCGGCGAGGAAGTCCAGGTTCTCAGCGGCACGCAGACCTACAACGTGCAGGTGCCCGACAACAACCAGGTCGGCGTCACCCGCGAGATCGAGATCGACGAGAACGTCCGCATCGAAGCGGTCGAGCTGATCGTCAACATCCAGACCAGCTACGTCGGTGACCTCCAGATCGACATCACCAGCCCGCAGGGCACCAACTCGATCCTGACCGTCGGCGGGCGCAACGACCCGCAGTCCAACATGATCAACTACCGCCTCACCAGCCTCCGCCACTTCGGCGAGCAGAGCGAGGGCACGTGGACGGTTCGTGTCCGCGACCTGGCGGCCGGCGATATCGCGACCTGGCAGAACGCCCAGCTCCGGATCTACGGGACCTCGTTCGGCACGCCGTGCGAGTTCGACCTGACCGGCCCGGCGCTCGACGGCGTGCCCGACGGGGAGATCACGATCGCCGACCTGAACTACTACGTCGGGCTCTGGATTAACGAGGCCCCGGCGGCTGACCTGACCGGCCCGGCGCTCGACGGCGAGCCGGATGGGCTCGTGACCATCGCCGATCTCAACTACTACATCAACGGCTGGTCGAACGGCTGCGACTGAGCCGGCTTTCCCGAGCAGGCGGCTTGGCATCAGCGTCGCCGAGCCGTCGCGACCCGGGTTTCTGAATGCGGAACTCCTGAAGCCGCCCCGCCCGCGTTCGCGGGCGGGGCGGTGTGTTTCCGGGGTCGCTGCCTACGGTTGCCTCCCGCATGACTCTCGCGCCGACCAACCGCTCCGTGACGCTCGCGTCGATCCCCGCGGCGATGGGCGACATCAAGCTCGCGCACAGCGTCTTTGCGCTCCCGTTCGCGGTGCTCGCGTCGTTTCTCGCGCGCGAGCCGGGCTCGTCGTGGGGGCGGTTCGCGGCTCAGCTCGCGGTCGTGGTCGTGTGCATGGTGCTGGCGCGGACGTGGGCGATGCTCGTGAACCGGTGGGCCGATCGGGAGATCGACGCCGACAACCCGCGGACCGCGGGGCGCGCGATTCCGTCAGGGCGTGTGTCGCCGGGCTCGGCGGCCGCGCTCGGGGCGGCGAGCGCCGGGGGCTTTCTCGCGTGCTGCGGGATGTTCTGGATCGCCTTCGGGAACCCGTGGCCGATCGCCCTCGCGGTCCCCACGCTCGCGTGGATCGCGTTCTACTCGTTCACGAAGCGGTTCACGGCGTTGTGCCACGTGTTTCTGGGCGGGGCGCTCGCGGCCAGCCCGCTGGCCGCTGCAATCGCCGTGCGCCCCGAGGCGCTCGCCGACACGCCCGCCCTCTGGTGGTTGTCCGGCATGGTGCTCTGCTGGGTCGCGGGGTTCGACATGATCTACGCCCTGCAGGACATGGATTTTGATCGGTCGCGCGGGCTGCACTCAGCGCCCGCGAGGCTGGGATGGCGCGGGGCGTCGTGGCTGGCGCGGGGGTTGCACGTGCTCGCGTTCACGTCGCTGGTGGCGGGCGGGCTGGTCGAGCCCCGGTTCGGGCTTGTCTATTGGCTCGCGGTCGCGCCGGTGGGCGGGCTGCTGATCGCCGAGCACGTGGTGCTCGCCCGGCGCGGGCGCGAGGGGCTCCAAATGGCGTTCTTCACGCTCAACGGCGTGGTGAGCTGCCTGCTCGGGCTCGGCGGCGTGCTCTCGCTCGTGCTGTAAATCATTGCGATGCGGTGTTCAAGGGTTTTCGTTGGTCTCGGTGATTCGACGTTGCGAAACGGCGTGCCCGGATGTGGGTGTGTCAAAAGCAAGAATGCGCGATGTACGGTTCGGTGTCTAGGGCAAATTGCTACTGACTACTTGTCAAGTGGGGTAAATTTGGTACTATTTGGCAGACCAACTTTGCCCCCGGAAGGGCGGCGACGGCACCCCGGTGCCTCGCCGCCTTTTTTTGCGCGCTGTGTTTTGGAACGCGTGTGTCTCGCTCGTTCGAGACGGGTGCGTGGGTGTCTCGAACGAGTGTGAAGAGCTGGGCAGGTCCTGCATCGGGTCCGGGCTGTGGCTCCCGGCTCGGTCGGTGGGGCCGCGGGCGCGCGAGCGTGGTCCGGATGGGGCCGGAGGTGGCGCAGGGGTTCAGAAAAAGCAGGAACGGGCGATGTTTTTTATTTTCAGGAATTTTTGAAATCACAGTGGACGGGACCCCTTGGAGGACGGCATACTTCTGCATGCTTGGTGGACCGCACGAGCTTGGTTCTGGTGGAGCACGGGGGCCCGATCGGGCCCCGGAGGCGTCGGGCGACCGGTCGGGCGGCGGTGGCTCGGGGTCCGACGCGCAGGTGATTGAGGAGGCCCGGGAGCGGTTTGTCTCGGTGTGGGGTCAGATGGGCGGGGCGTGGGGGATCAGCCGGACGATGGCCGAGGTCCACGCGCTGCTGTACATCACCGGCGAGCCGATGTGTGCCGACGACATCATGGACCGTCTGCAGATCAGCCGCGGGAACGCGAGCATGAGCCTGCGTGCGCTCCTCGACTGGGGCGTGGTGTACCGGACGCACAAGCGTGGTGATCGGAAAGAGTATTTCGTGGCGGAGCAGGACGTGTGGTCGATGTTCCGCGCGATCGTGCGGGAGCGGATCAAGCGCGAGATCGACCCGATGCTGGCGTCGCTGCACGAGATCCGGGACATGACGGGGGCCTCGGCGTTGCACCGGGACCGTCGCGCGGCGCGTGGCGACGCGGGCGAGCTGCGTGCGCACAACGACCGCCTCGATGCGATGCTGGAGTTCTTCGAGGTCGCCGAGCGTCTGAGCCAGCGGTTCGTGAGCCCGACGGGGCGGGGCCTCCAAATCGCGGCGACGCTGTTGAGCAAGGTTGGGAACGGTCGTGTCGGCGGCGGGGGTGAGTCGTGACGGCGCTGGGTGGCTCGCGCTTCGTGGTCGGGGTGTCGTCGCGTGCCGAGCGCGGGTCGGGGGTGTCGTGGGCCGCGGGGTGGGCGGGGCGAGGGGAGTCGCTGCTGGTGCGTTGGGCGGTCGCCGGGCGTCTGCTGGGGCTCGGGGATGAGGGCGAGGGTGCGGGCGGTTGTCGCGGGATGGTGACGGTGGGTTGGCGTTTTGTGGCGGGCGCGTCGGCGGGTGTGTGCCGGGTGGAGCCGGTGCTGCCTCCGGGGCTCCGGGGGCTGAACGGGCGGACGCCGAGGCCCGCGTGGGCGCGGGTAGTCGGCGACGGCTCGTTCGTCCACCTGGACGCGATCCGCGGCGAGGGGAGCGATGACGAGCGCCGCCCGGAGGGCCCGTCGGCGGTGATCCGTGTCGGCGGCGAGGGGCTGGAGCTGGTCTACGCCCGGTCAGACCTTTTCACGCGTCTGGGGATCGCGGGCGGGCGGTACGAATCACTCGGCGTGGTGATCGCGGCGAGCTGAGCCAGAGGCGGGCACGCGGGCGCTGCTTTTTCGAGCATCCGGTCACAAAATCAGGCCACATGACAACAATGCGGGCGTCCGTTGCGAACGCCCGCGTTGTGAAAGTTTTTGTCGGCGTGGGGTTTAGCTGCGTCGCCCGAGGGCCCAGCCGATGAGGGCCGCGAGGAGGACAACGCCCGCGGCGATGCCGGTGTACATGACCCAGTTGCCGGCGATGGTCTCGACCATCCCGCCGCGGCTGATGTTGCTGCTGTGGCTGATGAAGGCGAGGATCGTGACGGTGGCGGCGAGGGCGAGGGCGGCGATCATGCCGAGGGCGAGCCCGCCGACGAGCCCGGAGCCGGCGCCGTCGTAGGGCTCGGCGGCGACCATCATGGGTGCGGCGGGCTCGGTGAAGCCGGTCGCGGCGCTGGGGGACTCGAAGAGGTCCCCGCCGGCGAAGGTTTCGGCGCCCGCGCCGTCGTCGCCGCCGGCGTAGACGTCGTCCATGAGGTCGGCACCGAGGCTGGTGTCGTCGCCCTCTCGGGTGAGGTCGAGCAGGCCGGAGCCGGAGGCGCTGGAGTCGAACCCGCTCCCGCCGGTGGTGGCGAAGTCGCCGAGGTCGGGCCCGTCGGTGACCTGGGTCTGGGCGGCGGGGTCGGCGTCTTCGGTTTCGTCGGGGTCGAAGATGCTGATGCCGGTCTCGCCTTTGTTGGTGGAGTCCTCGAGGTTGATCGCGCCAGCCGAGCCGCTGGAGCTGAGGCTGATGGGCTCGAGGTCGCCAGAGGAGTCGGCGAGCGGGATGAAGTCGTCGTCGTCCTCAGGGCTGGCAGTGCCGCCCTTGCTTTTGCCGCCCATGCTGGAGGCGGCGCTGGCGTCGCCGAGGTCGAAGTCGTTGCCGGAGTCGGCGAGCCCGATATCGCCCGCGGCCGAGTCGGCGAGGTCGATGTCGTCGTCGTCGCCGGCGAGCAGGTCGACCTGGTCTTTCTTGAGCATGAGCTTGCCGTCGGCTCGGAACTCCTGGATCTGGCCGCTGGTGGCCATCTCCTGCACCTCCTCGACGCTCTTGCCGAGACGCTGGGCGGCCTCTTCAAGGGTGTAGAACATCTTGGCCATGGTCGTGGTCTCCGGCGTGGGCTCAGTGGGTCGGGCGCGATCGCCCGGGGCGGTACGGTACGCGACCCGAGGCGCAGCGCCAAGCGGGGCGGGGGCGGGCATCCGGCATCTTGTGGGGTCACCCAACCCCTGCCGCGGGCGCCCCGGGCGTGAGGACGGATGTGAAATCGGCGTCCGTCCGGGCCACTCCTCCGGGCGAACGCCGAGCCTTGGGGCGGGGTCCCGGAGCGGTACGCGGGCGCGGGAGGGGCGGTTCCGCCCTCGCGAGGGCTCGCTCGGGCCCGACGTCCGCGGCCCGTTTGCCGTGGGCTGGCGACGCGGGTGGTTCGGGCGGCGTTCAATCCTCGATGCCGCCGTGGCCCCGTGTCATCCTGCACGTCGACATGGACGCCTTCTTCGCGTCGGTGGTCCAGCTCGATCAGCCGGAACTGCGGGGCAAGCCGGTGCTGGTGGGGGGCTCGGGCAAGCGGGGCGTGGTGGCGGCGGCGAGCTACGAGGCGCGGGCGTTCGGGTGCCGCAGCGCGCAGCCGACGGGCGTTGCGATGCGACTGTGCCCGCAGGCGATCATCGCGAGGCCGGGCCCGGGCCGGATCCGCGATCAGAGCGAGCGTGCGTTCGGGGTGTTCGAGCGGGTGACGCCGCTGGTGCAGCCGCTCTCGATCGACGAGGCGTTCCTGGACGTGACCGGGAGCGTGCGCCTGCTGGGCGAGCCGCGGGCGATCGCCGAGCGCATCCGGCGGGAGGTCTTCGAGGCGACGGGCGGGCTGACGTGCTCGGTCGGCGTCGCGCCGAACAAGTTTCTCGCCAAGATCGCCAGCGAACTCGACAAGCCGGACGGGCTGGTGGTCATCGAGCCCGAGCGCGTGCACGAGGTGCTCGACCCGATGCTGGTGGGGGCGATCCACGGCATCGGGCCGGCGGGTGAGGCGAGCCTGGCGAGCCTCGGCGTGCGCACGATCGGGGCGCTGCGCGCGCTGCCGACGGAGGTCGTGCGCGAGCGGCTCGGCACCTTCGGCGAGCGCGTCCACCGCCTCGCGCAGGGCCTCGACGACCGCCCCGTGCGCCCGGATCGCGAGGCGAAGAGCATCGGGCATGAGCGGACATTCGGCGAGGATTTGAGCGATCCGGAGGAGGTCCGCGGCGTGCTGTGCGCGCACGCCGAGGACGTGGCGAGACGGCTCCGCAAGCACGCCCGCCTGGCGCGGACGGTGACGATCAAGGTGCGGTACGGGAACTTCGAGACGATCACACGCCAGCGCGCGATCGACGACGACCACGAGCGCCCGACCGATCGCACCGACGCGATCTGGGCCGCGGCCCGCGCGCTCTTCGAGGCGTGGGTACGCCAGTTCCGACCGGTGCGCCTCATCGGCGTCAGCGTCAGCGGGCTGAGCGAGAGCGGCGCGACCGAAACACAGATGGGCCTGTTCGGCGCGCCCGAGGCGACAGACGAACGCCAGCGCGCGCTCGACCGGGCGGCGGACGCGATCGCGGCAAAGTTCGGGAAGAACGCCGTGCGCCGGGCGAGATCGATGCGCGACGGCGACGATCGGTCATGGTGGTAAACGATGTGCCACTGACCTCTTCCGAGAGGTCAGTGCTCCGAATCTTCTCTCTTCTTCCTCGCTTGTCGGTTGTGGGGCTTCGGAATGGGGGGAGAGAAGAGGCAGGAGGGCGACCGGGAGCACTGACCTTGGCGGCCAAGGTGAGTGGCACATCCGGATGGTGGGTCTGACGGTCCGGGAGACTTACAGCAGGACGGCCGCCGCGACCTGGATCGTGATCCACGCGAAGACGCCGGCGGCGATGTCGTCGAGCAGCACGCCCCACCCGCCGGGGAGCCGCTCCAGGCGGCTCATCGGCCAGAACTTGGCGATGTCGAACGCGCGGAAGGCCAAGAACGACGCGACGAGCAGCGCGCCGATCGTCCATCCGCTCGTCCCGACCGCGACCGGGAGCGCGAGCAGCGCGACCGACTGCCCCGCGACCTCGTCGGCGACGACTTCCTTCGGGTCCTTCCGGCGGAACCGGATCTCGGCGAGATCCCCCTGCACGACGCACGCGACCGAGGCGCCGACGAGCATCGCGAGGATGAGCGCGTTGTAGAGCACCGGGTGCGTCGCGGGGTGGAGACCCATCGCGATCGCGAGCCCGGCGACGACCACCGGGGGGATGGAACCGAAGGTGCCGCTCATCGGCAGGTGCCCGAGCCCGAAGACGGTGAGCAGCGGGAAGCGTCGGGCGGAGAGGGGGCGGGTGTCGGTCATGGGCGGGCTTTCGTGGTCGGGTGTGTCCGTGCGGCGCGCACGGCTTTTGCGAGATAGGGCCAGGCGCTCGCGAGGGTGATCAGGGTCGTCGCCCAGGCGAGGATCGCGCCCGCGAGCGAGGGGGATTCGGGCGTCGGTGTCCAGGCGGCGGCGATGATCAGCAGGAGCGGGGCCGCCGCGGATTGGGCGATCATCTTCAGCTTCCCGCTCAGCGAGGCGGAGAAGTCCACACCCATCGCCTCGTAGACGCCCCGCAGGCTGGTGACCAGCAACTCCCGCCCGAGGATGACCACGACCATCCACGCCTCGAGCCCGAGCCCCTCGAAGGCGGGCCCAGCGAGCATGACGAACGTGCCAAGCACGAGCAGTTTGTCGGCCAGCGGGTCCATCACGCGCCCGAAGACGCTGACGGCGTGCCACTTGCGCGCCAGGTAGCCGTCGAGCGCGTCGGTGATCGCGGCGACGATGAAAAAGAAGGCCGCGAGGAGGACGAGCGCGTGGCGATCCCAGGCGTGGGCGAGCCGGTCGGCAAGGGCCGGGCTCGCGTCCGCGATCGGCTCGAGCGTCGCGACCGCGAGCAGGGCGACGACGGCGCCGGTGAGGATCAGGCGCAGCCCGGTGAGCGCGTTGGGCGTGTGGGCGCGCCACCCGGTCGCGGGTGCGGCGGGTTGTGCGGCGGCGTCCGGCATCGCGGGCGATGGTACTCGGGCGGGCCGGTACGCAGAGGTCCGGATGTGCCACTGACCTCTTCCGAGAGGTCAGTGCTCCGAATCTTCTCTGTTCTCCCTCGCTCGGTGCCCCGGAAACGCGGAGCCGTCGGCGGCGGAGCTTTTCCGGGACTTCCCTTCTTCCATCGCTCATGGCGCATCTCGCGTCGGTCCGCTCCCGTCATGGAAAAGCTTCGGCCGCGACGGCCTGCGCGTTTCCATGGCACCGGAGAGGAATCGGGCGCGGGGCTGTCGGTTGTGGATGAGGGTGTCGGGTTGGTTGAAGGTGTGTCGGGGTGGATCTATCCTGCCCCCCGCCTCGGCTCGCGCGGTCTGCGCGGGCGGTGGGTCGGGCCGTCGGTTGGCGGCTTGGTCGTGATGGAGCCCTCGCGAGAAGGGGTGCCGCTCGTGGAGCAACTGGTCAACCCGTTCCTGCTGTACGGGGCGATTGCGCTGGGCGGGATCGGCGTGTGCGTCGCGCTGCCGCGCCGGGGTGTGAGCCCGCAGGCGATCGGGGCGCTGCTCGCGGCGATCGCCGGGGCGGCGGTCCTGATCGGGCTGGGCCTCGGCGCGCCCGAGGCGCTGCCGAATATCCATTTTTATATCTTCTCAGCGATTGCGCTCGGCTCGGCGCTACGGGTCATCTCGCACCCGCGACCGGTCTACGCGGCGCTCTACTTCGTCCTGGTGGTGCTGAGCTCGGCGGGCCTGTATCTCTTGCTGAGCGCGGAGTTTATGGCCTTCGCCCTGATCATCATCTACGCCGGGGCGATCCTGATTACCTATCTGTTCGTGATCATGCTCGCGACGCAGTCGCCGACGGAGGACCGCCTGGACATGCTGGCGGACTACGACCGGGCGGCCCGGGAGCCCGTGGTCGCGACCGGGGCGGCGTTCGTGCTGCTCGCAGTCCTGACGACGCTGCTGTTTTCGGGGATCGGGCAGTTGCCGGAGCCTCGGGATGCGATGGCCCGCGAGGGGCTGATGGCCGAGCTGCCGAGGCGGGTCGAGAGCTCGCTCCGGGGCGATGACCTCCTGAACCGGGGGGATGAGCTGGTCTACCGGGCGGATGAGCCGTGGGCGTTGGAGCTGGACGCGGTCGAGCGGACGGTGCTGGTGCGCCGGGCGACGGGCGAGGTGGAGGCGGTGGGGCTGCCGGACGATTTGCGTCTGCGGAACGTCGAGAGCCTGGCGTTCAATTTTCTGAACGAGCACCCGGCGACGATCGAGATCGCGGGCGTGATTTTGCTGATGGCGATGCTGGGGGCGACGGTGCTGAGCCGTCGGCAGGTGGAGCTGGACGAGGACCTCAAGGCGGCGCAGGCGAGCAAGCTGCGTCTGGGCCCGGGCGGCGGGGGTGCGGCCCAGCCCGTCCCGAAGGCGCCGGAACGCGGCGATGCGGCATCGACACAGCGCGGGCTGCCGGGCGGGCGGTTCAGCTCCGGCGGGCGTGACGCGCCGGGCGGGGGGCAGGCGTGATGCAGGACGTGTTGACGCTGGCGCAGGCGGGCGGCACGCCCCCGATGGCGGGTGTGACGCTCGCGCACTACCTCTTCGTCTCGGCGGCGATGTTCGCGCTCGGGCTGGTCGGGTTTCTGGTGCGCCGGAACCTGATCGTGATGTTCCTGTGCACGGAGCTGATGTTCCAGGCGTCGGGGATCGCGCTGATCGCCTTCGCCCGCTACCACATGGAGATGTCCGGGCAGACGTTTGTGATCTTCGTGCTCACCGTCGCGGCGGCGGAGGCGGCGCTGGCGCTCGCGCTGGTCGTCTTGCTGTTCCGCCGTCGCGACAGCCTGAGCACCGAGGCGTGGCAGGAGATGCGCGGCTGATCGCCCGCGTCGTTGCGCGGGTTGACCACGGGCTCGCGTCGAGCCCCTGACGGGCTGGAGGGTTGCGCTTGTTGATGCACAGCGCGGTGCAGAACGCGGCGGAGGCTGTGGTGGGCGGAGCGGTGTCGGCCGCCGATGCCGCACGCGCGTTCGCGCTCCCCGAAGTCACCGAAGGCCCCTGGTGGGTCGCGTTGATCCCGTTCCTGCCCTTGCTGGGCGCGGCCCTCTGCGGGCTGTGCGCGGCGTTCAAGGTCAAGAGCAAGCTCCCCGCCTGGATCACCGTCGCCCTGCTCGCGACTTCCTTCGCGATCACCGTCGCGATGTTCCAGCAGCTCTCGGGCGGGGCGAGCATCAGCCACGCCTTCCGGTGGATCGAGTTCCGCTGGGGCCCGGAAGCGGACCAGATCTTCACGGCCAACTTCAGCTTCTACGCCGACAACCTGAGCATCCTCTGGATGCTGTTCGTGACGGGGCTGGCGACGCTGATCGCGCTCTACGCGAGCGAGTACATGAGCCACGAGGTGGGGACGGGCTACTGCCGCTTCTTCGCGGCGTTCTGCCTGTTCGTTTTCAGCATGAGCTGCCTCGTCCTGGGCGACAACCTGATCCTGCTCTTCCTGGGCTGGGAGGGCGTGGGCCTCTGCTCGTACCTGCTCATCGGGTATTACTACAAGAAGCCGAGCGCCGTGGCGGCGGCAAAGAAGGCGTTCATCATGAACCGCATCGGCGACCTCGGTCTGCTGATGGGGATTTTTCTGACCTTCGTCCACTTCGGGACGGTGGAGTACCGCGAGCTGTTCGCGCTGGCCGAGCCATACGTGCTCGCGCTGCAGCAGGGGCGGATCGGGGACATCCCGGCGATCGTGAACCTGATCCCGGTGCTGCTCGCGATCGGGGCGTTCGGCAAGAGCGCCCAGTTCCCGCTGTACGTCTGGCTCCCGGACGCGATGGAGGGCCCGACGCCGGTCAGCGCCCTGATCCACGCGGCGACGATGGTGACCGCGGGCGTCTACCTGATCGCGCGGACATACCCGCTCTTCCTGGCGTCGGATATCGCGCTGCCGCTGGTGGCGTGGGTCGGGGCGATCACGGCCCTGCTCGCGGCGACGATCGGCATGGCCCAGTTCGACATCAAGCGCATCATGGCGTACTCGACCGTGAGCCAGCTCGGGTTCATGTTCTGCGGGCTCGCGGTGCTGACGACCGCGGGCGGCGTCTTCCACGTGCTGACTCACGCGTTCTTCAAGGCGACGCTCTTCCTCGCGTGCGGCGCGGTGATGCACGGCTTCGCCGGGCAGCTCGACCTGCGCAAGCTCTCGGGCGTGATGTTCATGCCGGGGTGGCTGATCGTCGGTCTCGCGATGCTCGTGGGGTGCCTGAACCTGGCGGGGTTCCCGTTCACGGCCGGGTATTTCAGCAAGGACCTGATTCTGGCCGAGGCGTTCATTACGCCGACGATGGCCCCGATCGGATGGATCCTGCTCTTCACCGCGGGCCTGACGGCGTACTACACCTTCCGCGTCTTCTTCCGCGTCTTTGTGGGGCCGAAGGAGTTCCACCCGGGCGACGACGCGCACGGCGAAGCAGAGACGGACGTCGAGGAGCACTCCGAACAGGTCGAGCAGGGCAACCCGCAGGCCGAGGCGGTCGGTGAGAAGGCGCACGACGTCGGCGACGAGGCCCACGGGGCCGATGAAGCCGAGGACCACGAGCACGGGCACGGGCACTTCCACCCGCACCCGCCGGGGTGGGCGATCAACACGGTGCTGGCGACGCTCGCGCTCGCGTCGATCCTCGCCGCCGGGCTGTACTTCATCGGCGACAAGGGCTGGGTCGACGGGATGCTCCAGAGCTCGACGGCTCAGCAGGTCTACCTGACCCAGGAGGGCACGCGGGCCTCGGGCTACGCGCTCGTGACCGCCGAGCCCGCGGCGAAGGGGACGTTCCTCGGCTTCGACCCGCACAAGGCGATGTACTACGTCTCGGCGGTGGTGGGGCTGATCGGGATCGGGGTCGCGTTCGTGCTGCACTACCTGGGGCGGACCGAGGCGGCGACGTCGCGGGCCGACAAGCTGCTGCCGGCGATGGGCCCGATCGCGACCTGGGCGCAGGACAAGTGGCGCGTGGACGAGCTGTACGACATGGTGATCGTGAAGCCGCTGCGGGTGATCAGCCACATCTTCCACGTGATCGACAAGCTGATCGTGGACGGGCTGGTGAACCTGTTCGGCGTGCTGCCGCGGATGATCGGCTCGGCCCTGCGCCCGGTGCAGAGCGGGCAGCTGCAGGGGTACGCGGTGGGGATGGCGGTCGGGCTGGCGTTCGTTCTGCTGGTCGTGGTCCTGATGGCGGTTGCCGGGGCGGGGGTGGCGAGTTGATGCTCTACCTGTTGATGGCCGTCCCCCTGCTGTTCGCCGCGGTCATCGCGACGCGTCCGCCCGAGCACGCGCGGTGGATCGCGCTGGTCGGCTCCTTCGTCGCGCTTGGGGTGACGCTCTTCGCGATGCTCCAGTTCAGCTACGCCTTCGGCGGCTCCACGCAGCTTGAGGCCCACACGCCCTGGATCCCCGCCCTCGGCGTCACGCTCGACGTCGGGGTCGACTCGGTCAGCCTCCTGCTCATCGCGCTCACCGCCCTGCTCGGGCCGATCTGCGTGCTCGCGAGCTGGACGGCGATCACGTGGCAGCAGCGGACCTATTACGCCTGGCTGCTGATCCTGCAGACCGCGATGGTCGGGGTCTTCGCGGCCCGCGACCTGATCTTCTTCTATGTCTGCTTTGAGTTCACGCTGATCCCGATGTACGTGCTGATCAGCCTGTTCGGCTCGACGAACCGGAAGAAGGCCGCGACCAAGTTCTTCCTGTACACGTTCACGGGCTCGATCGTCGCGCTCGCGGGCCTGATCTACGTCGCGTGGTGGCACGCGCGGGGCGCGGGGGAGTGGACGTTCGCGATCGCGACGCTGGGCGAGACGGCCCGCCAGATGCCGCTGAGCGTGCAGATGCCGGTGATGATCGCGATGCTGCTTGGCTTCGCGGTCAAGGTGCCGCTCTTCCCGGTGCACACGTGGCTGCCTTTGGCGCACACCGAGGCGCCGACGGCCGGCTCGGTCATCCTCGCCGGCGTGCTGCTCAAGCTCGGGACCTACGGCATCTACCGGTTCGTGCTCCCGTTCGTGCCCGAGGCGGTCGCGGTCGCGGCCCCGACGATCGCGGTCCTCAGCATCATCGGCATCGTCTACGCCGGGCTGATCTGCTGGGTGCAGACCGACGTCAAGAAGCTCGTCGCCTACAGCTCGGTCAGCCACCTGGGCTTCTGCGTCATCGGCCTGTTCGCGCTCAACCACGTCGGGATCAGCGGGTCGGTCATGTACATGATCAACCACGGGCTGAGCACCGGGGCGCTCTTCCTCCTCATCGGCATGGCTTATGAGCGCTACCACACGCGGAGCATGAAAGAGCTCGGCGGGCTGGCGGCGAAGATGCCCGTCTGGGCGACGTTCATGGTCTTCTTCGCGATGGCCTCGGTCGCCCTGCCCGGGCTGAACGGGTTCGTCAGCGAGTTCATGTGCATGATGGGCGTCTTCCAGGCGGACGACGCGTGGGCGGCGGCCGCGGGGAGTGCGGCTCAGGTGCCCGGCTCGACGCCCGGCCCTCTCGGGCCCTGGTTCGCGCTGGCTGCGGGCACGGGCGTGATCATCGGCGCGATGTACGTGCTCTACATGGTCGGCAAGGTCTGCTTCGGCCCGCTGGTCGAGCCCGCCGGGCACGACCAGCACGCGCACGGGGATGGGCACGAAGGCGACCACCACCTTCCGGCCGATTTGACGCCGCGGGAGATCTGGACGCTGCTGCCCCTCGCGGCCGGTTGCCTGGTGCTGGGGCTGTACCCCTCGCCGGTGCTGGACACGATCGAGCCGAGCGTGTCGAACATCGTCAGCTTGTACGACGACCGCGTGGAACTGCCGGCGATGATGCCGACCGGTGACACGGACGCGCCGGCCGACCGTCCCGCGGAGGTGATGCCGTGAGTGAAAAGCTGGCGATCCTCTGGCCCGAGATCATCCTGTTCCTCGGCACCTGCGTGGTGATGATCCTCGGGCTGAGCCCGCGGATCGAGGCCCGCAAGGCCTGCGCGGCCGTCGCGGCGATCGCGATCGTCCTCGCGGGCATCGTCGGCTCGCTCGCGCCCTCCGGCGGCTCGGCGTTGCTGCCCGAGCTCATGAACTACAGCAAGGGCCTGATCGCGATCATCGGCCTGCTCCTGTTGCTGCTGGCGACGGGCACGGTGGACCGGGCCGAGGAACGCGCGATCGCCGCCGGGCAGCGCACGTTCGACCCGCTCCGGGCGACCCGTGGCGAGTTTTATGCGTTCTTCCTGTTCAGCCTGACGGGGCTGATGCTCTGCGCCTCGGCCGACGACCTGATCTGGCTCTTCCTCGCGCTCGAGCTGACGAGCCTGCCGACGTACGTCATGGTTGCGATTTCGACCCGAGGCACGCGCAGCCAGGAGGCGGGCGTCAAGTACTTCTTCCTCGGCGCGCTCGGGGCCGCGATCTTCCTTTATGGGTTCGCGCTGCTCTACGGCGGCACGGGCACGACCAACCTCACCGAGATGCACGCCTACTTCGCCGCCAACGGGCTCAACCCGATCGCGACCGCGGGGCTGGTGATCAGCATCGTGGGTATCGGGTTCAAGATCGCCGCAGTGCCGATGCACTTCTACACCGCCGACGTCTACCAGGGGGCGGCCGCAAGCGTCAGCGCCTTCCTCGCCTTCGTCCCCAAGACCGCCGGCTTCCTTGCGATCCTCGCGATCGTCGCGGCCCCGGGCTGGGCCTATGGGACCAGCGGCGAGAGCCTCCCGCCCGAGCTCCGCGTCACCCTCTGGGTTATCGCGGCCCTCACGATGACCGTTGGCAACACGCTCGCGCTCATGCAGACCAGCATCAAACGCATCCTCGCCTACTCCTCGATCGCGCACACCGGCTACATGCTCGTCGGCGTGATCGCCGGGCCCGGCGACGGGTCGTTCACGCAGAACGGCGTGGCGGCGGTGCTGTTCTACCTCCTGACCTACGGCGTGCTCAACCTCGGCGCGTTCGCGATCGTCGCGTGCCTCGAGCACGACCGGGGCGACACCACCGAGCCCGACGAGGCCGACCACATCGACGACCTCAAGGGCCTGTGCCGCACGAAGCCGGTGATGGGCTGGGTGATCGTGATCAGCAGCCTGGGCCTGCTGGGCCTGCCGCCGCTGCTCGGGTTTTTCGGCAAGGTGCCGCTGTTTACCAGCGGGATCGCGGCCGGGGAGATCGCGCTGGTGCTGGTGCTGGCGATCAACTCCGCGATCGCGGCGTTCTATTACCTCCGCCTGGTCAACGCGGCCCTGCTCAGCGACCCGGACCCGAAGGGCGAGACGCTCCGCGAGACGCCGCTGCCGTTGCGCCGCGTCGCGGCGGTGGTCGCGACGGGCGGCGTGATCGTGCTGACGATCGCGGCGGGTGGGCTGATGACCGCGGCCGAGCAAGCGGGGACGTACGCCCCGATGACCCACGACGAGGCCGAGCGGTATCTCGAAGCCGCCGGGCGAGCCTCACAGGCCGCAGAACTGCCCGAAGCCCCCTGAGCGCGGCGCTGTTCGTAGTGGGAGCACTGACCTTGCGGACAAGGTCAGTGGCACATGCGGATGTCGTGATCTTCCCTGTCCGGTGCCCCGGAAACGCGGAGCCGTCGCGGCGGAGCTTTTCCGGGTCTTCCCCGTCTCCCATCGCTCATGGATGGAACTCGGGCCCGTCCGCTCCCGCTCATGGAAAAGCTTCGGCCGCGGCGGCCTGCGCGTTTCCATGGCACCGGTCCGGTGTCGCGCCCAAGCTATAACTTCTTGTGATCTCAGACCGCCGGGGTGGGCTTGGCTCGTTTGGTGACGATGACCTGCCCCCCGACGCCGACGAGGGCGACGGCGACCCAGAGGATGAGTCGTGCGGCCGGGTCCTCGCCGAGCATGCTCGGGATCGTGAGTTGAGCCGTGCCGGCGGCGAGCGCGAGCCCGAGGAGCCAGACGGCCGAGCCGGCGAGGGCGGTGACGAGCATCGCCGATCGCTTGGGCATCGCGAGCCCGACGAGCAGCCCGAGCACGCCGCCGGCGATGCCCGCGCCGAGCAGGACGAAGCGTTCCTTGGGCGGGATCGAGTGCCAGAACGTGCCCGCTTCGGAGCGTCCGGAGTCGAGGGCCGAGCGTGTCCGGGCGGCCAGCGTCTCCCGCGTCTCGCCGGTTTCGGGATCGGCCCAGGCGCCCTCGGCGTGGCGCTCGCGCGAGGCCGGCCGGGCGGTGCGATGGTCGTTGGGCTGTTCGTTGGGCTGGTCCTCAGCGTCACGCGCGGCGCGTCGCCCGAGGCCGAGGTCGATGCGGAGGGGCATCTCCAGCACGCCGCGGTCGATGGAGGCGCGCCCGGTGCGGACGCGTCCGTCGGCGTTGCGCTGTCCTTCGGCGGATTCCACCGCGGCCGCGACGGCTCGGGTTGGGGTGTCGGGCAGGCCGTAGCGGTCGATGTAGAGGCTCGACGCGAGGACGCCCGCGACGGCGAAGACGCCGGCCGCGGCCAGCGCGATCGTGAACCGGAAAACGATCGCCGACGCGATCATCCCGAGCACGGACCCGCCGGCGAAGCCGATGTAGGGCGAGGGAACGCCCTCGATGACGTCCGGCCCGAAGACGGGCAGAAGAACGAAGCCGAGCGTGGCGCCGAGGACGAAGCCGAAGACGAGGAACATCGGCTTGGCGAGGCGTGCGCCGAAGAGCCAGAGCCCGACGCCGGCGAGGATCGCGACGCCCAGCAGGGCGTGGAGCTCGAACGGGCCCCCGCTGGCCCAACTGCTGAGGCGCTCGCCCACGCCGGCGGCGAACTCGCCCCAGGCGGGGTCGCTGAGCAGGCTCTCGCCCGCGGCTTCCAGATCGCCCGCGAGCGTGTCGCCCGTGTCGCGCCCGGCGTCGGGGTCGACTTCGGGCGTGGTGTCGGGTGCGGAGCTCGGCTCGGTCGCCTCGGTGTCGCGGGGCTGTTCGCTACTCGGCGGGCGCACGGTCTCGTCGGGGCGCAGCGGAGCCGGACGGGGAACCTGCCCGGGCTCGGGCGAGCGGACCCAGTCGTCCCAGTCGTCGCGCGCGGCCGCGTGCGACGCAACCGCAGCGCTGGCGCCGATCGGCGCAGCGATCGCGGCCGCCCGGGGCGTGGGGGAGGTGCGGTCGGGCGTGTTGTCGCGCGGCGCGGTCATGGGTTCATGGGGGCGTGGGGGTCTCGATCTCCGTGCGTGCCTCGCACGATCCTGTTCCGGGTTCATCATATCGGCCGGGGCCCGGATCCCCGAACGTCGGGCGTTGTTCCGGCCAAGAACGATCCGTTTCGCATCGGGTCGTGCACGGGCACCACCCGATAGGGGTATCGGCGATGCGCGGGTTTGCGGTCGTGCGGGTTCGCGGTTTGGTGTCTGGAAAAGAGTCCGCGTCCGGCTGAGCCGATGTGCGGGGTGTGGGCAAAGATCGCGGGCTGGGCCGTGAACACGCGCAGGGCGTGCGCACGCGCAAGTTCGGCGCGTGCTGATGCGATGAGCGAGGAGGATGACCACGTGAGCAACACGGGAGAACCCAACCCGACGCCCGAGCCTGGTATTCAGCCGACGGCGTCGCAGGTGGACGAACGCACGATCGCGCAGGACGAGGCGTTGCGCGAGCTGCGCGAGCGGATCGACGCGGCCGACGCGGCGTTGGTCCGCCTGCTCAACGACCGCGCCAAGCTCGTGCAGCAGGTCGGCAAGGTCAAGCAGCGGGACGGGACGCCGATCTACGCCCCGCACCGCGAGGCGCGGGTGCTCGACCGCGTGCTGGGGCTCAGCGAGGGCCCGCTCCCGGCGCGCACGATCGAGGCGGTGTACAAAGAGATCATGAGCGGGTCGTTCGCGCTGGAGCAGCCGTTGCGGATCGGGTATCTGGGACCCCCCGGGTCCTACAGCCACCTCGCGGCGACGCGCCAGTTCGGGCAGAGCGTCGAGTACGACGACCTCCATGAGATCGCGGGCGTCTTTACCGAGGTCCGGCGCGGGCACGTGGACTACGGGCTGGTGCCGATCGAGAACTCCACCGGCGGGGGGATCGTCGAGGCGCTCGACGCGTTCAAGGTCAGCGCGGGGGAGCTGAGCGTCTACGCCGAGGTGCAGATCAACGTGCACCACGCGCTCTTGGCGAACTGCGCCCCGGCTTCGGTGCGCCGGATCCATTCCAAGCCCGAGGTCTTCACGCAGTGCCGCACGTGGCTGGCGACGCAGTACCCGCAGGCGGAACTGGTCGCGGCCCCGAGCTCGAGCCGCGCGGTGCAGATCGCGATCGAGGAAGACAAGCTGGCGGCCTCGATCGGCGCGCCCCCCGGGTCGGCCGCGATCGGCTCGGTGCTCGCCGGGAGCATCTACGGGCTCAACGTCCTCTTCGAGGAGATCGAGGACAACCCGAGCAACATCACGCGGTTCTTCGTGCTCGGGCGCCAGGCGGCCGGGCGGACCGGGGACGACAAGACCTCGATCATGTTCGACACCGCCGATTCGCCGGGGGCGCTGGTCCGCGTGCTGAGCGTCTTCGAGCGCCACGGAATCAACCTAACCCACATCGACAAACGCCCCAGCGGCAAGACCAACTGGCAGTACACCTTCTTCATCGACGCCCAGGGGCACCGCGACGACGAGCCGGTCGCGAAAGCGATCGACGAGGCCCGGACGCATTGCAAGGAACTCGTGGTGCTGGGGAGCTACCCCCGGTCGACGCGGATTCTGTGAGTTGGGGAAGGCACTAGGCATCAGGCACAAGGCACTAGGGGGGAGTGGGGTGAGGGAGCATTGGGAGGCGCGGAGTACGGCCTTGGCGATTTCAGGTCCGTGATGCAGGCGGATGGGGCGTCCCCGGGGCTGGTTTGGGGTTGGGAACCGTGGGGGCTGGGGGTCGTAGAGCGTTGGTCGCGGGTGCGGATCCCTTGCCGGCTTGTGCGGCGGGGGGAACGGGTGTATGCTCCGCGTCGGTCCGGGTCGGCTCTGCAACGGAGCCGCGTTGGATGCCCGGTCGAGGCTCGGCCGCGCCGGTCGCGTGGGATCTCTGAGGGCTTGGGCCGCGTGTCGGCCCGGGTGCTGAAGTGTCCGGCGTGGGCTGGTGGGCTCGGGTGTGAGCGAAGCGGTCCCGGCGTGTGCGGCCCGAGGGTGGGCCTTCGCCGGGCGGGGCCCGAGCGAGCGTCGGGCAAGCCTTAGGAACGAGCGAGCGGTTCCGGACGCCTGTGCCGAAGCCGATCGCGGAGCGTCAGGACGGAGCGATTCGGCCCGTGAGGCGAGGCTTCGGGCGTTGATCGGCTTGAGTGGTCGTCGGCGTCTGGTCTGGCCTGGTCGGGTGTGTTGATCGGCGGCGTGCTCGGACGGGGCAACCCGGTTACGATCACGCCCGCTGCGGAGGGTGGCTTGGGCCGCCGTTGTGCGCCGTGATCGCGCCCGGTCGTCGGGTGCGTGTCGCGTGGCGCGAGAGAGCGAACTGATTTCCTGCCGTCGCGCCCGGTGCGTGGGCGTGTCGGCAGGCGTGTAGTGAAGCGTTGTCGAGGAGCCGCCATGAACCGTTCCCGTCGCCCGTTGCCCCGAGCCGTCCGTCGTCGCGTGCCCTCGCTGGATGGGTTGGGAGAGGGTGTGGTGGATTCCTGGGCGGCGGCTTCGGACGGCTCGTCCTCGCGCGGGGGGGCCGGTCGCCTGGCGCAGCTCGCGGGGCGTGCGGACGTGGACGCGTTGGAGCCGCGCCAGTTGCTGTTCGCGGGCGGCCCGCTGGTGGTCCCGGGCCCGCCCGGCTCGCTGGGTCAGATCACGGCCCAGTTCGCGTACTTTGTGCCGTACCTGGCGCCGACGTCCGAGGTCGATCTCGACATCGAGGCCGAGACGATCGTTGAGGACTTCTCCGACGTGGAGGGCCTGAACCCGAACCAGGGGATCCCGAGCGGGTTTACATTCCCGGAGAGCAACCTCCGGATCTTCCACAACCTGCCGTTCGCGGCTGCGAACGTGGTGTACCGGACGAACCTGGACGGGGACGGTGCGCCGATCGACGGGACCGAGCGGATCGAGGTGACCTTCCGCCAGCCTGGGGATCAGCTCAGCATCCGCCCGTCGGTGGAGGACAACCCGGGCGTGTTCCTGCCGGTCAATTCGATGCGGATGTCGATCGGGTCTGGGGGTCTGACGGCGCAGCCGCTGGACACGGACAACACGGTCGTGGAACTGTTGTTCCAGGGGCAGATCGTCGCGTCGTATACCGGCCAATCGCTGCGCGACCTGAACACGACGGGCGTGGGCGGGACGGGCCTGTTCAACTTCGTGACCGGCGACCCGCAGAACGAGTTCTTTGATGAAGTCCGGTTCCGCAAAGTCAGCGGCGGCGCGACGAACACCTTCACGATCGACAACGTCGAGTACGAGGTGATCGAAAATCCGTTCGCGCAGGTGCTGGGCGATCGTGTCCACGGCGTGCGGTTCACCTTCCGCGCACCGGCGGGCGCGACGATCGAGATGTACGACCTGTACAACCGCCCGATCGAGCTCACGCTCTTCATCGGGGCGATCCCGGGTACGGACTTCATCATCGCCGACCCGGAACGCAACGGCGTGCCGAACATCAACGACGGCATCGGCCGGATCGTGATCAACGGGACCAACGCCAGCTCGAGCCTGACGATGATCGGGGGGTTGATCGAGGAAGAAGACAACACGCTGGTGTTCAATCTCACCGAGAGCGTGGTCGGGGAGATCGACCGTCTCGAAGGGGAGAGCGGCTTCGGGTTCCGCGCGCTCCCCGCTGACGACACGTTCGCGGTCTCGGGCCTGCCGGAGTCCGGCGGGTCGGTGGTCATCGGCTCGCCGTGGGTCCGCCCCTTGGGCAATTACAACCCGGAGGGTGTCGCCCCGGGGATCAACATCGGGCAGGCGGTGACGAGCGGGTTCAACCGTGCCGATCAGGGCGTGTTCGTCGAGGGCGGCTCGAACATCGGTCGGGTGGACATCTTCGGGTTTGTCCACGGGTCGAGCCGCTTCACCGGCACGGTGGGGACGTTCAGCGCGGGCGTGTTGCTCGGGTCGCTCGACTTCGCGGGCGACGTGCGGGACATCATCGTCGGCGGCGACGCGGGCGTCTGGCAGGACGACCCGGGCGTGGACCTGCCCGCGGGCGTGGTCGAGGGCATTTTTGCGACGGGCTCGCGGATCACCATCGGGCGGACGATCGGGGAATATCTGGTCGCGGGGCGCTCCGCGGTGGATATCACTGTCAACGGCGACCTGACCGACCCGGACAACGTGCCGGCGCGCGACGTCCGCGTGTATTTCGAGCGTGAGCGGACGATCCCGATCTCGCTGGAGTCCGACGAGGCCGCGGTGATGCAGGCGCTCTCCGAGGGCCCGGATCTGGACGGTCGCTTCGACGTGATGTTCGGGAACACGCTGTTCGCGAATGACGCGTTCCTCTCGGCCGAGTACGTCGGCAACGCGGGCACGAGCGTGCAGATCTTCGGCACGCTGGGCGGGGCGAACCCGGTCACCAGCGCCGAGGATCTTTCGGACGTGTACGCCTTCCCGGCCGCCAAGGGACGCGAGATCATCATCGAGATCGACGCGCCCGCGTTCTTCAACGTCCGCGTCCTCGACGTGGACGGGCGCACGCTCGCGGCGCTCCAGGGCCCGGACACCACGGCCCGCCTCGGCTCGCGCGGGCAGGTCCGCTTCGTCGCCCCGCACGACGGGACGTTCTACCTCGACATCGGCCCGTCGGGCCCGATCGGCGGGGTCTTCGGCGAGGCGGGCGTCATCGGCGACATCGCCTACCAGGTGCTCATCAACGGGATGGCGCCGGTCACCTTCGGCTCCTATCGCGTCGGCGTCGGGGGCAACGTCCCGACCGGCGGCGTCACCAACGTCAACGTCCGCAACGGCAGCATGGGCGACGTCCGCGTCGGGACCTCCTACCTCGACGGCTCCCGCGACTTCGCCAGCCCGCTCGAGTTCATCAACACCAACCTCAGCAACGACGACGACGCGATCGCCTTCACCCGCGGGTCGTTCAGCGTCGCGGGCAACCTCTACAGCGTCACGGCCGGCGGGGATATCGAGGGCGCCGGGCAGGGCATCCGCTTCTTCGTCGGGGGGGACCTCGGGCACGTCGTGACGGGCCTGAACCCGCTGGCGGGCGCGACCAACGACGGGCTCGAGGGCGACGTCTGGGGGATCACGTTCAACGTCGATGGGGCCGCGGGCTTCTTCGATATCCGTGGCGCCATCGGGCTCGGGCAGGACTCGGACCCGGACACGATCCCCGGCCTGCCGTTCGTGATCAACACCGGGCTGGGCGACGGCACCGGCGATATCGGCTTCATCCGCGTCGGCTCGCACGTCAACGCCAACATCTTCCGCGTCAACACCGCGCCCGGGTCGGTCGTCGGCGGGTTTGTCATCAGCCAGGATCTTGAGAACGAGACGGACGTCAACGGCACCACGCCGGGCATCTTCGGCGGGACCGCGGCGAGCATCTTCAACCTCGGACCGGGCTCGGATATCCGTTTCGTCGACTTCCCCCAGGTGTCGATCGGCTCGAGCATCAACGCGACGTTCCCGATCGTCGGCGGGCAGCCGCTCGAGTTCGTGGACGACGCGGGCGGGCGCGTCCGGATCAGCGTCGTCGGCGCCCCCGCGGGCTTCAACTTCGGGCAGGTCCGCGTCCTGCCGATCAACGGCTCGCAGGGCGTCGCGGTCGCTCGGATCGATATCGACCTCTCGGGCGGGTTCCGCCTGGACATCACGAGCCTCGGGCCCGTCGGCGACACTATCAGCATCGGGCAGATCAACATCACCGACGCCTCCGAGGGCGCCAGCATCCGCATCGACGGGACCAACGAGATCGACGTCTGGCGCGTCCGCCAGACCGGCGGCGAAGCCTTCACCTTCATCGAGAACATCACGCCCGGCGGCGATATCGTCGCGATCGACGTGGTCGGCATCAACCGCATCACCGTCAGCGGCAACCTCGGTTCGACCCGCCTGCCCTCGGTGGCGCCGAAGCACATCGGGCCGTTCCTGGGCATCGCCAGCGGGCTCCAGACCGCGGTCGACGGCCCGCTCGGGATCGCGGCCGATTCGATGCAGTTCTGGAACGGCGGAACCTATCGCCCACTCCGCGCGATCCCGGGTGCGAGCGGCTTCGCGGACGATCACGGCGCGCCGTTCACGCCGTATCTCAACGGGGCGGTCATCCGCACCGGCTTTGTCAGCCTGGTGTCGGCCAACGGCTCCATCGGCGACGTCATTCTCCAGGGCGGCGCGGGGACCGAGGTGACCAGTGTCATCGCGAACGCGAACCGCACGACGCCGCAGGGCGAGTTCCACGGGATCGTGGGCTCGATCTACGCCCACATCATCAACAGCGTGAACGTGGGCGACGGGCTGCTGGGGCCGGGCAACGGCCCGCTCGCCGAGGCCGGCATCTTCGCCGACGACGACATCCGCCTGGTGCTCGCCGACGTGCCGGGCTCGAACATCTCGGGCGTGATCGCCGCGTTCAACAGCGACGGGCTCACGCTCAACAGCGACGGGACCTTCGGCGTCCAGGGCATCGACCGGATCGAGGTCCGCTCCGGCGGGGATTTCGTCAACGCCTTCATCAACACCTCCACGCTCCACGCGTTCTGGAGCGCCAACACCGCGGTCGATGACTCGAACATCGTCTCCGGCGTGGTCAACAACCTCGTCGGGCTCAACGCCGACTTCCGCTTCTCGACCATCAGCACCTTCACGCTCAACAGCTTCCGCCTGACCAACGGCGACTTTGACGCCTCGGCGATCGACACGCTCAGCGACGCCCTGCTGATCGAGGCGAGCAACTTCCGCAACAGCACCCTCGCCGGCGCGATCACCGAGACGCGTCTCAACGTCATCAACGCCGGTCGGAACATGACCACGCTGCGCACGCTCAACAACGGCGACATCCTCGACCTGGACGTCACCGTCGTCGGGCGCCTCACCGACCGCATCGAGGCCCGCAACATCGCGCGGAGCACCTTCGGCATCGCCAACAACGCCAACACCATCCTCACCACCGGCTCCGTCGGCGGCTCCGAGTTCACCTTCGGCTCGGTCAACCGCTTCGAGGTCGGCACCACGCTCAGCGCCAGCACCATCACCGTCAGCGGGCCGGCCCTCGAGATCCGCGCCAACGTCGCGATCCGCAACGCCGTCATCAGCATCGCCGGGCCCGACGGGCGGCTCGACACGCTCGTCACCCCGGGCCTGCTCAGCGGCGTGCTCAACTCCGCCGGGCCCGTCGGGCGCGTCGAGTCCACCGGGAGCGACGTCCGCCTCCGTCTCACGACGACCACCGCCCGCGGCACGGTCAACGAGATCCGCGCCGCACGCGATATGGAGCTCGACGCCGACATCTCGGCACGCGTCAACACCATCTCCGCCGGGGGCAACCTCGGGAGCCGGACCGTCACCAACTCGATCGTCCTCCGCGACAACCTTCAGGACGTCACCGTCGGCGGGCAGCTCTACTCCGACATCCGCATCGGCGGCAACCTCACCGGCACCATCGGCATCAACGCTTCGGGCTTCGCGCCCAACCTCCCGGGCAACTCGGTCATCGGCTCGCCCAACATCGTCGCCAGCGGCAGCATCAACACCGTCATCATCATCGGCGACTTCGGCGGACGCATCATCAGCCATGCCGGCGGCATCCAGCGCGTCGGGATCGTCGACGGCTCCCTCCTCCCCCGCGCCTCCATCACCGCCGAGGCCGGCTCCATCGACGAGATCCGCATCGACCGCGGAAACCTTTACGGCAACATCCACGCCGACTACACGATCCGCGCCATCGGCGTCTTCGCCGACGACGACGGGATCTTCGGCGACATCGGCGTCAACCCCAACCGCTCCGCCTTCACGCCCTTCAGCGCCACCCGCAACCAGCTCCCGCCCGGGGTGATCGCCACCAGCGGCATCAACGGGCCGCGCATCACCGCCGGGCAGAACATCGGCGGCATCTTCACCTCCAACGGCTCGATGTTCGAGGCCTTCGTCTCCGCCGGGCGCGCCATCGGCACGATCTGGATCAACGGGAGCATCACGGCCGACAGCCTGACCGGCGGGATCCCGACGGTCATCAACGCCGCCGATTCGATCTTCGAGATCCGCGTCACCGGCTCGATCGATCGCGCCTACATCCTCGCGGGCGTCACGGGCTTCGGGGCCAACGGGCGGCCGGGCGGCGTCGGCGCCAACGCCGACCAGGGCAAGAGCGGCAAGATCTACAGCATCGAGGCCGGCAGCATCGCCAACAGCGTTGTCGCCGCGGGCGTCAGCGCGGGCGCGGACGGGCTCTACGGCACTGCGGACGACCTGGCCCGCCCCGGCGTCAGCTTCGTCGGCGCGATCAACGCCGCCAACGTCGTCAGCACGAGCGTGGTCAGCGACGCCTTCGGCGACGCGCTCGCCGCCGACGCACGCTTCAACACCGCCAGCCCCGCGCTCATCGATCACCCCAACGCCAACGCCCCGTTCGTCGGGACCAACATCCCCTCCGGCGGGACGCTGAACATCGACCTCGGCGCCGGCGAGGCCGCCACCGTCGCCTTCACCGGCCCCGGCGAGGCGGTCTGGGACGAGATCGGGCGACGCGTCATCTTCCGCAACACCAACTTCGCCAGCGAGCTCCGCGTCACCGCGACCGGCGACACCGCGCAGCTCACCAACTTCCGCATCGTCGGCGTCAACGACGCCTCGATCGGCCTGATCCGCGTCGAGGGCGCGCTCAGCGGCGACAGCAACATCTACATCGACGCCTACGTCCAGAATGTCGAGGTCACCGGGCCCTGGACCGGCACCGGCAACCTCACCGTCGGCGAGCACGCCACCACCGTCAGCCTCGGGTCCTTCCTCGCCGGCACCATCAGCGGGCCCAACATCGCGACGCTCAACGTCAACGGCGCGTTCGCCTCGGCCGTCTTCGACAGCCGCGGGCCCAGCGCGATCGAGATCGTCTCCTCCGCCGCGATCAACATCAACGGCGACTTCCGCGGGCGACTCTTCAGCGAGGGCACCGTCGGACGCGTCATCATCGCCGGGCAGACCGACGTCGCGCTCATCCAGATCTCCGGCAGCCTCGGGCAGTTCTCCACCAACAGCCTCCGCAACACGCGGCTCGCGATCACCAACAGCCTCAACGACGGCATCGACGTCGTCGGCGACTCGACCAACACCGCCATCATGTTCGGCGTCAATCTCGGGCGCGAGGCCGACTTCGACAGCGTCTCCGGCGCCGGCAACGACTCCGTTCGCGCCGGCTTCGCCAACGCCCCGATCAACATCGGCGGCAACTTCTTCCGGAGCAACATCGTCGCCGGCAGCCTCCGCGGGTCCGACGGCTTCTTCAACACCGCCAGCGACCTGGTCACCCCGGGCCTCAGCCTCATCAGCGAGGTCAACATCGGCGGCACCGGCACCGGCTCCAACGTCTTCAGCGAGAGCTACGCCATCTCCTCCACCGGCGCGCTCGGGCCCGTCCGCATCGGCGAGCAGACCGGGCAGAGCACTGGCAACTTCCAGATCCGCGACCTCCAGCGCACCCCCGTGCCCATCCAGGTCGTCGATCTCCGCGTCACCTCCGCCTCGGCCGTCTTCACCGGGCGCATCATCTTCAACCAGGACATGAACGCCGCCACCCTCGGCCAGGCCCTCACCGTCACCGAGGTCCGCGGCAACCAGCGCATCACGCTCGTCGAGGACGTGGACTACTTCCTCGAATACAGCCCCGCCGACCGCGAGCTCCGCGTCCGCTTCGCCCGCGCCATTACTGAGCGCAGCCTCCCGCAGACCGACGGCCTCGCGGGCCCCGGCGTCTACCGCTTCGAGCTCGATCAGGCCGTCCTCCGGGCCGCCGATCAGGGCGCCCGCCTCGACGGCGACGGCGACGGCGTCGTCGAAGCCAACGACAACTTCAGCCAGGACAACTTCGTCGGCGACGCCGGCGACCGGCTCCAGCAGCAGTTCTTCGACGTGACCGATCCGCTCGGACGCACCATCACCGTCGACGCCTACGGGCCCTTCCCGCTCGACGTCGTCATGGACAACAACTACTCGCCCGACGGCCTGCCCGACGTGAACACGCCGTTCACCGTTCGCGGCGTCCTCGGTGATCACCCCGACACCGACCCCTCCCTCTTCCAGTCGATCGAGGACGTCGATCTCTACAGCATCACGCTTCAGGCCGGGCAGATCCTCCGCCTCGGCGCGCTCACCGGCCCGGCCGCCGACGCCCTCCGGTTCATCAGCGACACCGACGGCAACCTCTTCTTCGGCTTTAGCGCCGACGAGCCCCTCCGCCGACTCCCCGGCGCCCCTGTCGGGTTCGACGGCACCAGCTTCACCGACAACTACCTCGTCCTCGAGACCGGCACCTACGTCATCGGCGTCGCCAACTCCTTCGACACCTTCGACGCCATCGGGCCCGCGCCCTTCGCCGATACCGGCCTCGCCTTCAACACCACCGGCAACTACACCTTCACCGTCGAGGTCTTCGACGACGGCAACTCCGGCTTCAGCGCCGACACCGAGTCCGGCAACGGCGACATCGTCCGCAACGCGCCCCCGCTCAGCGAGTTCGCCGGGCCCGACGGCGTCTTCGGCACCGACGACGACGTCCAGGTCGTCTTCCGCGAGAACTACGCCTTCCGCGTCCAGTTCAACGAGCAGGGCGTCCCCTTCGTCATCGGCACCAACAGCGAGGGCATCACCAGCGTCCGCGATCCGCAGACCGGCGTCCTCACCAGCACCGTCCTCGGCGCGATCGGCAACCCCAACTTCGCCGGGGTGCCCAACGACGTCGTCCCCGACCTCGACGTCTACCACCTCAACGGGCGCAACCCCATCGACCCCGGCACACGGATGCGCATCACCCTCAAGCTCACCGAGTTCGGCGGCGACCTCGGCTCGCGGTTCGTCCTCGAAGAAAACTCCTTCAGCTTCGTCGGCAACGCCATCCTCGCCCTCTTCGACACCTCCAACTCCACGACCGTCGAAGACGCCGAACTCGTCTTCGCGCCCACCGACTTCAGCCCCAACGGCGGCCCGGCGAACCTCACCATCGCCGACAACGGCATCAACCGCTACGGGTTCGACGCCAACGGCGACTTCTTCATCGAGTTCGTCCTCCCCGGGCAGGACCCCGCCACCTACGCCGTCTACGTCCAGGGCGCGTTCAACACCGACTACGCCCTCGAGATCGTCACCTTCCCCGGCTCCACCTTCAGCGGCCCGCGATCCCAGAACGTCCTCATCGAGCTCCAGGGCGGCACCGTCGATTGGCTCGAGGCCGGCGGCCTCACCACCGAGCTCGACGCCTTCAACTTCGCCGCCCTCGGCTTCGTCGGCACCGTCCCCGACGGGCGCACCATCGAGCAGTTCGTCCAGCAGCTCATCATCAGCAACCTCGACGCCGTCTTCCGCGACTCCGGCTTCGACGTCCGCTTCAGCTTCAATCCCGCCGACTTCGAGTTCCAGGACTATTCCACCGTCTTCATCACCGGCAGCGTCGATCCCATCACCGACAACTTCGATCCCTTCAGCGGCTTCGGCTTCAACTTCATCCCCGACCTCGGCATCAACCCCTTCGCCGACTTCCTCACCAACCCCTACGGCTACAGCCAGCGCTCCGACCCGCTCAACACCGATCCCAACGACGAGGCCGTCGTCTTTGTCCCCTCCCTCGCCACCCTCGGCTACACGCCCAGTACCACCGGGCTCACCCTCTTCAGCCAGTCGCTCTCCGCGGCCGTCGGTCGGCGCGTCGGCGAGCTCCTCGGGCTGCGACTCAACGCCAACGACCCCTTCGGGCTCACCGGCGACATCCTCGCCGCCAACAGCGTCACCGCCGTCCCGGGCCTCGGCAACAGCTACAACATCGACAGCGTCGCCCGGCGCCTCAGCGACCCGTTCGACTCGATCAGCCGCACCGCGTTCTACATCGGGCGCCAGTCCTCCGGCTCGCTCCTCGACAAGCTGCTGACCACGCCGTAAGCCGATCACACACGCAGATAAAGAATGCCCCCGCGTGCACGCGGGGGCTTTTCATTTCGATGCTCTGGTCTTCAGCGGGCGGCTGCGCCCGGGTTGGCCAGGTTTATGCCGCCGAGGAGGACGCGCCGCCGTCGTCCCGGCGCGACGCCTCGCTATCCCGCTGCTCGTCGACCGCGATCGCCAGCAGCTGCGCCGCCTCGTGCGCACGATCGATCAGCCCCGATAGCCACGACGACGCCTCCGCCACGCGCACACGCAGCGTCTCCATCCGCGGCTCCATCGCCTCCGCCAGCTTCTCGTCGATCACCTCGGTCCCGTTGTCCAGCACGCGGCACCGGTCCTCCACCTCCCGCACGCGGCGCATCAGCGCCTCCTGGCGGCGCTCGATCGCGTCCACGCTCTCGGCGGACCCGGTTACCGCATCCACCAGCAGCGCGCGCACACGCTCGCCCTGCTCCGCGAGCGACGCCAGCTCCGACGCCCGGCGATCGCTCATCGCGCCCGCCGATTCCAGTTCCGACAGGATCGCCAGCAGGCTCCCCGGCGCGGGTTCTTCCCCTGAGTCGTCGTCCAGCGGACGCCCGACGAGGCGCTCGGCCCGCTCGAGCAGCCCGCGCACCGCCTCCAGCTCCGCACCGTTCGCCATCGCGCTTACGCGCTCGGCCCGCGCCTCCAGCGCCGCCCCGGCCATCTCCGCCTCCGCGTGCAGGTCCGCAAGGCGCGACGCCACCGCCTGCCCCGTCGCTTCCAACGAAGCCAGCGCCGCGTCCCCCTGCGACTCAAACCGGTCCTGCAGGTCGCCCGCTTTTCGCTCGGTCGAGGCGACCTTCTGCTCCAGCGTCGCCGCGGCGGCCTCGGCCCGCGCGATCACAGGCCCCGTCGCGGCCTCCGCGCTCCGCGCCGCCGTCGTCGCCGCTTCCTCGCCGAGCTGCTCCAGACGAGCCGTCGCGGCCTCCAGCTTCGCCTCGGCCGCCAGCGCCCGCGCCTCCAGCCGCTCGACCGTCGCGCTCAGGCGTTGCTCCAGCCCCTCGACACGGGCCGTCACCGCCGCCTCGATCCGGCGCTCGATTGTCTCGGCGAGCGACGCCTGATCGGTCGCCTTGCTCAGCAGCGCCTCGGCCGCCCGCAGGCGCTCGTCCAGCCCCGGCAGCAGCTTCGCCGCCGCCTCGATCTTCTTCTGCAGCAGCCCCGTGCCCTCGCGCAGGGACTCACGCAGCTCGCCGATCCCACCCGCGGCCCCAGCCAGCGCGTGCTGCTCCGCCGAAGCCGACCGGATCAGCCCCTTCAACTCCTCGGCGTACTGCTCAAACGCCCGACGATCCAGCACCCGCGGCGCGAGAAAAACCTCTTCGATCACCGCGTCACCCGCCTCGCCCGGCTTGGGCTCGGCGATCACGGCCGCCGATCCCCTGCCCGAAGCCAATGCCGACTGCGCACGCTGCGTCCCATGTGCCATCGCGTCCTCCTGACACGTCGTTATCGGTCATCCCACCCCCCAAACCCCACCAGAACTGCACGCCCATCAACCGACTACGCCCCCTCCTCTTCTTTTTCTTCTTCCCCTTGCTCTCTCTCCCCGCCCTCCCCCGCCCTTGCGGGGGAGGTGTCGGCGCAGCCGACGGAGGGGGTCCGCCTCCCTCCCCTCCCGCCGTGTCCCCGGGGGGGGGTGGTGGCCCGTGGCGCCCCTTAACTCCGGGGGGGGGGGCCCCGGGGGCACCCGGGGGTCCCGGCGCCCGGCCC
>RECY01000005.1 GCA_007693785.1 Phycisphaerales bacterium | reverse complement strand
CCCGGCTGTGCTGAAATATCCCCCGGCGTATAAAGCCGGTCCCGACCCGTCATCATACACGGCGAGCGCGCGGACCGTGCCGTTGACACCAATGCCCGAAGGCCCTTCCAGCGCCGACCACGTGGACCCATTCCAACGCGCGACTCTGTTCACCTCCACCCCTCCGGCAGTGGTGAAAACTCCCCCAGCGTACAAGGCAGGACCGCTCCCATCGTCGAAGACCGCCATGGCGCGGATCCCGCCGCTCACGCCGATCTCTTGACCGGTCAGGCTTGCCCACGTCGGCTCGCACTCATCGGCGGTCGCCGCCTGCCCGCCCAGCACGCAGCACAGGATCATCAGCGTGCACCAGAACAGCGTCTGGAGCGAGCGGGGTGTGTCGGGAGACGCCGCGCCGGTGAGCATGGGTGCACGCTCGCTCGTCCGGAACATGGGCCGCATATGGCCGGGCATCACATGGCCGGTCATCTCAGGGCTGGGCATCGGCATCACCTTTCCAACACGGCGTCTGCGGGTGTAGTGGCAGCCGGTTCACCCGGTTCCTCGGGACCCGAGTCGCTCGCCATCGCCGGGCGCAACGCTCGATCTGGGGATTTTTTTTCGCATCAAGGCGCGAGGGTCTCAGCCGGCTCGTGCATACACGGCTGCGATGAAGCGTCGGCGGGGCGTGAAGGGCATGGGCTGCGGTCAGGGCTCGGTATGGTTGGGGGGCGCGGCTATTCGCAGGGGGCGGAGCGTGGACATTTTCTTGCGTTGATGAAGCTCCATGCGCGAGAGGATGTCCGAGAGCGCGCCGACGGCTTGGAGGATGCGCGGGCCTTTGTTCAGCATGACGCACTCGGCCCGTTGTCCCATCGCGGCGTCGGTGACCTCGCCCCGGACCGGGAGCCCGTGCTTGGCGAGCGAGGCGAGAACCTCGGTCGCCCAGATGACGGGGGTGTGCGCGGCTTCACAGAGCCAGAGGATCTCTTCCTGAACCTCGGCGAGGCGTGCAAACCCGACCTCGACGGCGAGATCGCCGCGCGCGATCATGACCCCGCCGCGGTCGACCTCAAGCAGTGCGACCAGCAGCTCCGGCAGGCGTTCGAACCCGCGCCGCGTTTCGATCTTGAGGACAATCGCGGGGTGTTGGCCGGGGTGCGCGGCGTCGCCGATCCACGAGGCCAGGTCGCGGACGTCCTCCGGGCGGTTGACGAAGGAGAGACAGAAGGCGTCGACCTCGGCGGCGAAGTCGCGCACAGCGCGGCGGTCATCGTCGGTGAGCGCTGGGCAATCGAGCGGGGTGTCGGGGAGATTGAGCCCGCGTCCGGTGCGGAGGCGCTGGCCGCCGGGCTTGGCGTCGGTGACTTCCAGTTCGATCCGGTCGGCGTGCGTCTCAAGCACGCGGCACCCGATCTTGCCATCGTCGAACCAGACGGCGTGGCCTGGACGAAGATCGCGGAGCGCATCGGGGGTCTCGGTCCAGATCTCGATACCGAGCGCCGGGTCCTTGAGGGAGTCTTGGGTGTCTGGGGCGGGCGGAGGCGTGGTGGTGCGGATGCAGCACCGATCGGCGAGGGCAAGGCGGACGTGATCCCGCGGCTTGGCGTGCTTGCGGAGGGCGGTGATTCGGATCTTGGGCCCGGCGAGGTCCATGAAAATCCGGCAGCGGTGTTCCGGATCCTGGTCGCGGATGGTCCGGATCATCGTGCGCCAGTCGGCGGGATCGTCATGGGCGGTGTTGATCCGAGCGGCGTCCATGCCTGCCCGGAGGAGCCGGGCGATGAGGTCATCGCCCCCGGGCTGTGCGGCTTCGGTCGGCATGGTGACCATGATGCGGACCGCGCGGGCGGTTGGGCGCGGGCCAAGGAGCGCTTCGGTCCGGTGGTCCAAGATAGTTCGCCCTCGGGCGAGGGAGATGCCCGGTGCGTCGGGCTCAGGTGGCGTCACGGGCGGGTCGATGAGCCGCCCCGCGGCGTGACGCGCCATCGCGAGGTTGTGCAGCACCGCGGGCTCGCACCGTCCGAGCGACGAGAGCCCGAGCTCGGCAAGGGCCTTCTGGAGCTCGCGGTGGTCCTGCTCGCGGAGGGCGAGGTAGTGGAGCAGATTGGTTCGGCTCTGCCCGTGCGCGGACGCGGCGCGCCCCTCGAAAGGCGGGGCGGCGCGGGCCCGGTGCAGGCAGTCCTCGATCACGTAGTCCAGGCGGTCGAGCGTGGATCGGGCCTCGGCCTGCACGGAGCATCCCGCGTCGTTAGGCATGCAGGATCATAGGACGATGCGGATGTGTTCCGCGTGGTTTTTCGATCGGGCGTGGGTGCTGCGTGGGTGGTGGATGATATAGTTTTGTGCTTTATCCCGGTCGCTCAACGTGGCCCGTCGGGGCGAGTTGACGCCGGTTGTTTCGGGGCCCGAATCGCAAGGAGAACACCGTGACTTCACAGACCAGCGGCGCCCAGGCGCATGTTCGGAACGAGGTGCTATTCGCGTGGGTTGACGATGTCGTCGCGATGGTGAACCCTGATCGCGTGCACTGGTGTGACGGCTCCCAGGCGGAGTACGACCGGCTTTGTGACGCGATGGTCGAGAGCGGGACGTTCATCCGGCTGAACCCGGTCAAGCGTCCCGGGTGTTTTCTGGCGCGGAGCCACCCGAGCGACGTGGCGCGTGTGGAGGATCGGACATACATCTGTTCGCTGAGCAAGGGCGACGCGGGTCCGACGAACAACTGGATGGCGCCGCGCGACATGAAGGCGATCCTGTCGAAGAAGTTCGAGGGGTGCATGCGCGGGCGGACGCTGTACGTGATCCCGTTCAGCATGGGCCCGATCGGTTCGCCGATCTCGCACATCGGTGTCCAGCTGACGGACTCGCCGTACGTCGTGGTGAACATGCGGATCATGACGCGGATGGGCTCTGCTGTTCTAGAATCGCTGGGAAACGGGGAGTTCATCCGTTGCCTGCACTCGGTGGGGATGCCCCTGGAGCCGGGTCAGGCGGACGTCGCGTGGCCGTGCAGCCCGGACCCGAAAGACAAGTACATCGTGCACTTCCCGGAGGAACGCGCGATCTGGAGCTACGGGTCGGGGTACGGCGGGAACGCGCTGCTGGGCAAGAAGTGCTTCGCGCTGCGGATCGCGTCCGTGTTGGCACGGGAGCAGGGGTGGCTCGCGGAGCACATGCTGATCACGGGCGTAAAGAACCCGGAGGGGCAGAAGACGTACGTCGCGGCGGCTTTCCCGAGCGCGTGCGGGAAGACGAACTTCGCGATGCTGATCCCGCCCAAGCCCTTCCTCGACGAGGGGTGGGAGGTGACGTGCGTGGGTGACGATATCGCGTGGATCAAGCCCGGGGAGGATGGGCAGGTCTACGCGATCAACCCGGAAGCCGGGTTCTTCGGGGTTGCGCCCGGGACCAACATGGACAGCAACCCGAACGCAATGCGATCGATCGATCGGAACACGATCTTCACGAACGTCGCGCTGACCGACGACGGGGATGTCTGGTGGGAGGGCATGACCAAGGAGCCGCCGGTTCACGCGATTGACTGGCAGGGCAACGACTGGACGCCCGCGAGCACGACAAAGGCGGCACACCCGAACGCGCGATTCACGGCGCCGCTCTCGCAATGCCCCTGCGCCGACCCGGCGTACGACGATCCCAAGGGCGTGCCGATCTCGGCGTTCATCTTCGGCGGTCGCCGAAGCACGGTCGTCCCGCTGGTTTACCAGGCGTTCAACTGGTCGTTCGGCGTGTACACCGCGGCAACGATGGGCTCGGAGATGACGGCGGCGGCGTTCGGTGAGGTCGGGAAGGTGCGTCGTGACCCGCTGGCGATGCTCCCGTTCATCGGGTACCACATGGGGGACTACCTGGGGCATTGGCTCGACTTCGGGCGCAACATCCCCAACCCGCCGCGGATCTTCTCTGTCAATTGGTTCCGCCGGGATGAAGAAGGGAACTTCATGTGGCCCGGTTTCGGTGACAACATGCGGATTCTAAAGTGGATCGTCGGTCGGTCCAAAGGAAAAGCGGCGAGCACGGAAGGCCCGCTGGGGTGGATGCCGCAGTATTCGGACATCGACTGGCGTGGCTTGGACTTCAGCAGGGAGCAGTTCGACGCGTTGATGTGCACGGAGCGTGCCGAGTGGCTTCAAGAAATCGCGTCACACGACGAGTTGTTCTTCCAGTTGTACGACCGGTTGCCCAAAGAGTTCACCTTCATCCGCGAGTTGCTGGTGAGCGGCCTGTGGCGGTCTCCGGAGCACTGGGCGACCTTTCCGCCCAGATCCGTTTACAGGCAATAACTCTTTGCGGAATTCACGCCTTTCTGCAGGCACATCCTCCGCGCCGGGCGGCGATGCAGCGCGTGAGCGAGCCTCCGAGATTGTCTTCACTGGCACGACATGTTGGGGCTCATCAGCGCAGGTTCGAAGAGACTGCTGATCATGGGATTCACTATGATAATATGGGGTCATCAGTCTCGCCCGTCCGCGGCTAAAGATCACGCCAAGATTGTCTAGCGTGTGGGATGCCGTGTATGTGGCTGGTCGTCGCGACGATGCACGGACTCAGCAAGCTGCTTCCGGCCGGCCCGGGATCGTGCATGCTGCCCGTGAGCGATGTCGACCTTTGTGCGTTCGGCCGGCGCTCCGCGGAGTTGGGCCGGGCTGAGGTCTCATGTGCGTCGTAGGGCGGCGGTGCGCGTCACGTGCGGGGAGGGGTCGCCCCAGCGTGTGCAGCGCCCGGACCCGGAACACCAGCAGCGGCGTGCGCTTCAGATTCCTTCTGCACCTTCTCGGAGCGCCCGACGATACGCCGGGTCAAGCTGATGTCCGTGCGGCTTGTTCTCGAGCGTCAAATCAGCCTGCGGGCGAACTTGACGTAGCTAGTGTTCGGAGCACAACAGTCTGGACAGGTGAGCTCTAGGGCGTGTCTGACGGATCGATGAGGGCAAGATATCGTCTGAGGAAGGCGAGC
>RECY01000035.1 GCA_007693785.1 Phycisphaerales bacterium | reverse complement strand
CGGCACACCAGCTGCCTACCTGACTGGTGGTCCGCCGTCTTCCGAGTCGCCTTCTTCGCGGTCTTGCGAGCGGCCTTCTTGCGGGTGGCCTTCTTCGCGGTCTTCTTCGCCGTGCGTTTCGCGGTCCTCTTTGCCATGGTCATCTCCAGGCGGTGTGCCGGTTCACGTGCAGGTCCGACGTGCAAGCGGCACACGAGCTGCCGCCGGACTCGTTTCCTCTATCGGGACGTTCATTCCGGCTGCTTGAGCAAACACTCTACAGCCTGCGCCGCAAAACGCCAGCGCGCCCCGGCGCAACAAGCGCCGCACCACACCCCCGGCGCGCGCCACTGAGCGGCTCGCCGACACCCAACGTGCGCACCAACCCATCCCCTTCGCATGCACCAGCAACGACCGCACACGGGCGCGTTGTTCATCGCAGGTCATAAAAACACCCAAAAAATCAGCAAAAACAAGCGAGTGCGCCCCGGCGCCTTGAGCTGCGCCGCCGGGCGAGCTCGCGCCGCAAGGCTCAGCGCACCGGTTCGAGCAAGCCCGACTCGACGATCGCGAACACCCGGGCTCGTATGGCGCAAGGCGTCAAAAATTTTTTTTCATCGAGCACACATCAACCCCTTCGTGCGCCTGTCCGCGCGCTCGCGAGCGTGCTTGCGTGTCTTCGCTCGTCCGTTGTGCGCACGCCGAGCGCGCCTTGATCGGGCTTGCGCACGGCGCGTTGAGGCGCGATGGAGCGCCGTCGCTGGAGCCGCTGCACGCTCATGGCGCGTGTGTCGCGCACGTCGCAAGCCTCACGCCGGCACACGATTCGTCATCGCTTCGCTTGTTCGTCACGCTCTCACGCGTTCTCGGCCCACGAATCGCGTCATAACTCATGATCGCGACCGGTTCGGTGCAAGATCGTGCAAGATCGCATCGTGTTCACGCGCAAGAATGGCATCAGAACCGATGCAAAAGCCTCTGAAAGCGCATTGCTGTCCGGGATTTCGTCTCTTGCGGAGCGCGAGAGCCGGAAGGATTTGAAGAGCGTGAGCACGGGCCGCTCCGAAAAGGCCCTGGCGCAGCGGAGCACCGCCCCGGTCCGGGTCGCTGTGTTCATGCGCCCCGGCATCACGCTCCTCGACGGGCACGCGACGCCGAGCGTGGGTCCGATAGACTCTCCCGCTCGGCCCGATCTCGCCCCCCGGCTTCGCACGGGTTCAGGTTTTTTCTTCGATCGGGCGCAGCACGGAGGTCTCAGGCATGGGCGACATCCGCACGATCCGGCTCGACTGCGGGATGCCGCTTCTGGTCGAGCCCAACGCCGGCGTCCGTTCCGCCGGGCTGAGCTGGCTCTTTCAGGGCGGCTCGGCGAGCGATCCGGAGGGCCGTCTCGGGCTGTGCGCGATGCTGCACGAGCTGCTGCTCCGCGGCTCGCGCTCGCTCGATTCCCGCGCCCAGGCCGACGCGTTCGACCGTCTGGGCGTGAACCGGTCCACCGATGCCCTCACCCGGCACTATCGCGTCGCGGCGACGCTGGTCGGGGACCGCCTGCTCGAGGCGCTGCCGCTGATCGTCGGGATGGTGCGCGAGCCGGCGTTCGCCGAGGGCTCGGTCGGGCCCGTCCGCGAGCTCTGCCTGCAGTCCATCGAGTCGCTCGCCGACGACCCGCAGGAGCGCTGCGTCCTGGGCGCCAAGGCGCGGCACCACCCCGAGCCGATCAACCGCTCCGGGTACGGGACGCCCGAGGGCCTCGCCGCCATCACCCGCGACGACCTGGCGGCTCACTGGAGCGCGTGCGCCGTGCCCGAAGGCAGCGTGCTCGCGGTCGCGGGCGCGGTCGATCCCGATGCGGTCGCCCAGCGCCTCAACGAGCTGCTGGACGGCTGGCGCGGGCGTCGGGACGAGCCCGCGCTCGGGGCGACGCCGGCGCGCGGGTACGCCCACGAGGCGGACGAGAGCAACCAGGTCCAGATCGTGCTCGTGCACGACGCCCCGCCCGAGGCCCACGAGGACGCGATCCTCGAGCGCACGGTCGTCAGCGTGCTGAGCGGGGGGATGAGCGGGCGTCTGTTCAGCGAGGTCCGCGAGAAGCGCGGGCTGTGCTACGCCGTGAGCTGCGCGTACCGGGCGGATCGCGACCGCGGGACGGTGACGGCGTACGTCGGGACGACCCCGGACCGGGCCGAGGAATCGTTGCGGGTGCTGCGTGCGGAGCTCGAGCGCGTCCACGAGGCGTCGGGGCGGATCACGCCGGAGGAGTTCGAGCGGGCGAAGGTCGGCATGAAGAGCCGCCTGGTGTTCAGCGGGGAATCGACCTCGGCCCGCGCCGGGGCGATGGCGGGCGACTGGACGCGCCTCGGACGCGCCCGCACCCTGGAGGACGTCGCGTCGGAGATCGACGCGGTGACGCTCGACCGCGTGAACGACTACCTCTCGCGCCGGCGCCTCGGGACGCTCACGATCCAGACCGTCGGCCCGAGGGCGCTCGGATGACCCGGGCCCGTGCGCACATCCACACCCCCGCCCGGTCCCGGGCCCGGTCCCACGCGGCGGCTCGCGTGCTGCTCGCGGGCGCGATGCTTGTCGGGGTTGGCTCGCTCGCGGGGTGCTCGGCGGCGGAGGGGCCCGTGCTCCCCGGGACCGAGGCCCGCATCGCCCCGGCCGAGCGGATCGACGACGCGCCGGGCGACTTTTCGCTGAGCGTGACGGTCTTCAACGCGGAGGTGGACGATCGGACGCCCGAGAGCGCGTTCGATCGCTCGCTCCGCCCGGCCCGGTATCTCGTGCAGCCGGACGCGGTGCTCCGCTCGGCGGTGGGCCCGGGCGTGCGCCCTTCGATGCACCCGCCCTATACGCGCCAGCTCGTGCAGCGCCAGGTCGACCAGCTCTGGCGGGCCGTGCGGGATTCGGGGCTGCTGGAGCCCGCGCAGCCGACGCGGATCGACAGCGTGGACACGTATCTCCCGCCGCCGACGGGCCCGACGGCCGTGGTGGAAGTGGCCGCCGCGGGCGAGCGCCGGGCGTTCAGCGTCCCGCTCGACACCGGCGACGCCGAGGCGATCGCCGTGCGCCAGCTCGTGGACCGACTGGCGGCCCTGGCGTGGCTGCCAGAGTGAGGCGCGGTTGACGTCATCGGTCCGGTGCCCCGGAAACGCGGAGCCGCCGCGGCGCAGCTTTTCCGGGCTTCCGTCCTTCCATGCTGTTGGGTGCATTCGCGCCCGTCCGAATTCGAGCATGGAAAAGCTGCACCGACCGCAGACGGTCGGTTCCGCGTTTCCATGGCACCGGTCCGTGGGCCCGCGGTTCTACCCTCTCGCATGAGCGTGATTGTCGGGATCGATCTCGGGACCACCAATTCGCTGGTGGCGTTTGCGGACGGCGCGGGGCCGCGGGTGTTGCTGGCGGGCGGGGAGGACGCCTCGGCGCTCGTGCCGAGCGTGGTGCGGTACGAAGCGGGCGAAGCCGGCGGCGTGCGCACGGTCGTAGGGGATGATGCGCGCGAGCGGGCGGTCGAGTTCCCGACGTCGACAATCTCCAGCGTCAAGCGGCTCATGGGTCGCAGCCTCGCCGAGGCGTCGGGGGAGCTGGGGTATCTGTCGTACGCGGTGGTGGAGGGCTCGCACGGGCAGTGCCGCGTGTCGGTGCCGGTGGGGGAGCGGACGCGGACGGTCTCGCCGCAGGAGGTGAGCGCGGAGATTCTGCGCGCGCTCAAGGCGCGTGCGGAGGCGGCGCTGGGCGAGGCGGTGGAGAAGGCCGTCGTGACCGTGCCGGCCTACTTCGACGACGCGCAGCGTCAGGCGACGCGCGACGCGGGTCGGCTCGCGGGGCTGGAGGTCGTGCGGATCGTCAACGAGCCGACGGCCGCGGCGCTCGCGTACGGGCTCGGGCTCGCGGCGGACACGCGCGAGCGCACGGTCGCGGTCTACGACCTCGGCGGCGGGACGTTCGACGTCTCGATCCTCCGCCTCACACCCGCGAACGCGGACAACCCAACGAGCTTCTTCGAGGTGCTCGCGACGGCCGGCGACACGCGACTCGGCGGCGACGACGTGGACAACCTGCTCGTGGATTTGTTTTTCCGCGAGATGCGCACACAGCTCGGGTTACAGGTCGAAGGCGTCGGCGAGCTCGCGCCCGCGACGCGGCGCGCGCTGCGCCGGTTTGCCGAGGGCGTGAAGCATCGCCTGAGCGAGGCCGAGAGCGCGAGCGTGCGGATCGAGGCTGGCGAGGGGATGGTGTACGAGCGTGCGATCGGGCGAGAGGAGTTCGAGGGGCTGATTACGCCGTGGGTGGAGCGGTCGCTGGACGCGTGCCGGCGTGCGCTGCGCGACGCGGGGCGTGCGATGGGCGATGGTCATGATGGTGCCGGCGGCGTGGACGCGGTGGTGCTGGTGGGGGGCTCGACGCGTGTGCCGCTGGTGCGGCGGAGGGTGGGCGATCTGTTCGGCTTGGAGCCGTACACGGCGCTGGATCCCGATCGCGTGGTGGCGCTCGGGGCGGCCGTGCAGGCGTCGATTCTCGCGGGCGAACGCAAAGGGGCGCTGCTGCTGGACGTGATCCCGCTGAGCCTGGGCATCGAGACCGTCGGCGGCGCGGTCGCGAAGCTGATCGTCCGCAACAGCCAGGTGCCCGCCCGCGCGACGGAGATGTTCTCCACCAGCGTCGACGGGCAGACGTCGATCAAGATCCACGTCTTGCAGGGCGAGCGGGAGATGGTCGAGGACTGCCGGAGCCTCGGCGTGTTCGATCTGAAGGGCCTGCCGCCGATGCCGGCCGGGGTGCCGCAGGTGGAGGTGGAATTCCTCGTCGACGCGAACGGCGTGCTCAGCGTGCGCGCGCACGAGCGGCGCAGCGGGAAGCGCGCGGGGATCCAAGTCGTCCCGAACCACGGGCTGACGCGGGACGAGGTGGAGCGGATCGAGGCCGAGAGTTTGACGCACGCGCGCGAGGACATGACCCGCCACCGCGTGGTGGACCTGATCGCGAACGCGGCTCTGGACGTGAAGTGGATCGGCGAGCGGCTGGCGCGGTTCAAGAGCGAGCTGGAGCCCGCGTACGCGGCGGAGCTCGATGCGAAGCTCGGCGAGGTCCGAGGCTACATCGATCGTGCGCGCGCCGACTGGCGGAGCGTGGACGCGAACGCGTTTGCCAAGGCAAAGGATGAACTCGACCGCGCGAGCGTGCGCCTGCAAGAGGTGTCGATCGCGGCGTCGTTGCGGGCGGAAGGCACTAGGGACTAGGCATTGGGCACTAGGGGGGAGGGGGAGGGATTCTGAGTGTGCCACGGACCTTGTCTGCAAGGTCAGTGCTTTTGGCCGCCCTTCCTTTTCTTTCTTGAGCTCTTTTGTTGTTCGGGGCTTGTGCCCGGGGGAGCGTTGAAGTGTGAGGAGCCGGGGAGCACTGACCTCTCGGAAGAGGTCAGTGGCACATCCGGAGCCATCCCTCTCGCCCCTCTCCTCCCCCTATTGCCTATTGCCCAATGCCTAATGCCTTCCCCCTCACAGATTCATCAGCACCTTGATCCCGTCGCCGCTCCGCATCGTGTCGAAGGCCTTTTCGAACTGCTCGATCGGGAACTCGTGGGTGATGATGTCGTCCAGCTCGAGCCGGCGGCTCAGGAGCAACTCCTCCATCTGGTACCACGTGTCCCACATGCGCCGCCCGTTGATGCCGAGCACGGTGCAGCCCTTGAAGATGATGTGCTGGTTGAAGTCGAAAGCGAACTCTTTCGCCGGCAGCCCGAGCAGGGCGGCGCGCCCGCCGTTGCGGAGGGCGCGGAAGCCCTGGTCCATCGCGGCCGGGGCGCCGGACATCTCGCAGAGCACGTCGACGCCCTCGCCGCGGGTCGCCTTGCGGACCTCGTCGATCCATGATTTGTGCTCGGCGACGTTGAACGCCTCGGTCGCGCCGAGCTTCTTGGCGAGCTTCAGGCGCGGCGGGTTGATGTCGGTGCAGAAGATCCGCCCCGCGCCCGCGGCCTTCGCGACCGTCACCGCCATCAGCCCGATGATCCCCACGCCCGAGATCAGCACGCTCTTCCCGCTCACGCCTGCCTCCATCACCGTGTGGACGGCGTTGCCGAGCGGGTCGAAGATCGCGGCGTGCTTGTCGGCGATCTCCTTGTGCACGGGCCAGACGTTGGCTTCGGGGACGACGACGTAGTCGGCGAAGATCCCGTCGCGGTCGACGCCGAGGATCTGGGTGTCGCGCGCGATGTGGGCGTTGCCGGTGCGGGAGTTGAAGTCGAGCCCGGCCGTGATGTGCCCCTCGGCCGAGACACGCCGCCCGGGCTCGGTGCTGGTGACGGCCGAGCCGATCTTGTCCACCACGCCGACGAACTCGTGCCCGGTCACGATCCCGACCGGGATGCGCCCGGCGGCCCAGTCGTCCCACTCCCAGATGTGCCGATCGGTGCCGCAGATCCCGACCTTCTGCACCTTGATCCGGACCTCGGTCGGCCCGGGCTCCGGGATCGCCTTGTCGGTATGGAATTTCAGGCCCTCGCCCGCGTGGTGCTTGGTCAGGGCCCGCATCGCGCCCGAGGCGGGCGTGGTCGCGGGATCGGCGTCGGCCTGGGCGGCGGGCATGGGCGGGGCTCCTCTTCCAGATGCGGCCTCCGCGACGCCCGGTGCAACGGGCAGCGCGTGGGCAGGATTCTCAGACCCGCGAAGAACGGAATCAACGCCCGCCAACCCCCGCGACGAATCTGCCCGCCCCCGTGGGCGGTAGAGTGATCCCGATGAGCCGGTTGGCCGCCAGAACGGGCGCGGGCGGATCCCGGGGGGCGGCCCCCGCGCGGCGGCGCGCGCCCGCTGGGCCCAGCGGCTACTTCTACATCGCCGCCTCGCCGACCGGCGGCCGCCGCCTCGGCGTGCGCCAGGCGACCAGCGAGCGGGCGCTGGCCGACAGCCTCCGACGCGAACGACTCATCCTCACCCGCGCCTACAAGGCCCCGGCCTGGCTCGCGGGGTCGGAGACGACCAAGCTGCCCGCGAAGGACCAGGCCGCGCTGAACGAGCAGATCGGGCAGCTCCTCTCCCGCGGCGTGCCTTTGGTGGAAACGCTCGAAGTCGCCGGCTCGGTCGTGACGGCGCGGACGCGCCCGATCGTCGACCGCATCCGTCGCGACGTCGCGGGGGGGGCGAGTTTCTCGGACGCCTGCCAGCGGACGGGCATCTTCGACAAGGTGACGGTCGCGATCTATCAGGCCGCGGAGCGGACGGGCGACCTCGCCGGGTCGTGCGAGCAGCTCGCGAAGACGATCCGTCGGCGTCTGGCGGTCGCGGGCAAGGCGGCGACGCTGCTGATCTACCCGATGATCGTGCTGACGATCAGCCTCGGCGTGAGCGTGCTGATGGTGACGGTGCTGGTGCCGCAGATCCTGGGGTCGCTCGTGGAGCAGGGGGCGACGCTCCCGTTCTACTCGCGAGCAACCCTCGCGACGGGGGAGTGGCTGCGGGACAACGCGCTGCTGGCGGGCGGTGCGGTCGCGTTGGGGGTGGTGGGGCTGATCATCGGGCGTCGCGCGGTCGCGGGGCTCTTGACGCGGGCGACGCGGTTTATCCCGGGTGTGCGTGAGGTGGTGCTGGCGCAGGAGTCGGCGCGGTTTTTCGCGGTGATGGCCGCGATGACGCGGAGCGGGATCCCGCTGGCGGACGCGTTGGAGGTTTCGGCGACGGCGGTGAGCCACCGCCAGATGCGGGCGCAGCTCCAGAAGCTGCGGTCGCGCCTGGTGGAGGGCGGGTTGTTCCGCCAGTTGGTGGAGGACGTGACGGCCCTGCCGCTGGCGACGCGGAAGCTGCTGGTGGCGGCCGAGCGCGCGGGGGATCTGGAACGGGCGTTCGACACGCTGGCCGACGACACGGCGGCCGAGGTCGACACCCGCACCGCCCGCCTGCTCGCCGGGCTGGAGCCGGCGCTGATCGTGGTGATGTTCCTCATCATCGGGAGCTTGGTGCTCTCGATCATGATCCCGATGATCACGAGCGCGGGGGCGATGGAGTAGGGGAAGGCATTGGGCACTAGGGGGAGTGAGAGGGGCGAGAGGGCTGGCTCCGGATGTGCCACTGACCTCTTATAAGAGGTCAGTGCTTCCTGGCCTTCTCTCGCTTCAACGCTCTCGGTCTTCGGTGCCATGGAAATGCGGAGCCGACCGTCCCGGTCGGCGGAGCTTTTCCATGCCGGGGTGCAGACGGCTTCAATGAACACGTAAGACTCACCCGACCCGGAAAAGCTGCGCCGCGGCGGCTCCGCGTTTCCGGGGCACCGGTCACCGTGGGCCGCCATCGCACGTACACTTTCGTGACCGGGCTGGGGTGTTCCGGGCACGGGGAGTGTTCGGGGGATCGCAACCCGTTGTCGGGGCTCGGCATAGGCCTATCGGAGCGGGTTTTTGAATCGCGGCGTGCAATCGGCTCGGCCTCGGGCCGTTCCTGGTGAATGAGGATCTCGATCATGGCTCAGTCGCTTCGCGTCCCTCGGCGTCGTTCGCGTCGCCGCCCCGGTGGCTTCAGCTTGCTGGAGTTGACGCTCGTGCTGGTGATCCTGGGGATCCTCGGCGCGGTCGCGGCGGTCAACGTGCTCGGGCAGAGCGAGCGCGCCCGTGTCCAGGCGACCAAGAGCGACATGCAGATCATCAACAACGCGATCCAGAGCTACATGGCCCAGGAGGGGCGCGGGCGTCCGCCGGAGAGCCTCGCGGTGCTCCAGCAGGGCACGCAGGCGTACCTGCAGTCCACCGTCCGTTTCGAGGACGCGTGGGGCACGCCGTATTTTTATCGCCCGGAGTCGATGGTGCAGGGGCAGCCCTACGTCTTCCTCAGCTATGGCCCCGACGGCGAGGGCGGCACCGATGACGACATCGACGTCTGGACCATCAACAACGGGAACTGATCCCATGACCCTCGCCTCGCACACCCCCGCGCCGGGCCCCGCGCGAGGGCGAACGAGACGCGCACGCCCCGCGCGTGCGCCCCGCCACGCCGCCCGAAGACGCGGCATGAGCTTCCTCGAAGTCGTCGCGGCGACCACGCTGCTCGCGCTGCTCGCCGCGACGCTCTCGGCGGCCCTCGGCGCGGTCCGCGGCGGCGAGGCCCGCGCCCGCAGCCAGCTCGCCGCGGCCGAACTCGCCCACCGGCTCATCGTCATGCACCTCGACGATCCCGAGAGCATGCCGAGCCAGAACCTGCCCATCGATTACGACGGGCGCCTCTACAACTGGCGCCTCCAGCAGCAGCCCATCGCCCTGATCCCCCTCGGCGAAGAAGAGCCCGGCGCACGATCGGCGATCGACCGCTTCCGACGCCTCATCGTCACCGTCTGGCTCAGCCCCGACTCCGGCGGCAACCCCAGCCCCGACACCCCGGGCTCCGGGGCGGTCACCCTCACGCGCATCTACGACCAGCTGCCCATGCGCAACCCCGACTCGATCCGCGGGTTCATCGGCGACGGCGACGCCGAGAGCATCCGACGCCTGCTCGAAGTCATCAGCCCCGCGCCCAGCAACGGGAGACGCTGATGCGCACCAACCGTGCCACGCCCCGCGCCGGGCGACGCCGCGATCCGGTCCGCACGCATCCCCGTGCGCGTCGCGGGTTCACGCTGCTGGAAGTTGCGCTCGCTTCGGCGCTGGGGGCGCTGGTCGCGGCGGGCGCGGTCGCGATGATCGCGGCGATCGGGCGCGCGGACCGCCAGCAGGCCGAGCGGTCGCTCTCGAGCCTGGAGCTCGAGCGCACCCACCGGGCGATGCAGACGGTGTTCAACAGCCTGCACATGGCGACCGGCGCGACCGCGGTGGGGGCGCCCGTCGGGGCCGAGCGTCCGGACGAGCCCCCGCGGATCAGCCTCGCGCCGGATCGCGCGTTGCTGCGCGCGATGCAGCGGTCCGGCGGCGTGCAGCGCCTGGAGGTGGTGGTCAACCGCCCGCCGCTCCCGGGGATCGATGCGCTCGCGGCGGACTGGGCGCGCCGTCGCGCCGTCGAGGCCGCAGCCGCCAGTTCCGCGCGCGGGTGGCGGGATCCGGGCGAGGTCGAGCTGATCGGCGTGCGCACGCCGCGACGCATCGCCTTCGAGCTCCGCCCCGAGCCCCGCGCCCCCGACGCCCGCCCGGACGATCCTTCGACCTGGACGCTCTGGTACCGCCCCGTCGGCGTGTCGGCCGCGACCGAGCTCGACGCGACCGGCGCCGCCCTCGGGGGCGACGCCCCGCCCGAGGATCTCGACCCCGCCGCAGCCGCCCTCCTCGGGGCCTACCCGCTCGTCACCGGGCTCGTGCTCTGCGAGTGGCGCGTCTTCACCAACCGCGAGCGGGTCACCGAGTTCGAGGCCTGGCAGGCGAACGAGCTCCCCGCGTTCATCGAGATGGAGCTCCGCACCGCCAGCGGCACCTACGCCAACTGGCTCTTCGAAGTCGGCTGGCTCTCCGGCGAAGAACGACGGACACCGGATGAAGCCCCGAACGGCCTCAACCCGAACGGCGCCAACCCGGGCGGTGGTGGTGGCGGCGAGGGGCGCGGGGTGACGCCGCCCGCGCAACCCGGCGGCGGGGGGCAGACGTGAGCCGACGCGCCTTCGCGATGCCCCTGGTCCTGATCGTCGTCATCGTGCTCGGGCTCGGGATCACGGTGATGCTCTCGCGCACCGGGGCCGACCATCTCACGGCGGCCCGGCGCGTCGAGGCCTACCGCGCCGAGCACGTCGCCCGGGGCATCCGCGAGCTGCTTGACGCCTCGCTCCGGTCGATCCGCCCCGAGCGACTCGCCGCCGGCGGGGCTTCGGACGCCTGGCGGGAAGTGCTGGTCGTCGCGCTCGACGACGGCACCGTCCTCCGCGCCGCCCTCCGCGACCGCCAGGGCGGGATCCTCACCACCGCCGACGGGCTCACCGGCGACGCCCTCGCGGAGGCGACGCGGATCGCCGAGGCCTACGGCGTGCGCACGGGCGAGGCCGATCTCGACGCGATGGTCGGCGCGTTCGGCGTCTCCGGTGATCTCCGCGTCGTCGGCCCGCCGGACGTCAGCGTGTGGACGGCTTCGGAACAGGTCCTCGCCGCCGTCGGCGAAGCCGTCTCCGGCGACGCCCGCACCGGGTCGGACTTCGCGAGCGAGATCGTCCAGCTCCGCGCCCGGGGGGCGCTGACGCGCGCCTCGATCGTGCAGGCGGCGACCGCCGCGGGAATGCCCGCGACCCAGCACGCCGCCCTGCTGCGACTGGTCACCGACCGCCCGATCCTGTGGGAGGTGCTGGTGACGGTCGAGCCCGGGGCGGGGGGCGCGGTGATGGGGGAGCGCCTCGCGGGCCGGGCCGCTCGCGACGGGTCGCCGCCCGAGCCCGAGCGGTACCGGGCTTTGCTGATGCTCGCCCGTCGCGGGGGGCAGCAGGTGGGGCAAACGATGCACGAGCAGTCGGTGCTGATGACGTGGGAACGCGTGGAGCCCGGGCAGGGGGGGATCGACGACGCCTTCTTCTCGGGCCCGGCGGGCGGATTTGGAACGGGGCGTGCGGGGTCGCGGTAGGATGAGCGGGCGGCCTGAGCGCGCCGGGAAGGTCAGGGGTTGATGCACGCCGGACGTGGACATCGCGGGCGACCGAAGGGGTCGTGGACGCACGCCGAGGCCCGGCGATGGGCCGGCGTCGGGCGTGTGCTGGCGCTGGTGCTCCTCGCGGGCGTCGCGGGCGCGGCGGTCTTCGGGGTCCCAACGCCGATCGCCCCGGTGGAGCCGCTCCCCGAGCGTTTCGAGCCCACGGCCCTGCCCACGCCCCCCCGGGCCGAAGCGCCGCGACGGGTCGATATCGCCGACCTGGCGTTCCCGCTCAGCATGACGCACAACGCCCCGGTCCCGCCCGAGCCCGAGACGGGCGACACGAGCGAGGTGTCGGGCGAGGCGCCGGAGGCCCCGCCCGCCCCGCCGGAGCGTGAGGGCGTCCGGTTCCTGGGCTCGGCCCGGGGGACCGGGGGCGCGGTCTGGGCGATCGTGGTGATCGACGGGTCGCAGCGTCTGCTCCAGGTCGGGCGGAGCGTGGGCGGTGTGGAGTTGGTCTCGGTCGAGGACGACGCGATCGTGGTGCGGTCGAACGGGCGGGAGCGCCGGGTGACACGGGCCGAGCGTTCGTCGTCATCGTCGGTGTCGGTCGCGTCGGCCTCCCCAGCGCCCATGCCGCGGGTGCCCGCGGGGTCCAATGCCGCGACCGGTCGCGTGGGTCGCGGGGCGACGATGTCCTCGACGGAGAACATGGACGCCGCGACGCAGGCGCGCCTGATCCGCGAGCAGCGGGCGCAGCAGGCCGCCGACATCGCGCGGGAACGGGCCCGCCTGGAAGCCCAGCAGAGAGGGCAGGATTGACCGCGCCGGCGCTCTTTCTCGAACGCTCCATGCGCGGGGTGCGCCTGACGCGTCTGCGTCTGCTGGGGGACGATTTCGAAGCGGACTGGTCGGCGCCTTCGGGCCTCGCCGCCGAGGACCTGCCCGCCGAGGCGGGTGCCTGGGTCGTGCGCACGCTCGCGGAGCAGCGCCTGCCCAAGCGGATCGGGCTGCTGGTGGTCGACACCGACGGCGCGTCGTGCGCCTGGGTCGCCGCCCCCGGGGGGGATGCGAGCGTCGTGCCGGCGCTCGTCCGCCAAGGGGCGCTCGCCGGGGCGGCGGGTGAGGAGTCCGGCTTTGGGGGCTCGACCAGTCCCGGCGCGACGCTCGGCTCGGAGATCGACCTCCCCGGCGCGGGCTCGATCGAGTCTTGGGCCGCCTCCTCGCCCGCGGGCTGGGGGGACGAGGCAGGGGGCGAGGTTCGGTTTGCGGCGATCGCGGTCGCGGACGCCGCCGCCCGCGTCCTCCTCGACGTGCTCGACGGCGCGGGCGTGCGTGTGAGCGCGGTGCAGAGCTTCTGGCACGCGTCGGCCTCGGCATGGGCGCGTCCGGTCGGTCGACGGTCCTCGGGCGAGGGTGACGAACGGGTTGTCGCCGAGGACGACGCGCCGATGATCGCCGCCGTCGTGGTCGAGCCGCGCGGCCGCCTGAACTGGTGCTGGGCGACCTCGGGTGGCTTGCCGGTCGCGGCCGGCTCGATGCGCCTCCGACGCCAGGCGCTCCACGAGCACGCCGAGCCCGATGCCGGGGCGGGCGAAGGCCAACCCGGGCGGGCGCTGGCGGTGGGCGACCGCACCTCCCGCGCCGGCTCGCCGGCGTTGTTGTGTTTTGACACGTCCGAGGCGGGGCGTTTGGCGGCGGACTGGCTCGCGTGGGCCGCACAGCTCGGCGTCAGCCCGCGGCGCGTGCGCGTGGTGCTCCCTTCGGGCGAGGGGCCCGATGCGGGAGCCGCCGGGGCCGCGATCGGGCAGGCCTGGCCCGACGCGGCGATCGAGCTGATCACCGACGAGGACCCGGTGGGGCGCACGGTCCGGTCGGCGGGCGGGCGGATCGGCGGCGACGGGCGGCACGAGGACGAGCCCGGGCGGCTCGATTCGGAGCACGCCCTGGTCGGGCTCAGCCTCCGCCCGGGTCGTGCGCACCGCTCGGCCCACCGCTGGCTGGCGGTCGGGCTGGCGGCGCTCGCGGTCGCGGTGGGGCTGGTCGGTTTCGCCTTCGCGCAGGCTCGCCAGGGGCTGGGCGCGGAGGCGGCGCGGTTCGCCGGCGCGTGGCGCGAGGCGCTGAGCGAGGTGGGGGCCGACCGCTTCGGGCCGGTCGGCCCGGCGAACGCGGTGATGACGATGGAGCAGATGGTCGCGACCGAGCGGGCGCGCCTCGCGCCGCGGGACGACGCCCCCCCGCTGATGGACGTGATGGCGGAGGTGGACCTGCTCGCGGGCCTGCTGGGCAACGACTTCGTGGAGCTCCGCACGATCGACGTGAACCAGACCCAGCCGCGCCTGCAGATCACCGTCAGCGACCTGACGGCCTTTTCGAGCGTGCAGGACGCGCTGCGGGACATCCCGGGCTCGCGGATCGTCTGGACGCGTTCGGGCGGGCAGCAGGTCGCGGGACAACTCAATTACACCGGGCGATGGGTCGCGGATGACCCCTCGCGTCGCAACTGATCACGCTGAACGAGCCGGCCCGAAGGACCCCGGGGCGGCGGAGGCACGAGCCGATCCGATGAGCACGACACCCGATCCAACCCAGCACGAGGACGCGCGTCTGACGCTCTCGGGCCTGGCGGCGCAGGGGGCGCGTCGGAACCGCCCGCGCGGGCCGGTGCTGCTCGCGGGCGTGCTGCTCGCGGGGGCGTCGCTGTATGCGGGCGTGCAGTGGCTCTCGCTCTCGAGCGAGCAGGGGCGTGTGGAGCGGGAGCGTTCGCGTGCGGCTCGGGTGTTGCAGGCGTCGGCGGACCTCTCGGCGCTCCGCGCCGGGGCCGAGGAGGCCGGGAGCGAAAGCGAGACCGAGCCGATCTCGGACATCCTGGCGCGTCTGCAGCGGTACGGCGGCGAGTTCGGGATCGAGATCCCCTTCCCGAGGGATTCGACGCGGGACGTTCGCCCGGGCTTGCGGGAGCGTCGGTACACCTACACGCTGTCGGACGCGTCGATCGGGTCGATCCTGGGCTGGGTGGCGGCGGTGACCGATCGCGTGCCCGGGATGCGGGTGTACAGTTTCAACCTGAGCGTTCGGCAGAGCCGCTGGCAGCTGATCGTGGAGTTCATCCGACTGGAGCGCACGCCGTGAGCAAGGCAGCCGACGGGATCACCGACCGCACACAGGCAGACGGGCGCGCGTCCGCCCGGGCCCGTCAGAGGCGCCGCGTCGCGGGCGTGTCGCTCGCGACGGCGTTGCTCGCGGGGGGTGCGTGCCTGGTCGGGTGCGGCTCGACGTCGGGCCCGCGTCCGGAGGCGTCGCCCGGCGCGTTCGAGCCGGCGGAGCGGACGCGCCGCGCGGTCGAGCTGGCCGAGCAGGCGCGCCACGCCGAGCGTCGGGGCAAGATCGACGAGGCGTCACGCCTGTACGCCGAGAGCCTGAGCCTGGACCCGAACCTGTTCGTGAGCCTGAACAACCTAGGCGTGCTGCTGATGCACCAGCAGAACTATCTGGACGCGGTGCAGTATCTGACCCGCGCCGCGGACGTGGAGCCACGGGACCCGCGTCCGGTGACCAACATCGCCCTGTGTTGGCAGCGTTCCGGTCACGATCGGGACGCGTTGCGCTACTTTAACCAGGCGCTGGCGCGTGACCGCAACTGGCTCGACGCGATCCGCGGGTACGCGCTGAGCTCGCAGCGATTGCGCCTGGTGAACCGGGAAGCGTTGAACCACGTCAAACGCGGCACGCTCATCGAGACCGACCCGACCTGGCGCGAGTTCTTCCAGCGCGAGCGGATCCGCCTCGAAACCGCCCTCCCGCTCCAGGACGAGCAGGGCTGACCGCGGGCGGCGCGCCCGCGCTCGTCAGCGCACGCAAACGTGCCCCGGTGCGCCATCGCACGCGCCCGGCGTTACAGCCGGCTGGCGGCGATCGACGCCAGCTCGCTCCGCTCGCTCTTGGCGAGTGTGACGTGCCCGACGAGCCCGAGGCCCTTGAGCTTCTCGGCCGCGTAGCTGAGCCCGTTGCTCGAGCTATCGAGGTAAGGGTTGTCGATCTGCCCAACATCGCCGGTCAGCACGAGTTTGGTCCCCTCGCCGACGCGGCTGGCGATCGTCTTGATCTCGTGCGGGGTCAGGTTCTGCGCCTCGTCGACGATCATGAACTGGTGCGGGATGCTGCGCCCGCGGATGTAGGTCAGCGGCTCGAGCACGAGCTTGCCGTCGGCCATCAGCTTGTTGATGCGCTGCTCGGGGCTGTAGCTGTCGGGCGTGGAGCCGCCGCCGCCGCGGGTGGAGAGGAGGTAGGTCAGGTTGTCGAAGATCGGCTGCATCCAGACGCTGAGCTTCTCGTCCTTGTCGCCGGGGAGGTAGCCTATGTCGCGCCCCAGCGGCATGATGGGGCGTGCGACGAGGAGCTTGTCGAAGCGTTCCTCGTTGAAGACCTTGTGCATGCCCGCGGCGACGGCGAGCAGCGTCTTGCCCGTGCCGGCCGAGCCGAGGAGGGTGACCATCTTGATGTCGTCGTCGAGCAGCAGGTCGAGCGCCATGGTCTGCTGGACGTTGCGGGCCATGATCCCGAACGTCGGCTTGCGCGGGCCGGTGACGGGGACGACGGTGTCGGTGTCGGCCAGGCGGCGGGCGAGCCCGGAGTGGGCCTCGTCCTCGAGATCATGCAGCACGATGAACTGGTTGGGCACGGGCTCGCTGCTGAGCGGGTGCCCGTCGGGCGTTTGCAGCTCGGTCGCCTTCATCAGCTTCTCGATCGGGAGCAGCTTCTCGCGGTAGAGCTCGTCGATGAGGTCACCCGGGCAGACGCACGTCGCGTAGCCGGCGTACAGGCGGTCGGCGTCGACCTTCTGGTTCTCGAAGTCCTCGGTGCGGATGCCGAGCGAGTCGCTCTTGATGCGCGCGCTCAGGTCCTTGCTGACAAACACGGCGTGGTGCTTCGGGTCCTGGTGCAGGTGCCACGCGACGGCGATGATCCGGTTGTCGGGCGAGTCGTGCCGGATCGCCGGCGGGCGGTCGTAGTCCGCGACGTCGATCCGCACGGTGCCGGTCTTGCCGTCGTCGGGCACGGTCCCGGCGGGGGTGTTGACGCGGATGCTCGCGTCGCCCCAGGTCACGCCCTCGGTCAGCTTGCCGAGGTTGCGGAGGCGGTCGAGGTGGCGGATGCACTCCCGCGCGTTGCGCCCGACGTCATCCTCCCGCCGCTTCATCGAGTCGAGCTCCTCGATGACCGGGTAGGGGATGACGACGTGGTGCTCGTGGAAGACGAACAGGGCGTTGGGGTCGTGCAGCAGGACGTTGGTGTCGAGCACGAAGTGCTTGACGCCGACGTGCGACTCGCGAGATCGACCCCTGGCGGGCTGGGGGCGGCGGGTGTCGTGCTCGCTCGCGGCTGGCGCACCGCTCGGGGCCGAATGACCCGCCTTCGGGCGTTCGGGGGTGGGGGTGTCGTCCAGCAGCGCGTCGGTGCGGTTGGGTGGCATGCGCTCTCGGGGCCTCCTCCTGGGCGGGGTGCGCGGGGCGAGATCCGTCGCCGCCCTGCGAGAGGGCAGAATACGTCCACCCGCGCGACGGTGCGCGGGGCGGAGGGCTCAGGGCCAGAACGCGGCCGCGACCAGCACCACCGCCATCGCGCCCGCGAAGGCCGTTTTGACCACGATCGCGATCAGCCGCCCGCGGGCCGCCCCGACGCCGATCGTCCACGAGGCGTGCCAGGTCTGCTTCCCGAGCGTCCGCTCCCCGGCCCCCGCGCCGAGCCCCGCGCCGACCACCGCCCCCACGATCGAGCCGACGATCGGGATCGGCAGGAAGATCGACCCCACGATCAGCCCGATGATCGCACCCACGACCGCGCCGATCACGCCCGACCGCGTCCCGCCCGCTCGGCTCGCCCCGACGGCCGAGCCCAGAAACTCGGCGACCTCCGCCAGCACCGCCAGCACCAACGCCGCCACCAGCGGGTGCCACGTGTACAACTCCGGACGCCACGCCCAGCAGGCGAGCGCGATCAGCAGCATCACCCACGTCCCGGGGAGCGTGATGAGCGTGAGCACGACGCCGAGCAGGCAGCCGAGCGTGACCAGGATGGCGGCGAAGATCGTCATGGGTGCAGGCGGCGGCACGCCCTCGGCTCAGATTCTTCGGATTCCGGTGAGCCTTGTGTCACGCGGGTTGGGCAAGGAGTTGTAGGAGCGGGAGGGTGGGGAGGTCCCCTCAGTCGGCTTCGCCGCCAGCTCCCCCGCCGGGCGGGGGAGCGAGGGAGTGGGAGGCTGGATGTGCCACGGACCTCTTCCGAGAGGTCCGTACTCCCGGCCGCCCTGTCCCTGCCCTTTCTCCGGTGCCACGGCTTGGATTCTGATCCAAGCCGTGCTCCCCTTTTTCTCCAACTCCCAAACGAGCCGTGAAGAAGCATCAGAATGGGAAGCACTGACCTTGCAGACAAAGTCAGTGGCACAATTGGGACAGCGCTTGTGGCACAGGGCGGTGGGCGGGTTTTACGCCCCTCGTGTCGCGTCCTCATCGCTGGGGATGACCGGGGAGCCGGTGTCGGAGGCGGCCGGGGCGCCGTCGGTCGGGCGGTGGAGTTCTTCGGTCTCCCCCTCGGCTTCCACCGAGGCCTCCTCGCTCGCCCGCTCGGGGAAGCGCTCGCGCTCCATCTCCAGCACCCAGTCTTCGAGCGGGGCGTGGCGGTAGAGGTCGAGCTTGATCTCCTGCCCGCCGAGCGTCTCGTGCCCCTCGCGGATCTTCAGGAAGACGAGGAACTTCTCCCACTTGCGCTTGTCCACGTCGTCGAGGTCGCTCGGCAGGATGGTGGCCCCGCCGGGGAGGGTCAGCGCCTTCGCGCCCGGCTCCCAGCGGTAGGTCGTCGTGCCGACCTTGAAGAACAGGAACCCGACGTAGAGCCCCACGCCGCCGCCGATCGCGAGGATCACCCACTGGCTCGGGATGTCGTACCCGCGGAGCTTCTTCGGCGGGGTCCGCGTCGCCCAGTACGTGTTGAGCTCCTGCAGGCGGCTCACCCCGCCGTCGATCCGGACCGGGACCGGTTCGGGATCCGCGCCCTCGGCGTCAGCGCGGACGGCCGCCCCCACCGGGTCGTCCCCGCGATCGCGCGGCAGATCCGTGAACGCCGGGTCCAGACGCCCGACCGTGCCCAGCGCCTCGAGCCACTCCATCAGTTGCGCTTCACGCGCGTTGAGCTGCTCGCCGGCCGCCGCCCGCCGACGGAGCTCGGTCAGCTCGGCGTCGGGGGTCTCGACACCGGCGCGGAGGATGCGCCCCATATCGTGGGCGGCCTGCAAGTAGAGCTGCTCGGCCTTGAGCGCGTACCCCACGCCACGCTTCGGGTACGCGACCAGCGCGTCGTACAACCCCCAGAGCCCGAACGCCAGAAACGCGAGCCCGATGATGGCGCTCTTGATCGCCCAGGGGCGGTTGATGGTCGTCTTCTGCACGTCGGGCATGGTGGTTCCGATCTCCTCTGTCACACGCACATCTCTGGCACGCCAACGCACCGTCCGGGCGACGGGTTCGCCCATCTTCCGCGATCGGACGATCTTGTGCCACGGATCAGCCCGGGTCCAGAACCGGGGCGGGGTGATCGGACGGAATCCGCGCCGAATTCGCACCTCCGGATGTGCCACGGACCTCTTCCTAGAGGTCAGTGCTCCTGATCTCCTCGTCTCCGTTGCTCCTCCTGCCAGGGCTCACAACACGGGAGCGGGGGAGAGGCTGGAGGGCGGCCCGGAGCACTGACCTCGCGGACAAGGTCAGTGGCACAGGGTGGCGTCACGGGTCAGCGGCATGGGTCGGTGTCCGGGCGCGGCTTCAGGCGTCGTCGACGCGGTCGAGGGCCCCGCGCCACCAAGCGGCCGCCCGATCGGCCCCGCCGGGGCGGGCGCGGAGGGGGTCGTACCCGCCTCGGGAGACGCCTTTTGTGGGGATGCGTGGGTACGGCCGCCCGCTCATCATCGCGGCCGTCAGCCACGCGGAGTGCTCATCACGCATCCGCTCGCCCGCGGTGCGCACGTCCCGACCTCGAAAGAATCGCCAGCCCATACAGGGCAAGTCTACCGCCTTGAACGCCCGCAGCCGCGACGGATTCGGAATTCTTTTAGGCATATAGACGGGTTACCCCACGGTCCCGCCCCGGGCGGGTGGGGGCTTTACAATCGCGGGTCTGATTGGCCCTGAAATGGAGTGTGGAGTGATGCCGACGACCGCCGCCGTTCGCCCGTTCGAGGTCCGCACCGACGACGTGCTCCGCACGCTGGACGATGGCGGGCAGTACAAGCGCCTGCACACGCTGCTCGGGCCGATGGGCCCGGTCGTCCGCATGCGGGGCGAGGGGGGCGCGGACGGCAAGGACCACGACGTCCTCTGCTTCTGCTCCAACAACTACCTCGGGCTGGCGAACCACCCGGAGGTGGTCGAGGCCGGGGTGGAGGGGCTGCGGAAGTACGGCGCGGGGACGGCGAGCGTCCGCTTCATCTGCGGCACCTTCGACTGCCACGAGCAGCTCGAAGCGACCATCGCCCGCTACATGGGAACCGAGAGCAGCTACAGCTTCGTGAGCTGCTGGACCGCGAACGAGAGCCTCTACCCGACCTTCGGCGAGCCCGGCGACTGCATCATCAGCGACGAGCTGAACCACGCGTGCATCATCGACGGCATCCGCCTCGCCGCGATCATCAAGAAGGGCCTGCACAAGACCGTCTACAAGCACAACGACCTGAACCACCTCCGCGAACGCCTCCAGCAGGCGCGGGACAACCCGGACGTCACCGGGCAGGTCTGGGTCGTGACCGACGGCGTCTTCAGCATGGAGGGGGACCTGGCCGACCTCCCGGCGATCCGCACGCTCTGCGACGAATTCGAGGCGATGCTGGTCGTGGACGACAGCCACGGGCACGGCGTCATGGGCCCGACCGGACGCGGCACGCACGAGCACTTCGGCATGTGCCCGCCCCTGCCCTCCCCCGCCCCGGCGGGGGAGGTGGCGGCGCAGCCGACGGAGGGGGCTTCCTCTACTTTCAACCCCGCCCTCGGTCAGGTCGACTTCTTCACCGGCACGCTCGGCAAAGCCCTCGGCGGCGGGGCCGGCGGGTTCATCGCCGGGAGCAAGCGGGGGACGGAGCTCACCGTCCAGCGCGGTCGCCCGACGCTCTTCAGCAACGCCCTGCCCTGCACCGTCGCGTGCAGCGCGAATAAGGCGATCGAGATCCTGCTCCGCGAGCCCGAGCGCGTGCGCGCGCTCCGCGACAACACGGCCTATGCGCGGCAGCAGATCAAGGCGGCCGGGTTCGACGTGCTCGACAGCCCGACCGCGATCTGCCCGATCATCGTGCACGACACGGCGAAGGCGATCGCGATGAGCAAGCGGCTGCTGGAGCTGGGCGTCTTCGTGATCGGCTTCGGGTATCCCGTGGTGCCGGAGGGGCACGCGAGGCTGCGGGTGCAGATCTCGGCCGCCCACACGACCGAGCACATCGACACGCTGGTGGACGCGTTGAAGAAGCTCTGAGGCGGGTGCATGGTCCGGCTATGCTGTGCCACTGACCTCTTCCGAGAGGTCAGTGCTCCGGATCTTCTTCTCTTCCAGGTATCGATGGGAGCGACATGAAGGGTTTGGAGGCGGCCCGGAGCACTGACCTTGCAGACAAGGTCAGTGGCACATCGCTGATTTCCGGCACCCGGCTCGGCTGGCGCCCCCGCACTACCATCCTGCCCTTGTCCGCCCGGTCCGCCCCGGCGGGCTTCTCTCTGAACCCCGCTGCATGAAGGGGCCACCCATGGCTGTCCTCGTTCAACCCGATACCAAGGTCATCTGCCAGGGCATCACCGGCGCCTTCGGCGCGGTCCACACCAAGGGGTGCCACCGCTACGGCACCCGCATGGTCGGGGGCGTCACCCCCGGCAAGGGCGGCACCAAGGACGCCAACGGGCTGCCGATCTTCGACTCGGTGAAGCAGGCCGTCGAGGAGGCGGCCCCGGACGCGACAATGATCTTCGTCCCCCCGCCGTTCGCGGGCGACGCGATCCTCGAGGCGGCCGACGCGGGGATCCGGCTGATCTGCGCGATCACCGAGGGCGTGCCGGTGCAGGACATGGTCCGCGTGCGTGCGGTTTTGGACGAGATGAACAACGCGCGCCGGCTGGCGGGGCACGCGCCGATCGTGCTGGTGGGCCCGAACTGTCCGGGCGTGATCACGCCGGGGCCGAAGACGGGCTCGGGCGCGTCGGGCGATGACCCCTACACGCGGGGCGGGTGCAAGATCGGGATCATGCCGGGCTACATCCACACGCACCGGAGCGAGGCGAAGTGCACGACGGGCAAGGCCGTCGGCATCGTGAGCCGGAGCGGGACGCTGACGTACGAGGCCGTCTGGCAGACGTCGAACCTCGGCCTCGCGCAGAGCACGTGCATCGGCATCGGGGGCGACCCGGTCCGCGGGCTCGACCACGTCGGTTGTCTGGAGTTGTTTGAGAACGACCCGGACACGGACGGGATTCTGATGATCGGGGAGATCGGCGGGAGCGACGAGGAGGCCGCGGCTTCGTACATCAAGGCGAACGTGAAGAAGCCGGTGGCGGCGTTCATCGCGGGTCGGACGGCCCCGCCCGGCAAGCGGATGGGGCACGCCGGGGCGATTATCTCCGGCGGCGAAGGCACGGCCGAGAGCAAGATCGACGCCCTGCGCTCGGCCGGGTGCACCATCGCCGAGACCCCGGGCGACATGGGCCAGGCGATGATGGCGGCGATGGGGCTGAGCTGAGGGCGTCGCCAAGCCGTGATCAAAAATCGCGTCCAGCGAGACCGTCCACGGTGTTGAGGATGGGGAAATGTGCGGAGGTGGGTCGGGGTGCGATACGCTCGGCTGGGAATTGTTCAAAGTCGAACGAGGTCGCGGCTCCGTCGAACATCGCAGCCAGCGCAAACGTGACTTTGTCGCCGGTGCGTTCTCGGCTCATGATGCCGGCGACGAGATCGAGCGCCACGCCCTTCTGCGATGGGAAACGAACGTCGCGGAGGCGCTGCCCGCGGAAGAGGGCCGGGTCGTTGGGTGGCGTGGGGCCTCGCCACCAGGCGGCGTCCGTGGCGGATGTCGCTGTGAGCCCGATGCGGGAGGCGAACGCGGGCTCGGCTTATTCCGGTCTCAAGCGGTAGGCCTGGGGGAGGACCTGATCCTCGCCGAGCAGCGAGGGCGAGTAGAGGGCATGGTCGCGCAGGTGCCCCTGCCAGTTGGTATTCGGGCCGGGAATCTGGGGTCGGGAAGTGGGGTCGCCCGGGATCATCGCGTAGGGGATGCGGTCGTCGTGGGTGTTGGCGTACACGGTGACGGCGACGCCGAAATCGCGGAGTCGTGCGAGGTCGGCCGAGGTCCGGGCGCTCTCGCGTGCGCCGCGGAGCGAGGGGAGGAAGAGCCCCAGCAGGATCGCGATGATCGCGATGCTGACGAGCAACTCGGTGATTGTGAACCCCCCGCGGGGCGATCGGGGTGCGGGCCGAGTGGCACCGATGCCCGGTTGCAGGAAGCGTCGCGAGGCGGACCAGATCAGCAGATAGATCATCGCGACGTTCCGAGCGATGCCCAGCGCTTCGGCGTACGGCCAAGAGTCCGCGGGCTTCACGACGCCGAGGCAGCCGCAGGCGGGCGCTTCGTCATCGGGCAGCATCAGCACAAGGGCGATCGTGAGCGCCCCGAGGAGCCCGACGCCGAGCCACCGCCCGATCGGGGCCCGGGAAGCGATGAGCATGAGCCCGACGGCGAGCTCGCTCCCAACGAGGATCGCAGCGGCGAGGTCCGCGAGCCATTGGCTATTGATGTGTGCGCGCTGGAGGAAATAGGCGGAGCTGACGCGGATGGGCGAGGGATCGGCCAGCTTGCTGAGGGCTGCGATCAGGATGACAGCGCCGATGATGGTCGGCACGATGACACCGATGGAAAGCCCGGCGGGCCATCTTCGCGTGCGATCCGCGACGGGTAAGGATGGGAGCGGCTCGGAAGTCATCAGAACTCCCAGTCAAACGCGGTACCGGGGCGATCGTTCCCGACCGAGAGCGATTCCACGTACCAGCGGGTGGTTCTCGGGTCCTGCACCACGACCGCGATGACGGGACGGACGCGCCGATCGCTCCAGCGAGCGACGAAGCCGACGGTCGCGACCGCTTGCGGCGTGCGTGCCTGGGGCTCGGGTGGTTTCCAACATGGGCGGAACGCGACGTTTTCGGGGTCGCCGTGCCAGAAATGCGAAGTCAGTGTGGTGTTGGTGAGCGTCGGGTAGCCGTGCATGATCCGCTCCGGCTCGGCCGCGACGACCACGGCGCCTTTGGCTCGGACGATCCCGGTCGGGTAGACGGGCTCGGAGCCAGACGGACGATTTCGCCAGAAGGTTTCTCGGAGCGCGGCAAGGTCCCCGCGCTCGATCGCGGCGGGTGCGCCCGGGGTCTCGTCGACCCAGTAGCTCAGGGCCTGGCGATCCAGCATCTCCGGGATCGTGTATTCAAGGTAGCCACTCGCGACCCGCCAGCGCGAATACGCGGCGTGATCGGTCTCGGCACCCCACCGCGCGATGATCAAGTCCGCCACGGCTTGCACGGGTGCGGGCAGGGCGTTCTGGTCACCGCTGGTCGTCCGGGCTGGCGTAAGGACCCCGTGGTTGGCGAGGTCGCCGGCCGCCTCGAACCCGGAAAACACTTCGAAGGCTTGCCGGATCGGCTCGCCGGGCGCGTTCGCAAGGGCTCGCCGGGCATCGGACCTGGCCCGCTCATCAACAACCCCCGCGTTGTCGGGGAGTGGGATCACCGAGGCGCGAAAGAGGAAAAAGCCGATTGCGCCTAAAGTCAGGCATGAGAGTACAACAATTTTTATGGCTTGTGTGTGCATGCACGCGGTCCGAATCGTCACGCCCGCCGACTGGACGAGCGTGACGCGAGGTGGGTTTAGAGCCAGGCTTTGTTCGAGTCGTCGCAATCGGTGGTCGTCTGGCAGCTGCATGTTCGAGCTCGTCTGTTGCAGCACGCTTTCTTGTTGCTGGCGCAGTTCAATTGCCCGGTGCATGGCATGGTGCAGGTGGTCACGTAGGCTGGATCCCCCCCGGGGTTGTTGGTCTCGTCCGCGAGACCGCCCATACTGGCGGCAGTGATCGTGGCGAACGCGGTCAGCGCGGCAAGCCCTGCAAGCACATCTGTGATTCGTATCATTGCGAATCTCCTTTCGCTTCAGACTCTCTCTCTCTCTCTCTCTCTCTCTCTCTCTCTCTCTCTCTCTCTCTGCAAGCAATAAATCGGTTATTGTGTGCAGAATTTTAAGCAACGTAATGAATGACATTCTATCAAAGGAAAACCCTAATGTCGAAGATCGCGATCGTGTACCACACCGGGTACGGGCACACCAAGGCCGTGGCGGAGCACGTGGTCAAGGGGGCGAAGGGCGTGTCGGGCGTCGAGGTGGAGCTGATCTCGGCCGACGACCTGGCGGACGAGAAGCACGCCGGGTGGGGCGTGCTGGACGCGGCCGACGGGATTGTGTTCGGCTGCCCGACGTACATGGGCTCGGTCTCGGCCGGGCTGAAGAAGTTCCTCGAGGCGACGAGCGGGCGCTGGGCGAAGCAGGCGTGGAACGGGAAGTTCGCCGCGGGGTTCACCAACTCCGGCTCGCTCGCGGGCGACAAGAACGGGACGCTGGAGGACCTCGTCCGCTTCGCGGCTCAGCACGGGATGGTCTGGATCTCGCCCGGGATCCTCAGCAACGGGCGCGAGCCGGAGAACCTCAACCGCGGCGGATTCTACCTCGGCGTCGGGACGCAGTCCGACCAGGGCAAGGGCCCGGATGACGCGCCGAGCACGGGCGACCGCGAGACGGCCGAGAAGTTCGGGCACCGCGTCGCGGAGCTGGTGCAGAAGTTCGTCGGCTGAGCGTCGCTTAGAACTCGCGGACCGGGGTGCCCAGGTCGAACGTCTCGCGGACGAGTCGTTCGACCTTGGCGACTTCGGCGACGCTGAGGAAGGCGTGGGCCGTCTCTGTCACGTGGCTCATCGGCCCGACCTGCCCCGACGCGGCGGGGTTGGTGTGCGCGGCCCGGAGCTCTCGGGCGAGGATGAGGTCGCCCGTGGCGTCGGCGCGTTCGTGTCGCTGGAGGTTTCGGAGCTGGTCGGGGGTGAGGCTGACGACGGTCGCCGAGCCGAGCGGGGTGGGGGTCCAGATGATGCAGCGGTCGGTGGTGAGGGCGTAGAGGAAGCGGTGGGGCGCCCAGCGTTTTTTGGAGCTGCCGACGACGAGCCCGACGCCGATCGCGAGCGGGACGAGCCCCATCGCGGAGGCGATGAAGGCGACGATCGCGAAGCCGCCCGCGCCGGAGCCCGCCCCGGAGCCGGGGCCCGGGCTGGAGGCGAAGACGCCGATCCCGAGCGCCATGCCGATCCAAAGCAGGCTGAAGAGCGCGAAGAAGACGCCGCCGGCTCGGGCGATGAGGCGCGGCCCGCCCATCGGCGTGCGGACGGGGTAGCCCGCCCAGACGAGGCGTTCGCCGGGGTGGAGCTCAACTCGCAGGCGCGGGTCGCGCTCTGGATCCGCATTGGGGCCCGTCGGCGGGGCGGCGCGCGGGTCGACGGTCGGGATGCGGTCCGGGCCGAAGACGCGGGCGGGCATGGGTGGTGCTCCTTGGGGGTGCGTGGATCGCGGTCGCGACTGCAGCATAAAGCCTCGACGGTCTTCACTCAGTGTGCGTGGGGGGGGGCGAGCGCGGGGCCTGCGCAAAGGCGGCGTGAAATCGCAAGAAAGGCGGACCCCGCGCTGGACTCTATTTGAGAATGCATTATCATTAGCGTCTAAAGGCCGGTCGACGTGTCGCCTCGGGTGAGGCACGCCCGCGGGGTGTGCCCCGGGCGGCGTGCAGGTCGGCATTGCGAGAGAGGCACCGAACATGCGCACCATCGCCATCCTTGTCGCCGGCGCGGCACTTGCCGCCGCCCCGGCTGCGTTCGCGGATCTTGAAGACGACTTCGCGATCGGTTTTACCGGCTCCACCGGGAACCTCGCGGTCGAGTTCAACTTCGACGAGATCGCGCCCCTGAGCTTCGTGAGCACTGCCGGCTTCACGGGCTGGATCTCGGACGATCCCGGCTTCGCCAACATCGTCGAGGACGAGGCGGACGAGGACTTCTTCGCGCTCGCCGGGCCCTCAAGCCTCGGGCAGGCGAACATCGCGATCCGCATCGTCTCGGTCGACCCCGGCTTCCGCGTGGTCGACCCGCTCGGGTTCAACCCGATCAGCGGCGAGCCCGTCGGGTACGTCAACCCGGGCGAGTTCTTCACGCTCGGCGTCCCGAACTTTGACGACCACCCCTTCTGGACCGTGGACGTCAACGACTGGGACGGCTCGACCCTCGAGTTCGGCGTCAGCTTCCAGGTCATCGATCTGAACGAGGTGTACGGCGACAGCGAGGTCTACAGCGCCGTGTTCGCGATCCCCTCGCCCGGCACAAGCGGCCTGATCGCGCTCGCGGGCCTCGTGGCTACGCGTCGGCGCCGGTTCTGAATCCGGCGATCGTCGCCGGGCAGTCACGACACGTTCGGGCTCGCAAGGCCCGGGTATGGTTCCAGAGGAGAACGATTTCATGCAGATTTCCAAGCTCACCACCGCGGCGATGGTCGTCGCCGCCGCCAGCGCCGGCGCGTCCGCCAGCGTCATCAACTCCCACATCGGCATCGACGTGGTCAACGGCAACCTCTCCACCCAGGCGTGGCAGTCCGGCGTCGGCTACCTGGGCGAGTCCCGCGTCTTCGTCCAGACCATCGACCCCGCCACCTTCTTCCGCCCCGACCCCGGCACCAACAGCCCCGGCGGCACCTTCGCCACCCCCGGCGCGATCGGCTTCAACATCGTCGACACCCTCAAGGTCTGGAACCCCGCGACCGAGCGCTTCGACGCCGCCGACGAGACCATGACCATCGGCTTCGGCACCGATCCGATCTTCGGCGGGTTCATCCAGTCGGCGACGACCGACAGCGGCTTCGTCCCCGGCTTCGCGACCAACGTCCGTGACGAGACCAGCCACCCGACCAACTCCGGGCAATGGGGGCGTCACCACATCCACCACACCTTCCAGCTCAGCGGCGCCGGCAGCGCCAACCCCGCCGACGGCGTCTTCCTGCTCAACCTCGAGCTCTACTACGAGCCGGGCGCGGGCAACGACGTGACCTACGGCGACTCGAAGCCCTTCTGGTTGGTCTTCGGGCTCAACAGCACCGAGGGCGAGCTCGGCTTCGTGCGCGACTACGTGCAGAACGTCATCGTGCCCGCGCCGGGCGTGGGCGCGGTGCTCGCGCTCGCCGGCCTGGCGGGCGTCCGTCGGCGTCGCGCCTGATCGGCGCGTGACGCGATCGTTACGCAGAACCCCACGGTCCTCGACCCCGTGTGCATCTCGGGCCGAGGATCACCAGCACGCACGGCTCCCGCGGGAACGCGGGAGCCGTGTGTTTTTGATGAGCGACGACTCTCGACGCCGCGATTAACCGTGCAGCAGAGAATGCGATCGAGCGGCGTGGGTTGCGCTCAGAACCGCTTGTGCGTCGGGCGCTCGCTCGGGGGCTTGAAGCCGAGGATGGCGCGGGCGATGGTCAGGTCGCCCGGGTGCGTGAGCTTGATGTTCCGCACGTCGCCCCGCACGGCGACGACTTCCTCGCCTAATCGCTCCACGAGCTGCGCGTCGTCGGTGCTGTCGAGGTTGTCTTGCGTGTACGCGCGCCGGATCAGGTCGGCCTCGAACACCTGCGGCGTCTGCACTGCGCCCAGGCCCTCGCGCGGGATCGTTTCGAGCACCGGGCGGATCGCGTCTTGCGCGCTCGCATGTGCGCCCGCGTCGCCGAGGATGGCCGCGAGGGGGTCGGCCGGCTTCTCTCGCGTCTGGGGGCTCAGGCGTTTAACCGTGTCGGTGAGTTCCACGACGGGGACGACCGCGGGGTAGAGGGCCGCGGCTTCGAGCACGCGCTCGATCAGGTCGCTCGGCGTGCAGGGGCGTGCGCCGTCGTGGATCGCGACGTGCGTCGCGTTCGGGGGCACGTGCGCGAGGGCGGCCGCGACGGTCTCGTACCGGTGCGTCTGGCCGCCGGGGACGATCTTGGCGCCGAGGATGGCGAGCTTGTCGGCGTGGCGACGTTTGAACTCGTCGAAGGCCGCGGGATCGTGCGGGGCGGCGACGATGATCGCGACGACGGGTTCGAGCTCGGTGAAGAGTTCGATCGTGCGGTGCAGCACGGGTCGCCCGCCGAGGTCCTCGTCGAGCTTGGACCGAGCGCCGGCGATCGCGCCGGGGTCGGCAAGGGGATCGGCGGCGTCGGCGTTGGTGTCGGGCGCTGCACGGAACCGGCTACTGGCGCCGGCGGCGGGGATGATGACAGCGAGTCGCATGCGGGCAGGATATGCGCACCCTGTGCGCAAGCGTGGGCGGGGTGTGCGCACAGTTGACGCGGTCGGGCGCGGTGTCGGGGTGATGGGCCGCGAAGACGGTCGATCGTGGCGTGTCTCGGGCGTGCGGGCCGATGGAATCCTCGGTGCAGGACGGCGTGGACGGTGGACCGCCCGAGCCTTGCCGGAAAACGAAGGGGGCCGCGATGCCGAAGATGTTGAGCCGCGTTGGTGTGCTGGGGGTTGCCGTGCTGGGGAGTGCCGCGATCGGCTCGCCGAACCCGGGGTACCGGGGGGAGCTGCTGGTCGCCGACAACGGCAAGCCACTCGTCTTCCTGCCGTCGAAACTGAGCAACAGCGGGTACGTCGCGGGGACTCGGCCCACGGACGACCCGTTGGTGGGAGAGGTTGTGCGGTACCACGTCGAGACGGGAGAGCTCATGTCGTGGAGCTTTGCTTCGGCCGGGCAAGTCAATCTGCTGGATGTGAGCACCATCGATGATGCGGGGCGGCTCGTGGTGAATCAGCACTCCGGGCAGAGCGTCTCACGTCTCTATACTGTGGATGAATCCGGCGTGCATGATCTCACGGCGGCGTTCCGTGATCTGAACGGGGCTGGTGCCGGAGATTTGCAGTATGTCCTGAGTGCCACGCCGAGCGGGCAGCTTCTTGCCACCGGCACGAACGGGGTGTACATCACCGATCAGCAAGGCTTGATCACCGCCGGCCCGCTGCAAGGGCGCCCCGGCTCGGATTTGTCGCAGTACATCGGGTACGGGATTTCGCCCGACGGACGGAACGTTGCGATGCACAATCCGTACACCAACAACGTCGATGTCACGGGTCCTGACGGCTTTCTCCGAACGTTGCATACCTACGCGGAGATCGACGAGGAGCTGAGGCCGTCAGGTATCAACAACCTCGGCGAGGTCAGTGCTGGAAGTTGGATCGATGTGAACCAGGGCGGCGTGACGTTTCGCGGCGTCTACTACGATGCCAATGGCGTCCGCACTCTTGCGGAGGATCTCGACTCGTACGCGGTCGGTATGAATGAGCTCGGGCAGTCCATGCTCAATCAATTCCCGGACGTCACGATTGACAGCACACTGCTCATGGTCCGTGGGGAGGTCGTCAGGATCAATGACCTCCCGCTGCTACTCCCCGATGGCGTGCTCAGCATCGTGGAACTATTCGATCTGAACGATCACGGACAGATCCTCGCGTGGGGGATCCATGAGACGATGGGCGAGGTGCCCATGGTGCTGACGCCGCTGCCTGCGCCGGGGGGCGTTGCGTTGCTGGGCTTCGCGGGGCTGCTCGCGGCTCGCCGACGGCGGCGTGCGGTCGCGGCCGTCGTCGCGGGGGCGTGCGCGGTCGGGGCTGCGACGGCCCACGCCGCGACGAACCCGGGGTATCGGGGGGAATTGCTGTCGTTTGATCTTGTGGGTGGTTCGATTGATTTTCAGCCGAATCAGTTGAGCAACACCGGGCTCGTGGGCGGGTATCTGTCCACGGGTTTGGTGAACCAATACCGCGTGGGTGTGTACGACGGCTCGGCGTCGCTGTGGTCGCAGGATTTTGCGATGGATGAACCCGTCATCCGAGGTCTTGATGATCAGGGACGTATGCACGTCCATGCCGACGACGGGTCCATTCTTGTGAGCGCCGGCGGCGTGCAGAACGCGGGTGCCGCGTTCTTCGGTGCGAACACGGGCGATTTCGGCTCGGCCGCGGAGCTGAACGCGGTCAACGCGAGCGGGCAGAGGCTCTACTCGACCGGCGCGGGCGTCTACATCACCGACCGCGAGGCGCGCATCATCGCCGGCCCGCTGCAAGGCCCCGCAGGCGTCGGGGCGGCGACACTGGTCGGCTCGCACCTTTCGAGCGACGGGCAACACGCGCTGCTCTTCGACACCGTCGCCGGGCGCACGCTGCTGAGCTCGCCCGCCAGCTTCATTCGCACGGTGCATCAGAACAATGACGAGGACATGCTGGTCAACGGCATGGGCGTCAACAGCCGCGGCGAGATCGGCGCGCTCGCCTACACCGAAGTGAGCACGGGCGCGATCAACACCCGCGTCGGTTTCTACGACACCGATGGCACGCGCACGATCATCGACGGATTTGATGGCGTTGCCGGTGTGATCAACGAACTCGGGCAGTCCATCGTGGTCGCACTCGATCCGGAGCCGATGGGTCAACCATTTCTCGCCGACCGCGGCGAACTGATTTTCCTCAACGACCTCCCGCTCCAGCTCCCCGATGGCGTGCTCGGCATCACCCTGCTGATCGATCTCAACGATCATGGGCAAGTTCTCGCGCAGGGCGAGCACGAGAGCCTTGGGCAGGTGTACATGGTGCTGACGCCGCTGCCTGCGCCGGGTGGCGCTTTGGTGCTGGGCTTCGCGGGGTTGCTCGCGGCTCGGCGTCGTCGGTGAGCGGGCCCTGAAGCGTTCGCGGCTTGATTACGTCGAGCTCGCGCCGAGGCGTCGTTCCGCGGCGTCTCGGCGTTTCAGTTGGTACAGCTCGCGCCAGCTCACGGGGCGGACGCCGAGGCGTCGGCGGGCGCGTCCGAGGGCGTAGGCCGTGCGCACCCAGCGGGCGAGCGTCGCCCAGCACCCGATCGGCGTGCGTGCGGGGTCGTACATGCTCGTCGGCTCGCCCGCGATGCCGTTGAACTCCAGCACCGCGAAGCGTCCGGCTTGCAGATCCGCGTTACTCTCGGCCCGCGCGTCGAAGCGACCGATGTCGAGCCCGCGCCCCTCCGCGTCGCGGTAGCTGCGGGCGAGCGCGTCAACGGCGGCCGCCAGCGCCGGCGTGTGCAGGCGCATGCCGTCGGTGAACTTCGTGCCCTGGATGTGGTTCCCGATCTCGCCGAGCGCCACACGCTCGCCCTTGCCCGGCACGGCGTGCGCATCGCGCACCCGCGAGAGCAGCACGCGCCGCTGCACCGCCAGACGCGGCTCGCGCCACACAAGATCCTCGATCGTGCGCACGCCGTCGCCCACGATCTCCGGGAAGGTCTTGGAACAGATGTCGAGGATGCGCCCGGCGGGGCGTTCGGGGTCTTCGCGTTCGACCTGATCGAGGTGGCGTGCCCAGAGGAGGCCGACTTCGACGGGGCCGGGGTGATAGCGCTGGACGGAGGCCGGGATCGGGACGTCGCGGAAGTATGCGATCGCGTCGTCGTCGCTTCGCACGATGCGCACGGCGAAGCCGCGGTACCCTCGCTCGGGCTTGAGCACGAGCGGGTCGTCGCCGAGCTCGGGGTGCTCGCGTTGGAGCTCTCGCAGGCGTGCGAGCCGCTCGGCGGGCTCGCCGGGCGGGATGCGGAAGGTGGGGAGCGTGTGCGGGCCGGGGGGGAAGTGATCGAGGATGTCGGTCTTGTGCTCGCCGACGAGGCCGGCCGCGGGGATGCCGGGGTTGGCGCAGAGCACCGTGCGCAGGCCGCCGCTGCGGAGGCTTTCGAGGGCGATGACGCCGGCGATAGGGACGTAGCGGACCCAGGTCGGCCAGAACTCGTGGCTGACCAGTTGGAGGCGGAGAGCCACGAGACGCTCGGGCCTCATGCGGAGCGGTCCGCCGGTTCGCAGGCGCGATCGTGGTCGGGCTCGTGCTCGCCGACGAACTTGCGTTTGCGGATGTCGGGCGTGCCGAGCTGCCCGCAGGCCGCCATTTGGGAGCGTCCCTTGGTTCGCCGGCGTTTGACGAACAGTCGTTCGTCCATGAGCCAGCGGAGGAAGCGTTCGGTCTGTTCCTCGGTCGGCGCGGGCCATGGGGAGTTGCGCCTGGGGTTGTAGGGGATGAGGTTGACCATGCCGCGGGGGGTGAAGTCGCCGCCGATTTTGCCGAAGGGCTCGAGGTATTCGCCGAGCTCGCGCGCGTGCTCGCGCTGGTCGTTGACGCCCGGGATGAGGACGTACTCGAAGCAGACTTTCCGCGTGCCCTGGTGCGGCATCTCGAGCAGCGCGTCGCGCAGGTCGCCCATGGGCATCGAGCGGTTGATCGGCATGATGCGGCTGCGGATCTCGTCGTTGGGGGCGTTGATGCTGACCGCCAGCCCCATCTTGCGCCAGCCGGGGTTGAGGAGTTTCTTGCTGAGCAGTCGGAGCCCGTCGATGCGCCCGACGGTGGAGACGGTGACCTTGCTCATCGGCACGCCGGGCCCGTTGTGGTCGGTGAGGATCTCGATGGCGCGAAGGACCTCGTGGGCGTTGTCCATCGGCTCGCCCATGCCCATGAAGACGATGTTGTCGATGCGCCGGGGGACGCCGTCCTCGGTCTCGTGCCGGTGCGTCGCGTTGAACCACTGGGCGACGATCTCGCTCGCGGTGAGGCTTCGGACGAGCCCCATCTGGGCGGTCTCGCAGAAGCCGCACCCCATGGCGCAGCCGACCTGGCTGGAGACGCAGAGCGTGTGCGTGCGTCGCCCCTTCTGCCCGACCATCGGGATGATGACCGATTCGACGTCGAGGTGCCGCACGCGGTCGTCGCTGGCGAGCACGCCGAGGTGCAGGCGACGGTTGGTCTCGGTCTCCGCCGCGCCCGCGTCCGCCTCCGAACGAGCCGCGACCGTGAGGGAGCGGTCCCTCCCGATGTCCCGGCTCTCGCCCGTCCGCGTGCGCCGGTTGGCGGCGAGGGCGTCCGCGTCGATCGGGCGGTCGAGACGCGTGACGAACTTGAACGTCGGCCCCTCCTCGGTCTCCTCGCGGAGCGAGCGAACCACCGGTGGGATCACCCCGATCGCCGGCGCCTCGTCGGTCACGCCCTCGCGGAAGAAGCGTCGATACGCCCGGAACGCCTGCGGCTCGCCCTTGCCGCCGGGGGCGACGGCCTCGACAAACGCACGGCTCGTCAGGGCGAGCGGGCTGAGATGGGGCGGGGCGAGGGGCATCGGGGGCAATGCTAGCTTCCGCGCCGGAGCCCCGTGGCTCGCGCGCCAGAACCGCGCGGGCCACGCCCCGTACCCTTCTCCCGTGCTCGTGCTCACCGTCATCCAGGGCCCGGACAAGGGCAAGAAGTTCGAATTGCCCGACGGGCAGCCGCAGCTGCTCGGGCGGTCGAGCGAGGCGCTCCCGCTGAGCGACAACACCGTGAGCCGTCGCCACGCCGAGCTCACCCCCGACGACGACGTCTGGTGGCTCCGCGACCTCGAATCCCAGAACGGCACCTACCTCAACGGCCTGCCCGTCACCGCCCGCGTCAGCCTCCGCCAGGGGGACCAGATCCGCGTCGGGAGCACGCTGTTCGTCTTCGGGCGGGCCGAGGAGGGCGACGCCGACCTCATCCGCCTCGCCCGCCCGAGCCAGATCGAAACCGACATCGAGCACGCCCTCCCGCTCCGTGACCTCGGGAACGAGGACTCGGTGGTGCTCGCCGAGCCCGAGCCCCGGGCGGCGGCCGTCGACCACCTCCGCGTCATCTACCAGCTCACCGCCCTCACCAGCCAGGCGCTCGACAAGGACATGCTGCTCCGGCGCGTGATGGACCTGGTCTTCACCGAGTTCAAGCCCGAACGCGGGTTCATCATGCTCCGCGGGGAGGACCCCGGCTCGCGCTTGAAACCCGCGGTGGTCCGCCACGCCCGCCCGCCCAAGGACGCCGAGGAAGCGCAGATCCACGTCAGCCGCACGATCCTGCACCACGCGATGAAGCAGGCCGAGGGCGTGCTGAGCTCCAACGCGATGAGCGACCCACGCTTCGCGGCCGGCGACAGCGTGCAACGCATGAACATCCGCAGCGCGATCTGCAGCCCCATCAAGTTCCGCGAGCGCGTCTTCGGGGCGATCTATATCGACAGCTCCATCGCGAACTACACCTTCACCAAAGAGCAGCTCGCGCTCATGAACGCGATCGGGCACCACACCGGGCTCGCGCTCGCCAACTCGGACCTGCTCCAGGAGAAGCTGCACACCGAGCGCCTCGCGGCCGTGGGGGAGACGGTCGCCAGCCTCAGCCACAGCATCAAGAACATCCTCCAGGGCCTCCGCGGCGGGGCCGACGTGCTCGAGATGGGCCTGCAGCGCGAGGATCTCAAGATCGCCCTCGGCGGGTGGGCGATCCTGAAGCGCAACCTCGACCGCATCGTCGGGCTCACGATGAACATGCTGACCTACAGCCGCCAGCGCACGGTCGAGCCGGAGCTGGTCCACGTCGAGCAGCTGCTGGCCGACTGCGCGCAGCTGCTCGAGAGCGCCTGCGAGCAGAAGCAGGTCGCGTTGATCGTCGACGCGGACCCGGAGATGCCCCCGATCCCGATCGACCCGAACCTGATGCACCAGGCGCTGATCAACCTGATGACCAACGCGGTCGAAGCGGTCGAGCCCGGTCGCGGGGCCGTCACCGTGCGCACGACCTACGTCGTCACCGACCCGCTGCTCGGCGCGACACCCGCGTACGCGGAGATCGAGATCATCGACAACGGCCCCGGCATCCCCGAGGACCGACGCCAGTGGGTCTTCGAGCCCTTCCGGAGCACCAAAGGCACCAAAGGCACCGGCTTGGGGCTCGCCGTCACCAAACGCATCATCGAAGAACACCGCGGACGCATCGAGCTCTTCTCGCCCCCAGGCGCGGGCGCGACCTTCAAGCTCACCCTCCCCGCCGGCGGCGACGACGACGACCCGAGCGCGACGGCCGACAGCACCCCCGAAGAGAGAGACCGCTTCCGATAAACGCGACGCCCGCTCGGCGATTCGCGCCCGCAGCCATCACGCGTGAGCTGCTGCGGGTGGGCGATCCCCAAGTCGTCGTCCGAGAACACGCGCTGGGCGAGAATCTCTCCCGGATCGGGGGGTCAGGCTGGCCCCACGCGTCGGGTCGGTCGATGGTGGGGGAGGTAGAAGGCGTCCTAGGGGGATGCGAGCGGGCGGCCTCTGCCGAGGAGGGCTCGCCATGGGCGATCGGCTCCACATCCTGAACACGCCGGGCTGGTTTGCGCAGGCCTCGAGCGCCGACGACGGGCGCTGGGCCGAGATCGCACGCGGGCTCCGAACCTATTTTGACGAGCAGCAGGAGATCGCGGCCTCGGGCTCGATCGTGCTGGTTGTGATCGTGTTCATCATCGCGAACGTGATGATCGCGCGGAAGCTGATCCGCGTGCTCACGAGCGATCGCGACGGGAAAGCGAGCCGCTGAGCGCGCGGCGTGGGCGCAAAAAAGCCCCGCCTGTTCGAGGCGGGGCTCCGGAAGGTGCTTACGGCGCTCAGTGTGCGCCGAGTGCGAAACCGATCAGCGGCGACGCCGGGCGGCGAGCAGGCCCATGCCCGCGAGCAGGCCCATCGCGCCCGGGGCGGGAATCACGAACTCGACGGTCGGCGCGACGCCGGTGTACAGGTTGGTGACGGGGCTGGTGCGCTCGTTCTCCACCCCGGAGTACCAGCTGCTGGCGACGCTGTCGTCGATGCCGGTGATGATGAAGCGGAAGGTGGAGCCGCTGTTGATCTGGTCGAGGATAACGCTGCCGAGAGCGGCGAGATCGACGTCCACGGACCAGGAGGGCGTCGGGTCAACGCCGGCCTGACCGGTCGCGAAGGTACGCGTGTCGAGCAGGAAGAGATCAGAGAACTGGTCGCCGATGCCGTTCGGAGAGTCGTCGATCCAGTCGTACCCGTTGGCGGCGTCGAGAAGATTGTCGTCGCCGTCGGTGGTGAGGTAGATGCTCATGGTGCCGGCGAAGAGGATGGGGTAGAGCTGCGCGGTGGAGTCGGGGCGGGTTTCCGCGCCGCCGATGGTGAGGGTCAGCCGCTCGAGCTGGTCGACCGGCCCGCTGAAGGCGGTCGAGGTGTCGACGTTGATCGCGGTCCACTGCCCGAAGAGGCGGTTAGACGGGTCGGGGTTGCGTCCGTTGACCTGGAAGCGCCCGTCCACAACGTCGCGACGGATCACCGGCGGGAGGAACCCGCCGACGCCCTCGCCGATCTGGTGGATCGAGAAGTCCTGAGGCCCGGTGAGGGTGACGGTCTGCGCCTGGGCGGCCCCGGCGAGGGCGACGACAGCCGATGCGGCCGCCACGGTGAGTGTGCTCTTCTTCATGCGATATCTCTCCTTCTATATGACTGCGTTCCAACCCCACGAACCGCCCGCGAGGTGAAGACGAAAACCCGGCGGGACGAACAGTGAGCCGTGCCTTGGTGTTCAGCGGCAGGGCAAGCTCGCCCCGCGTGAACACCAAGGTGTACGATCTCTGTTCACCCGCCAACGGGCCACCTGTGCTGGTGCTTTCGATATCATGCTCCCGCGGTTGCGAGCGGGCAAATCCTTAGGCAAAAATACGGGGTTTTCCATCGATTATTCATCAAAAATCGTCTTTATGCAACCTGTTTCGGGTGGGTCTATGCTCGGGAGTTGGTCATGACGGGGGCGCAGGCGACGTGGGTTCTTGTGCTCGTGGCGGTCTTTGCGGGGATGCTGCTTCCCCTTCAACCGGGGATTAATGCGGAGTTGCGCCTGCACGTTCGGAGCGCGACGATGGCGGCGGCCGTCAGTTTTGCAACGGGGCTGGTGCTGCTGATCCTCGCCGCCGCCGCGATGCGCAGCGGCGTTCCGACGCTGGTCGAGCTCCGCGCGGCCCCCTGGTGGGCGTGGCTGGGCGGCGCGATCGGGGCCGGCTTCGTGCTCGCCTCGCTTGTTCTGGCGCCCAAGCTCGGCGCAACCCTGCTCGTCGGGAGCGTCGTCACCGGGCAGCTCATCGCCTCGCTGGTGATCGATCAGTACGGGCTCGTGGGGTACAAGCCCCAACCGATCAACGTCGGGCGCGTGCTCGGCGTCTGCCTGCTCGTCGTCGGCGTCCTGCTCGTGCAGTTCAGCAGCGACCCCCCCGGCACCAGCGCCAGCCCGGGCGCCGCCCCGGGCGTCGGCGCCGGCACGCCCATCGGCGAGCCCGAACGCCCGGACTGATGGCCCTGTTTGATCGCCCCGCACCACGGCCACGCCTCACCTTTATAATCCATGGATTCAGAGATCCACCCGACCGGAAGGAGCCGAGCCGTGCGCGAGGACATCAACTACAACCGGATCATCGACGGGGCGGAGAACGACGCGGCCCAGGCCGCCGCCGACCGGGCCGCCAACCTGCCCGCCGACGAGATCGACCCCACCACGTTCTACGTCACGCAGCAGTACGCCCGGTACTCGGACGAGAACCACGAGGTCTGGGAGTCGCTCTACAGACGCCGCTGGGAGGTGCTGGAGGAGCAGGCGTCCCGCGTCTTCATCAACGGGCTGAACGCGATCAAGCTCGTGCCAGACCGCGTGCCGCTGCTCTACGGCGAGGCCCCGGACCCGCGCGGGCGCGAGCAGACGATCAAGGGCATCAACGAGTACCTCCGCCCGCTGACCGGCTGGCAGAGCAACGCCGTGCCGGGCTACCTGCCGGCGAAGGCGTTCTTCGCCTGCCTCGCGAAGCGTGACTTCCCGACGACGATCACCATCCGCCCGAAGGACCGGATGGACTACCTGCCCGAGCCGGACATTTTCCACGACGTCTTCGGGCACGTCCCGCTCCACGCGGACCCGGTCTTTGCCGAGTTTCTCCAGACCTACGGGCAGGCCGCCCTGATGTGCGAGGACCCGGACGACGTCGAGCGGCTCGGGCGCTTGTTCTGGTTCACAGTCGAGTTCGGTCTGATCAAAGAGGACGGTCGTCTGAAGCTCTACGGCTCCGGGCTGATCTCCAGCCACGGCGAGGCGAAGCACGCCCTCGAGAGCCCCGAGGTCGAGCGCCGCCCGTTCGACCTGGACCGCGTCTGTGAGACGACCTTCGAGATCGATCACTACCAGCCGATCCTGTACGTGCTGGAGAGCTTCGAGCAGTTGCGCGACGCGATGAACGGGTACGCCGAGCGCGTGCTGGGCAAGGCTGGCGCGAAGAGCTGAGTTGTTCATCTCGCCCGCGCTCGCCGTGATGCTCGGGCGGCGCGCCTCGCCAGCGTGAGGCGTGTCCCGATCCCATACCGGCTCGGCGCGAGCGGTTAGGTTTCGTTGCGCGCCATGCGAGCCGCCAGCAGGATCGCGGCTTTGGTGCTCCCCGCCTCGGCCTTGTTTTTGCCCGCGATGTCGAACGCTGTCCCGTGGTCCGGGCTCGTGCGCACGGTTGGCAGGCCCACCGTCACGTTTACGGCCGCGTCGCGGTCCAGCAGCTTGACCGGGATCAGCCCCTGGTCGTGGTACATCGCGACGACCAGGTCAAACTTTCCCGCGACGGCCGCGTTGAAGACCGTGTCCCCGGGCCACGGCCCGCTCGCCTCGATCCCCTGATCCTGCGCCACGCGGACCGCCGGCGCGATGATCCGCGTCTCCTCGTCGCCCAGCAGCCCGTCCTCGCCGGCGTGCGGGTTGAGCCCGCAGACCGCGACGCGCGGGCGTTCGATCCCGAGCTTGCGGCACGCCTCCGCCCCCAGGTCGATCGCCTCGAACACGCACCCGATCGTCAGCACGTTCCGCACGTCCATCAGCGGCAGGTGCGCCGTCGCGAGGATCACCTTCAGCCGCGGCGAGACGAACATCATCCCCGCCCGCTCGGCCCGCAGACGCACCGCCAGCAGCTCCGTGTGCCCCGGGAACCGCCCCTGCCCCGCGAGGTCCCACGCTTTCTTGTTGATCGGCGCGGTCACGATCCCGTGGGCGCGCAGCGGGTCGCTCACCGGGCGCGCCGCGTCGCGGATCGCCTCGTTGACGAACGCGAAGCTCAGCGCGCCGCTCCGCTTGTCCGCCTCGCGCGGCCAAGGTCGGGTTCGCGCCTCGCCGGTCTTCTCAAAATCCACCAGCACGACGTCGCGCCGCGCGGCGGTCTCCAGCAGCGGCGAGCTGTGCTCGACACGCCACCACGTCGGCTCGACGCCGGCCTTCTCGGCGGCTTCGAGCATCGCCGAGCCGACGCCGTAGATCCGCAGACGCGCCGACGCGCGCACCCCCGCGTCGGCGATCGCCTTCACCAGCACCTCGGCCCCGATCCCGCCGGGATCCCCCATCGAAACCGCGAGCGTGGGGCGATCCGCCTTGGCTTGAACCGGCTTGGCCCGAACCGGGCCCGGGGTTTCATCGCTCGGCGTGGGTGATGCGCTGCTCACGCGATCATCGTACGACGCGCACGCGCCGGGCGCTGCGCACGGATAGAGCGATCAAGCATCGAATTTTTCGCATCAGAGCCGCGCAAGTTCTGACTTCCAAAAACAACGGCACCCCGTAGCATGAAGCCACGGGGCACCTGAGGGATGGGCAGATTGTGCGAAGGGCTGGGAATAGACCTTGGCTGCGTCGTCTAAAGAACGCCGCTCGGCACGGGTTTATGCGCGCGTGCCGGCGAGTTCGGGAGCGTTCTGCATCATTTCTTCGAGGTTGAAGCCGAGCTTCTGGGCGACGCGTTTACCGTAGTCCTCATCGGCCCGGAAGAAGTGGCAGAGCTGGCGCATCTGGACCTCCTGGCGCGCTTGCCCGAGCACGCCGGCGATGCGCGACGTCAGGCGGTCGCGCTGCCCGTCGTCGAACATGCGGTAGAGGTTTCCCGGCTGGGTGTAATCGTCGTGCTCTTCGGTCGAGTCATAGCGATCCACAACCGCCTGCCCGAGGTCCCAGGCCGGGTCTTCAAACGCCTGGTTCGGCATCGGCGTGTTCTCGCGCGTGTTGGGCCAGTAGTTGGGGCGCGAGCCGTACGTCTCGGCCGTCGCGCCCTGGCCGTCCCGCATGTAGTGCATCACCGGGCACCGCGGCTTGTTGACGGGAATCTGGTGATGGTTCACACCCAGGCGGTGCAGGTGCGTGTCGGCGTAGGACATCAGGCGGGCCTGGAGCATCTTGTCGGGGCTCGGGCCGATGCCGGGGACGAGGGCCGAGGGCTTGAACGCGGCCTGCTCGACCTCCGCGTGGTAGTTCTCCGGGTTCCGGTTCAGCTCCAGCGTGCCGACCTCGATCAGCGGGAAGTCCCCGTGCGGCCAGACCTTCGTGAGATCAAACGGATTCCAGCCCGTCTTCTTCGACCACGCATCAGCCTGCGCCTGCGTCATCACCTGGATCTTCAGCGTCCAGCTCGGGAACTCGCCCTTCTCGATCGCGTTGAAGAGGTCGCGCTGGTGGCTCTCGCGGTCTTGGCCGATGACGTCCGCGCCCTTCTCGTCCATCCAGTTCTCGATGCCCTGGTTGCTCTTGAAGTGGAACTTGCACCACACCCGCTCGCCCTGCGCGTTGATCAGCGAGTAGGTGTGGCTCCCGAAGCCGTGGATCGTGCGGTAGCTCGCGGGGAGCCCGCGGTCGCTGAACAGGATCGTCACCTGGTGCAGGCTCTCGGGGCACTGGCTCCAGAAGTCCCACTGCATGTCCATGTCGCGGACGTTCGTCTTCGGGTCGCGCTTCTGCGTGTGGATGAAGTTCTGAAACTTGTACGGATCGCGGACAAAGAAGACCGGCGTGTTGTTGCCGACCATGTCCCAGTTGCCCTCATCGGTGTAAAACTTGACGGCGTAGCCCCGCACGTCGCGCTCAGCGTCGGCCGCCCCGCGCTCGCCGGCGACCGTGCTGAACCGCAGGAACAGCTCGGTCTGCTTGCCGACCTTGGAGAAGACCGAGGCCTTGGTGTACTTGGTCACGTCGTTGGTGACGGTGAAGGTGCCGTAGGCGCCGGAGCCCTTGGCGTGGACGACGCGCTCGGGGATGCGCTCGCGGTTGAAGTGCTGCATCTGCTCGATGAGCTGCACGTCCTGCATGAGCAGCGGGCCCTTGGGCCCGGCCGTCATCGCGTGCTGACGCCCGATGGGCGCGCCCTCGGCGGTCGTCAGCACCGGGCACTTGTCCCCCGCCGACGCGTGATGCTTCGGAGCCCCGTTGGTGTGCCCGTTCTGATCCGACATGTGCTGCCTCCTCGCGGGAACGCGTTCGATCGTGCATCGAAACCTGTCGCGGGCCATCTCAGGCAATGCAAACCCGCGGCTTCGCATACAAGCCTACCACACCGGCCCATAGCCCTCCACCCGATCGGGCCTGTATGTACCATAGAGTCTGTCTATGGAATTGCATCAGCTCCGCTATTTCGTCGCCGCGGCCGAGGCGGGGTCGATCACCCGTGCCGCCGATCGCTGCCGGGTGAGCCAGCCGACGCTGAGTCAGCAGCTCCAGCGTCTGGAGGCGTCGCTTGGGCATTCGTTGTTCGATCGCCTGGGGCGCGGCGTGGCGCTGACGCCCGCCGGGGCGGCCCTGCTCCCCCGCGCGCGTCGCATCCTCGCCGAGGCCGACGACGCGCGCGAGCACCTCGCGGGCGAGGTCGAGCGCGGCGTCGGCACGCTCCGCCTCGGCGCGATCCCCACGATCGCGCCCTACGTCCTGCCCTCGGTCATCGCGCGGCTCCGCCGGCGCTTCCCCAGCGCGGGCGTCGAGGTGCGCGAGGACCTGACCGAGGCGCTCGTGGAGCGCCTGGCGTCCGGCGAGCTCGACGCCGCGATCGTTTCGACGCCCATCGACCACCACGGCGTCCGCCTGCGCGTGCTCGGGAGCGAGCCGATGCTCGTGGTCGCCCCGGCCGCGAGTGACGTCGGCGAGGAGGGCGGCCTCACGCTCGCCGACCTGCGCGAGCGCCCGCGCGTGGCGCTCCACGAGATGCATTGCCTCGGGCAGCAGATCTCGGGCTTCTGCAGCGCCAAGAACCTCGGCGCCAGCGTCGCGTGCAGCACCGCGCAGCTCGCGACGCTGCTGGAGTTTGTCCGTCTCGGGCTGGGGGTCTCGATCGTGCCCGAGATGGCGGCGGTCGCGGATCGCAGCCGCGAGCGGCGGTACACACGCTTCAAGCGCGGCGGGCCTCGGCGGGAGATCGCGCTGGCGACCCCCGCGGGACGGACGCCCCCCGCGACGCTGGAGGCGGTCGCGTTGTTTGCGAGTGACCGGCTGCGCGAGATGCAAGCCGCGGCTTCGGCGCGGTTCGGCGGCTGATGCGCCGCCTCACCGCCCGCGCGCGGTCTCGCGCCCGGAGATGGGCTCCCCGCGCAGGCGTTTGCCCATGTCGCTGACCAGCACCGCGACGCGGGCGCGCTGCTGCGGCGTCGCGTGCCCGCCGATGCCTTGGTCGAGGAAGCGGAAGATGCCGGCGGTCTGCTCGCCGCTGGGTCGGTTCTCGCGCACGCGGTCGGCGTCGCGTTGCGCCTGGCGCTGCCCGCGCTCGAGGCGTTCCTCGTCCGTGCGGGCGTCCGGGTCGGCCCCGGTGAGCATCGCCATCGTGCGGGCGAACTCGATGTACTTCTGATCGAGGAAGGCCTCGCGGTCCGCGTCGGGCACGGTGCGGTAGTCGGTCGCGTAGCTGTCGAACATGTCCAGCGCGAGGCGGCTGGCGTTGCGTTCGAGCTGGTCGCGGGCCGAGCCGACGATGCCCGCGGCGAAGGCGGCCATGACTGCGCTCTCGCCGGAGCCCATGCTCTGCAGGCGGCTGGTGAGCGTGGAGATGAGCTCGAGGCGTCGCTCGATGGGCAGGCTGTTGAAGTCCTCGGTGAGGAAGGTGAAGTCGAAGACCTTGTTGAGCGGGTCGCTGGCGTAGTCGGGCACGCGGGTCGGCATGAGCGCGACGGTCAGGCCGGTGAGGAAGGCGATCGCGCCCGCGAGCCCGATGATGACCGCGATGCGTCGGGCTTCCTTCTTGCCGTCCTTGCAGTCGCGCCACCAGCGACGGACGGGCCCGGGCGGGCGCGGGGCCGGGGCGCGTGTGTTCGCGGGCTTGCCCGTTTGGTCGGCCTCGGTCCAGAGGGGTTCGTGGGTCGGGGGGTTGGTCATGGCGGGTTTCTCTCGGCCTGTCTTATTCGGCGTGCGGCTCAGCGGAAGAGTCGGGCGAGGGCGTCGTTGTTGCCGCGGGGTTGCCAGTCGACGCGCATGTCGGGGAAGGCGAGGGCGTTTCGTCCCGGGTCGCCGTTGGATTTGGGGGCGGGCGAGCCGTCGGGGTTGGTGCGCCCGCCGTGCCAGTCGTCGGCGTCGGTCATCAGCGGCAGGTCGCCGGCCTCGGGGTTGTTCTCGAGGCGTCGCGTGACGAACCGCGCCGGGTCGCGCTCGCGAAGGAAGTCCCGGGCGAAGGACATGTAGACGCCCGCGAGATAGAGATAGCTGGTGGCCTCGGTGCGCCAGACGGGCTCGAGGTTGGTCTCAGGATCGAACCCGGTGCGGTCGGATGGGCAGCGGTAGAGGTCGGCCGAGTCGTAGAGGTCGTAGCCGGGCGGGCTGTTCTCGAGCTTGCGCGGGACGGGGGCGTCGAGGTAGAGCCCGAGGGCGCCGAGCAGGGCCTCGGACTGCGTCGTCGCGGGCGTGGGGTCGGCGAGGGGGAGGACGTCGTAGTCGTTGATGTAGCCAGCGAGCGCCTGCCCGAAGGAGCGGAGGTTGACCATGCACGCGGCGCGTCGGGCCTGATCGCGGGCGGCGCCGAGGGCGGGGAGAAGAATGCCGATGAGCAGGGCGATGATGCTGATGACGACCAGGAGCTCGATAAGCGTGAAGCCCGACCGGGGCGGGTGAGGGGCTGGGCAAGGCGGGGCGGCCCGAAGGAGGCGGCCCGGTGTGGCGGCGGTCGCGGGCTCGGGCGGTGGTGTCATGCGGGTTTCCCTCCGTCGTGAAGCCTACAGCGGGAGGCGGAGCATGGTTTCGCGTTTGGTCGCCTCATCGATGACGCGGTGGGCGGTCCCGGTCTGGATGGCGCGGAGGGTCGGGGCGTGCGCCTTCACGCGGGCGGCGAGTTCGGGGTCCTCCTGCATCGCCTTTTCGAGGCTCTGGGCGACGCTGGTAAGCCCGGTTTTGAGCTGTCTCGCCCGCCAGGCGGCCGCGAGGGCGGCGGCCCCGAGCAGCACCGGCGATCGGAGCGGCTCCGGGAGGTGTTGCCCCAGTTCACCCAGCACCGGATCACGACGGAGGCGGTCGTGGTCGTCGAGCAGGGTGTCGAGCTGTCGGGCGGCGGCGTCGGCGGCCGCACCGCTCGCGAGCAGGCGGGACGCGTCCGAACGCAGGCGGTCGGCTCGGCGAGGCTCGCCGGCTCGGTCGGCTTCGTGAGCCTCGCGCTCGAGCTGCGCCGCCTGGTGCCGCGCCGCGTCGCGAAAAGCCGCGGCTTCGTCGCGCAGCCCGACGACCTGCGGGAGCGCGCACCCCCCGAAGGCCCCGGCCCCGAGCAGGAGCAGGCACAGGCACGCGAGACGGAGCGGATGGTGGAGCCGAGGCATGGGCGAGGCCTTTCGTCGTGTCCGCTGCCAGCGGGCCCTTGGGGGGCTCGCCGGGGCGCGGGCGGGTTGCGGCTCGGGGAAGCTCGGCGTGCGGGGAAGCGATATCCCCGCGGGGGGGCCCGGTCACGCCGAACGACGCGCCTTGCGGTGCATTCGCGGGCAGCGCCACGACTCGGCGCGCGCCGGGGGTTGTTGCGCGTGGGTGAGGGGGGGTGAGGCGGGCGGTGGTGCGCCGGTCGCGTCCGTTCGCGGGTACGATGCGGCTATGTCGATCATCGTCTTTCAGCATCACGACGCGGAGCGTTTGGGCCGACTCGGCTCGGCGCTGCGCGACCACGGCCACCGCTTGGACATCCGCCGCCCGGACCTGGACGGGGTGTCGGCGATCCCGGCGGACCTGGACAACGTCCGCGGGGTGGTCTCGCTGGGCGGGCCACAGAACGTGGGCGACGCGGACGCGTGGCTGAGCGCGGAGTCGTCGTTCCTGCGTCTGGCGCACGAGGCGGAGCTGCCGGTGGTGGGGATCTGCCTCGGGGCGCAGCTTTTGGCGCACGCGTTGGGCGGGACGGTGACGAAGATGGCGCACCCGGAGGTGGGCTTCCTGCCGGTGCGTGTGAACGCGGGCCCGCCGCAGACGGAGATCATGCTCGCGGGCGTGCCGTGGGAGACGCCGTTCTTTCACCTGCACGCGCACGAAGTGGGGACGGTGCCCCCCGGGGCGATGGTGCTCCAGTCTTCGGACGCGTGCAAGGTGCAGAGCTTCCGCGCGGGGATCCGCAGCTTCGGGTTTCAGTACCACTTCGAGGTGGACCGCCCGATGATCAGCACGTTCTGCGATCAGTTCGCGGAGACGCTGGGCGAGGCCGGGATGAGCTGCGAATCGATTCATGCGCAGGCGGACGAGCACTACGAGCGGATGGCGGTGGTGGGGGATCGCTTGTGCTCGAACTTCGTGAACTTCGCGTTCCCGTTCGCGTCGCTGACGCGGGTGTAGCGGGATGGGCACGCGCCTGCGCCTCGCGACGCCGACGGATTATGAGCTGGCGCGCGACGTGTGCAGCTACGGCTATTTCGTGCTCTGGCCGAACTTCTGGGACGTGCGCCGACGGACGCTGACGCGTCCGCTGGAACTGGCGGACGGCCCGGCGACGTGCGTCATCGGACAGTCGGGCGGCACGGGCGCGGAGCTGCGCGTGGTGTTCGACCGCGCGCTGACGCGGGGCGAGCAAGGCGAGGCGCGACGCCAGATCACGCGGATGCTGCGGCTGGACGAGGACGCCGAGCACGTGCGCGCGTTCCACGCGGCTGACCCGCGCTGGGCAAAGTCCGGGCGCGGGCGTCTGTTCCGCTCGCCGACGATGTTCGAGGACGTGATCAAGACGGTGACGAGCTGCAACGTGGCCTGGCCGAGCACGGTGCGGATGAACCGTCGCCTGTGCGAGGTGCTGGGGCGGGCTTCGAGCCGGGACGCGCCGCCGGGCTTCCCGAGCGTGCAGCGCGTGGCGCGAACCAAGCCCGGCACGCTCCGCGCCCGGTGCGGCGTCGGCTACCGCGACCAGCGGATCGTGGAGCTCGCCAAGCTTTTTCGTCCGCGCGGGCAGCGCCCGCCCGAGATGGATCCCGCGTGGTTCGAGGACCCCGCGACCAGCGACGCCGACGTGCGTACGGCCCTGCTTGCGCTCCCCGGCATCGGGCCCTACGCCGCGGCGAACATCATGCAGCTGCTCGGGCGCTATGGGGCGGTCCCGCTCGACACCGAGAGCGTCCGCCACGGCAAGACCGTGCTCGGGTTGCAAGGGACCGACCGCGAGATCATGCGCGCGGTCGACGCGCACTTCGCGCCCTTCGGCCCGCACGTCTTCCGCAGCTACTGGTTCGAGCTGTGGGCGTTCTACGAGTCCAAGCAGGGCCCGGCGTGGTCGTGGGAGCGGGACCGGATCGCCGAGAGCTTCACCGCTGCGCAGTTCAGGGACTGAGCACGGGGTGCGGAACTTTTCAGTTCGTCGCGGCGGCAGGGGCGCGCCCGGCGGCGGGTGGGGTCGCGATCCGGGCGGCTTTGGCGTAGTCCTGCAGCGGGCAGACGCTCCAGTCCCCGGCCCGCTGCGCCTGCATCGCGCCGATCGCGGCGCGGGCGCCGGTCACGGTCGTGATCATCGGGATGTTCAAACGCACGGCCGAGGCGCGGATCTTGCCCTCATCGGTGTTCCACCCGACGTTGGTCGGCGTGTTGATCACCAGCCCGATGTCGGCGTTGGACATGAGATCGAGCACGTTTGGGCGCGCGCCGGCGGCGATCTTCTGAAGGATCTTGGGGCGCATGCCGTGGGCTTCGAGCTCGGCCCCGGTGCCGGCAGTCGTGTAGACGGTGTAGCCCATGCTCATGAGCGAGCGGGCGATATCGACGACGTCGGCCTTGTCTGATCGCCGGACGCTGAGGAAGACGCCGCCGGCCTTGGGCAGTGTGACGCCCGCGCCGAGCAGAGCCTTGAGATAGGCCATGGGGAGCGAACGGTCGATGCCCATGACCTCGCCGGTCGAACGCATCTCCGGCCCGAGCACCACGTCCACCCCCGGGAACTTGCTGAACGGGAAGACCGGTTCCTTGACCGCGACCGCGCCGGTGTCGGGCACTTCCCGCGCGTTCAGCTCGTCCAGCGTCTTGCCGAGCATGACCTTCGCCGCGATGCCGGGCCACGGCACGTGCTTCGCCTTCGCGACGAACGGCACCGTGCGGCTCGCGCGCGGGTTCACCTCGATGATGTACACCTCGCCGTCCTTCACCGCCATCTGCACGTTCATCAGCCCGTTCACGCGCAGCTCGCGCGCCAGCTTCCGCGCGATCGTGCGCACGTGCTCGGTCAGGGCCTTGCCCAGCGCGTGCGGCGGGACCGTGCACCCCGAGTCCCCCGAGTGGACGCCCGCCTGCTCGATGTGCTCCATCACGCCCGCGACCAGCGCCCGCGCGTGCGACGGCTGTGCGTCGGCGTGCGGGTCGAAGTCCGCCACGACGTCGATGTCCAGCTCCGTTGCGCCGTCGAGGAAGGCGTCGATGAGGATCGGGGCGCCGTCGAGGTCCGAGACGTCGACGGCCGTCGCCATGTACTGGCGCAGTGCCGCCTCGCCCGAGCAGATCTCCATCCCGCGCCCGCCGAGCACGTAGCTCGGGCGGACCAGCACCGGGTAGCCGATCCGCGTCGCGATCTCGACGGCCTGATCGAGGCTCCGCGCGATCCCGCTCGCGGGGCGCAGGAGCTTGAGCTTCTCAAGCAGCGCGTCGAACCGGTCGCGGTCCTCGGCCAGGTCGATCGAGTCGAGGCTGGTGCCGAGCAGCGGCGCGCCGGCGGCGTGCAGCCCGTGCGCCAGGTTCAGCGGCGTCTGCCCGCCGAACTGCGTGATGATGCCGTGGACGAGATCCTTGTCCGGCCCGTTCAGCCGCTCGACAACGTTCAGCACGTCCTCCAGCGTCAGCGGCTCGAAGAAGAGCAGGTCGCTGGTGTCGTAATCGGTGCTGACCGTCTCCGGGTTGGAGTTGATCATGACCGATTCGAAGCCGAGCTCGCGGGCCGAGAGGGCCGCGTGGACGCAGCAGTAGTCGAACTCGATCCCCTGCCCGATGCGGTTGGGCCCGCCGCCGAGGATCACGGCCTTCGGGCGGTCGGTCACGCGGATCTCGTCTTCCGCGGGCTTGTGGACCACGCTGCCGTCGGGCTGCACGACGTCGATCCCCGGCTCGTAGGTGCTGTAGTAATACGGCGTCGCGGCCTCAAACTCCGCGGCGCACGTATCGACCAACTTGTACACCGGACGCACGCCCAGCGATTCCCGGTAGCGACGCGTCCGCAGGATCGTCTCGCTCGTGATCGCGCCGAGGTACAAATTGGCAAGCTGCGCGTCGGCGTAGCCCATGCGCTTCGCCTCGAACAGCACCTCCCGCGGCACGTCCTCCAGCGACGCGTACCGGCAGAGCACGTCCTCGAACTCCACCAATTCGCGGATCTGATCGAGAAAGAACGGATCGATCCGCGTCAGCTCCGCGATCCGCTCGGTCGTCCACCCCATCTTGTACGCGTAGCGGACGTAGTACAGCCGCCCCTGGCTCGGCACCGCCAGCTTGCGCGTGAGCTTGTCCATCGCGATCGGCCACTCGATGGGCGCCCCGTCGGCCGTGCGCAGGCCCGTCTCGCTCATCAGCGCGCTCGGGCGCTGCCCGGGCGCGAAATCCAGCACGAGCTGATCGTGCTCGACCGCGCGCATCGCCGCGAGCCACTTGTCGTTGCGATCCAGCCCCAGCCCAAACCGCTTGACGTCCATCGACCGCACGACCTTCTGCAGCGATTCCTTCAGCGTGCGCCCGATCGCCATCGCCTCGCCGACGGACTTCATCTGCGTCGTCAGCGTCTCGTCCGCTTCCGGGAACTTCTCGAACGTCCACCGCGGCATCTTCGTCACCACGTAGTCGATCGACGGCTCAAAACACGCGCTCGTCGTCCCCGTCACATCGTTCCGAAGCTCGTCCAGCGTGTAGCCGACCGCGAGCTTCGCCGCGATCTTCGCGATCGGGAAGCCCGTCGCCTTGGACGCCAGCGCGCTGCTCCGCGAGACGCGCGGGTTCATCTCCACCACGACGAACTCGAACGGCTTTTTCCCGTCCGGCCCCGCCTCCGGGTTCGGGTTGACCGCGAACTGGACGTTGCTCCCGCCCGTCTCGACGCCGACGGCCCGCATGATGTCGAACGCCGCGTCGCGGAGCTTCTGGTACTCCTTGTCCGTGAGCGTCTGGATCGGCGCGACGGTGACCGAGTCGCCGGTGTGGACGCCCATCGCGTCGATGTTCTCGATGCCGCAGACGATGACGCAGTTGTCGCGCTTGTCGCGAACGACCTCGAGCTCGTACTCCTTCCACCCGATCAGCGAGCGGTCGACCTGGACCTGGGTGATGATGCTGGCGTCGAGCCCGCGTTTGACGAGGTCCTGGAACTCGTCGCGGTTGTAGGCGATCCCGCCGCCGAACCCGCCGAGGGTGAACGCCGGGCGGATGATCGCCGGCGTGCCGATCTCTTCGAGAAACGCCAGCGCGTCGTCGACGGTGTTGACGGTCTTGGACTTGGGCGTCGCCAGGCGGCACGCCTCGCAGACCTCCTTGAACGCCTGTCGGTCCTCGGCCCGGCGGATCACCTCGCGGTCGGCCCCGATCATCTCCACGCCGAACTCGGTCAGCGTGCCGTCGTCGAAGAGGGCGACGGCGCAGTTCAACGCCGTCTGCCCGCCCAGCGTGGGCAGGATCGCGTCGACCGGGTGCCCGATCGACGCCTCGAGCTCCAGCACCTTCCGCACGGCCTCGGGGGTGATCGGCTCGATGTACGTCCGGTCGCTCAGCGCCGGGTCGGTCATGATCGTCGCCGGGTTGGAGTTGACCAAGACGACCCGGTACCCCTCGGCCTTCAGCGCCTTGCACGCCTGCGCCCCCGAATAGTCGAACTCGCACCCCTGCCCGATCACGATCGGGCCCGAGCCGAGCAGCAGGATCGTCCGGAGGTCTTCGCGTCTGGGCATCGGTGTGTTCGGCTCCCGGCTGGGTCGGCGCGCATCGGCGTGGCGTGTGGGCGTCGTGCCCCCGTTTGGGGAGGCCCCGTCCGCTGCGGCGCAAACTGGATGAGCGTAGATGCTTCGCCGAGGATCCGCTACCGGTGGCGCAGAACAAAAAAAGGGCCGCCCGCGTTCGCAGGCAGGCCCTCTCTCGCCCGGCACCCTCTGCCGCCGGGCGGTCATCGCATCGCGAGGTCACGCGTGGTGGATCGGATCGTGGGTCTCAGCGTCAGCGTCGGCGTCGTGCCGCGGCCAGCCCGCCCATCGCGAGGAGGAGCCCGCCCGCGGGTGAGGGGATCTGAATGAAGGTCTGGCGGATGAGCGAGGCCTGCGCGATGCCGTCGATATCCGCAAAGAGCGTGAATTCTTTGCGGATGACCAGCGTCTGCAGTTGGAGTTCGGGATCGAACTGCAGCTCGTCGCGGAGGACCCATTCGCTCCCCGGGAGGCTGGCGAGTGCAAAAACCTCCTTCTGCCCAATGGTGAGCAGCTCGTCAACGCTGACGGTTTCGAGGACATTGGCGGCTGACGCGCCACCGGAGGCGAAGCCGTCGAATTCAAGGACGTTGGCGATCATCCACCAGTTGAAGTCGAGAACGGTGACGTGGTATTCGAGGATGAATCCGCTCGGGCCCCCGCCGACCGGGTCGGACCAGTTGCCGACGAGGTCGAAGCCGATGCCGTCGCGTCGCCCGAGGTTGACGGGGAAGACCATGACCTGGTCGGTCCCCGCGCCGGGCTGTCCGGTGGGCTGAAAGAGTTTGATCTCAAAGTACTTGTCGTCCACGACGAAGCACTGGCCGACGAGATCCCCGATCGGGACGCCGCCGGTGATATCAACGCAATCGCCCGGGAACGGGGAATTCCCGAACGCCGGGGGCGTCGCAAGCCCACAGGAAACAGCCGCCGCGGCCAGAAGTGCGCCGACCCGCGCAGCACATCGCGCCCCGGCCTCTCGGCCGCGGGGCAACCCGTCTCGATCCCACGTCATCCCCCATACCTCCTTGAGACGTCGGTCCGCGGATCCTGATGTCCGCGCCGACACTTCGTTCAGTATCCCGCGACGAAAGGGATGTTCAAGTATATTCTAACGAAAACAATCAATACCATAAAAAGCACTGGGATTTTATTAGAAAAAGGCGGCGTAATCCCCCCGAAGACGGCTCGGTGCTCGGCCCTAGTTCTTGGTAGATATGCAACTTAGGGCCATGTGCCCGCTCGCGCGCTGCGCGACAGCCGCTCCCGTCCGGCCCTGAATCGGGCATATGTTTTGATGAGTTTGTCCGTCTTCAAAACGTTCGGTGCTCGTGTGAAGAAGGGTGCGTTCGGCGCGGGCAAGGGGTGGCGTCCGAGAAGGCGCTACGGTCGGGTGGGCGTTCGGGGCGCTGGTGCCGAAACGGCCGGGAAAGGGCGCTCCCACGGGGTGGCGCCGGGCCCGATCACGCTGCGGGCCCCTTCTGCGAGGGCGACGGGGCGGGGTCTGGGGCGAACTCGCCACCCGCGGCTCCAGTATCATGCCCGGTCCGGCCGAGAACATCCGGACAGCACCACACCGCCCACGAGGGGGAGATCGCAAGCATGTGCGGAATCGTCGCCTACATCGGGACCAAGCCGGCCCGCCCGCTGCTCATCGAGGGGCTCAAGCGTCTGGAGTACCGCGGGTACGACTCGGCCGGGCTCGCGATCATGAACGGCGGGCTGCACTGCGCCCGGGCCGTCGGGCGGGTCTCGGTCCTGGAGAACAAGGTCGACCAACTCGGGGGTTTTGACGGCTCGCTCGGCATCGCCCACACCCGCTGGGCGACGCACGGCTCGGTCACCGAGGCCAACGCCCACCCCCACCGCGACGACAAGTCCGGGATCGCCATCGTCCACAACGGCATCATCGAGAACTATGCCAGCGTCCGGACCCTGCTCACCGAAAAGGGGCACCGCTTCACCAGCGAGACCGACACCGAGGTGCTCGCGATGCTCATCGGCGAGCTGTACGACCCCGCGAACGGCTTCGACCTGGAGCGGACCGTCCAGTCGGCCCTCCGCGAGGTCACCGGCGCCTACGCGATCGCCGTCGTCTGCGAGCACGAGCCCGACACGCTCGTCGTGGCGCGCAAGGGCAGCCCGCTCATGGTCGGCATCGGGAGCGGGGAATACATCGTCGCCAGCGACCCCTCCGCGATCGTCGCGCACACGACCCAGGCTTTCCCCCTCGACGACTACAACGTCGTGAAGCTCAGCCGCGACGGCTTCCGCACCAGCACCGTCGACAACCTGCCCATCACGCCCAAGGTCACCCAGCTCGAGCTCGAGCTCGAGGAGATCGAGCTCGGCGGGTACGAGCACTACATGCGCAAGGAGATCTTCGAGCAGCCCAACGCCCTGCGCAACTGCTTCCGGGGGCGCCTCGATCACAAAGAGGGCAAGGTCGTGCTGGGCGGGCTCCAGGCGTACGCGCCGCAGCTTGTTCGAAGCCGCCGCATCATCCTGACGGCTCAGGGCACCGCGCTGCACGCCGCCATGATCGGTGAATACCTGCTCGAAGAGCTCGCCAAGATCCCGAGCGAGGTCGAATACGCCAGCGAGTTCCGCTATCGAAACCCGATCATCGAGGACGGGACGGTGGTCGTCGCGGTCAGCCAGTCGGGCGAGACGGCCGACACGCTCGCGGCGCTGCACGAAGCCAAGGACCGCGGCGCGCTGGCGCTCGGGGTCATCAACGCCGTCGGGTCCACGATCTCCCGCGAGACGCACGCGGGGGTGTACCTCCGCGTGGGCCCGGAGATCGGCGTCGCGAGCACAAAGGCGTTCACCGGGCAGGTCGCGGTGCTCACGATGATGACGCTGTTCCTCGCCCGTCGCCGGTTCATGTCGACCGAGGCGAGCGCCCGGCTGATGATCGAGCTGGACGCGATCCCCGAGAAGATGGACCGCGTGCTGGAGCAGGACGCGTTCATCAAGAGCGTGACCGAGAAGTACATCCACCGCGAGAACTGGCTCTTCCTGGGTCGCGGGTACAACTACCCGACCGCGATGGAGGGGGCGTTGAAGCTCAAGGAGATCAGCTACATCCACGCCGAGGGCATGCCGGCCGCCGAGATGAAGCACGGGCCTATCGCCCTGATCGACGAGGGCATGCCGGTCGTCTTCATCGCCAACAAGGGCCCGCAGTACGACAAGGTGATGAGCAACATCGAGGAGGTCCGCTCCCGCGGCGGGCACGTCATCGCCGTCGCGACCGAGGGCGACCAGGCGATCAAGCACGTCGCGGAGGACGTGCTCTACGTCCCCGAGGTCGCCGACCCGCTCAGCCCGCTGCTGACGGTGGTGCCGCTGCAGCTGATGGCCTACCACGCCGCGGTCCTGCGCGGGCACGACGTGGACAAGCCGCGGAACCTCGCGAAAAGCGTGACGGTCGAGTAAGCCGATCCGCTCAGTCCGCCGGGACGCACCGGTCCCGCGCCCACGCGCGGAGCTCGCTGAGGTGCTCGCGCCGGGTGACGCTCAGGGGCGGGCTGCCCTCGAGCGCGCGCACGACGGTGTCGGTGTCCAGCGCCCGCCCGCTCGCGAACGCCTCGTGCAGGGCGCTGATGACGCCCTGCTCGATCTCCGCCCCGCTGTACCCCTCGCTCGCCGCGGCGATCCGGGCCAGGTCGAACGTTTTCGCGTCCCGCCCGCGTTTGCGCAGGTGAACCTCGGCGATCTTCTTCCGCGCCGGCGTGCCCGGGAGGTCCACGAAGAAGATCTCGTCGAACCGCCCCTTGCGCATCAGCTCCGGCGGGAGGGCCTCGATGTCGTTGGCCGTCGCGACCAGGAAGACCGGGTGCGTGTGCTCCTGCATCCAGGTGAGCAGCGAGCCGAACATCCGCTTGCTCAGCCCGCCGTCGTTGGAGTTCCCGCTCCCCGCCGAGGCGAACGCCTTTTCGATCTCGTCGATCCAAAGCACGATCGGGCTCATCGCCTCGGCCTGCTTGAGCGCGTCGCGCAACCGCTGCTCGCTCGCGCCCACGTAGCGGTCGTACAGCGCCCCCGCGTCCAGGCGCACCAGCGGGCGCTGCCACGCCGTCGCGATCGCCTTGGCGCACAAGCTCTTGCCCGCGCCCTGCACGCCCAGCAGCAGCACGCCCCGCGGCGGGCAGAGCCCGAACTCGCCCGCCGCGGGCTCGAAGCTCCGCGCCCGCTGCTTGAGCCAGCCCTTCAGGCGGTCCAGCCCGCCCACCTCGTCCATGGACGCGGGCGATTCGACCGGCTCCAGCGCCCCGCTCCCGCCGCCGAGGAGCTGGCGCTTGTGCGCCAGGATCCGGTTCAGGTCCTCCGCGGTGAACGCGTCGTCCTCCAGCACCACGTCCGTGATCGTGCGCTGGATCTGGCGTCGGGTCAGCCCGGCGAGGTTCTTCACGGCCGCCCCCAGCTCGGCCTTGGTCAGCTTCACCGTCACCTGGCGCGACCGCATCAGGCGCTGCACCGTCGCGCGAACGATCCGCTCGGTCTCGCCCGCGTCCGGGAGCGTCAGCTCGAACCGCGTCGAGTGCGCCTTGACCACGTCCGGCAGCGCGTCGTCGTGATCGATCAGCACCACGTGGCTCTCGGTCCGCTCCAGCACCGGCAGCGCGTTGCGGAACGCGCGAAGCACGCGCGCGTCGTCGAGAAACGCCCCGGCGTCGAACGCGGCGAAGACCGCGCGCAGCTCCAGCTTGCTGAGCTTCTGGAAAAACGCCAGCGCGCCCTCGGTCCCCTGCATCGCGCTCTCGCCGGAGACGATCCCGCGCGACAGGCCACCGATCGTGTCCCATGTCCAGAAGTCCGCGTCCAGCGCCAGGCACGCCTCGGCGACCGTCTCACGCGCCTCCTGCTCCTCCGAGGTCACGATCCGCACCACCGGGTGCGGCCCGCGCAGCAGGCGCGCCAGACGCCCCGCGTTGTCCTCCTCCCGAGCCGCCCCGGAGGACAACGCCCCCGGGGGCGCGCCCGCAGCCTCCGCCTCCCCCAGATCATTTTGTTTGGTTCCGCGTGTCACGACGCGAGACTACACCCAACCCGGGCTCGCGGTCCATGCCGACCGCTCGGCCTCCGCAAGCCGCGCCGGCGAGGGATCACCGGTCAATCGGAATCTGTCAGGGTTGCGTCATCGACGCTAGACTCCGGGCATGGACGCACTCTCGGCGGTGTTGCTGGTGTTGGTGGTGGTGCTCGGCTCGCTCGTCGCGTGGCTCGCGATCGGGCGGGGTCGTCTGGCGCGGGCGGCGGCCTCGGGCGAGGCGCGGGCCGAGGCGTCCGAAGCCCAGCTCGCCGCCCGTCTCGCGGCTCAGGAGCAAGCCGCCGTCGCACGCGACGCCGCCCTCCGCGAAAGCTACGAGCAACGCCTCCGGGACCTCCGGGATGAGCTCGCGGGGGCACGCTCGGCCCGCGACGCGTCCGCCGAGCGCGTCACCGAGCTCAGCACCAAGCTCGCGGGCGCGCGCCAGCAGCTCGCCAGCCTCGAAGAGATGCGTCAGGAGCTCGCCCGCAACGAGGAAAAGCTCCGCCAGACCTTCGAGAACCTCGCCAACCGCACGCTGGGCAGCGCGAGCGAGACGCTGCTGAACCAGGCGAAGGCGTACTTCGCCGAACGCGCCAAGGACAGCGCGCAGGAAGACACCGCGCGGGCCGAACGCCTCGCGCAGCTCGTCGCGCCGATCCGCGAGACGCTGCACAAGACGCAGGACCGCCTGGTGCAGCTCGACGAGCGGATCGAGCAGGCCGGGGCGAGCAGCCAGAGCCTGCGCGACGAGACGGCCCGCCTCACGCGGGCGCTGAGCCGCCCGGAGATCCGCGGGCAGTACGGCGAGATCCAGCTCCGACGCGTCGCGGAGCTCGCGGGCATGACCAGCTACTGCGACTTTGACGAGCAGACCTCCACGCGTGACAGCGAGGGCCAGCTCCTCCGCCCGGACATGCTGGTCCGCCTCCCCAACGAGCGCGTCATCGCGGTCGACGCGAAGACGAACACGTACGCGTATATCGAGGCCGTGAACGCGCAGACCGACGAGGAGCGCGAGCTGCACCTCTCCCGCTTCGCCCGCCACGTCTCCGAACAGGCGAAGAAGCTGAGCGATAAAAAATACTGGTCGGCCTACGAGGGCAGCCCGGAGTTCGTCGTGATGTTCGTCCCGGGCGACCACTTCATCGACGCGGCGTTGCAGCGCCAGCCCGAGCTGATCGACGTCGCCGCCCAGCACAACGTGATCCTCGCCAGCCCTTCGACGCTGATCGGGCTGCTGCGCGCGGTGGCGGTGGGGTGGCGCGAGCACAAGCTCGCCGACGAGGCGAAGGAGCTGTTCCAGCTCGGCAAGGAGTTGCACGATCGCGCGAGCGTGGCGTTCGACCACGCGGCCAGGCTCGGCGATTCGATCCGTCAGGCGGTCGAGCGGTACAACAAGTTCGTGGGCTCGATCGATCGACGCATGATGCCGACGCTGCGAAAGTTCGAGGAGGCGGGGGCCAAGAGCGCCAAATCACTGGCCGAGCCGAAGCCCGTGGACCAAACACCGGCGCTCCTGGAGGCGGCTGGGGAGCACGCCGCGGGCGACTGAGGGAGCGGGCGGCGAAGCGGGCGAGCCGCTGGGCCGCCCCGGTCTTCACTCCGCGTCTTCGAGCAGCTCGCCGCGCTCGGCGAGGAAGACGCCCAGCATCTCGGCCGGCACGCGGAACGCCCACCCGTGCCACTGCTCGCCGCGTCGTTCGAGCCACTCGCGCACGCCTTCGGGGTTCGGGAAGTCGTCGCCGCCGATGGTGTCGCTCGCCTCGACGCCGATGGTCGCCCAGCGGTCGCCCGCGCGCTCGCCGGGGTAAAGGCGCAGCGTGACGGTCGCACCCTCGAACAGGCCGTACCGCGCGGTCAGCTCCGGCTCGCCGCCGACGGGCGCGCGATCGAGCGTCCGGACTTCGAGAAAAGGGACATACGCCAGCCCGCTCTCGAGCGCCTCGCCGCTCGCCTCGCGGAGCCGCCCGTGCGGCGACGTCGCCACCGCGCGCAGCGGCTCCTGCCAATGCGCCCGTCGCGCATCGATCGCGAGCCCGTCGCCGGGGCGCTCGATCGCGACGGTGCCGACGCGTCCGCGCGGGAGCAGCGTGAGCTGCGCGCGAACCTGCTCGATCGCGCTGGTGCGCACGGGCGTGTAGCCCTCGACGAGCCACGCCTCGTCGCGCCCCGCGAGGCGGGCGGCACGCCGAAGCCCGCTCTCGCCCTCAAAATCGCCCAGGATGACCGACGCGAGCTCTTCGCCCTCGTCGTCGAGCCAGCGGACGAGCATCCCGTGCTCGCCCGGCGCGCCCGGGCCTTCGCCCGCTTCTCGCGGGTCCAGCAGCCCGAGCATCGCGTGACGATCGGGGCGCGTGGTCCGCGCCTCCACGACCCGCAGGTCCGCGACGCCGCGGGTCGCGAGGCGCACCGCGTCCCAATCGGCGGCGTACCCGTCGAGCGTCGGCACCCGCCAGCGATCGCCCGACTCCCCGCGCTCCAGCACCGTGCGCCCGCGCGGGCCGACGAGCTCGACCGACCGTGCCCGCTCCACGAGCTCCATCGCGCCGGGGATCAGCGTCGCGCCCTCGCGCGGGCGGTCCGACGCGTCGGGCGCGCGCTCGCCCCCCTCGCACGCGCCGAGCAGCAGGCACGCGCCCGGGCACGCGAGGGCGAGCGTGATGCGAAACCAGAACACGCCGAGCGGGTGGCGTGGGTGCCGAGGGGATCGATCCATGCGGCATTGTTCGCGGGCGGGCCCGTCGGCGTCGGCGAGCCGCCCAAGCCGGCGCGATCAAGCCCCGCTCGCCCCCCGGCGCGACCGCGTCCGCCCGAACGCGAGCAGCCCGCCCGCGAGCGCGACGCTGAGCGGCACCACCAGCGTGTTCGCGAGCGCCACGCGCGTGCGCACGCCCGCGAGCTCGCGGTCGAGCTCCAGACGCACCTCGCGCAGGCGCCGCCGTCGCTCGAGCATCGTCTCGCGAAACTCCGCGAGCTCGCGCTCCTGCGCCGGGCTCAGCCCGACCGTCTCGCCGAGCGGGGCCGAGGCTTCCAGCTCCGACATCCGACGCTGCGTCGCGCGGATCTCCTCCACCAGCCTCGACTCCTCGGCCCGGAACCGCTGCTCCGCGTCCGCCCGGATCGCGTCCAGGCGCGACAGCGGTCGCGACGCACGCCCCCGCGCACGCAGCTCCAGCAGCTCCGTCCCGCCCGTCAGCGTCTCGACGAGGTTGAGCAGCAGGTCCCCGTTGTCCGCGGTGACGATCGGCTGCTCCTGCCCCTCGGGCGTCACCGCCCAGAACGCGCTCGACAACCAGTCCGCGTCGGCGATCACGACCAGCCGCGCGGGTGCGCCGGGCGTCTCACTCCCGCCCTGCCCGTAGGCCGAGCGGAGCGTGCCCCGCACACGCGCCCCGATCGTCAGGCGTACGCCCTGCGCCTCGTGGGCCTCGAGCAGCGCCCGCGCGTCGCCGCCGAAGCGGATGCGGTCGAGCGCGATCGGTCCGGCCTCGGTCGTCGTGGTCAGCAGCGGCTCCAGGCGCACGCCCGCGCCCGGGCGAGCCGCGAGCGCCCCGCTCGTCGCGACCACCACCCGCGACAGACGCCCCGTCGCCGGATCATCGCGGCTGAGCTGCGACGGGCCCAGCCCGAGCCACGGCAGAAAACGAACCTGCTCCGGACGCCCGCCGACGTTCATCTGTACCGGCTCGGCCAGACGCGGGTCGCCGACCAGCGCCGTGGTCGTCGCCGACACGCCCCACGCCTCCAGCAGGTCGAACAGGTCGCTCCGACGCCCGATGCTCATCGCCTCGGTGACGTCCTCGGTCGCGCCCCGATCGCTCTGGCAGATCGGGTCCAGCGCCATCAGTGTCGCCCCGCCGCCCACGCCCCACGCGTCGATCGCCCGGCGCATCGCGCCCCCGATCGAGCGCGGGTGCGCGACCAGCAACGCGTCGAGCCCCTCGGGCAACGCCTCCGCGTCGGGCAACACCGGGACGAGCTCGAACAGCTGCGACAATCCGAGGCGTGCGAACGCCCCCGGGCCCTCGGTCGGACGCCCGCTCGCGTCGAACCCCAGCCCGGGCAGCGCGCTGAGCACGCCGACGCGCGGGCGATGGGGCGTCGCGAGCGCGCGCACGACACGCGCTAGCTCGTACTCCAGAAACTGCTCATCCACGCCGAGCAGCTGCGGCAGCACCTGACGCTCGCCGACGGCGTTGGTCGCGACCAGCCCGAGGTAGAACGCGTCCGCGTCGTCGCCCGCCCGCAGCGGCACGAGCCCCGCGCCCATCGCCTCGTCCTCCTCCGGGCTGAACGGCGCGGGCGACACCACGCGGGCCTCGATCCGACCGCCCGAGACGCGCTCGAACTCGCGCGCCAGGTCGAGCACGCGCCGGCGAATCTCGCCCAGCCCCTGGCGCGCACCCGGGCGGCTCGCGTACACCGTCAGACGCACCGGCTCGTCCGGGCTCCGCGCGATCGCGACCGCCGCCGGGCTCAGCGAGTACACGCGCCCCTCGGTCAGGTCCGCGCGCACGTGGCGCAGCGTCGGCCCGAGCCCCGCGTTGACCGCGACGAACCCGACCCAGATCGCCGCGATCACCACGCCGCGCGCCGCACGCGACCCAACCCCTGCGGACATGGAGCGGACGAGCAGCGCGGTCGTCCAGAGCCCTGCGCCGATCATGCTCGCGAAGTAGAACAGGTCCCGCGCCTCGACCACGCCGCGCGCCATCGCGTCGTGGCGCGCGGTCGCGCCGACGGCGCTGATCGCGCCGGCGAGCGGCGCGGGCAGCGCGTCGGCGAGCGCCTGCGAGACCGGGTCGAACCCCGCGACCGCGAGCGCGAGCAGGGCGAGGGTCGCGACGACGAAGGCGACGACCTGCGTGCGCGTCGCGGCCGAGCACGCCGAGCCGATCGCGAGGAACCCGCCCCCGAGCAGCCACGAGCCGAGGTAGGCGCACGCGATCGAGCCGTGGTCGGGCTCGCCGAGCAGCGTCACCGTGAGCCAGAGCGGCACGGTGAGCGCCAGCGCGATCCCCAGACCCGCCCAGGCCGCGAGAAACTTGCCCAGCACCACCGCCCACGGGCGCACCGGGAGCGTCAGCAGCAGCTCGCCCGTCCCCGTTCGCTTTTCCTCGGCCCACAGGCGCATCGCCCCCGCCGGCGCAAGAAACAGCAGCAGCCACGGGTGGAACACAAAAAACGATCCGAGATCGGCCCGCCCCCGCTCGAAGAACGCGCCGAGCGTGAACGTCAGCCCCGCGCTGAGCACGAGAAAGACCACGAGAAAGATCGGCCCGATCGGCGTGCCGACCAGCGCGCCGAGCTCGCGACGGAAGACCGCGCCGAGCCCGCTCACGCCGCACGCTCCGGGCCAGGTGTGGCGTTCGCCCGCTCGGTGAGCTGGCGGAAGACCTCGTCGAGCCGCCCTGGTTCGACCGCGAGGGACTCGATCGCGAGCCCGCGCTCACGGGCGCGGGCGCTCGCGAGCGGCGCGAGGGCGGTGCGCTCGCGCTCGCTCGCGTCGGGTTTCGGGCGGATCGTGACGCGCACGAGCGACGCCTCGGGCCCCGCCTCGCTATCGATCGCGCCCGCGCCGGCAAGATCGGCAAAGAGCCCCCGCCACCGTTCGCCGCGGACCGGCGCATCGTCCGCAGTCGTGCGCACGGTCAGCGTGACCGTCCCGCGTGCCGGGTCGAGCGCGTGGAGCTGCTCGGGCGAGCCGTCGAAGACCAGTCGACCGCGCGCGATGACGCCCGTCCGCGTGCACAGCGTGCCGACCTCTTCCAGCAGGTGCGTGCTGATGATCACCGCGGCCTGCTCGCGCAGCTCCGCGACCAGCGCCCGCACCGCGCGCTTCTGGTTCGGGTCCAGCCCGTCGGTCGGTTCGTCCAAAATCAACACCGGCGGCTCGTGCACGATCGCCTGCGCCAGCCCCACCCGACGCCGATACCCCTTGCTGAGCGTCTCGACCGCGCGGTCCGCGACGCTCGCGATCCGTGCGCGCGCGATCGCGCGATCCACCGCCGACGTGCGCGCCCGCCCGCGCAGCCCGCGCACGCTCGCGACAAAGCGCAGGATCGCCCGCGGGGTCATCTCGGCGTACAGCGGCGAGCCCTCCGGCAGATAGCCGAGCGCCCGTTGCGCACGGACCGGTTCGCGCTGCACGTCGACGCCCGCGAGGCGCGACGAGCCGGCGGTGGGGGCGAGATAGCCGGTCAGCATCCGGATCGTCGTGCTCTTGCCCGCGCCGTTGGGCCCGAGCAGCCCGACGACCTCGCCCGTGCGCACCGAGAGCGACAACGCATCGACCGCGAGCACCCCGCCCGAAAACCGGCGCGTGAGCGCACGGGCCTCGATCATCGCCCCGTCGCCAGCGGCGTCGCGCTTACTCGGGGTGTCGGGGGCGTCGTGCACGCGGGAAAACCTCTGGACATGACATGGACCTGGCATCGGGGCGGCGACACGCGGACGGCTACAGCACGGGCATCGACAAGAAACGTGCGCGAAGTTCGGGAAACGTCTTGCTCGGCGTTCCCAATCCGTCCACAATAGCCCAAACACAGCCGGGCGCGCCGGCTCGTGGATGGGCATGGGAGGGTTCGACATGCGGAAGCAAGCGGTTCGTGGCGTGTGCCTGGCGGCGGTCGCGTGCGGGGCGGTCTGGGTGTGCTCGTCGGGGCCGATCGCGCAGGCGGCGGCCAAGCCCGCGATCTTCGCGGACCTGCTCCTGCCCGAGGCGAAGGCAAAGGCCGCCGAGGCGGAGCGGGTGCTGATCGTCAAAGGCACGGCCGTGTGGTGCGGCCCGTGCAAGCAGATGGACCGCACAACGTGGGTCGACGACGACGTGGTCGCCTGGATCGGCGAGCACGGGCTGGCGATCGCGGTGGACGTGGACGAGCACCCGGAGACGGCCCGCACGCTGGGCATCCGCGCGATGCCGACGATCATCGTCTTTCGGGGCGAGGAAGAGATCGGACGCTTTGTGGGCGGGCGCGGGGCGGGCGACACGCTGAGTTTTCTGGAAGCGACGCACCGCGGGATCGATCCGGACGAGCTCATCCGCGAACGACGCGTCGCGTTGCTCGGGAACCGCGGTGGCCCGGACGGCAGCTTCGACCCGCGGTTGCACATGGACATCGTCCGCGGGGCGATCCGCGACAAGCAGTACGAGGAGGCGACGGAAGAACTCGTCTGGCTCTGGAAGAACATCCCGCTCGTCGAGCCGGGATACGCGCCGGTGCGGAACTCGTTCATGGCTGGAGATATTCAAAGGCTGATCGAGGCGTACGAGCCCGCCCGCGCGATCTTTGCGGAACTCCGCTCCGATCACGAGGCGCGGCTGCGCGTCGGGGAGGGCACGTACGACGACCTCAACGATTGGGTCACGCTTTCGGACGTGCTGGGTGATCGGGCGGCGATCACCGCGTGGGCCGATCGCGTCTCGGTTGATGAAGAAGGACGCGCGACAATCGCGAGCATGGGGACCCGCGTGCAGCGGGTCTTCATGGAAGCCGAGCGGCTCGACCTGCTCCTGCACACCGCGGCAAATCCGGTGCAGAACGCGCGCCAGCGGATGGCGATCGATCGGATGACCCAGGACACCGAATCCATCGACCGGGTGCGCGCGCACATGGGCGATGAGGGGACTCGTATTTACATCGCGCGCTCCGAACAGAACACCGGCAAGCGGGAGGGCGCGTGGTACGCGGCCCTGATCCGCGCCGGGCACGATTCGGAAGCCGAGACGCTGCTCCGAGTCGTCTTTGATGATTTCCCAGGCTTAAACGTAAACGCCCGAGCGGAAGGCTTCGCCGAGCGGCTTGCGCACTTTGATGTGGACGTGCCCGAGCGCGTGCGCGAGCTGTTGGACGAGCCCGCTCGCGACGGCGATCCGGAGTGACGCCTTTGGACAAGCTTCACTTCAACATCCTGATCATCACGATGGGACTGTTCTACCTCGCACTATCGACGATTATCGTCTTCCAAGGTGAAGAGGAGATCGGGCGGTTCGTGAGTGGGCGTGGGCCGGGGGACACGCCGAGTTTTCTGGAGACCGCACGAGAAGGCGAGGGTCCGGAGGCGACGGCTCCCGAGAGCCCGCCCGCACCACTCCCCGAGAGGCTTGAGGCGGATAATCTGAAAACTATACAATTGCGGATCAATATGATCGTGGAATCAATATTTGAAGGAGAATATGGTATTGCGACCGAGCATGCGGAGTGGCTTTGGAAACATGCCCCGCCGGTCAGTTCGCATGATATGCGAAATCTCAAGAATTTTCTTTCAGGAATGAGCAAGCGGCTTGTTGCTCTACATCCCCCGGCGAGAGAACTTTTCGAGCGGCTCCGGGATGAGCACGAAGCGGCCTTGCGTGCCGATCGCGGAACCTGGAAAGATATCGAAGATTGGGTGACTCTTTCAGATCTTCTTGGTCATCGCGAAGCGATCCTCGAATGGGCAGATCGCGTCTCGGGCGAGGACGAGGGTCGGGCGACCGTGGACAGGCTGCGTGGCGTGCTCGAGAGGATTTTTCGGGAGACGAAGCGGCCTGACCTGTTGCTGCTGGGCGCGGATGATCCTGCGATACACGCCCTTCGTGAGTCGTGGAACTGCGTGTTTGCTGCTTTGATGATCAGTCGCAACGATTTTTGGACTGAAAGTGATGAGGATCAACGTAGGATGATTCTCGTCAATATTCAATATAATGCTGGTGCGAGCCAAGCGGATTGGTATGTCGCCCTTCTCCATACCGGACGGCACGATGAGGCCGAAGCCCTTGCTCGTGTGATCTTCGAACCGCGAGGGATCACGGATCCGCGCACCCGCGCAGAGGGCTTCGCCGAGCGATTGGAGCGCTTCGGCGTTGAGGTGCCCGACCATGTGCGCGCGTTGCTGGACGGCGCCGACGAGCCCGCTCGTGACAGCGCTCCGGAGTGACGCCTTGAACAAGCTGCTTTACGGCGTCCTGATGATCGCGCTTGGGCTGGTCTATCTCGCGATGCCGTCGCGGTGCTCGCCCTCCGGCGGGGGGTCGCGCGCATCGATGGATCTCAGCCCGAGCGAGCGTGAGGCGATCGGCGGCGACCGGCTCGCGCCGGACGGCTCGTTCAACGCGATGGTCTTCCGCGCCTGGGTGCTGGGGCTGATCGAACGCGGCGAGCACGAGAAGGCTGCGGAGGAGATCGTCTGGCTCTGGCGGTACGGGGCCGTGCTCGATGGGCCGTTCGTCGGCGTGCGCGGGTCGTACCTGATCCAGGACATCCGCTCGCTCGCCGAGGTGCACCCGCCGGTGCTGAATCTCTTGCGTGGCGTGCGGGACGAGCTCGAAGCGGGGTTCGGCGTGCCGGTGCCGGATCAACGCCGCGAGTTTCGCGCCTGGCGGGCCCGGGATGAGGCGCGGCGCGATTGGATCACGCTCAACGACCTGATCGGCGAGCGAGAGCGGACGCTCGCGTGGGTTGCTGCGCTGGGCCCGGGCGAGATCGAGCGGGCGTATTCGGGATGGGCCGCGGAAAAGGTGGTCCGCGTCCTGATCGCGAGCAACCGGGAGGATCTTGTGACGCGGACGGTGTCGGACCCGGTGCGGTATTTCGAGCGGGAAATGGATTCGCACGACCGGATGCTGGCGGTCAGCCTGGGGCCGCAGATCGACCGCATGACGGAAGAGAGCAAGGGTCGGCAGGCCGCGGTCTGGTACGTCGCGTTGCTCGCCAACGGCGACGCGCGGACGGGCGAGCGGCTCATGGAGCTGGTGTTCGAGCCGGGGCGCGGGGTGGATCCAGCGGCGCGGGCGGAGGGGTTTGCCGCGGTGTTGGATGCGAGATCGATCCCGGTCCCCACGCGCGTCGGCACGCTGCGGCCTCGGGGGGAGTGACCGCGTGTTCTCGGCGTTCGCCGTCGCGCCCGCCCGCCCATCCTGCCCGATCGTGCGAGACGGTCGCTCGCCCGTTCCCTTCGGGGTTGTGCGCCTCGCTTGGTCGAGGTTTTGACCCCATCTTCTCTGCCCCGGGTCGTCGTCGGATGGCGTCGAGCGGCGGGTGCAGGGGAGCGTGGTTTATGGGACGGATCTCGGTGCCGACGCCGACCGGCGACGGGCTGCTCGTGGTGGAGACGGGCCCGTCGTGCGCGCACGTGGAGGTGCGGTGCGCGCGCCTCACCGGCGGGCACGCCTCGTCGGTGCTGGAGCACCTTGCCCGCCTGGCCCCCGGCGGCTCGTGGCGTCTGGTGGTCTCGCTGGAGCGGTGCGCGAGCGTTTCGCTCGATGCGGGGCGCGGGCTGATCGAGTTGCACGAGCGGTGCGAGCGTCAGGGCGGGAAGCTGGTGCTGTGCGCGGTGCCGAGCGACGGGCGGGAGATCTTCAAGGCGCTCGGCGTCGATCGCAAGCTCCATCTGGCGCGGGACCGTCGCGAGGGCCTGCGCGTGCTCGAGAACGCACGCGGGAGCCGGCGCGGGCTCTTCGCCCGGGTCTTCACCCGCGACGCGGCCTGATCGGCGCGACACGCTCGGCGGGCTTACGACGCGCCCGGCAAGCGGCGGAGGATGCCGATCCCGCCCCAGCTCACTTCCGAGTCGGTCGGGCGGTACCACCCGCGGTTCTCGGTCTGGGTGACAATCCCGGTCTCCTCCAGCGGGAGCCTGCGGGCGAGAGCGAGGCGGATGCCCTCGCCGACCCACTGGTTGTACCAGTCGTGGCAGAGGATCCACGCCCCGGGAGACGCGACGTCGCAGACGCCCGCCAGGTCCCGCGCGACGCCCTCGGGGGAGTGGTCGCCGTCGACAAACACCAAATCGAACGCGCCGCCGGCGGCCTCCGTCGCTTCGGCGAGCTTGTCCGGGCTCGTCCCCACGATCAGGCGGCACCGGGTCAGCTCGTCCCACTCGACGGTGATCTTCGGCTCCGGGTCGATCCCCACGTGCACGCCCTCCGGCAGCGGCCGCCCCAGATCCTCCAACGCCCAGTGAAACAAACGGCTCGTCCCCCCGTGGCAGACCCCGATCTCCAGCACCCGCGCCGGGTTCTTCGCCAGCGTCATCGCATAGATAAACGCCTGCTCCCGGGGCGGCAGCAACGCCTCCGGCCGCGGGATGTTCGCCCGCGTCATCCGCTCGGGCAGGGCGTGGAGCGCGGGGTCGTCGCGGTAGGACTCGAACGGGTCCTCGTGGACGCCGGTGAACTTTTCGATGGGCATCAGTGGGCTCCCGGTGGCACAGCTCTCCGGAAACCTATGTCCGGTGCCATGGAAACGCGCAGCCGTCCGCGGCGGAGCTTTTCCATGCCGGGGTCGGACGGCGTGAGCAGCGGGGGAGAGACGGGAAGTCCCGGAAAAGCTCCGCCCGCGGCGGGCTGCGCGTTTCCGGGGCACCGGAGACAGACACAGCTCGGAGAGCTGTGCCACCACTGTCCAGCCTACGCCGATACACTCCTCCCATGGCACTCACACGCGACGAAATCACCAAACGGGCCGCGAAAGAACTTCGCGACGGCTACATCGTCAACCTCGGCATCGGCATGCCCACCCTCGTCGCCAACCACATCCCGGACGGTATGGACGTCTGGCTCCAATCCGAGAACGGCCTGCTCGGCATCGGCCCCTTCCCCACCGAAGCCGAAGTCGATGCCGACCTCATCAACGCCGGCAAGCAGACCGTCACCGCACGCACCGGCGCGAGCTACTTCTCCAGCGCCGATAGCTTCGCCATGATCCGCGGCGGGCACATCGACATGTGCATCCTCGGCGCCATGCAGGTCTCCCAAGAAGGCGACATCGCCAACTGGATGATCCCGGGCAAGATGGTCAAGGGCATGGGCGGCGCGATGGACCTCGTCGCCGGCGTCAAGAAAGTCGTCGTCACCATGGAGCACAACGCCAAGAACGGCGACGCCAAGATCCTCA
>RECY01000003.1 GCA_007693785.1 Phycisphaerales bacterium | reverse complement strand
GCCCGCATCCCGCCGGGCAGCCGGCACGCAACCTTCCCATTTCCTAAATCCACAAGCCACCCGACGCGCCGCCCACCGGCGCGTTTTTCTTTGCTCGGAAAGCGCCCAGCCTGCCGCGCGACCTCTCCGTCGCTCACGAGCGGGGCGAGCGGCACCCCAAAACGCGTGGTCCGCAAATCCGTCTCGGATTTCGCTGGTCATTTTTGTTTTCGGGCGCATCTTAAAACGTGCCGGGCGTGTTGCGCCCCCGGTCGGTCGTCATTCGGCGGCCATCGATTTGTATGGCGCATTGGCCCATAGGCAACGGTGGTCTCGGCATTCGTACGCCGCGGCTCCGCCGTCGCCGACCCTGACGCCCTTGGAACCGGCGTCAGCGGCGTCCCCGACGCCTCGGGAACGAGGGCAGCGAGTCCGAGAGATCCGCGGGGCCACAGGTCGCCCCGCACATCAAGAGGGAACGAGGAGAACACCCATGGCAGGCACGAACACGCGGGGGATGCGGGCGCTCGGTGCGGCGATTGCGATCGCGACGGCAGCCGGCGCCGCTCAGGCCCAATTCTTCAGCTTCGCATCAAATTCCAACGGCGAGAACTGGACGTTCGAGTACAACCCGCAGACGCAGCGTCTCACCCACTCCGACGCGAACAACGGCAGCCCCGTCACGCTGCTCGTCGATGACCGCAACGGCCCGATGCCGGCCGTCAGCATCGATACCGAATTCCGCGCCGACATGACCCTCAGCACGCTCTCCAGCGTCGCGATCGGTGGCGACGAGTTCCTCCACATCTACGCCCTCAACGGCTCCTTCGAGTTCCTCGTCGACGTCGGCAACGGGCTCGAAACCGCGATGCGCGTCGAATTCAACGACGCCACACTCACCGCCCGAGGGCCCAGCGATCGCTGGAGCTCCACCGCCACCATCAGCGGCGGCGACACCGCGAGCGACCCCGGCCGCGTCACCTACAGCTTCTTCCAGCCCCTGGTCGGCCTCGTCCCCAACGCCGCCGCCTACGGGCTCGGCGTCGGCAGCTCCATCGGCCCCGACGACTTCTCCTTCACCCTCACCAGCCTCAACACCAGCGGCGCACTCCCCTTCGACCCCGAGTCCAACCCCGGCGCCCTCGGCACGCCCACCGGCGGGCCCGGCGACTTCCCGACCCAGACCTGGTGGAGCGAAGGCTCCTTCAGCGGCTCGGCCATCATCCCCTCGCCCGCCTCGCTCGCCCTCCTCGGCATGGGCGGGCTCGCGATGGCACGACGCCGCCGCTAAACGCACCTCCGCACAACCAACAACCTGTGCATTCCAACCTGTCCATCCTGCAGCCCCGTGCTGCGAAGGAGGGAGAGGGAGAGACCCGCGAAGCGGGTCTTTCTTTTTTTCTCCGCGCGTGCCCGCCCTACGCTCTGCCCATGCCGATGACCGCCGTTTCAACGCGTGTCGCGATGCTTGGGGGCGCGGTCTACGCCGGGCTCGAAACGCTCGGCGCGTTCACACGCTTTGCCGCCTCGGCCGCGATGGGTGTCGGCTCGGTCCGGACCTGGGCGCGACAGGGACGGTTCCGGAACCAGCTCTTCCGCGTCGGCACGCTCAGCGTCCCCGTGCTCATGGTGACCGGCGCGTTCATCGGCATGGTCCTCGCGATCGAGGGCTACCTCCAGTTCCAGAGCGTCGGGCAGGAAACCCGCCTCGGCGGGGTGATCAACGTCTCGGTGGTCAAGCAGATCGGCCCGGTGCTCGCGGCCGTCATCCTCGCCGGACGCGTCGGCTGCTCGCTCACCGCCGAGCTCGGCGCGATGCGCGTCAGCGAGCAGCTCGACGCCATGCGCGCCCTCGCCGCCGATCCGATCAAGGTCCTCGTCGTCCCCCGCGTGCTCGCCTGCGCCGCGATGATCCCGATCCTCACCGTCGTCAGCAACATCTGCGGCGTCTTCGGGGGCTGGCTCGTCTGCACCCAGTTCTACCCGACCGACCCCGCCGCCTACTGGCAGTTCAGCCAGGCGTTCGTCAGCTGGTTCGACATCACCAACGGGCTGGCGAAGAGCGTCTGCTTCGGCGTCGCGATCGGGCTGATCTCGTGCTGGAAGGGCTTCACCTGCGAGCCCGGGGCCGTCGGCGTCGGCAAGGCGACGACCTCCAGCTTCGTCACCAGCTTCATGGCGATCATCATCATGAACCTGCTGCTCGCCAAACTCTTCAACGAGCTCGACCTCATCCGCACCGGCGGCGAGCTCGACCCGATCTTCGGCTGAGCGAACCCGCGCACGCGCCCGCCAGCCGCGTTGCACTCACCGCTTCTTGGGCTTGCGCTTCTTGACGCCGCGGGATTTGGCCTTGGTCGAGCCCTTGCCCGCCAGCGAGGGGAGGCCCTGCATCCCCGCCATCCCCCCCGCACCGGAAAACTCGCGAGCCGCGGCCGCCTTCTGCGACCCGCTCATCCCCGCCATCGTCTTGGTCAGCTTGTTGATCACGCCGAACTGCTTGACAAGCCCGCCGACCTCGTCGACCTTCACGCCGCTCCCGCTCGCGACGCGCTTCCGCCGGCTCAGGTTGATCACGTCCGGCTTCGCACGCTCCCGCGGCGTCATCGATTCGATCATCGCCTCGATCCGGTCCATGTGCTTCTCATCGATGTTGATGTCCTTCAGCGCGCTCCCCACGCCCGGCAGCATCCCCATGATCTGGCGCAAAGGGCCCATCCGGCGCAGCGTCTTCATCTGCTTCAAAAAGTCGTCCATCGTCAACTCGCCCTTAGCCATCTTCGCCTCGAGCTTCTTCGCGTCCTCCTCGTTGACCTGCTCCTGCGCTTTCTCCACCAGGCTCACCACGTCGCCCATGCCCAGGATCCGCCCCGCCATCCGCTCCGGGTGGAACGCCTCCAGCGCGTCGAGCTTCTCCCCGATCCCCACAAACCGCAGCGGCGCGCCCGTCACGCGCTTCACGCTGATCGCCGCACCGCCGCGCGTGTCGGAATCGAACTTGGTCATCACCACGCCGTCGATCGCCAGACGCTCGTGGAACGCCTTCGCGCTCCGCACCGCGTCCTGCCCGGTCATCGCGTCGACCACCAAAAAGATCTGGTGCGGCGTCAGCGTCCGGTTCACCTTGTGCAGCTCGTCCATCAGCTCGTCGTTGACGTGCAGACGCCCCGCGGTGTCGAGGATCAGCGTGTCGATCCCCTCGGCCCGCGCCCGGCGCAGCGCGTTCTGGCAGACCTCGACCGCCACGCCGACCGCCTGCCCGTAGGCCTTCGCCCGCTCCGGCTCGCCATGAAAGAGCACGCGGGCCGAGCCGGGCAGCTCCGTATCGGCCTGGCGTGCGACCGTTTCAAGCTGCTCGATCGCCGCCGGGCGCTGCAAGTCGGCCGCGCAGAGCATCACGCTCCGCCCGCGCTTCTTCAGCCACCCCGCGAGCTTGCCGCAGGTCGTCGTCTTCCCGCTCCCCTGCAAGCCGCACATCATCACGATCGTCGGCCCCGGGCTGATCCGCAAAATGTCCGGCCCCGCGTCCCCGGGCGCCAGACCGCTCTCCGCGTCCGGGTCGCCCCCCAAGAGTTCCACCAGCTTGCGGTGGACGATGCCGATCATCTCCTGCCCCGGCTGGAGGCTCTGGGTCACGTCGCGCCCGAGCGCGTCCCGCAGCACCTCGTCGCAGAACTGCTCAACAACGCCATACTCCACATCGGCCTCGAGCAACGCCGTGCGCACCTCCTCCATCGCCTCGCGGACGTTGGACTCGGAGATGTTGCCCTTGCCGCTGAGCTTGCGGAGCGCGTTGTTGAAGCCGTCGCTGAGCCGATCGAACATGGCGATACCGCCCGCCGTCCGGGCGTGGTCCCGTTCCGGCGTGCGTCCTTTGCGTTGTCGATCCGGGCCGTGACCGCAGCCGGGCGGAGTGTAGGGGGCGATCGCGCGAAGCCGCCGGGTGCTCTCGCCCCCCAAAGCGGGCCTTACCCGAGCACGCTCGCCGTCTCGGCGCTCAGCTCGCCCGCCGCGCGGCGGACGGCCTCCAGCCACGACTCCCCCGTCGCCGCCTCGGCATATATCACGCTTCGGCTGGCCGTGATCAGCACGCCCGCGTCCGCCAGCCCCGTCGCCGACGCCCGGCGCAACGCCCGGCAGTCCGCGACCGTCCCTCCCTGCGCCCCCACGCCCGGCACGAGCACCGGCTGGTCCGGCATCAGCTCGCGAAACCCCGCCAGCTCCGACGCCTTCGTCGCCCCCACCACCGCGCCCACCGCCGACAGCCCGCCCGGCGTCGGCGTGTGCCCGCCGCCGAACGACGCGAGCGTGCGCGCCACGCGCTCCGCGACCGTCTGCCCGTCCTCCATCGCCAGCGACTGCAGCTCGCCCGAGCCCGGGTTGCTCGTGCGCACGAGGGCGTACATCCCGAGCCCCGCGTCGACGTAGGGCTCCAGCGTCTCGGTCCCGAGGTACGGGCTCACGGTGATCGCGTCGGCCCCGAGCGCGACGCCCGCCGCCGCGTAGTGCTGGGCACTGATCCCGATATCCCCGCGTTTCGCGTCGAGCAGCACGAGCAGCCCCGCCTCGCGGGCCGCGGCCGCCGTGCGTTCCATCACGCGCACGCCCGCGGACCCGAACCGCTCGTAGCACGCCGATTGCAGCTTGACGACCGGCACCACGCCCGCGACCGCGCGGACGATCTCGATCCCGAACGCCCCGATCGCATCGACCGGGTCCGTCCGGTGACGCTGCCGGATCGCGTCGGGCATGCGGCTCGCCACGGGGTCGAGCCCGACGCAGGCCGCGCTCCCCGTCCGATCGATCGCCTCCATCAACAAGCCCGGCCAAGGGTTCAACGCCATGCCATCACTCCCCAAAGTGCAAACACCGGCGCAAGCGTACTCGGGATGTGCCACGGACCTTGTCCGCAAGGTCCGTGCTCCCCCGGCTCCACCCCTCCCGTCGCCTTGGCTTCCAAAGAAGAATATGAAGAGAGGAAGCACTGACCTCTCAAGAGGTCAGCGGCACACCCGCTCCCCTCCCCTCCTCCTAG
>RECY01000004.1 GCA_007693785.1 Phycisphaerales bacterium | reverse complement strand
GAGCGCGTGTCGTTCCACGCCAGGCGGCTCGCCGCCTCGCTTCACCTGAGCGAGCACGACGAGGAGGACCTGCGCCAGGACTTCTTCGCCGAGCTTTGCTCTGCGCAGCGGCGCTTCGACCCCAGCCTCGCCAGCAAGCGGACGTTCGTCTGCCGCGTGCTCGCCAAGGCCTCGGCGTACTTCACCCGCAGGGCCCTCTCGAGGCAACGCGGGCCGGGCGGCCCCGTCGTCTCCCTCAACGCGATCAAGGCGGAGCGGGTCGCGGGCGCGCTCGCGGCGCCGCGCACCGACGAGCCCGCCGTCCGCGTCGACCTCGCGATGGACCTCGCCAAGGCCGCGTCGCGCCTCGACGATCGCGGGCGCCGGTTGGTGTCCGACCTGAGCACCCGGAAGCCGCGCGAGATCGCCGCCGAGCGCGGCGTGCACCCGAGCACCGTGTACCGGGACCTCGCCGCGGTGCGGTCCTGCATCGAACTCGCCCTGCGTTGCCCTGATGACCATGCGACAGATCCGCGGGTCGTGCAGATGTAGCAGGTCGTGAAGACCCGCCGCCGCCGTGCCCACTCGGAGTCGCCCTCCCCGCCCCTCGCGGTGCTGGGGCAGGGCGGCTCCGGGCGGCGCGCCGGACGCGGGGATCGCATCACGTCCGGTGATCACGCGCCGATCATCGCCTGCGACAACACCCGCACCCAGGCCGACCTCGGGTTCCTCGTTTCGGAGCCGGCCGAGGCGTACCACCGCCGCCGCGGCGACCTGCTCACCTCGCACGCGCTGGCGGAGTTTCGCGGGTGCCCGCTGCTGTACCGTCGCAAGCAGCTCGGGATGATCGAGGACCGCGACACCTCGGTGTTCGCGTTCGGGCGCGCCGCGCACGTGCTGATCGTCGAGGGCCGGGAGCGGTTCGACGCCGAGTTCGCCGTCGGCGGCCCGGTCAACCCGCGCACGGGCCGGCCGTTCGGCTCCGAGACCAAGGCCTACGGCGAGTGGGCCGAGTCGGTCGGTCGCCCCGCGGTCAGCGACGCCGAGTTCCGGACGCTCGAGCGCATGGCGTCGTCCGTGCGCGAGCACGTGTACGCCCGCGAGCTGCTCCGAGTCGGCGTCGCCGAGGGCGTCGTACGAGCGAGCTACGGCGGCGTGCAGTGCCAGGCACGCATCGACTGGGTCAACCCCGTGGACGGCCGCGGCATCGTCGACCTCAAGACCTGCGACGACCTGGACCGCTTCGAGGCCGACGCCGCGCGGTTCGGTTACCCGGGCCAGCTCGCCTTCTACCGCGAGCTCGTCGTCGAGGCCGCGGGCGTCGAGCTGGAGTGCCACCTCGTCGCGGTCGAGAAGCGCGAGCCGTTCCGGTGCGGCGTCTGGCAGCTCTCGCGGCGGCTGCTCGACGGGGCCGCGGACGAGAACGCCGACGCGATCGAGCGCCTGAAGCGCTGCCGCGAGACCGACGTGTGGCCCACCGGCTTCGAGTCGATGCGGCTGATGGACACCGCCTGAACCCGTTCCCTCAAGCACAGGAGACCCCATGCCCCTGATGGACACGCTCATCCGATCGGCGACGCCCGGCCCGCCCAAGATTCTCGTCTTCGGCGAGGCCGGCGTCGGGAAGACCAGCCTCGCCCGCGACGCCGGGGCCCTGCTCATCGACTGCGAGAACGGCGCCTCGGCGATCGCCGGGATCGTCCGCACGCCGTTCCTCGCCTCGTGGCCCGAGATGCGGGCCTGGCTCGCCGAGCTGACGAACGGCGTTCCCGAGGACGCCGCGTGCGTGGCGATCGACACGCTCGACTGGATGGTGCAGCGGATCGTCGAGCACGTCGTGATCGAGCTCGACGGCAAGAAGCAGGGCGACGTGACCAACACGCTCGCCAGCGCCCACGGGGGCTACTTCAAGGCCCGCGAGATCGTGCAGAACATCGTCAGCCGCGACCTGCTGCCGATGCTCAACGCGATCAACGACGCCGGCGTGCCGGTGCTGCTGCTGGCGCACGCGGCGAACACGAAGGTGACCACGCCCGAGGGGTTCGAGGTCCGGCTCGCCTCGCCCGACCTGCCGCAGTGGATCGCGCCGCTGTTCATCGAGTGGGCCGACGCGGTGCTGTACGCGCACCGGTCCCCGTCGGGCGAGCGGGTGCTCGCGACCGAGGGCTCGAGCACGGTGCTGGCCAAGAACCGCTACGCGCTGCCGCCGTCGCTCCCGCTGTCGTGGGACGCCGTCGTCCGGGCCATGGAGGAATCGCCGGCGGCGCCGCCGCTGCCGGCCGCGGAAGGGGGTGCGTGATGGCGAGTCTTCAGGGGTTCGACGCGGGCCAGGTCGAGCCGAACACCGGGTTCGACCCGGTCCCGGCCGGCAAGTACGCCTGCGTGATCGCGGCGTCGGAGATAAAGCCGACCAAGAGCGGCGACGGGGAGTACCTCCAGCTCGAGCTCGAGATCATCGAGGGCGAGCACCGAGGGCGGAAGCTCTGGGACCGGCTGCTGCTGCGGCACCCCAGCGCCCAGACGGTGCAGATCGCCAAGGGCACGCTGAGCGCGATCTGCCGGGCGGTCGGCGTGATGACGCCCCGCGACTCCGTCGAGCTGCACGGCATCCCGCTCTCGGTCGGCGTCAAGCTCGAGCGGCGCTCCGACAACGACGAGCTCGCCAACCGCGTGTCGTCCTACTCGAAGCGGCAGGCGTCCACGCCGGACGCGGCGCCGGCGGGCACGCGCGGCAAGACGCCGCCGTGGAAGCGGTGAAACCCGGGGGGCTTGGCCATGGATGGGCGTGTGCTTCGCCTGACGCTGCCTTGGCCGCCGAGCGTGAACCGCGCGTGGCGGACGGTCCCGGTGCCCGTGCGCGGCCGCGGGCCGAAGCGCGGGTTCCGGGTGGTGCTCAGCCGCGAGGGGCGGGCGTACCGCAGGGACGTGGCCGCCCGCCTCTCCGGGCGGCGCGCCGCGGGCCTCACCGGGAGGCTGTCGGTGTCGGTCGACCTCCACCCGCCGTCGCGGCGGCCGACCGACATCGACAACCGGCTGAAGTTGCTGCTCGACGCCCTGCAGCACGCGGGCGTGTACCGCGACGACGGCCAGATCGACGCGATCGCGGTGCGGCGGTGCGATGTTCGCAGCGGAGGGCTGGCGGTGGTCGAGATCGAGGAGCGATGCCATGGCGCGGCGTAGGCACGGCCGGGAGATCCACGTCTGCATGGGGTGCGGGCGCGACACCACGGCCCGGAGCCAGGTGTGCAACCGGTGCATGTACCGGTCCCCGCCGCCCGCGGCCCGGCCGTGCGCGGACGACGACGGCCGGGGCAACGACCGGTTCAGCGACGAACCCGACGACCGGTTCGGCGATGAGCCTGGCTCGTGGGCGTTCGGCCCAACGCGGCCCGCGGCCCGGGAGGCGTTCGCGTGATGGAACTCCGCGACTACCAGCGCGCCGCGGTGGACGCCGTCTGGGCCTACCTCCGCGAGAAGGACGGGAACCCCTGCGTGTGCGCGCCGACGGGGGCGGGCAAGAGCCTGCTGCTCGCGCAGCTCTGCCGCGACGCGGTCGAGCGGTGGCATGGCCGGGTCATCCTGCTCGCCCACGTCAAGGAACTGCTCGAGCAGACCGCCGAGAAGATCCGGGCGCTCGCGCCCGGCCTGCCGCTGGGCATCTACTCCGCGGGCCTGCGGCGGCGCGACGTGGGGTACGCGGTCACGGTCGCGGGCATCCAGAGCGCCTGGAAGCGGGCGCCCGAGCTCGGGCCGGCGGACCTGATCCTCATCGACGAGGCCCACATGGTGCCCGCCGAGGACGACGGCATGTACCGGCGCTTCATCGCCGACATGCGCGTCGTCTGCCCCCACGTGCGCATCGTGGGGCTGACCGCGACGCCGTACCGGCTGAAGACCGGCGAGATCTGCGGCCCCGAGAACATCCTCACCGAGATCTGCTCGGAGATCGGCGTCCGCGAGCTCATCGCGCAGGGCTACCTGTCGCCGCTGCGGACCAGGGCGGGTGTCACCAAGGCGGACACCGCCGGGCTGCGCGTGCGGGCCGGGGAGTTCGTCGCCGGCGAGGCCGAGGACCTCATGGACGACGACGCGCTCGTCGAGGGCGCCTGCGCCGAGATCGCCGAGGAGACCAGGGGGCGGGCGGCGACCCTCATCTTCGCGGCCGGCATCCGGCACGGGAAGCACATCCAGTCGGTGCTGCGCGAGCGGCACGGGCTCGAGTGCGGGTTCGTGTCGGGGCAGACGCCGGCCGGCGAGCGGGCCGAGATCCTGGGCCGCTTCCGGTCGGGCGAGCTGCGGTACCTGGCCAACGTCAACGTGCTGACCACCGGCTTCGACGCCCCGCACACCGACTGCGTCGCGCTCGTCCGGCCCACCATGAGCCCGGGGCTCTACTACCAGATGGTCGGGCGGGGCTTCCGCCTGGCGGAGGGCAAGACCGACTGCCTGGTGCTCGACTTCGGCGGGAACGTCCTGCGCCACGGCCCGGTCGACGCGGTGCGCGTCGCGGCGGGCGACCGCGGCGAGGGCGGCGAGGCGCCGGCCAAGGAGTGCCCGTCGTGCCGCGCGCTGATCGCGGCGGGGTACCGGAACTGCCCCGAGTGCGGGCACGAGTTCCCGCCGCCCGAGCGCAGCCGGCACGAGGCCCGCGCCTCCAACGAGGGCATCCTCACGGGCCAGGTGGCCCGCGCCGAGCACGAGGTCGGCGGCGTGTCGTACCACGCGCACTGGAAGAAGCACGACCCCGCGGCCCCGATGACCATGCGGGTCGAGTACCGGGTCGGCCTCGGGTCGGTGGTCCGCGAGTGGGTCTGCTTCGACCACGACGGCTACGCGCGGGCGAAAGCGGAGTCGTGGTGGCGGGCGCGGTCGCGCGAGCCGGTGCCCGGGAGCGTGGAGGAAGCCGTCGAGCTGGCGAGGGCCGGAGCGCTCGCGCCGACGCTGGCGATCACCGTCGAGAAGAAGGCCGGCGACAAGTTCGACCGGGTCGTGCGCCACACGCTCGGCGAGAAGCCGGCGCGGCTCGACGACCCGGACGCGTGCCCCGCGTCCGCGCCCGCTTCGGGCGGCTTCGACATCCCCGATGACGAGATCCCCTTCTGATGG
>RECY01000006.1 GCA_007693785.1 Phycisphaerales bacterium | reverse complement strand
GCTCGCCTTCCTCAGACGATATCTTGCCCTCATCGATCCGTCAGACACGCCCTAGCCGGAACCGGGTGCCCGGGCCAGAACCCCTGAAATAGCCGCGTTTTCTCGACTAAGCTTGATATATTCTGTTTAAAGAATATATTGATACATGGCCATGCCCGCGTATCCGGACGTGTTTCTCGCGCTCGCCGAGCCCTTACGAAGGGAGATCCTCGAGCTTCTCGGACGGCGCGGGAGGATGGGTGTGACCGCGATCGTGGAGACGCTGCGTCGCCCGCAACCGACGGTGTCAAAGCACCTGGGCGTGCTGCGTCGAACGGGGCTTGTGTCGGTCGCGAAGCTGGGGCGTCAACGGGTGTACGCGGTGGAAGCAGCGCCGCTGCGTGCTGTCCACGATTGGACGCTCATGTTCGAACGGTTCTGGGACCACAAGCTGGATCGGATCCAGGCTCGGGCCGAGCGTGCGGCGCGGGCGGACAGCGGGGAGCCCGCCGCCCCGACCCGGCGTGACATTAAAAGGAGGGAGCGCGATGGGCGCAGTTGAGATCGAAGAGGGCATCCACGCGGTCCGCGTGGAGCGTGAGTTGGAGATCGCGGCCTCTGCGGAGGTTGTGTTCCAGTCCGTGCTCGACGAGCTCGGGCCGGAGGGCGAGATGCCGGACGGGACGCCGTTCCCGATGGTCCTCGAACCGCACGTGGGCGGTCGGTGGTACCGGGACTTGGGCGATGGGGCCGGGCATTTCTGGGGTTGCGTGCAGGTGATCAAGCCGCCGACGCTGCTGGAGCTGTGCGGGCCGATGTTCATGTCGTACCCGGCCGTCTCGCACGTGCAATACCGCCTGACGGCGAGCGGGTCGGGGACCACGCTCCGCCTCACGCACCGGGCGTTCGGGCAGATCCCGGCGGATCACCGCGAGGGCGTGCACGCGGGCTGGGACCACGGGCTGCAACGCGTGAAGACGATTGCCGAGCGGAAGGCGTCGCGCTGAGCGGGACGCACGCCAAAAACGGAAATCAGAAACCAAGAGAAAGGGGTGATGCCGATGATGACCGAACCGACGCCGGAACACGCGTGGCTGCAGCGGCTTGTTGGGGATTGGACGTACGAGGGCGGGTGCGGGGCGAGCGAGAACAGCCCGGAGATGCGATTCCACGGCACCGAGAGCGTGCGCGCGGTCGGCAAGCTGTGGATCACGAGCGAAGGGCGGGGCAAAGCGCCGGACGGGCAGCCGGCGACCATGTGCTTCACGCTCGGGTTCGACCCGGATCAAGGGCGCTTTGTCGGGAGCTTCTTCGGCTCGATGAGCGGGCACTTCTGGACCTACAGGGGTTCGCTGGACAAGCAGGAACGGAAGCTCACGCTCGAAACCAAGGGCCCGGACATGCGCGACTTCAAGCGGATCGCCGACTACCGGGAGGTCGTTGAGCTGCACGAGGACGGCAGCCGCTCGTTCACGTCGTTCCTCATTGACGAAAGCGGGAAGGCGCACGAGCTCATGCGCATGGTTTCACGGCGAAAGTAAGGCAACGATTCACTCAGAACGCGCTATACCGGCGGCCTCATCCCCACCACCACACACCAACCACGCCCGCCCGGCGCGGGCGTGTTCGAAGGATTGTCATGCAAGCTATTGAAGTGATCCGGATCGCGTTCCGGTTGGCCGAGCACGACTTGCCGTTGCTGGACGACATGCGCGAAGCCCCGCTGACGCGCCCGAACAGCGCGGGCGGGAACCACCCGCTGTGGGTCGCGGGGCACCTGGCGTTTGCTGAGGCCGGGATCCGTGGAGTGGCGCTCGGTGAGGCGAGCGAGCTTGGCGACTTCGAGTCGCTCTTCGCCGGCGGCACGACGCCGAGCGATGATGCCGGCGTCTACCCCGCGTATGACGAGGTGGTCCGGCTCTTCCGTGAGCAGCGGGCCCACACGCTCGCGGCCCTCGATCGCCTGAGCGACGCCGACCTCGACCGCGCCCCCGACGCCCCGCCGGACATGCGAGAGTGGCTCCCGACGATCGGGCAGGCGTTCATGCTGATGATCGGGCATCAGCATTTCCACATGGGGCAGGTCTCGGACGCCCGCCGGGCGATGGGCAAGCCGCCGCGGTTCTGAGGTTCCGGGCTCACGCGTGATATGCTTATTGCCAACGCGTCCCGCCGTCCGCCGCGACGCCGGGGCGGTGGCCTGATGTGCATTGATGACAAGGAGCTCATATGTCCGTCCGCTCGAACGACCTGCTCGCCTCCACCGGCCTGCTCATCCTCCGCGTCGGCTTCGGCGCGTACATGATTTCGCACGGGTGGGGCAAGCTCCAGAGGCTGACCGGCGGCGAGTTCGAGGGGTTCCCGGATCCGCTCGGGATCGGGAGCACGGCGAGCCTCATCGGCGCGGTCGGGGCCGAGGTGTTCTGCGCGCTGCTCGTGCTGATCGGGTTCGCGACACGGGCGGCGGCCGTGCCGGTCGTGTTCACGATGGCGGTCGCCGCGTTTATCATTCACGCCAACGACCCGTGGACCATGGGCGGCGACGGCGGGAGCAAGGAGCCGGCCCTGCTCTTCCTGTTCGCCTTCCTGACGCTGATCTGCACCGGCCCGGGGCGCCTGTCGATCGACGCGGTGCTGTGGCCGGCGCTCAAGCGCAAGCGCATCGCACGCCAGGCCGCTCAGGCGGGCGTGGCCGCGAAGTCACGCTGATCTCCGCCCCGGCCAAACTGCGATGCATGCGTGCCGACCGACGGCCCGGGCCGAGCGCGGCCTTGCGTGAGGCCGCGGTATGCAGATACGCCCCGACCCCCGGCCGCCGGTGCTCGGCGAAGCCGTACGGGTCGTCGTGCACCCACTCCTGCACCTCGGCGAAGGGCACCTCCGTTGCGCTCGAACCATCGCCCTCCACACGGATGTACGAGCCCACCTCCACCACCGCCACCACGCTGAACTGGTGGTCCGTGATATACCCGTACGTCCGGTCACGGGCGTGCGGCTGCGACTGCGGGTCGGCCGAGATCACATCCGTGAAACTCCGGTTCCCGTTGTGGTCCACACGACGCGCCACCGCGTCGTCGATGTACCGCAAACCCCACACCTGCTGCGACGTGCTCGACAGGCTCCCGCAGCGGAGCACGTGCTCCTCCAGCAGACGCCACCCCGCGTCGTAGTAGTACCGACGCTCCTCCAGCAAGGGCGGCGGGTTCGACGTCACGCACAGCCCCGCCAGGTCCTCCTTCAGGCGGCGTGTCCGCCAGTGCAACCCGTTGTACTCCATCGACACGATCGGCTCGCGGAGGCCGAACGACTGACCGCTCGGATCCTCCACAAGCGTGTCCGGAAAAATAACCCTCAAAGTTATGCATCAGTAACACGTGGCGTCGATTTGTATGGGAAATACTCACAATTTCCATCGACGAACGGTTCGCCGGAATTCACGCAAAAGAATCCATCTATTTCAAAAACATCACTTTTTTCACCGTTTTCATCATACATACAATATGATACTAATGCTCGCTTTCTAGATGTTTTTTTCCACTCCTCTATGGCTCCGTATTCCACCGATCTCTCTATAATTTTATTAACAATATTCAAATCGTGAATGATATCGATATCTCTGTAGTAATATTTGCCAGCGATTAATCCATGACCATTCTTATTGCTGTACACCGTTATGGGAACTCCGAGATTATCCGGATCTCGGATTAACAGCCGCGATCCGTCAGAATGTAGCTCAAAGCTGATGATCGTTCTGAATTTACTCAAAAATTCGACACCAATATTGCCAAAATAACTTTTGTATGTACTCATATAATTTATGGTATTATTTTGTCTACCAAACGTATTTTTCAACCCATCGCGGAATCGTATCACGCCGTCGCGGTTCAGGTCGTACCGCGCGTCGTAGACCCCGCCCCAGTAGGTGGCGGAGAACGCGAAGAGGCTCGCCTCCTGGACGGTGACGTCGCCGTCGTTGTGGCGTTACACCCGCACCGGCTCGAACGAGACCGGGCCTTCCGGGGTGTTGCGCGCGAAGTAGGCCTCGATCTTCTCCAGGCTCGTGACGCGGTGGATGAACGAGGCGGCGCGGACCAGGTCGGCCCGCTGCACGAGTTCGAGCCGCGGCTCTTTCAGTTCCAAGCGGTTGGTGTAGTAGGCGCACCCCTGGTGGGCGATCAGCACCACGCGCTCCAGGTCGTGCGCGTCGACGAGGAATTTCAGTTCCGATGCGACGCCCTGCTCCTCGATCTGCGCCTGCGGGTGCGAGGCGAGGCAGCCGGGGCCCCCGGGGAGGCAGAGGCGGTCGTAGCGCGGGAGGTTCAGCCCGTTCTGGAGGAAGTCGTCGAAGTGCTCGCCGAGGCGACCGTCCGAGCAGTAGATCGCGGCGGCGTGGATGCGCGAAGCTTCGTAATGCAGGCGGCTCTGGAATGCCATCGTGGTCGCTCCAACTCTCACAGGCGGCCTCATGCACGCCGACGGGCAATGTACCGCCCTGAGCCACGACCTGCCCCGAACCCCGCACCACCGCCCGCTTGACATCGCCATTTTGTTTGGGTATTTTACGGATATGGAGACTGAGACGACGAGCCTGCGATGGTTGTTTGTGGATATGGACAGCTTCTTCGCCTCGGCCGAGCAGCACCTGCGCCCGGAACTGCGCGGGCAACCGGTCGGCGTGGTCCCGGTCGCGACCGAGCACACGTCGATCATCGCCGCGAGCCGCGACGCGAAGCGGGTCGGCGTCAAGGTCGGCACGCCCGTGCGCGAGGCCCGGCGCCTTTGCCCGGGGATCGAGATCGTGAAGGCCCGCCCGGCGGTGTACGTCCTGCTGCACGAGGACATTCTGAAGGCCGTCGATACGTGCGCGCCGGTGCACAAGGTCTACTCGATCGACGAGTGGTCGATCCGGCTCGCGCCGAACGAGCGCACGCGTGAGGGGGCGCTGGCGCTGGGGGCGAAGATCCAGCGCGTGCTGCGCGAGACGTTCAGCCCCTGTCTCTCGGGCTCGGTCGGCGTCGCGCCGACGCGCCTGCTCGCGAAGATCGCCAGCGATCTGGAGAAGCCGAGCGGGCTGGTCGCGCTCGATGCGACGGACCTCCCCCAACGCTTGTCACACTTGGAGTTGGACGACCTGCCGGGGATCGCGGCGGGGATGAGGCCGAGGCTGGAAGCCGCGGGCGTGCGCACGATCGCGGACCTCTGGCGGCTCACGGAGCAGGAGAGCCGGGCGGCCTGGGGCTCGGTGCAAGGGCAGCACTGGTGGCTCGGCTTCCACGGGCACGACGTGCCGGAGCCTGCGACCAAGCGCCACTCGATGGGGCACGGGCACGTGCTCCCGCCGGAGCACCGCAACGACGCCGGGGCGCACGGCATTCTCGTGCGCCTGATCACCAAGGGCGCGTGGCGTCTGCGCCATCACAACTATTGTGCGCACCGGCTGCACGTCTCGATCACCGGGCGCGACGGCCCCGGCTGGCACGCCCAGGCCCCGCTCGAGAGCGAGCAGGACACGATGCCGATCCT
>RECY01000011.1 GCA_007693785.1 Phycisphaerales bacterium | reverse complement strand
CGAGGCCCACAGCGTCAGGTCATGCTGACGGGTCCAGACATTCGTGACCACGATGCACGCGATCGAAACGACAAAGAAAAAAAGGAGCCAACCCGTAGAGATCGCCAAGTTCCATGCGGCCTGATACAGAGCGTTCTCAACCCCGGAACCCTCAGGATACGGCTCCAAAACCGCTCGACCCGGCACACCTTCAAGCCCACACTTTGCGCACACCCACGCCAACTCTTCGGCTTCGCCCACAGGCTCGGTTTCGTACCCGCACAGCGGGCACAGCGCCCCCGCCGCGATCGCGCGGTACCGACGCACGAACGCGGGCTCGCGTCGCAGATCGGTTTCGGGCTCTGGCGTCAGCGGATACATGCCGACAGCCTAACCGGGCGCGCAGCGGCCCTACTGGCGACGGCCCACCCCTGCTTCACTTGCCCAAGAGATCGATCTGGAACCGCAGCACCGGCGGGCGCTCCAGCCCTGTCACCGCTTGCCAGAACGGCTCGCGGTGACCGTCCGGCAGCCAGCGGTGGAACTGACCCCGCGGGTTGTCGGCGTAGGCGTCGAGCACCGGGCCGCCGACGAACACGCAACGGTGGATCAGCAACAGGTCGTTGCTCGCGTACTCGCTCTCGGCCGCCACGCCCATCATCGCGTCGATCAGCTCCCCGAACAGCGACGCCTCGTGACGCACCAGCACGTCCGCGTCGTGCCAGATGTAGTACCGGTACCGCGCCGGCGGGCGCATCCCCACCGTCTGGCGCTGGCGGAGCAGGCTCACCACCCCCGTCGGGCCCTCCAGCGTCCGCTCCAGCGGGCTGCCCGGGACGGCCCGCTCAAGCTGGTAACAGAACGACTCCAGGTCTGTAATGTGCCGCCCGTAGAAAGAACAGACCTCCACGTGTTGTTGGCTTTCGAGGAACTGCCCGAGACTGGCTGCGAAGTGCAGTCGTCGCTGGGCCACGCCCGAGTACGCCACGAGGTGGTGCTCATCGAGGAGCTGCGTCACGTCCGGCTGCCAGTTGACAGCCGTGAACGGCGCCCCCGTCTGTCTTGTCAACGCGCCCATGGCACCCCACACGGAAACCCCGGGTTCCGACCCGGGCACAGAACGACAGCTTTCCCGGAACATACACCCGGGCGTGGGTTGTCTGGGGAGATCCCTCACTCTCCAGTCCGACGTAGTGTGACCCCAGAATCCCCCCTTGACCACGTGGTTTTCGGCTCAACCCCCGAAACTTGCGCATCCGGCACACATCCGACAGACCCAACACCCCAAAATCGCCCCAATCACCCTGATTTCAGGGGGATTGCGGCCCGATAACCGACATATTTTCCCCATTTTCACAGCACATTCCCGCAAGATCGCCGAGGATTCACCACGCCACGAGATGGATGTTGCTCGAGTGATCCGGGTCCGCGCCGATCCGTGCCGCCGCCTTCGCCCACGGGGCGAGGCGCTCCGTCTCAAGGCTCGTCGTCTTTGGAGGCCGGGGTCACGACCTTCACAAAGCGGTACGCCCCCGCCTCGGATCCCCAGACCTGGTTGCCCTCGGCGTCATACCCGCGGTCCCACGTCTCCATCCACCCCCACCCGAGGCGGACCTCGCTGGTCGCGTAGCTCGCCCCGGCGAGGTCGCTGGCGCAGGCTTCGCCGCGGGTGCCGCCGATGAAGGCGAGGGCCTCGTCGTCCCACTCGAGCTCGACCGTGCACCCGAAGCGGAGCGTGAGGTCCTCGGGTCGGAGGGCGTCGAGCCGCTCGGGGTCGCCCCACGCGCCGATCCAGGCCGCGGGCTCCGGGAGCGTGTACACGCGGCTCAGCACGTGCCCGTCCTCGCTCCCGTTCACGATCTCGTACACCCGCTGGCGGTACGGGCGGTCCAAAGCGGCCGCCGACGCCTGCTCGACGTAGAGCCAGATCGGCTCGCGACGCCCCGCCGCCCCCGACGACCGGCGGCCCTCCCAGATCCGAACCGAGCGCAGGTGGATCTCCAAAAAGCGCTGCGGGTCCGCCTCGGCCTGCTCGGCCGAGCTGAACGAGCCGGTCAGCATGTGGGCGACCTTGGAGTTGTCGTGGATCCGGAAATCCTGCTGCTCGACCCACCGCGCCATGCGGGCGTCCCGCCCCGAAGCGCAGCCCGGTGGAACGGCCGTCATGGTCAGCAGCCCGACCATCGCACACATCGCAACACGTCGGCGGCTTTTCGTGCGCTTCATAGCACCAGCTTACCGCGAGGGCACGGGGGCGCCGCCGGGCATCCGCTTCTCCCCGCTCCCGGCCTGCGCGCTCCGCTCGTGGACCGCCGCCTTGCGCCCGTCGGGCGTCGCCTGGTAGACGATCCCCACCGTCGTCTCCGCCTCGCCCAGCAACAAACGATTCACCGCTTCAACGCCCTGCATCAGCGTGTGGTCCGTGTTGCTCACCTCGTACTTCCACAAGCCGAAACGCCCCCGGCTCAGGATGTCGCGGGATTCCAGCCACGGGAGCACGTCGGCGAGGATCGCGTCCCGCTCCACGCTCGGCGTCGGGTAGCTGTACTCGGCCCGGTGGTGCCAAACGCTCACGATGTCCGCACGCTCGCCGGGCTCCAGAAGCCCCGCGTTTTCCAGACCCGTGATCACGTCCTCCACGACGCGCCCGCCATCGACCGGCTTGTGCGCGCTCTCGGCGACCTCGCAGAGCAGCGAGTAGTGCGTCGCGTTCTCGCCGGACTGGTCGGGCGTCATGTACGGGCTGTAGTTGCTGAGGTAGGTCACGCGGTAGAAGGGGCAGTTGTCGTCTGGGAAGTACATCCAGCTCTTCGTGCTCGGGCAGGGGCGACGGATGCCGAGGCCGACCATGTGCCCGCTGGAGTGCATGAGCTGGGCCGCGCGCGTGCGGATGTTTTGGGGCACGTCGCCGATGAGCACGTCCCGCGCCAGCACGTCCAGCGGCATCGCGCTGATGAGGTGGTCGTAGGTGTCCGTGGAGCCATCTTCGAAGGTGACGAGCTTCGCGTCGACGTCGATCGTGCGCACGTTCTTGTTGAGCACGAGGTGGTTGGCGATCTCGCGGGCGATCGCGTCGTAGAAGGCGCCGGTGCCGCCGCGGAGGGGATACTTGAAGCGGTTGTTCGGGCCCCAACCGAAGTCGTCCTGTTCGAGGACGAGGTTCCGCAGCGCCCGCTCGGCGTCGAGCACCGCGACGCGCTCGCCGATCCATTCCTTGTTCATCATCTCCGGCGGGTGCGCCCAGACCTTGAAGTTGTACGGGCGCATGAAGTGCTTCACGATGCCCTCGCCGAAGACCACGTCGATGAACGCGCCGAAGTTCGGGGCGGCGCGCGCACGCTCGAGGATCTGGTCTTTTGTCAGCCCCGCTTGGGCGCGCAGCAGGCCCGAGATGCACTCGTAGGCGAGGTCCTTGGGCAGGTAGCGGATGTTGTTCTGAAAGGGGTACGGCACCCAGCGGTCCCCCACCCGCACCCAGCTCTCGCGGTCGTTCATGGTGTAGTTGCCGCCCATGAGCCGCTCGAAGAGGCGGTCGTAATAGTCGTAGTGGCTGAACATGACGTGCCCGCCGACGTCCCAGGTGAAGCCGTCCTTCACGAAAGAGTGCGCCAGCCCGCCGGCGTACGCGTGGCGATCCACGACCGTGAAGTTCGTGTGCCCGAGTTCGAGCAGGCGGGAGCCCGCGCCGAGCCCGGTCGGCCCGGCGCCGAGGACCAGCACGCGAGGGCCCGCCCCTTCCAAAGACGTCGCGGGCACGGATCGCGTGTCACGAGCATGGGGCATCAGGGCCTCGCTTCATCTGAAAAGACGCACATCAGTCCGTGAAGGCTTCGGGCAGATCCCGCAGCGGCCCCGGACCACCCGCGCACGCCCGCCCCGCCGGACGGTAGCGAGCCCCGGCACAAGTCGCCAGACGGCTCACAAGCCCTTTCGACACGCGGACCGATGCGTCCGCACGCGCCCGCGCGAACCCGCACGCCCTCTAGGACGCCCAATTCCTTAGGGTGGGGGCCTTATTCGTGAGGGTTCACCTGGGGAAAGGATCCTGTGCAACCCGATAAACAACCGATATGTGTAGATCACAGGGAAAACTCGGCACCGCTTTCGGTGTTTTCACCTATTTCGGTGCCATTGGAGACGGATGGCTAGGATTCATTCGGCCCGATCCGGTATAATGGCAAACACATCCACCGTTCTAAGGGGGTGTTGTTGGGGATGATTTCGGGGATGATGGACAGGCCGCCCAAGGTCTGAGGGCTTGTGCGCGGTTCATTTGCCGTGGCGGGGGCGGATGGGGGATGCGATGAGCGGGGCCCGGTCGTGTCGTGTGGTCGGGCATCGCGGCGGGTTTGTATTCGTGGGGCCTTGACCCGAGTGGGACGGCTGGGAGTGCGGCACGATCGGCGTTTGGGATGGGCTCGACGCCGTGCCAGGACTCGGAACAACGCTCGGGCGGTTCTCGCCCTGGCGCAATGGGGGTCAACAAATGATGATGCAGGACACGACAGGGATGCTTGGCTCGTTGCAAGCGGCGGTGGACGTGGCGGTGGACATCTGCAACCTGCCCGCGGTGGCGACGCTGGACTGGTGCGACGGGGCGGCAGCGGCGCTCACCCGCGTCTGCCCCCCGAGCTTCGCGTGTGTCATGATCGCGACCATCGAGCCGGGCGGGGACATGATCGCCCACGAGGTCGTGGGCGTCGCCGGGCGCATCCACAACGGGGACGGGGGGCTGCTGAGCCCGACCGAGCGCCGCCTGAGCCACCTCCGGACGACCGCCGACCGCCTGCGCCACCTCGGTTGGCAGCCCTCGCAGGAAGCGATCGCCCGCGGTCGGTGCGGGGCGTTGAGCACGCTGGCGGGAGGGCGGGACTGGCGGATCGGCCCGCTGGGCGTGATGTGGGGCGACGTGGAGCCGAGCGACCTGCTGGTGGGGATCCACCCGCTGGGGGACGCGGAGCGTGGTCGTTGCCTGATCGCGCACGTCGCGCCGATCGCGCCGGGCGCGGTGATCGACGAGGACCACACGCAGGTGCTGGCGTCGACGATGCCGCTGCTGGCGTCGCGGGCGTTGGTCGCGATCGGTGAGCGTCGGGCCGGGGCGAGCCGCTGGCTGACGATCCGCGAGCAGCAGGTGCTGGAGCAGCTCACCCTCGGGCACAGCGTGCGCGAGATCGCCGAGCGTCTGGACCGGAGCCCGCACACGGTGCACGACCACGTGAAGAGCCTGCACCGGAAGCTGAACGCCTCGAGCCGGGGCGAACTGATCGCCCGGGCGCTCGGGCACCTGGCCGAGCCGATCGACCGCTCGCAACAGGGCAAGCCCAGCGCGGTCGCCGATCAGCTCGCGCAGGTGATCGCGGGCGAGGCGGACGCGGACGATCAAGCCGCCAAGGACTGAGTGCTCGGATCGGGTTGCAGGGGTCCGGGTTGCAAGGGTCCGGGCGGTGCGTCGCCCGGGCCGGTTTCGTGACGCTTGCGTGCGGGTCTTGACTCGCGGGCGTGCGCGGGCTTGGATGCGTTCGCCGGGGGCTTCGCCCGGCGGGCCTGCGGAACCCGTTCCGAGCCGCCGCGGCGTGCTCGCGGGGGTGACCCGGGCCTGCGGCGCATCGAATCCGGGTCTTGTCGTGAGCTTCAGGGACGCCCTGAACGCGTCGGTGTGGGCGGGCACGCCCCGCGGCGCGGGTGCCGGGCGAGCGCCCGCGGACAGGTCGAGACGATCCGCTCGCGGCTGATGGGCTCGGGCGGCTGGTGAGAAAATCTGGGATCGGGCGTTGGGCCGAGGTTCCGCGGCTCGCTCGGGTCGCGCTCGGCCGATGGGCCGCCGAACCGGGCCTGATCCCGCGATCGAGTGACGACGCGCCGTGCCCCGCCAAAGCGAGCGGGGAAGAGGCACGCAACCGCGCCGGGGATGCTCCTTTCGGCGAGAGAGAACACGCATGAAGACCCTGACCGGGATCCTCGATTGGCCCGCCCGAGCCGACGGACGCGTCCGCCAGCTCAACGGGAGCCAGCTCGCCGAGAAGCCCGACGACCCGTTTGTCCCGCAGAACTTCGCGCAGGAGTTCCCGCTCCGGCACGGGCTGGAGGTCACGGTGACCGTCGGCGAGCGCAAGCCGCGTCGGCGTCGGGGCGGCGGTGGCGGCAACCGGGGCCCGCGCGACACGCGCCCGGTCGTGCAGGAGTTTCTCGCGATCGAGGGGATGGACCCCAAGATCTTCGCGAAGCGCAAGCCCTTTGAAGACCTGACGGTCATCGACCCGCAGCCGCGCCTGACGCTCGAATACCCGGGCTGCCCCGACGCGTGCCGCCTGATCGACCTGTTCTGCCCGATCGGTCGGGGGACGCGCGGGCTGATCGTGAGCCCGCCGAAGGCGGGGAAGACGACGCTGCTGAAGCAGATCACCGAGTCGATCCTGACCAACCACGAGGACGTGCACGTCTTCATCCTGCTGGTGGACGAGCGCCCGGAGGAAGTGACGGACTTCAAGCGGACGTTCGAGCGTGCGGACAAGCCCTGGTCGCGCCCGGAGGGCTCGGATCTGCCGGCGCGGATCCAGGTGATCGCGAGCAGCAACGATCACGACGTGGAGCGTCACGTCGCGGTGAGCATGATCTGTATCGAGCGTTGCAAGCGGATGGTGGAGGCCGGGAAGCACGTGGTGGTGATGCTGGACTCGCTGACGCGCCTGGGTCGGGCGTTCAACCGCAGCCGCAAGCACGCGAGCAGCGGGCGGACGATGTCGGGTGGGATCGACAGCCGGGCGCTGGAGGTGCCCAAGACGCTGTTCGGCGCGGCCCGGAACACCGAGGACGCCGGGAGCCTGACGATCCTCGCGACCTGCCTGGTCGACACGGGGAGCCAGGGGGACCAGCTGATCTTCGAGGAGTTCAAGGGCACGGGGAACATGGAGCTGATCCTCGACCGCAAGATCGCTGAGCGACGCCTCTACCCCGCGATCAACCTCGCCGCCAGCGGGACCCGGAAAGAGGACCTGCTGATGGACGAAAAGACCCTCGCGACCATCACGGCCCTCCGGCGCCGGATGCTGAACATGCCCCCGCCGCAACAGGTCGAGCAGCTCCAGGCGGCCCTGTCTCGGTTTGAGACCAACTCGAAGCTGGTGGGGGCGGCCGGGTAAGCGGCTTTGCCCGCGTCCGGACCTGTGAAGGGGCTCCGTGGAAGACGCTTTCGCGTTTCTCAGGGTCGATGGGCGTGCTCGGCCGTTCGAGGCATGAGGCACACGTCCGCCTCGTGTGTTAGGCTGTGCCCCGCACAGAGGCCGACAGCGATCGGCCCACTCGGGGGAGCCGCAGATGTCTGAAGCTACGCCGACCACCTGGTACTTCCATCGTGAAGGCGTCAAGCAAGGGCCCGTCACCGCGGCCCAGCTCCGCCAGCTCGCCCGGACCGGCGGGCTCGCACGCGAAGACAAGGTCTGGAAAGACGGGCTGAGCGACTGGATCGAGGCCAGCAAGGTCCGGGGCCTGTTTGATGGGCCGCCGGACGCCAGCGGGCTAACGACCGATGGGTCCCTGCAGCCGGCCTGGCGGGACGGCGGCGACGCCACCGGCGGGGTCATCCCCTACAAAAATCCTCCGGCACTGATCGCGTACTACCTCGGGATCGTCGCCCTGCTCCCGGCCCTCGGCCTGCTCTTCGGGATCATCGCCTTCACCCTTGGCATTATCGGGCTGCGGAAACGACGGGCCAATCCGCTGGTCAAGGGCTCCATCCACGCATGGATCGGCATCGTCCTCGGCGGCGGCTCGGTCTTGGTCCACGTGGCTCTGGTGATCCTCTACATCGTCGTGGTGAACGACTGATCCTTCACCCGCCCCCCTTGCCCCACCCTCGCGACCCGGCCTATTGTCTTCACCCGAGTGGGCCTTTGGGCTTCGCTCGGCTCTGGTTGTCACAAGCTTGCCGGTCGGCCCTGTGCCGCTCGGCCCGCCCCGCCCGGCAGGCGGCGAGATTTGCGAAGGACGCCTCGCCCGCGTTCTTTCCGCGGCCCGTGCACCGGTTTTCGGTGTTCTGTCTTTCGCGGGAGGGCTTGGTGCGGGGGTTCAGGAAGGGTTTCCGCCATGGCAGTGCGACACGCGGCAGAACTGGGCCGCCAGACCCCGCTCCACCAGAAGGGCGACGTCGAGCGTTCGTGGTACATCGTGGACGCGGAGGGTCACAACCTCGGTCGTCTGGCGACGCACGTCGCGACGGTGCTGATGGGCAAGCACCGCCCGGACTACACGCCGCACGTGGACACGGGCGATTTTGTGATCATCACCAACGCGGGGAAGATCGGGCTGACCGGTCGCAAGGCCGAGCAGAAGCTGAGTATGCACTACACCGGCTACCCGGGCGGCCAGAAGGCCGAGACGTACGGCGCGCTGCGTGCGCGTCGCCCGGAGAAGCTGCTGGAGGACGCGGTGCGCCGGATGCTGCCGAAGAACCGGCTGGGCCGCGTGATGCTGTCCAAGCTGAAGGTCTACCCGGGCACGGAGCACCCGCACCAGGCGCAGCAGCCGACGCCGCTGTTCTGAATCTTTCCCCGCGTTCCCCTGAGACGAACCCAACCCGGACCACCCGGAGCCAGACACGATGACCGAAGACACGACCCCGACCCCCGGCGCCCCCGGCGCGATCCCGACCCCCGGCACCCCCGGTACCGCCGGCGCCCCCGGCCTGACGCTCGGCGCCGACGCCGAGACCGGTGCCAAGCCCGGCCAGATGCAGCGCCAGCCGCGTGAGGCGAAGCCCGCCGACGCGCACGGCTGGTGGTGGGGCACGGGTCGTCGCAAGACGGCCGTCGCCCGCGTCCGCTTCCGCCCGGCGAGCGACGCCAAGGCCGCCGGCGTCAAGGTGCAGGTCACCGCCAAGAAGTTCAAGACCATCGACGAGTACTTCACCGAGGCCCGCGACCGGACCGACGCGATGGCCCCGCTGAACCTCACCGGCACCGCCGACAAGCTTGAGGTCTTCATCCGTGCCCACGGCGGCGGCACCATGGGCCAGGCCCAGGCCGTGCGGCTCGGGATCGCCCGCGCCCTGGTCAACTACGACCCGAGCACCGAGGACGCGCTCCGCGACGCCGGCTTCCTGACCCGTGACGCCCGCAAGGTCGAGCGGAAGAAGTACGGCATGGCCGGCGCCCGCCGTCGCTTCCAGTTCTCGAAGCGCTGAGCCACCGCCCGGGCGACCACACCCGGGACCGCGCCCGCCACGGCGATCTCGCGATCGCGCTATGCACGACACCCACCGAAACCGCGGGGCAGTTCGGCCCGCGGTTTTTCTCTGTCTTCACTGCCCGAACTTACGCGTAAGGGCGTCGCTCGCCCGCGACGCCCTCCCACGCGATCGGCTTCGGAACGGGCCCTAAACGGGCTCCGAGAACGGGCTGTCTGGCATGGGCTCAGCCGCGGTTGTCCCGCGCCGCCTGCTGGCGACGGCCTCGGCTCGAGACGTGCGCGTCCATCCGACGCTTCCCGCCCCGGTTGATCGCATTCTCCACCCGCAGCGCCCGGCTCTCGTCCGGCACCACGCTCAGACGCGCCGACTCTGACGCGACCGCCATCAGCGAAGCCGCCTTCTTGGAAATCTTCTTCCGCGCCTTTTTCCGCACGCCCGCCTTGCCGACCTTGCGACGAACCGCCTTCTTCCGCGAGGCCTTCTTCGTCAGGGTCGCCCCGCCCTGGTTTTTTCCGACACGCTTCTTCCCGGCCTTCTTGGCGACCTTCTTTTTCGTCGCCTTTTTGCTGAGCTTCTTCCCGGCGGCCTTCTTCTTGCTCGTCTTTTTCGCCACGGCTTTCTGCTTGCTCGAAGCCGCCCGCTCTTGCTTGGCCTCCGCCTTCACCAGCGCCGCCTCGAAACGCTCCACGGTCTCGGCGAACACCTGCTGCTTCAGGCGTGTCGCCTCGTTGCTCTGGGCGCCGCGCTGGCCCCGCGGCTCGCCCTTGCCGCGCATCTCCCGCTTCTGCCGGTCCCCGAGATCGCGGAACTTGTCCCGGAGCTTCCGGGCCCGCGCGAGCTTCTGACGAAGCCGCGCCGGGGTCAGCTCGCCCACCTGCCGCGGCGTGCTCATCGCGATCAGCTCGATCTCGCTCGTCGTGCAATACCGACGCGCCTGCTGCACTGTCACCGCCATCTCGACCTCCCATCAGATCAACCGGTTCTCCGCTCAACAGGCGGCACGCGAGCCGCCGACAGCGCAGAATGTACAAACACCGCTCCCGCTACGCGACCCCGCCGGATCCTCGCCCAACCACGCACACGCAAGCAGCATTCCCATGCCCCAACCCAAGCCAAGCTCCAAACCCGCCCCGCGCGCGCCCGCCCGCGAGCGCCTCCACCACATCGACCGGCGCATCGTGCGATGGATGCACCACGTCGGGCATCCGCTCCACCGCGTGATGCTCGCCGTCTTCTTCATCTGGCTCGGCCTGCTCAAGCAGTTCGGCTACCAGACCGGCAGCTCGCTCATCGCCAGCACCATCTACTTCGGCTCGCCCGAGATCATGGTCCCCCTCCTCGGCTGGTGGGAAGTCGCGATCGGCGCGACCCTGCTCTTCCCCGCGACCATCCGCGTCTCCATCGCGCTGATGGCCGTCCGCCTCCCCGGCACCCTCCTCGCCCTCATCCTCAAACCCGAGGTCTGCTTCGAGATCGTCCCCCTCGCCCCCACCACCGCCGGGCAGTACCTCATCAAAGACTTCATGCTCTTCAGCGCCGCGATGGTCATCGGCAGCACCGTCACCCCGGCACGCACCCCCACCACCAGCCCCACCACCGACGCCACCACCGACGCCGATGCCCCAGCGCGGAGCCCGTGAGCGAGCGCCCCGCGTCGGGCTCGCCCCCGGCGGCGTCGGAACCCTGCTCTCAGCGTTCTTCGGATCGGATTACCCCCTCTTGCCGGGCCCCATACACTCCCCGCATGATCCCCATCACTCTCCTTTGCCCCGGGCAGGGCGCTCAAGCGGTCGGGATGGCCAAGGCGTGGTTCGACCACAGCCCGGAGGCGCGTCGCGTCTTTGAAGAGGCCGACCGCGTGCTGGGCGACCGCCTCAGCCACCCCATCGGCCCGCTCTGCTTCGAGGGCCCGGCGAACCGTCTGAACGCAACCGACGCCGCTCAGCCCGCGATCTTTGTCGCGGGCGTCGCCTGTGCGCACGCGTTGGCCGCCCGGTGGCAGACCCCGGTCGATCGCCTGCCGCTCGCCGGCGCCGCCGGGCTGAGCCTGGGCGAGTACACCGCGTTGCACCTCGCGGGGGCGATGTCGTTCGAGGAGGCGCTCGAGCTGGTCGCCCTGCGCGGGGCGGCGATGCAGGACGCCGCCGAGGCGCAGTCCTCGGGCATGGTGGCGTTGATCGGGGCGACGGAGGACCAGGCGCAGGCGTTGTGCGATCGGTGCGCGGGCGACGACGTGCTGGTGCCGGCGAACTACAACGCGCCGGGCCAGATCGTGATCAGCGGGCACGCCGAGGCGTGCCAGCGTGCGGCCGACGCCGCCCCGGAGTTCGGGTGCAAAGCGACGCCGCTCGTGGTGGCGGGGGCGTTCCACTCCCCGCTGATGCAGCCGGCGGCCGACCGTCTCGCCGAGGCCCTCGCCCGGACCGACCTGCGCGCCCCCCGCTGCCCGGTGTACAGCAACGTGACCGGCGAGCCGCACGAGGCGGACCCCGCGAGCATCCGGTCGCGCCTGATCGAGCAGCTCACGTCGCCGGTGCGGTGGGCGCAGGCGTGCGCCAAGATGCACGCCGACGGGCTGCTCACCGATCCGAACCACGTCCACGAGCTCGCCCCCGGGAAGACCCTCGCGGGCATCATGCGAAGAATCGAACGAACCGTCCAAGTCCAGTCCCACGACGACCCCAGCACCTGAAGGCACACCGGCACACCCGCAAGCGTTCTCTTTTCGCCAGCCCGTGCCCGATGCCTCATGCCTCCCCTCGGAGCCCTGCCATGCCCAGTTGTTTCCGCCGCACGCTCGCTCTGACGCTCAGCGCCTTGGCCCTGGCCGCGATCGCGCCGGTCGGTTGCAGCGAGCCGGAGCCCGAGCCGCCGCCCCCGGCCCCGCCGCCACCCCCGCCGCCGCCACCCCCGCCGCCGGAGCCGGTGGACCTGAACTTCCTGTTGCAGGACGCGCAGTCGGACGCTCGGGTGCAGTTCCCGCAGGATCTGGCGCCGACGGATGAAGCCTTTGCTCGGGGCGTTATCGCGCTGTCGAACGCGGTGGTCAAGGCCGACGACGCCACGTTCCGCGAGGTGCTCACCCGCCCGGCCCAGGGCGTGCTCGACGAGCTGATCGCGACGGGCGCGTGGTACGAGGCGACCGAGGCGATCGAGGCCGTCCGCGTCGTGCGCCTCAGCGAGTCGGCCCGCACCGTCTCTCTGGCGGTCCAGGAGCCGGACAGCAGCTACGTCCTGAACTGGCGCGCCACCCGCACCGGCGGGCGCTACGCCTTCGAAGGCCAGCCCGGCCCCACCGCCGAACGCCCCCGTGCCAGCGACTGGGCCGGCACCGAGCCCCTCCGCCCCGACGACGCCACCGCCTTCGCCAGCCGCACGGTCGGCGGCGAGGTCGAAGCCGACCTCGCGGACGCCGCCCCGGACACACTCAGCGTCTTCCCGCTCAACAACGCGGTCCAGGTCTTCGCCGTGATCGAGCTGAACAAGGCGATCCAGCGCCACCTCGACGCGCCCGAGGCGGTGGACCAGGTCATGTTCACCGTGCTCGCCACCGCCAGCGACCGGACCCCGGATCGCATCGAAGCCCAATACGAAGAAGGCCAGAACGCGCTCCGCGGCGGCTCGCGCATGCCCGAGAGCGACCGCGACGCCGTCATCGACGCCTTCCTCAACTTCACTCGAGCCCAGAACCTCGACGTCTCCCGAGAAGACATCCAGCGACTGCTCACGGAAGTCCTCGAAACCGCCCAACGCGGTGAAACCCAGCGCTCCACGCCGAGAGGCAACGTCCCCATCCCCGGCAGCGGCTAAACAGCGACTCCTCTCACACGCTCTCCTCTGGTGCCACGCCTTGGCGTCCGAGCCAACCCGTGCTCCACCTCTTTCCCCCCTGCTCCCCGAGTGCCCAATGCCTACGCCCTAATGCCTCCTCTCCTCGCCCACGAAAGGACACCATGACCACCGACCCCCGTGTCGCCGTCGTCACCGGCGCGAGCCGAGGCATCGGCAAGGCGATCGCCATTGAGCTCGCGAACCCCCGGACCCACAACCGGCGTGTCGCGCTGGTCGCGCGGACCGCCGGCGCGCTCGACGAGGTCAAAGCCGAGATCGAAGCCCTCGGCGGGCACGCCACCGCCCACGCCTGCGACGTCGGCGACCGCGCCGCCCTCGCCGGGACGATCGACACCATCGCGAAAGACATGGGGCGCCTGGACATCCTCGTCAACAACGCCGGCATCACGCGGGACAACCTCGTCCTCCGCATGAGCGACGAGGAGTGGGACGACGTGCTCCGCGTCAACCTCACCAGCGCGTTCGCCGCGACCCGGGCCGCCGCACGACCGATGATGCGCGGCAAGTTCGGGCGGATCGTCCACATCAGCTCCACCAGCGGGGTCGTGGGCAACGCCGGGCAGGCGAACTACGCCGCCGCCAAGAGCGGGCTGCTCGGCTTCAGCAAGACGATCGCCCGCGAGCTCGGCAGCAAGAACATCACGTCGAACGTCGTCGCCCCCGGGTTCATCGCGACGGACATGACCGCGAACCTCCCGCCGGACGTGACCGAGCACGTGCAGAAGCTCCAGGCCGTGCGCACGATCGGGCAGCCGCAGGACATCGCCCACGCCGTCGCGTTCCTGACCAGCGACCACGCGGGGTTCATCACCGGGCAAACCCTTTGCGTCGACGGCGGCATGACCATGGTCTGAAGCCGTCCCCGGCCCTCCCCCGCCCCGGCGGGGGAGGTGCCGAGCGTTGCGAGGCGGAGGGGGCCGAGGCGAAAATCACCAAATCAGCAAAGGCCCCAAGCGCCAGATCAGGCACCGCCGCGCTCCCGCTCCCCTCTCTCTCCCTCTCCCGCCCGCGGGAGAGGGCCGGGGTGAGGGCTCCCGCTCCTCCTCTTTCTTCATTTCTCGCTTCGCCCCCTGCCTCCCTCCCTCCCTCCGGCACACCACGGCTCGACTTTCGACCAACCCATGCGGCCCCGTCTTCGCCTATTTTCACGCTAAAAACATCGTGCACACAAACGCATCAAGGGAAACCGTGCGAACGCGCACGCCTTTCTTCGCACGCTCCACAAGATTCGCCCATGCACGCTTGAACCGCGGGCCGCATACCGCCATACTCGGCTCGCCCGAGAATTTCCCTGGGCACCATACACCCCGGTGAAAGCTGGGAAGAGGAGACAAGACATGCACCGATGCCTCGCCATCGCGGCCGTGGCCGCCGTTCCCTGTGCGCTCGCGCACATCGCCAGCGCCGAGACGATCTACGCACAGCTCCCCTCGCCGGGCGCGGGCGCGATCAGCCTCGCCGCCCCCACGAGCGGCTTCCCCTTCGCCAACCGTCGCCGGGCCGACAACTTCGCCGTCGCGAACCCCGTTGAGATCCAAGCGATCACCTTCTGGGGCGGCGACGAGTCAAACGACCCCAGCGTCCCGCTCTCCAACATCAACGGGTTCAACCTCGAGATCTACGACGGCTCCGCCGGCTCCCCCGGCAGCGTCCTCTACACGATGAGCTTCAGCAAGAACGACTTCGATATCACCAGCGCCGGCATCAACGTCGGGCTGCTCAACGCCCCGATGTTCCGCTTCGACCTGGCCCTCCCCGCCTCGATCGACCTCGCGGCCGGCGACTACTTCTTCTCCGTCGGCGCCACGCTCAACAACCCGGTCAGCTTCACGACCGAAGCGTTCCAATGGGCCGGCTCGCTCCCGGGCGACGGGATCTTCTTTTCCGACAGCTTCGACGGTAACGGGTACCAGCCCCTCCCCGGCGCGTCGCGGACCAACTACGCCTTTGAGTTCACCGGCGTCGTCATCCCCACGCCGGCGACGATCCCCGCGCTCGCGATGGCCGGCCTCTTCGCCGCCCGCCGACGCCGCGCCTGATCGCTCCGCAGCACGCTTCTTCATGCATGACAACGCCCGCGCCCAAAGGCACGGGCGTTGTCACGCGCGCCCTTGCCCTTGCCCTCCCCCGCCCCGGCGGGGGAGGGAGCGGCGAAGCCAACGTCGGGGGCCGGCCCCACGCCTTCGAGCGGATATCGCACCGTTTATTGACGCGCACGGCGCACGATCGACGTGCCGCACTCCGGGCAGGCGTGGTCGCTTGCTCAGTTGGCGTGTCCGTTCGGCCACAGAAAGCTCCAGTGCATCGACGCGTGGGAGCAGTGCATCATCGCCCATTGCTCGTGGGTGAGCCGACCGAGGAGCGGGCTGGGGTGTGTGAAGCGTTCGCCGGCTTCGACGCGATCCAGGAACCCGCGTGTCATCGCGATCGCGTCATCGAGCGTGGTGCCCGCACGCGGCTCCAAAAAAGCCGCGGCCTTGCCCGTCTGGATCCCCGGCTTCACGATTGTGCCCTTCTTCACCGACCGCAGCACCAACGGCTTGACCGCCGCCCCCACCGCCCGCAGCCACCAAGGCCCCCGCTCCGGGAACCCGTCGAGCGAAAAACCGATGAGCTGCCCGACGTGGGCGACGTTTTCACCGGGCGTCCAGTTGCCGGTCGTCACGAGCGTCCCCGCCGCCCCGCCGCCTTCGATGCGGGCGAGTTCCGCGCGCACCTCCGCCAACGACCGAAGCCGGAGCTCCCGACGCGCCGCCTGCCGCGTGTCCACCGTCATGCCGCACCCCTCCGACGCACCGCTCACGCCCCGCCGCGCTCCAAATCATCGAAGCGGACCTCAACGGTCGTGCTCAGCAGCGGATATTCCAAGGTGCAACGGTAGAGGTCGAACGCGTCCGGGTCCCACCCGAGCCGCCCGAGGACGGACTCGACCATCTCCCGGTACCTCGGCACGTGCGCCGTGCCCAGCACGCCCGCCCCGCGCCCGCAGTGGCGGAACTCGGGCTGCACCGGGAGCACGTCGCCCTCGTCGAACGCGCCCGGGTCCCGCTCGCCGAGGCGGGAGAGCGAGCCCAGGACCCTCGCCGACGTCCGGCGCGCCCGGAACGTGTCGCGGTGGATCAGCGCGTCCATCACGAGCATCGAGATCGGCTTCAGGATCGAGACCGAGCGGACGTGCGAGGGCGCGGTGCCGTCGGTCGGTCGCCAGCGGACGTCGCGCATCACGTCCGCGAGGTAGACCGTCGTCACGCCCGCGTTGCCCAGCGGCGCATCGCGGAAGAACGCGAACCGGTTGCCGTCCTCGACGCGGGTTTCGATCTCCGGCAGGTCCGGGGAGCAGAACTCACGCAGGAGCGCCGAGCCCGGGGCGAACGGCTCGCCCGCGCCCTCGCTCGGGTGCATCGGGCGCGACTCGCTGTCCACCAGGCGGTAGCCCGAGATCTGCAACGGCACGCCCTGGCGGAGCCACCGCGCGTCCCGCATCCCGCGGATGAAGACCATGTCGTCGTGCTCGGCGTCCTTGCCCGGGTGGACCACGCCGCAGGCGACGAACGTCTTCACCTGCACGCCCCACACGCGGCTGTGGACGCGGAACGCCTCGCGACGCGTCCGCAGGTCGATCGATTCGACCTCGGCGCCGGCGAGGCTCCCGATCATCGTGTTGAACGCCGCCCGGTCGCCGGCGTGCTCGGCGACCAGCGCCTCGAACGCCTCCATCGCCCGCGCCGCCCGCGCGACCCGCTCGTCGCCCACACCCGCCGACCGCGCCCCACGCAGCGCCTGACCGACGGCCGCCGAACCGGGCACGTGCAACCCCGCCTCCAGCGGATCCGGCGTCGTCGCGAGGCGGTGGAGCTGCCACCCGAGCGTGCGGCTCACCCCCAGCGCCTTTTCCAGGTCCGCCGCCCGCGTGACCGAGCGGCTCGCCGAACCGGTCGCCGAGCGGGGCAGCCCCTCGATCAGACCCAAGAACGCCTCCCGCAGGTCACGCATCACACGGACCGCGCGGACCTCAAACAGCCCGTCCGGCCCCTCGGACACCCCGCGATCCAACGCTTCAACCATCCCTAAACCTCTTCATGTACACACGTTATCCCAATAGTCCGACCCGGCCCGCCCGATTCGACCCCCAAGGGTAACAGGGCGCAGGGGCCAGAACAATCTCCACAAAATTGTTTCTAAAAACATTTGACACGACAGAGGGCTTCCGGCATACTCGCGCTTCAGGCCGGGTTCGTGATCCCCGGCCACCCACACGCCCGTGCATTGCAAGAGGAGAACCGACATGCACCGCATCGCCCTCGCCGGGAGCCTTCTGGCCCTCGCCGCCACCGCCACCCACGCCCAGACCGTGCTCTTTGACAACTACGGGCCCGGAGACGACTACCGGACCGACATGGGCATGACCGTCGGCGAGGGCGGGCCCGTCGGCGGGCCCAAGCAGGAAGCCGCCGTCCCCTTCACCGTCAGCGGGGGCGACTTTTTCTTCAACACCGCCGAGTTCAGCGTCATCCTGAACTGGGGCGAGGACCTTGTCTTCGTCGACCTCCTCGCCGACGATAACGGCTCCCCGGGACAGATCCTCCAGTCCACCACCGCCAGCGGAACCGTGGAGCCGTTCGAAATGGCGCCGCCTATGACCGCCGACTTCGGCGGGACGACCGTCCTCGAAGACGGCGCGACCTACTGGATCGCGATGAGCGCCCAAGGCCCCGACGCCCTGCTCTCTTGGGCGCACGCGTGGGAAGACTGGGGACAACGCGCCTGGCGTATCGACAGCGGGCCCTGGCAGACCGGCTTCGGCACGCCGGGCCTCGACGACCAGCGCGGCGTGCTCCGCATCACGGGCACGCTTGTGCCCACGCCCGGGGCCGCCGCTGTCTTTGCCATGAGCACCCTCGCCGTCGCGACACGACGCCGACGCGCCTGAAGCCGACTCAGCCCATCCCATCCCGCAGCACGCCGCCGGCACATCGGCGGCGTGCTCTGCTTTACGAGTGAATCGACATCGCGGGCGCACGCCGCACGGGGCGGCCTTCGGGGCAAACCTATCGCGTGTGCAAGCCCGACACGAGTTCGCCGATCTCCTCGTCCGCCATCGCGAAGCGGGCGGCTCGCCCGATGCTCTGCGCGTAGATCGGTCGCGTTGCCTGCTCGCTGCTGGCCGTCAGCACGCGACGGCCCTTGCGCCAGAACTCCAGTACTGACGCGTCCCAGTCCAGCCCGAGGAACGCCAGCAGCGCACGGCTCTCCACCTCCGGCTCGCGGACCAGCGACTCGTACCGAACCACGTGCACGTCCAGCAGCCCGCGCTCGGTCCAGAACGCGCGCAGGCGGTCGTGCTCCCGGTGGAACGCCGACATCAACTCCAGGTCCCGCGTGTACGGCAGGTCGCCCCGGAACGGCGTGGACCAGCAGCTGAAGCACGCGTCCGCCGGGTCGCGAACGCACCACACCACTTTCGCCCCCGGGAACAACTGCCAGATCACGTGCAGGTTCAAGAAGTTGTTCGGCATCTTGTCCGTCACGACCGTCGGCGTGCCCGTGCCCGCCCGGCGCAGGGGCGCGGCCTCCGCGTCGGCATCGGCGGCCCGCGCGTGCCCCGCGAGATACCGGGCCGCACGGTCCGCGAGGTCCGCCTCGTTCAGCTCGCCCATGAACGTTTCGTCGGTCGGCGAGACGTTCACGCGCTCGCCCAGCCAGCGAGCCGCGTTCCAGACGCCTTGCAGCTCGCCCCGCCCCACGGCTCCCGGGTGCGCCGCGACCACCTGCTCCACCAGCGACGTCCCGCTCCGCGGCACGCCCACGATGAACACCGGACGCACGCCCGCTTCATCCGCCAGACCCGACGGGGCCCGCGCGAACCCGCCCACCCGCGCCGCGTCCATCCCGCGCATCAGCCTGCCGACGGTTTCGCGGTGGACCGACGCCGACCAGTCCGGGCCCGCGTCGATCGCGCCGTTCCCGTTCGCGGCGGCGTTCCCCACGCGGTAGGCGTGCCACGCCGCACGGAGATCGCCCGCCTCCTCCTCCGCCCGCCCGAGCACCTTGCACGCGTATTCGAGCAAGCGCGAGACCTTGCCCTCGCTGACCACCGCCTCGCCGGCCTGAACCGCGAACGAGCGCAGGCGGCCCACCGCTTCTTCCTGCCGACCGATCCCGAGCCCGTAGCTCGCCTCCACCGCGAGCACGCCCGCGAGCGACGCGCCCCCGTGCGGCTCCACCGCCGCGATCGCCGCGTCGAACGCCTCGCGAGCCGCGGCCGCCCCACCCTCGTGCTCGTTGCCCGCGCGGACCGATCGCGTCAGCGCCTCGGCCCGCACGCCCAGCAGCACTGCGCGGTCCCGCTCGCTCGCCGCGTGGAACAGCTTCTCGTCATCGACCAGCCGCCCCGCGCGTTCGGCGGCCGACTCGAACGCGCCCACCGTCAGCGCCGCCGCCGAGGCCGACAGCTCGGCATCGAACCGCGCCGCCGGATCGCGCACCTTCTTGGCCACGACCGCCGCCGCCCGCGTCCACACCTCGTGCGCCTCGTCCTGCTCGCCGACCTCGGCGAGCGCGGAGGCATAGGCGGCGAGATACACCGGGTTCCGCGGCTCGATCGAAGCCGCACGCTCGAACATCTCCACCGCACTCATCGGGCGCTGCAGACGCTGCAGGCAACGCCCCATGATCTCGTGCGCCTCGGCGTGCCCCGGCAACGCCGCGATCACACCCCCGCACAGGCTCGCCGCACGAGCGCAGCTCTCCACGTCCCCGACGCTCAGCAGATCGCGGGCACGCGACACCTCGCGAGCCACACCGGAAGCCAACACACGCTTCGCCACAACGCCCCCCGAAAAAACAGGAGCCCCAGAACCAGCGCAAAACGACCGCGCCCCCGACCAGCCGATCGAACATCGGCCACATCGGCGCGAACCAAGCTTCACATCCGCGACCCCCGCTGAGGTCAACCACTACGACCCGATCGCGGCGCAGTTGCACCGCACGAGAAGTCGGCAGATATCAAGAAACACTCCGGGGAATACCCACCGGTTGAAACCAACCGGTTTTGCGTGATCACGCTTGCCCAGATCCACAGGACCGAGCCGGGCATCGCCCGAGACCGTGCGCACGTTCATCACGACCCAGAAATCGGATCAGCGAGGACAAGGTCGCAAGGCGACGCGGGAGACGCCGCATCGGTCCGATAGCCGTGAAACGGTTTGAGACAGCCCCATCCCCGGCGTGCGCGGGCCCCGCGGCGTGCAAACCGCGGGGTCCGCGTGACGCGCCGGGCTCTCCGCACGGCCCCTCTCTCCTCACAGAGACCGTGGCGCCTCGGCACGCCCGCCGGGGCGTCTGTCATGCCCGCCCGCGCCCCATCACCCGACGCCCGCGTTCGATCCCCGCGCCGAAGACGATCGCGTACGACCGCGGGTACCGCCGCGCCGTGTGCGTGACAACCCGCGACCCGCCCGTGGTCAGGCGTGTGGGTCTCTCTCGCCGGCGAGCCGAAGCCGCCAGGGCCGACCAGCCCGGGCGCAAGGCCTCCGCATCGGCGTCCCGCGCCGAATCCAATTCTGTACCCAGTTCCGAGCCGAACCACGTCCCATCCTGTCCGGTCATCGCGCACCTCCGACGTCTCTCAACGACGCCGCGTCCCGTTCAATTTCGAAACGCGCTCCGAAAATCGCAACAAAAAAACCGCCACCTTTTTGGGTGGCGGCCTGTGGTCTGCACTCGCGTCTCGCGCCTCGTCCCGATCGCTCGGGAAGGGGCCGTCTCAGCCCCTCGGTCGCGTCCGCAGCGTGCGCCACAGCCCGCCACACCGCATCATCGCGGCGGCAAGACAACCATGGCACATCCTGGAACGCTCGAACGTCATCGCAAAACACTACCCCGCATCGCAAACCCGGTCAAGCCTTGCCCGCGGGCGCCCCGTCCCGCACGAACGTCCCACTCGCCCGGTCCTTGCGGACCCCGGGGAACGCGAGCGCCCGCCCATGCGCCACGGCGTAGACGCCCGGGCTCAGCACGCCGGCCGCGAAGATCGCCTCGGTCAGGTTCTGCAACGCATCTGAACGCGTCATCTCGAACGGGCGCATCGCGCCGGTGAGCACGATCGGGATCCGCGGCTTCTCGATCGCCGCGTGCAGCGCGCGCCCCGTGACCTCGAGCGTGTCGGTGCCGTGGAGGATCACGATCCCGTCGCTCTCCGTCGGGAGATCCCAGTCGCCGCCGACCGCGCGCACGGTCTCGACGATGCGTTTGCGGTCCGCGTCGTCCATGTGCAGCGAGTCCTTATGCATGAGCTCGACGACGTTGACCAGCGTGTCCTGCAGGCGCAGTCGCCGGACCATCTTGTGGACGATCGAGTGCCGGTTCTGCAACGAACCCGAGGTCTCGTCGTAGGTCTTCTCCATCGTCCCGCCGGTGGTGATCAGTGTGACGCTGCGCATAGCCACCATCATTGGCCGCCCGGGACCCCTGCGCGTGCGCACGAAAAGCGCCCACCCCGGAGGATCCGAGGCGGGCGCCGTCCATGAAGAAAGAGAGTCCGAAGCAGCCCGCGCCCGGAAAAGCGTGCCGCAGCGGGCGTCCCCTTATCGCCGACGCCGGCTGGCGAAGACCCCGGCCACCGCGAGCAGCGCCATCGAACCCGGGGCCGGGATCGCGTCCACGAACAGCCCGACCGAGAGCGGCTCGTTCACCCCGCCGAAGGCGACGACGGTGTACACGTACCCGTCGAGCAGGGTGATGCCGTCGAGCGCGAGCGCGGTGGTGTCGGTGCCGGCGAGGTTGAGATCCAGGTCGTAGGTGCCGGGCGCGACGCTGAGGTAGTCGCTGACGTCGGTGAACGAGAGCGTCGCGAGCGTCGGCCCGCCGCGGACGTTGAGATCGACCGTCGGCGCGTCGGTGTTCAGGTGCAGCACGCGGAACCGCGCCTGACCCGCAACCGAGGTGTTGTCATCGACCAGCACCAGCGGCTCGATGTTCGCCAGCGTGTTGATCGCGAAGACCGAGTAGTCCACGCCCGCCTCGAGCGTCGGGGCGATGTCAATGACAAAATCCATCGGGGCGGCGGCCGCGGCGACCTGGAACCGGTAATCCCCGGGCGCCAACGGGATGTAGCCCGTCGTGTTCCCGAACGCGAGCGGCCCGACCTGGGCGGCCCCCTCGTTCACGTTGATGATCACCTCCGGCGTGTCCGGCGAGGCGTGGAAGACGCGAACGTTCGCGTCCTGCGCGCTCGCACCGGCGATGCCGACAAGCAACGCTCCGCCCGCGGCAAGCAGACGTGTGCGAACGGGTGAGCGATCCTGTTGAACGGTCATGGTGGTTCCTCTCTGAGGGGCCGAACGTGCCTCGGCGTGCGGCTCGCGATCCGTGTGTGCCGAACGGATCGTGCCGAACGCCCCGCGTGTCGCTCGCCGGCCCCATCCCGCGACGCGACATCCATCTCTTGATTCGCGCACCGATCGCGCCGGCGCAGCACACGCCGCCCGCGATCGCCGCGACCGTGCGCACGGGCACACACCCGTTGCGCACACCCCCAGCGAGAACCCCCACAAAATCACCAGCACAGCCCCGCGTGCCCGGCAGAACCGCCGAACACACACGCGACGTCAGAAGACGCCGCCGTCACTCCGCAACAATGTGCGCACGGTTCCTCCCCGTGCAAGGCGAGACGCGCAAACCGGGCACAATCGGAGGATCCCCCGCGAAAATGGCGAACACGGTCGCCAACTCGCCTTGCGCAGATGCACAGGGTTTCACCGAGATCCGCGCGGATCTTGTGTTCAGCGCACGGGCGAGCGTGCAGGCGCTGACGCCCCGCGCCAGAAGCGGGCCCAGTTGGCGTGCGCGAAGGCGTCGCGGTCCGCGTCGGTCCACCCGCGTGCCGCGAGGGCCTCCGAGATCTTGCCGAGATCGCTCGGCGTGCGGATGCCGACGGGCAGGTCATCGGCCGTGATCCCGCCGTCCATGTCCGACCCGAGCCCGACGTGGTTGCGATCGCCGACGAGCGCGCAGACGTGCTCGACGTGGTCGCAGACCTGCTCGATGGTCGCCTCGCCTTTTGTGGTGTTCTTGCTGGGCGGGCCGCCGGCGGCGAGCTCGGGGCTGAGGAAGTTCTTGACGAGATTGATGCCGATGACGCCGCCGCGTCGGGCGATTTCTTGGATCGCGTCGTCGGTGAGGTGGCGGTGTTTGTCGCCGGGGAGGAGGGCTCGGCAGTTGGAGTGGCTGGCGATGATGGTTGCGTCGGTCGCTTCGAGGAGCTCGTCGAGGGCGCGCTGGGAGAGGTGGCTCGCGTCGTGGACGATGTTGGCGTCGTCGAGGGCTGGGATGAGCGCGCGCCCGAGGTCGGTGAGGCCGACGTTGGCCGAGCCGTTGCCCCCGGCGTACCGCCCCTCGTGCCACCAAGCCATGCCGACGGCAACCACGCCCATCGCCGCCCACTCGGGCACGTCGTCGGGCGAGGGGATCGGGTCGGCGCACTCGATGAGGATGCCGACGCGGAGCGGATCCGGCGGCGGCGCGTCGTCGTTGAAGGGGCGGCGTTCGCGCGCAGACGACGCTTCGCCGCGACGGGGCATGAGCTCCAGCACGCCGGCGTCGTGCCAGGCGTGGTAGAGCTTGATCTGGCGCATACCGCAGCGATAGGCCGCGTCGGCGTCGCCCTGTGGATAGGTGTAGGGGTGCCAGTCGCGGTCTTCGTCTTGGTCACCCCCTTCGACACGGGCCTCGGTGAAGACGGTCGCGAGGCAGTGCGTGACGCGGCCCTCGCGGAGGCTGGGGAGGGTGACGGCAGCGGGCTGGAGCGTGCCGCGGCAGGTAGCGAGGGGGGCGTGCATGTCGCGCCCGCGCTCGGCCATCATCGCGAGGTCGAGGTGGGCGTCGAAGAAGGTGGGCATGGGGGGGCTTTCAGCAGGCACCGGGAGCCAGTGACCAGGCACCAGTGTGTTTGCGGAGTTGCGGAGGTCTGGTGCCCGGTGCCCGGCTCCAGGTGCCTGTCATCAGACCTGCACGACCGCCGGCTGCTGATCCGTCAGCAGTTCGGCCTCTGTCTTGGCTTGCACCTCGTCCAGCGTCACGCCCGGGGCGAGTTCGAGGACTCGGAAGCGGCGTTTCTCGGCGTCCATTTTCAGCACGCAGAGATCGGTGATGACCATGTCGATGCAGCGGGTGCCGGTGAGGGGGAGGGTGCAGGCTTTGAGGATCTTGGCGTCGCCGTTCTTGGCGTTGTGCTCCATGGTGACGACGACTTT
>RECY01000034.1 GCA_007693785.1 Phycisphaerales bacterium | reverse complement strand
GCGTGTTAGCGGTCGACGCCGATGCCGAGCTTCTTGACCGTGATGCGGAGGCCGGGGCGGACGTAGCCGGAGTCCTTCGCGACACGGTGGTGGAGCTTGGGTGTGCCGGTGACGGGGCAGACGCCGGTGACGATGGTGGTCAGGGCGTCGTGGCTGCGGCGTCGGCGGGTGCGGCCGTGGGACTGGCGTTGGGCGGGAAGCATGGCAGAAACCTCATCAATCAAGCGGCGCGTGGTGCGCTGCGGTTTGGAACAGGCAGGGGCGTGGGCTGATGGAGCCGAGCCGCCTTGTCAAAGTCATCGGTCAGGTCGGAACGATCCGGGCGTCTCGCCGAGCGAGCCTGTGTCGAGACATGTACAAGGTCAAATATGGTAGGTCGCACGCACCCAGCAGGAGGAAACAGACCGCGCCCGGATGGCCCTGGCGCGGCGGAAACGGTAGGTCGCTGGCGGAGGGGGGTCAATCCGCGTTCAACGCGGGGAGCGGTGTGTGGGGGGGGGGACGTCGAGGGCGTGGAGGGAGGCGCCCAGAGTGAGCGGAGAGGGCTGGACGCCCCGGGTGGGCGGGCTACACTGGTATTCAGCGACGGACAACCTGTACCTTGGTGCCGGTGCACCATGGTATCGCGTGCCGTGCCGCCTCCCTAGCTCAATCGGTAGAGCAGCTGACTCTTAATCAGCGGGTTGAAGGTTCGAGTCCTTCGGGGGGCACTTCCGTAAGCCTCGGCATTGCCGGGGCTTATGTTGTTTTTGGACTACCCGATTTAGATACCAAACACATACCGACTACCTTCAACTACCCGATCGACTACCTCATTCTGTACCTCATCGGGCCCGTTGAAGCGTGCCTGCAGGCTCGTGCGGTCAAGCGGAGTAATGCCCTTCGCAGTCGGGTTCAAAGCAAAAAAGCATTTTGTTGGGTATGTGGTGTTAACGGGCTGTGAATCCGCATTTTCAGTAAAATCGCATCGTCAACGATCCGACTCGGCTTGCAAATCGTATCGTGTATGATACGATACAGCCATGACAGCGATGCTCTCCAATCTGGCTGAACGGCTCACTGAACGACGGGAACGTCTCGGGATGTCCTATCCCGCGCTCGCAGAGCGGAGCGGCGTTTCCGAGCCGACCGTCAAGCGTGTGCTGGCGGGTCGCATCGCGGAGGCCTCGTTTGAGAACGTCGCTGCAATCGCAGAAGCGCTGGGTATGCCGTTGACGGCGGACCCGATCGACGTTGAGGACTTCCGCGAGCAGGCCGCGCGAGAGAAGGCCGAGCGGGTTGCTCGGTTGGTGCAGGGCACGAGCGCGCTCGAAGCCCAGGCGGTCGATGCGGATCAATACCGGAAACTCGTCGAGCGATCGATGCGTGAACTGCTCACCGGCTCGCGTCGCCTGCTTTGGGCGAGTTGATCGGCGCGATGGCGTTCGACCAACCCATCCCGGGCCAGACGCCGATCGATGACATCTCCGGTTTGCGCGATCGATCTATAACCACACAAGCCGCACTGAATGCCGCCGAAGCGGAGAACATCCGCAAGACGGTCTTGAAGTACCTGATCGGAAAGCCAACGAAGCGGATCGCTCGCTTTGATCTCGCTTGGCTCCAGCAACTGCATGTCGAGATGTTCGGCGATGTCTGGGTCTGGGCGGGTACGTTTCGGCGTAACGAGTTGAACATCGGATCGATGCCATATCTGATTGGGACGGAACTTCAGACCCTGCTGGATTATCTCTCTTTCTGGTCCGAGTCGGACATGCCATTGCTAGAGCAGTCGGTGCGGCTTCATCATGGCGCTGTTCGGATCCATCCGTTCTTGAACGGCAACGGCAGATGGTCTCGGATGGTCGGGAACGTCTGGTTGCGAATGAAAAGCTATCCGATCGTCGAATGGCCCGAGACGGTCATCGGGACCGAAAGCGAAGTTCGGGATGACTATCTGGCCGCGGTGCGAGCGGCGGACCGGCATGACTTCTCCGCCCTGATCGATCTGCACGAGCGTTTTCTCGCTGAAAAGCGTTGAAGGTGTAACGGATCCGCGGTAAGCGTGTGCCTCCGAGGACGGAAGGGCCGTCCTCAGCGAGGAGGCCGCAATGAATAGGACGACGATGACAAGGGGATCGGTTGGGGTGACATTTCACGCCCCGAGCGGTCAGTTCAAGAAGACTATCGGGAAACAGCAGGGGCCAGACGGCTCGCCGAGGACCAAGGTCTTCTACCTTGGCTCGAATCAGCGGGAAGCGAAGAACAGAGCTGTCCTCTTGATGGGGGAGTGGGCGCGACTTCAGGAGGATGGGGCCGAAGTCTAACCGTGAGAGCCGAGCCCGGGTGGCTCGGTTTTCGCGTGCTGGCGTCCGCGAGTACCCCATCCCGTACCTTCTGGATTAGCCAATTGGGGCCAGATGGGGTACCCCGGAACCCCTCTGGTGGGCCGTAGAAGGCGGGTTTTCGCCGCAGTCTTCCGGTGGGCAGTTCAAGCCTTCGCGCGATGGCTGTATCGGGCCATGATCTGTGATTTTTCTCAATTTTCATGATCCCTTTCGTTCGGGCCCTCGCTTGGGGTTTCAGGCCGGTGACGTGCTGGCCTGTTTCCTGAGTTGGATTCCGGTCCAGGGTGGTGCCGGGCAAGATCACGGAGCCGACCGATGGCCATTCAGAGTCAGTCACGATCGACGAGCAGCCCGTCTTTGAGCCGCAACGGAGGGGATCACAACGGTCGATCCCTTCTCGTTGAGCAGGTGCACGCGAACCCGGGGCCCACGCCGCGCTTTGCCGAGGACGTCTTTACCGATCGTGCGATGCGCGAGCGGCTTTCGAAAGAGGTTTATCGCTCCTACCGGCGATCGATCAGCACCGGGAATCGCCTGGACCCGAGCGTGGCGCACTCCATCGCGAGCGCGATGAAAGACTGGGCGATGGACCGCGGGGCCACGCACTACACGCACTGGTTCCAGCCGCTGACCGGTTCGACGGCGGAGAAGCACGATAGCTTTCTGACGCCGGACGGCACGGGCGACTCGATCAGCGAGTTCAGCGGCTCGCAGTTGGTGCAGGGCGAGCCGGACGCCTCGAGCTTCCCTTCGGGCGGTGTGCGGGCGACCTTCGAAGCCCGCGGGTACACCGCGTGGGACCCGTCGAGCCCGGCCTTTGTGAACCGAAGCGGGTCTGGCGTGACGCTGTGCATCCCGACGGCGTTCGTGAGCTATACCGGCGACGCCCTTGATAAGAAGACGCCGCTGCTGCGGTCTATGGACGCGGTCAGCGAGCAGGCAATCCGGATCTTGAAGCTCTTCGGCAGTGACGCGGGCGTGGACCGGGTGATCGCGACGTGCGGCCCGGAACAGGAGTTCTTCATCATCGACCGCGCGTCGTACGAGCGGCGCCCGGATCTCTATCAGTGCGGGCGGACGCTCATCGGCAACCCGCCGGAGAAGCACCAGCAGCTCTCGGACCACTATTTCGGGAGCATCCCGCCCCGGGTGCTGAGCTTCCTGGTCGCTGCAGAGAAAAAGATGATCGCGTTGGGCATTCCCATCCGGACACGCCACAACGAGGTCGCCCCCGGGCAGTACGAGGTCGCCCCAATCTTTGAAACCGCGAACGTCGCGGCGGATCACCAGCAGCTCACGATGCGTGTGCTCCGCGACACGGCCGAGGAGTTCGGGCTCGCCTGCCTCATGCACGAGAAGCCCTTCGCCGGCGTGAACGGTTCGGGCAAGCACATCAACTGGTCGCTCGCGACGAGCACCGGATCCAACCTGCTGGACCCGACGATCGAGGCGCACTCGAACATCGAGTTCATTACCTTTCTGGTCTGTGTCATCCGCGCCGTTGACAAGCACGCCGCGCTCCTGCGGGCATCGATCGCGAGCGCCGGCAACGATCACCGCCTGGGCGCGAACGAAGCGCCGCCGGCGATCGTGTCGGTCTTCCTGGGCGACATGCTGACCGACCTGCTCGACCAGCTGTGCAACGGTGGGCTGCACCACACCAAGTCCGGCGGCACCATGGATCTGGGGGCCAAGACCCTGCCGCACCTGCCGCGCGACTCGGGGGACCGCAACCGCACATCGCCCTTTGCGTTTACGGGCAACAAGTTCGAGCTGCGGGCCTCGGGTGCGTCCTCGTCGGTCAGCTGGCCGAGCACGGTGCTCAACACGATCGTCGCGGAGTCGCTCGCCGACATGGCCGACGAGCTGGAAGCGATGCACGTCGGCGCCCGTCTGACGCCGGCGCAGGTTTCGGAAGCGATCCTCCCGGTCCTGGCCCGCGTGACCGCGGAGCACCGTCGGGTCATCTTCAACGGGGACAGCTACAGCCGGGAGTGGCACGCCGAGGCCGAGCGGCGCGGGCTGGCGCACATCCGTACGAGCGAGGAGGCTTTCCAGATCTACACCGAGCCGGGCGTCGTCGAAGTCTTTGAACGGTTCGGCGTGCTCAGCCCGCGCGAGCTGGCTTCCCGCCACGAGGCGTACACCGAGCAGTACCGCACGCAGATGGTCATCGAGGCGCGGTGCCTCGCGGCGATCTGTGAGGAGCACGTGATGCCGGGCGCGCTGCGTTCTGTCGCCCGGTTCCATCACGCCGGCATCGAGTGCGGTGCGACCGGCGGGGCGGCGGGCAATCTCGCCGCTCGGGCGGCGGACCTGCTCGCGGCGGCGGACGCCTTGGCCGATGTGGTCGACCGTCTGCGTGAGGCGTCCGCCCTGGCCGGTGCTTCCGAGCACCACGGAGCGGGCGAGGCGGCGCAGCCGACGGTCAGCATCCAGGCCTCGATCGTCCCGCTGATGCAGCAAGCTCGCACGCTCGCCGACCACATCGAATCCCGTTGTGCGGACGCGGACTGGGACCTGCCCCGATACCGCGACATGCTCTTCTCCCGCTGAAAACTTGCCCGAAGGAGCACCGGCATGCGCACACACGAGCAGGAAACGCCCCAGATCATCTCGGTCGCCACCAGCACCACGCACTTCCGGGTGCTGGCGGCCCTCAACGAGCTCCATCTTCGTTACCGCGATCTGCGAGACGGCGACATCGCGACGTACATCCCCGAGCTCGCCAAGGCGAACCCGGACTGGTTCGGAATCTGCGTGGTGACCGCAGACGGGCAGGTCTATGAGATCGGCGACGCGGAGCGTCAGTTCACGATCCAATCGGTCTCCAAGCCGTTTATCTACGGCTTAGCACTCGAGGACCACGGACGGGACGCGGTGCTCGAGCGGGTCGGGGTCGAGCCCACCGGGGACGCGTTCAACTCCATCATCAAGCTGGACGCGACCAACCGCCCGCACAACCCGTGCGTGAACGCGGGGGCGATCGCGACGACCAGCCTGATCAAAGGCGACGATCCCACGACGCGCCTGAACCGGATCCTGGACATGTTCGGGCGATACTTCGGGCGTCAGGTCCAGGTGGATATGTCCGTGTTCATGTCCGAGCGGACGACGGGCAACCGCAACCGCGCGATTGCCTATCTGATGCTCAACTTCGGGATGATCGGCAGCAACGTCGATCAGATCCTGGACCTGTACTTCCAGCAGTGCTCGATCCTCGGGAACTGCCGGGACCTGGCGATGATGGCGGCTACGCTCGCCAACAACGGCGTCAACCCCATCACGGGCGTGCGCGCCGTGGATGCCGCGTACCTCCGCGACATCCTCACCGTGATGTACACATGCGGGATGTACGACTATGCCGGGCAGTGGGGTTACTCGGTCGGGCTGCCGGCCAAGAGCGGCGTCTCGGGCAGCATCATCGCGGTCGTGCCCAATCAGCTCGGCATCGCGGTGTACTCGCCACGCCTGGATGAACGCGGCAACACGGTCCGCGGCATCCGCGTCTGCCAGGATCTTTCCTCCGAGTTCGGCATGCACATGTTCGACGCTACGCTGACCTCACCCGGCGCCTGGGCATCGTCTGACGCGCCGCCCACGATGCTCGACGCCGACGCCAGCGCCAAAGGTCAACTGGCCGCGGGCGCTCAGATGTCGAACCCGACCGAGGCCAACGGTCACGCCCGCAGCACGTCGGAGGCCACGGCGTGAACAACAGCGGGGGCGTCGCGTTCATCATCATCGGTGTTGGGCTGGTGCTGCTGATGGCACCTGCGGCCCGGGGTTATCTGTGTCCGCCATGCGGATGAGGCCATCGGTCTCGATATTTCACAGCACGGCGAATCCGTGTCCGTCTGACCGCGTCATCCGAATTCAACAAGGATCAACCGCATGATTCCCACCCAGAAGACCGACCGGACCATCCTGCTGCGTTCCAGCCGACCCAGCATCCGGATTCTAGCCGCGATCAACGACCTGCACGCTGAACTGTCCGGCAACACCGAAGGCGAGGTTGCCGCCTACATCCCCGAGCTTGCGCGTGTGGATCCGGGCACATTCGCGATCAGCGTGGTTACGTGCGAGGGCGAGGTCTTCTCGGTGGGCGATGCCGACACCGGCTTCACGCTGCAGTCGATCGCCAATCCGTTCATGTACGGCATGGCGCTGGACCAGCTCGGGCGCAGCGCTGTCGAACGAGCCGTGGGCGTTGAGCCGACCGGCAACCCCTACCACGCGGTCGTGCTCGAGCGGGGCACGAACCGGCCCATGAACCCGTTGGTCAACGCCGGCGCGATCGCGATCGCCGGGCTTCTGCCCGGCCACGATCCGACCGACCGTCTGAACCGCGCTCTCGAAGCCATCGCGCTGCACATCGGCGAGCGCCCTGCGATCGACATGGGTGTTTTTATCTCCGAGAGCAGCACCGCGGATCGGAACCGCGCGATCGCGTATCTCATGCGGAATTTCGGGCGGCTCGGCGGCGATCTCGACGAGACGCTCGATCTGTACTTCCAGATGTGCTCGATCACCGTGAACACGGTCCAGCTTGCGACCATGGCGGCGACGCTCGCGAACGCCGGCGTCAACCCGCGGACGAGCACGCGGGCGATCTCGCCCGTCTCGCTCCGCGATGTGCTCACGGTGATGTTCACCTGCGGGCTCTACGAGCAATCCGGGCGATGGGCCTACCGCGTCGGTATCCCCGCCAAGAGCGGCGTCAGTGGCGGGTTCATGGCCGTGGTCCCCGGGCGGCTCGGCGTGGCGGTCTACTCCCCCCGTCTGAACACCGGGGGGAACAGTGTTCGCGGGATCCGGGTGTGCGAAGCCCTCTCGACACAGCTTGGGTTGCACGTGTTCCGGAACGCCGAACAACGCCGGACACTCGAGTGACCCTATCGCACGCCGCGCTGGAAATCGGTTTATGCAGCTGCCGACGGCACCAGCGAACCGTGTCCCCGTCTGTCGCCCGATCAGGAATATGATCCATGAATGGATTCCGACACTCACGACGCCGCGCTGACGATCATGCTCAATGAACAGGACACCTCCGCGCAGCGTGTTCAGAAACTCCTCCCGCTCGTGTACGCTCAGCTCCGCGCGTCGGCTCAGAACTACCTTCGGTCTGAGCGTCCTGATCACACGCTCGAGGCCACGGCTCTGGTCCACGAGGCGTATGTGAAGCTGGCGGGCCCGCGAGAGTTGCCGTGGCAGAGCCGCGCGCACTTTTACGCCGCGGCCGCAGAGGCCATGCGTCGGATTCTGATCGATCACGCGCGGGCTAGGGCAGCCGCCGTCCGCGGCGGGCCCGACGCGCGCCGTGCGGCCGTGAACCTCAACCGACTCCCGGACCTGGGATCGGAGACGGAAACCTCCGGGTTCCTCGTACTCGACGAGGCGATCAGCAGGCTCGCGCAGGTCGACGAGGAAGCCGCGCGGGTCGTTCGGTTTCGATATTTCGCCGGTCTCAGCATCAAGCAAACGGCAGCGGCGATCGGCGTTTCGGAGCCGACGGTGAAGAGAGCGTGGGCGTTCGCACGGGGATGGCTCCGCGAAGCGATCGAGTCCGGCAGGGTTTGACAGGAGTTCCCTTGGGCGAACAGCACCACCACGAGCTGCGCCGGATCTTTGATCTCGCGCTCTCGACACCATCCGCGGACCGGGCTGCGCTGCTTGAACAAGCGTGCGGGCGTGATGTCGCGCTGAGGCAGCGGGTCGAGGCGATGATCGCGGCGGCCGAGGACGATCACTTTCTCAACGCGCCCACAGCGGGGTTCACGGAGGCGGCGCAGCTCGAGGAAGCGTTCGATCGACCCTCCGCGCTCGGTCCCGCCCCGGTTCAGGAAGGCCCCGGAACAACCATCGGACCGTACCGCCTCCTGGAACTGCTCGGGGAGGGCGGGTTCGGCTCGGTGTACATGGCCGAACAGCGCTTCCCCGTGGATCGGAAAGTGGCGATCAAGATCATCAAGCTTGGCATGGACACGCGGCAGATCATCGCGCGGTTCGAGGCCGAGCGCCAGGCGCTGGCGATGATGGACCATCCCAACATCGCGAAGGTGTTCGACGCCGGCGCGACCGAGAGTGGGCGCCCGTACTTCGTCATGGACCTGGTGAAAGGCGAACCGATCTCCAAGTTCTGCGATACCCATGCGATGGATATCGGAGAACGCCTGTCGCTCTTTGGGCAGGTCTGCCGGGCTGTCCAGCACGCCCACAGCAAGGGGATCATCCACAGGGACCTGAAGCCGAGCAACATTCTGGTGTCGATGCAGGACGCCCGCCCGCTCGCGAGGGTGATCGACTTCGGCATCGCCAAGACCACGCAGGCTCGGCTGACGGAGAAGACGCTCTTCACCGAGCACCGCCAGCTCATCGGCACACCCGAATACATGAGCCCAGAGCAGGCCGACGGCGACCTCGACATCGACACCCGCAGCGACATCTACGCCCTCGGCGTGCTGCTCTACGAGTTGCTCACCGGGTCCACGCCTTTCTCGGCGAAGGAGCTCCGCTCGGCGGCCTACGGCGAGATGCAGCGCATCATCCGCGAGGTGGACCCCCCGAAGCCGTCCACACGCCTGTCGCAATCCGCCAGCGGCGTCGCCTCGGTCGCGGCCGCACGAAAGATCGAGCCCGGGCGCCTTCATGCGCTCATCCGGGGCGATCTCGACTGGATCGTGATGAAATCGCTGGAGAAAAACCGAACCCGGCGATATGAAACAGCGAGCGGTCTCGCGGCGGATATCGAGCGGTACCTGAACGGCGAGGCCGTGCTCGCAGCCCCGCCGAGTCGGAGCTATCAACTCCGCAAGTTCGTACGCCGCAACTGGGTCAATGTGTCCGCGGCCAGCGCGGTGATGGTGGCCCTCCTGATCGGCGTCGTCGGCTTCGCTTGGCAGGCGAAGCTCGTCGGTGCCCAGCGTGACCGAGCCGTCTTGGCGGAGGCGGTCTCCGAGCGGCGGGCGGACGAGTTGCAAGCGGTCTCTGACTTCCAATCTCAAATGCTGTCGCAGGTCGACGCCGCCGCCGCCGGGCTGCGCTTGACAGAGGATGCACGGGAGCGATTCGACGCGGCCCTTATCAATGCCGGCATCCCGGAGGCAGAACGCGGTGTGCAGTCTGCAGCCTTTGCCAATGGGTGGGCGCGTCTCAACGCCACCGACATCGCGCTACAGCTCATCGACTCGACGATCCTCACGCCCGCGCTCTCCGAGATCGACCGGCAGTTCGCCGATCAACCCCTCGTTCAGGCCAAGCTTCTCGGCGCGATCGCCGAGCGATACGGCGACCTCGGCTTGATCGACAGCGCCTGGGACGCATGCCAGAGGCAAGTCGAGCTACTCCGTGCCTCGGTCGGCGAGGATCATCCCGACACCATCAAAGCGCGTATCCATGAATACAGACTTCTCGATGACCGTGGTGGCAGCGCAGAAGCCGAAATAAATTTACGTGGGCTGCTCGACAAGCACCTCGACAGGCTCGGAGCTGATCATGCGTTGATGCTTTCCGCCAGCAGCCAGCTCGGCTCCGCGCTCTCGAATCAAGCGAGATATATCGAATCGGAGGCGGTCTTTCGTGAGGTTCTGGAGGACCAGCGACGCATACTTGGGGACGATCATCGACTGACGATGCTCGCCATGTCGAATATAGCCAGTGTGCTGCGCGATCAGGGGCGGTACTCGGACGCCGAGCCACTCGAGCGGGAAGTGCTGGAGCGACGCCGACGCCTGCTCGGGGACGATCACGCCGAGACCATCCAATCGCAGCGGAATTTTGCGGCTCTCCTACTGCAACAGGGCAAGTTGACCGAAGCCGAGGAAGTTGGTGTCCTCGCCGTCGAGAGCGCTCGCCGCGTCTTGGGCAGCCTGCACCCCACCACGCTCGCAGTGATCGGAAACCTTGCAGCCACGATGAGCCGCAACGGCAAGATGGAGGAAGCCGAAGTCCTGCAGCGGGATGTGCTGAAGCAGTCCGAAGCGGTGCTGGGCAGTGACCATCCCAACACCATCAACGCGATGAGCAACCTGGCGACGTTCCTGATTCCTCTGGAACGCTTCGAGGAGGCCGAGCGACTCTGTCGCGCGGCGCTCGATGCGCGCCTGCGTCTGCTCGGCCGGAATCATCCAAGCACACTGATATCGTATAACGTGATGGGATTTCTCATGCAGCGTCAGAACCGCCCTGCCGAGGCGGTTGTGTTCCTGCGTGAGGCGCTCAACGCGAGCATCGAAGTCTTCGGTGAAGATCACCCCGAGCGCCTCGTTCTGCTCATCAACATGGGATCGCTCTCGACTCAACTCGATCAACCCGATGATGCGGAGACGTATTTTCGGGATGCAATCGAACGTGTCACACGCACCCTCGGCGAGGATCATCCGTATTTCGCGCCTGCGGTTCAGAGTTTGGGCGATCTGCTCCTGAAACAACAGCGGTATTCTGAGGTCGTCGACCTGCTCTCGACGTCCGAGCCCGCTTTTCGCAGGAGTGCGGCGATCCGGGATACCGGCGCACTCGCCCGGCTTCTGCTGAATCTGGGCGTTGCCCGATCAGGCATACAAGATTTCCATGCCGCAGAGGCCAAACTTACCGAAGCTTACACGTTGTTCCTGAACGCCATGGGACCGACAAGCCATCGCGTGCAACAATGCGTCGAGGCACTCATCACGCTGTACACCGCGTGGCACGCGAGCGAGCCGCAGGCCGGGCACGATGCCACGATCGTTACGTGGACAAAGACGCTCCAGGACGCCACTCCCCCGACGGTTCCCGAAGAGAACCGCTGATCACGTCGGCGAGGGCGCCGAACCATGTCGGACCGGAATAGTCGGGCCGCCGCGCGGCTGCCTTTTGGCCCTGATCGCTACTCATGGAGCGCCCTGCGTGATTGGGCGTACCTCATCCCGTACCTTCCGGATTGTCCAATTGGGGCCAGATGGGGTACCCCGGAACCCCTCTGGCGGGCCCTAGAAGGCGGTTCTCGCGGCGCTCTTAATCAGCGGGTTGAAGGTTCGAGTCCTTCGGGGGGCACTTCCGTAAGCCTCGGCAATGCCGGGGCTTGCTTCGTTTTAAAATTCGGATGCCTGCTGCTTGGGCGTTGGGCTCGACCTTTTCTGGGGGATCGGGCATACTGCGGGCATGGATCGACGCATTCAGGGGTTTGTGGTTGTTGTCGCGCTCGCGGCTGCCGGCGTTTCGGCGTGGGCGGACGTGTTTGTGGAGTCGGTTCGGGCGCGGTGCGCGGCGATTCTGCTCGCAGCTTCGGAGCCGGGTGGGGTGGAGGGGAGCCTCGCGGAAGCCGTCGAGGTGGCGGATCTTGCGAGCGGGTGGGCGTCGGGTTCGCAGCTCGCCGCGGTCGGCTGGGCGGAGGGGACGCTGTCGATCCTTCGCACCGCGGAGAAGGCCCGGTTCGGCTCGCTCGGGGCGGTGGGGCGGTCGCCGGCGTTTGCGACGGAGCTCGGGCTGCTGATCCGCGATCAGAACGACGCTGCGGGCGTGATGGGTCTGGCGCTGCGACTGGCCGAGTCGCGCGAGCGGGAGGTGCAGCGGTACCCGAACCTCGCGGCCGCCGTCTGCGTGGTCCACGACCGCCCCTGGACACGCCGGATCAACGAGAACACCGTGCGCGCGCCGGAGGCGCTCGATGCCTTCGACTACTTCGTGCGCCACGCGCGATCGCTGCAGCACGACCCAGCGCGCATGCCCTCGCTTTTGCTGGTCCACGTGGTCAGCGTGACCGAGCCGATCGAGCAGCTCGAGTGGGCGATGCGCCAGTACGGGCGTCACCCCTCGCCCGGGCGGCGGTTCTTCGAGATCCGCTATGACAACGACGCCTTCCGACGCGGCACCGAGAAACGCGTCACCGCCGCGGGCAACTACCGGATCGAGTCGATCAAGCAGCACGGCGGCGTGTGCGCCGACCAGGCGTACTTCGCGGAGATGGTCGGTAAGGCGACGGGGATCCCCTCGTGCTATGTCAGCGCAGCGGGGGCGCAGGTGGCCCACGCGTGGATCGGCTATCTCGAGACGCGCCAGCGTGCGGGGTGGGATTTCGATCAGGGCCGGTACCGGGATTATCAGAACCTGCGCGGGCAGATCATCTGCCCGCAGAGCCGCGAGCGTATTTCTGATGGGCACGTCGGTCTGCTCGGCGGGCTGATGAACGCGCCCGCGGATGACATCCGGGCCTCCATGGGCGCGGCGCTCACGGCCCGGCGCATGTCGGCGAGTGGCGACCGCGACCGGGGCGGGCGCGCGTTCGAAGCGCCGGACGAGGTCGAGGGCGTGCAGAGGCGCGCGACGCTCCGCCAGCCCCGGACGGGCGGGATCGACGACCGCCTGGGTCTGCTTCGCCTCGCGTTGACGCGGTGCGCGTTCGTCCCGGAGGCGTGGGTGGTGGTCGCGTCGTTCGGGGCGTCGGGGGAGATGACCAGCCGTCAGCTCGATGACTGGGCGCAGTCACTGATGCGTCTGTGCGGGACGGCCCACCAGGATTTCTCGTTCGACCTGCTCGTTGCGCTGATCGGCGCCGAGGCGGACGTGCGTTCGCGACAGCGGATGTGGGATTGGGCGTTCTCGCGATACCGCGCCCGTCCGGACCTGGCGAGCGCCGTGCGGTTTCATCAGGGGCGGATGTGGGAGGGGGCCGGGCGTCGCGATCACGCCTGGTCGGCGTACGAGGACATCGTGAAGCGGTTCCTCAACGACGGCCCGATGTCGGTCGCCGCGTTGATCTCGATGCGCGACCTGCTCGACCGGAACGAGCGTCGAGATCAGTTCCTCCCGTACCTTCAGGACGCGGCCCGGCGCGTGCGCGCGCCCAGCGACGCCGGCGACGCGTTCCGGGTGCAGTCCAACCACTACCGGATCCACGAGATGCTGATCGAGGAACTCGCCCGTCACGGGCGGTCGCGCGACGCGGACCGTGTCCGCGCCCAGCTGCGCCTTGTGGACTGAGTTGCGCGGCGGCCGCAACCGGTCCTTCTCGATCGCTCGCGTGCAAGACAACGCCCCGGGCGTGGCCCGGGGCGTTGTGCGTGTGATGGGTGTTGTTGTGTTTAGCGCCGGCGACGCGTGGCGGCGAGGAGGCCGACGGTCAGGGCAAGGGCCGTGCCCGGGGCGGGGATGATGCGGACGCGGAGGTCGTCCATGTAGCCGGTGCCGGTGCGGTCGGCGGTCCCGCTGTAGTCGGAGCCGATGTTGACGCCCCAGAGGTTGGCGCCGGCGCCGTTGGCGTTGCCGAGGGAGACGGCCGCGAAGTCGATCGAGAAGACGGGATTGTTGGCGGCGTCAAAGATGGCGGCCGACCCGCCGGTGCCGTCGTAGCTGAGGACGAGCTGGATCCAGCTCCCGACGAGCGAGGAATCCTGGAAGACGCCGGCGCCGCTGTAGGTCGAACTCCAGAAGGTGCCGGCGCGGACGGTGCCGTCGCCGCCGACGGTCATGCCCAGGGTGGTGACGCCGAGCGTGCCGAGGCCGTTCATGGCATAGATGCCGTAGAGGCGTTGATCGCCCGAGGATTGGTCAATATAGAGCCAGGTGGAGATTTCGAGCGGGGTGGCGGGGGTGATCGCACCGTTCTGCCCGTCGAATTGTCGCCGGACGCTGGAGAACGTGACGTTGCTCGTGTTGTTCCATTGCAGGCTCTGGAGCCCGCTTCGGGCGAAGCTTGCGGTAACGCTCTGGTTGACGCCGGTGCTGGAGCCGTTGAGCCAGCCGTCCTGCCCGTTCGCGCTGCCCGGGGCGAACGCGGGGCTTTCGAAACCGGTGCTGTAGAGCACCTGGGCGTGAGCGACCGCGCCGGCCGTCAAAACGACGGCGGCGCACAGACGTGATGCGCGCATCAGTATCCCTCCTCTGTCCTTCCGCTCTGTGGCCGGCGCAGGTACGGGGCGACCTGCACACCAGACCGCCTCGGCGACGGCCGAACCCGGGGTTGAGTGACGGGTTCGCGGAAGGTCTTGTCTCAACACCAACATTAACTTTGTGTCGAGTTGCGATCAAGACTTTTTGTGCAATTCGAAAATCTTCTTTACGTTGTCCCCGCGGCGCGGGATGGCGGCTCTCCCCCGTGCGGGGTGTCCGGCTCGTGCGTTGCGTTCGGGGCGCGTGCGGATGCTGCCCCGTGACGCTCGCACGCGACCCGCCCGCCTTCCGGTACATTGCCCGCGAGTGCGTGCCGGTTTCCGGCGACCATGGCGCCGGTCCCGATCACAGGCGAGGAGGAGCGAACGATGACGATGGACCCGATCTGGCTGGACGTGCCGACCAAGCGCGCATTCGACAACGAAATCCTCGACCGGGACCCGGAGTTGCTCAAGCAACGCGGCGTCCAGCTCATCTACATCGATCTGATCCAGTACCACCGCATCCCCAAGGGCCAGCTCGCCCAGTTCCCCCAGCGGGTGATGGCGTTGCGCAACCTCTCGAAGCTGGCGTCGAGCGTGGAACTGCCCGAGGCCGACTGGGTGCGGTCGTGGATCGCCGAGTGGGTGGTCGCGCAGGCGAGCAAGAAAGCGAACTACCTGGAGATTCTTCAGCGGTACTACAAGGAAAACGACGAGGAAATCCGCAACCCGAAAGCGTTGCTCGATCAGCTCAAGGCTTCGCGTCCGGTGGTCACGATGCCGCTGGCCCCGAAGCACCAGGGCGCGTCGAACTGGAAGGCCGCCAATCCCGGCGAGACGCTCATCGGCATGCACGGCGGCGTGCAACTCGAACGCATGGACCCGATGCACCGGGTGTACGAGTTCCGCATGATGGGTGATCAGATCACCAGCGTGAGCCGCGAGCAGGAGGTCATGCTCCAGGAATGGGCGAAGCAGGTCCGCGACGGGTCATGCCGCGAGCCATTCTTTGTGTTTTTGGAAAACACCGAGTGCTGCCTTGTGCGGCAGACCAACCGCGACATGATCCTGGGTGCGGTTGAGTTTCCGGGGATGAAGTATTTTTCCGGCGTCGGCCCGGAGGCCGCCGGGATCTACCAGATCGCGATCTACAACGGCAACGCCTTCAAGATCGACGGGCACGGCTACGGCTCCACATTCGACACCGACAGCATCACCTCTCGGCAGTCCCCCAAAGGCACGCGAGACGCCGCCCACGGGCGCAAGACCATGGCGTACAACTGGACAAAGCACGGCGATCTGCTCGTCGGGCTTCACCGCGAGTACGAGCTGCACCACTCCTCGTTCCAGAGCGGCGGGCTGATCCGCTGCGCCGGGATGATCGGGGCGCGCCAGGGCAAGATCTACTGGATCGACAACGACAGCGGGCACTATCGCCCGCCGCCGATGAACCTGCACCGCTTTGTTCTGCTGCTGAAAGCGAAAGGTGCGCTCGCGTCCGACGCGCGCGTCTTCAACGCCGGCGCGAAGGACGGCTCCATCCAGAAGCAGGTCACCGGCATGAGCGTCGAGCAATACCTCGCCAACCCGTCCGGGCAGTCGTTCGCGATCGGCGGGCACCGCGCCGCGCCCAGCACAACGCCGACCCTCGGCGCCCACCGGGGAAAATGACCGCCCAGGAGCTCCCTCGGGCACCCGCGATACAGTGCACCCCGTGCCCGCGATGCCCAGAAAACTCGTCGGCGAGCTGATGGACGAGCCCGGGCTCGATCCGGCAGCCCACCGGCACGCGCTCCGCGGCCTGGCGCGACTGAACGCCGCCAGCGCCGCGGGGCGATCGATCTGGCACAGCATCCGCCCGTGGGCGCGCCGCCGCGGGCTCGATCGCCCGCTCCGCGTGCTGGACGTCGCGACGGGATCCGGTGACGTCGCGCTCCGCGTCCATCGTCTCGCCGCACGCGAAGGCGTGCGCATGGAGCTCCATCTGTGCGACATCAGCCCCGAAGCTCGCCAAGCCGCCCGCGACCGGGCGGCCCGCGCCGGCGTGGAGGTGCAAACGATCGGAGCCGACGCGTGCCGCGACCCGCTCCCGGGCGGGTTCGACGTGGTCATGTGCAGCCTTTTTCTGCATCACCTGACCGAGGATGAGGCCGAGCGTGTGCTGGGCGCGATGCGCTCGGCGTGTGCGCGCGACCCTGGCGCCACAATTCCGACGGGGCTGGTCGTGGTCGCCGATCTGGCGCGCACGCGGCGCGGGCTCGCGCTCGCGGCGGTGGGCTCGCGGACGCTGACGCGCTCGCCGATCGTGCACGAGGACGCCGTCCGCTCGGTGCGGGCGGGATGGACGCGTGAGGAGCTGCGGACGCGGTTCGATCGCGCCGGCATGTCGAGGGCCCGCGTGCGGAAGGTTTGGCCGGAGCGGTGGTTGGTGACGTGGGAGGCCCCGTGTGAGGCATGACGACGACGCGTTCGATGTGGTGGTGCTGGGGGCGGGCCCCGGGGGCGGGCTGAGCGCGCTCGCCGCCGCCCGCGCCGGCGCGCGCACGCTGCTGGTCGATCGTGCGTCGTTCCCGCGAGACAAGGTCTGCGGGTGCTGCCTCGCGAGCCGGGGACGCGCGGTGCTCGAAAGCGCCGGCGTCGCGCGTCGTGTGCTCGACCACGCGGTGCGCGACGACGCAGGCGATCACGAGCGCGGGCGTGTCGCGCGGGTCACGCTCCGCATCGGGGCTGTCGCCTCTGCTGCAGCGTCGGCTTCTTTCCCGGTGCCCGGTTATACCACGATCGCGCGGGCGTCGATGGACGCGGCGCTTGTGGAGGAAGCGGTGCGCGCGGGCGCGGTCTTCCGCGACCGGGTCGCGGCTTCGGTGGACGCCGCCGGCGGGCGCGTGCGACTCGGCGAGGGCGCGAGTGTGCGCACGCGCGTGGTGATCGTCGCCGACGGGCTGGGCTCGGCCTCGCTCCGCGACGATGCGCGGTTCGCCTGGCGCGAGCGAGCGGGAAGCCACGTCGGGCTCGGCGCCGTCGTCCGCGCCGAGGGGGCGCGCGAGCTTGCGCGCATCTTTGACCACCACGCGATCTCGATGACGGTGGGGGGTGCGGGGTACGTCGGCGCGGCTGCGCTCGGGGCGGGCGACGCGTGGTCGGTCGCGGCGGCCGTCGCGCCCGAGGCCGTGCGCACATCCAAAGACGGTGCCCGCGGGGTCGTGCGCCAGATCCTGCAGGACGCGGGGCTGGGCACAGCCTGGCTCGAAGCGGTCGCGTTCAAGGGCACGCCGACGCTGACGCGCCGACGAGCCGCGATCGAGGGCGACGCCCGCGTGTTCCTCGTCGGCGACTCGACGGGGTATGTCGAGCCCTTCACAGGTGAGGGCATGAGTTGGGCGCTTGTCGGCGCGCAGGCCCTGCACCCGCACGTGATGTCGGCGCTCCGCCGGTCGTACGCGCCGGGCGCGTGGTCGGCGTCCGCGGCGCGACTGGCCCGGCGCGGGCAGGTCGGGTGCAAGGGCGTCGCGTGGCTCCTGCGCCGTCCGGAACTCGCGCGGGCGGCTGTGCGCGTCATCGGGGTGCGCCCGGGCCTCGGCGGGGCGATCGGGCGCGCGATCGTCGGGCGCGGACGCGTCGCGGCGTGCGGGAGCGCGGCATGAGCGCACGGCTGTGGTCGATCGGAACGGCGACGCCCGCGGGCTTGATCACGCAGGGCGAGGTCGCGGACCTCGCCTGCCGCGTGTCGGGCGAGAACGCGCGTGAGCGCGCGCTCCGTGTCATTTATCGGCGCGCCGGTGTCGTGACCCGCGGCTCGGTGCTGGTCGGGGCGGACGGCAAAATGGAGATGTTCGAGCCCCCGCCCGGGGGGTCGGTCTCGGGGGGGCCGACCACGGGTGAGCGACTCGCGGCGTACCCCGAGGCCGCGAGCGAGCTGGCCCGGCGCGCGTGCGAGACCGCGCTCGAGCGTGCGGGCGTGCGCGCGCCGCGTGTGACGCACCTGATCACCGTGTCCTGCACTGGCTTCGACGCGCCGGGTGTGGACTGTGCGCTCGTCGCCTCGCTCGGTCTGCCCGCGACCGTTCGGCGGACGCATGTGGGGTTTATGGGGTGCCACGGGGCGATCAACGCGCTCGCCGCGGCGCGGGCGTACGCGGAGGCTGACCCGTCGGCGTGCGTGCTGGTCTGCTGCGTCGAGCTCTGCACCCTGCATTTTCAGTATTCGGACGAGGCGAGCGTCGCGGTCGCGAACGCGCTGTTTGCGGACGGCGCGGCGGCGGCGGTGGTCGCGAGCGGTGACGGGCCGCGGGGGTCGCTGATCGTGCGCGGGGTCGAGAGCGTGATCATCCCGGGCACGCGCGACTGCATGACGTGGCGGATCGGTGACCACGGGTTTGTGATGACGCTCTCCAGCCGCGTGCCGGAGGTGCTGGCGGCGGAGGTCCCGGGGTGGGTGCGCGGGTGGCTGCCGCGGTACGGGTTCGGGGTCGCGGACGTGCGCTCGTGGGCGGTGCATCCCGGTGGGCCGCGGGTGGTGTCGAGTGTCGCCGAGGGTCTTGGGCTGGACGCGTCGTCGGTCTCGGCGTCGCGCGAGGTGCTGGCCGAGCACGGGAACATGTCCTCCCCGACGGTGCTGTTCATCGCCGAGCGCCAGTGGCGCGCCGGGGACGGGGCGCCGCTGGTCGCGATGGCGTTCGGGCCGGGCTTGACCGGTGAAGCCCTGCTGCTCACGCCGTAAGGTGTCGGCGTGCGATGCTCGGTGCGGTTGTTGGATGGCTTCACTCGCCCCGTGTCGTGGTGGCGCCCCGCCCTGGCTCCGGGTGCTTGCATGTGAGCGACGATCACGTGCAAACCGCTTAAAATGCGGCGTTTTTATCGTTCTTCACGGCAACTCGGGTTCGGGATGACCTTTTCCGGGGGTCGCGTGCGCTCGGTTTGCGTGCGCCGCGCACAAACATGGCCGTGTTTGTGAATCTGCGAATAGACAAGCGCGGGCACAGGTTGACGAGGTGAAACGGAGGGTAGTCAGATGCTCTACTGGGCGATCGTATTTTTTGTCATCGCCGTCATTGCGGCGGTTTTTGGGCTCGGGGGCATCGCGACAGCGACTGCGGGTATAGCGCAGATTCTGTTCATTCTGTTTCTCGTGCTGTTCATCCTGTCACTGATTGTGGGCTTGGTGCGTCGTCGCCCTGTGACATAACGCGGCGCAGCCCAAGCCTGAATTCGTTTTGTTGTTTTGGTAGTCATGGGAGCGTCGTTCGCGGCGAGGGGCATTGCTGCGCCCGTGCGTTCCCAAGCCATTGAATTTGCGTAGCTACGCAAGGAGTTGAAAATGAAGATGAAAGCTTTTCTGAAGACGACCGCCCCGCTCACGGCCGCGATGCTGTTCGCGGTCCCCGCGATTGGGCAGACCGAGCGTGAGCGCCAGCCGCAACGCCCGGCGGATCGCACGATGCAGCCCGGCCAGCAGCAGCAGACCCAGCAGCGGCAGCAACAGCAGCAGCAGGCGGTCTACATGATGGCTGGCAAGGCGACCGGCAAGGATGTCGTGAACGCTACCGGTGAGGAGATGGGCACCATCAGCGACCTGATCGTCGATGTGCGCACGGGCGCTACGCCCTACGCGGTCGTGTCCTTCGGCGGGTTCCTCGGCATGGGTCGCGACTCGGTCGCGGTGCCGATCGCCGCGCTCCGCTGGGATCAGCGCGAAGAAGAGTTCATGCTCAACACGACGCGTGAGCGTCTCGAGCGTGCGCCCGATTTCGATAAGGATAATTGGGACGATCTGCACGACGAATCGTGGCGCGAGCAGGTCCGCAACGCGTTCGGGCAGGTGCCCGGTATGGATCGCGATGCCAACCAACGCGATGGCGACCGTCGTGACGGTCAAAGGCGTGACTGGGATCAGCAGCGAGAGGGCGATCGGGACAACGTGCGTGATCAGGACCGCCGCAACCCGCAGCAGGACACCCGACGCAACCAGGACGGTCGCGATCAGGACAGGCGTGGCACGCAGCCCGGCGCTCACGCCAGCGGCGAGTTCAAGCCGTACCTGATGATGACGGACCTGAAGGGCTCCCGAGTGGTTGGCTCGGACGGGGACCGGATCGGACGGATCGACGATGTGATCGTCGACCAATCGAGCGGGCACATCGGGTTCGTGACGCTGGAAACGGGCGGCGTGCTCGGCATGGGCACGACCACGCGTCCGATCCCGTGGGAAGCGCTGCACCGTGTCGGTGAGAACGAGTTCCGTCTGTCCGTGACCGAGGATCGCATCTCGCAGGGCCCGGAGCTGGACACCGATGACCTGACGCGCCTGAGCAATCAGCAGTTCCGTCAGTCGATCTACTCGTTCTACCAGGTGCAGGCTCGCCAGCAGTCTGGGGGCCGTGACGGCCAGCAGCAGCAGCGCGATATGCGTGACGGGACGGATCGCCGCGACGGCGACCGGACCCCCACGCCGCGCCGCGACCGCTAAGTCCGGTCTTCTTGCAAGTAACCTCGGGCGGGGCGGTTCGGCCCCCTTTGGACAGCCTCGCCCGAGTTTTTCCGTCGGCCGCTCTGCGTGTGGGTGGGCGGCCGATTCCCGCCGCGAGGGCAAGGCGGGAGTGGCGGCGGGCGTCCTTGCGGACGCCCGCCGCATTGGGGCGGCTCGGAGTGAGCCGCCAGCGTGGAAAACGGGGCGACGTCGGGGAGCGTCTCAAAAAGTGATGATGATCGGCTACGCGTTTCGCGACGTGGGATCCCGATCTCATCGCGATAAGGAAGACATCATGGCACATGGCATGAGCGGACATATGGGGCGGGGCTTCGTGCGGGCCGCGGACGTACGCGGCGCGGAAGTCGTGAACCCCAACGGCGAAAAGCTCGGCAAGATCTCCGAGCTGATCGTGGACTATCGCAGCGGCGTCACGCCGTACGCGGTGGTCTCTTTCGGCGGCGTGCTCGGCATCAACCGCGAGTCGGTCGCGGTGCCGATGGAGTCGTTCGTCGGCGACGCTGAGGAAGAACGGTTCGTGCTCGGCACGACCAAGGCGCAGCTCGAGCACGCTCCGGACTTTGATCCGAAGAAGTGGGACAGCCTGCACGACGAATCATGGCGCGACAAAGTCAAGCAGGCGTTCGGACGCTCGCCGAGCATTCACAAAGACGCGGGCTCCAAGTCCGGCCAAGCCGGGAGCCTCGGCGTGCGATACATGCTTTCCAAAGACCTTGAGGGCGCCAAGATTCTTGATTCCCACGACGAGAGTGTGGGCTCGATCAAGGACCTGGTGACCGACCGCTACACCTGCGACAACGTCGGCTTTGTGCTGGTGAAGACGGGCATGGGAGGGGATTGCGTCCCGGTGCCATGGACGGCTCTGGAGCACACCAAGGGCACGGAGTTCCGTGTCTCGGCGCCCAAGAGCAGCATGGAGGACGCCCCGACGCTCCAGAAGGACGAACTGGATCGGCTCGCGGAGCCCGGTTTCTGCGACACGATCTGCACCTACTTCGGCGTCCGTCCGACGGTCGCGAACGCGGCGGGGTCCTCCCCCGCAGTGCGCTGAGCGTGTTCGCCCGTTGACGGCCGAGAGAGTGGCGGCGCCCCTGCTCCCGACGCCCGGTGCAATACCGGACGACGGGCGGGGGCGCGCTGCTGCGCACATCGTTTCGGTTGTGAGCCATCCGCAAGCCCGCGCGGCGGCATGATCAGAGCGAGCCTATCGCGGCGGCTCGACGACCACGATCTCGCCGGGCTCGCCGACGATGACGCGTTCGGCGTCGTCGCCCGCGGCGTTCATGAGGCGCGTGATCGGCTCGTGCATCGGCTCATCGGACAGCTCGAACGTCGAGTGATGCACGGGGAGCAGCCGACGAGCCCCGGAGGCGAGGAACATCCGCCAGACCTGCTCCGGCGTGGCGTGCATGTGCTCCCAGGGCTCGTACGCGCCGATGCCGAAGGCCGCGAGGTCGATCCCGTCCAGGTTGTCGAACACGTCGGTCTCGGCGGTGTCGCCCGCGAAGAGGGCGGCGGCGTCATCGCTGCGGAGGATGTACGCGTTGAAGCCGCGCCGGCGGTCCAGCCATGCGCGGGCGCCCCAGTGCCTGGGCATGAGGGCGCGGAGCTCGACGCCGTGGAAGTCGATCGCTTCGCCCGCGGGCAGCTCGATGACGGCTTTAAACCCGCGCGGGATCAGGCGAGCGCACCGGGGCGGGACGATGACCGTCGTGCGCGGGTCGGCGAGGCGGGCGAGCGTGGGGCGGTCGAGGTGGTCGAAGTGGGCGTGGGTGATCAGGACGGCGTCGATCCCGCGGAGCGAGGCCGCGTCGATCGGGAGGGGCGTTCGTCGGGACAGCCCGAACACGCGGGCCCCGAGGCGCGGGCCGATGCGCGTCGAGAGCACCGGATCGACCGCGACCGTGAGCTCGCCCATCGTCGCCAAGACCGACGCGTGCCCGAGCCACGCGGCCGCCAGCCCGTGCGGGGCGAGTTCGAGCAGGACGTCCCGGACCGGGAGCGGGCCGTGCTCCGGCGTTGGGCGGAGCGAGGCGAGCAGCTCGGCCGGGTAGCGGCGCAGCCCGGAGCGGACGGCCGCCGCGACCGGGCGACGCGTGCGCGGCGCAGGTTTGCTCGGTCGGCTGGCGCGTTGCGGGTCCGGCATTGCGAGTACCTTAGTCGCCATGTGGGATGGAACGAACATGCTTGCGCTCGCGACCGGCCTGCTCTACGTGACCTCTGTCATCGCGGTCGCCCTCCGCATCATCTGGAGACGCCCCGCGACCAGCGTCGCGCTCGCCTGGCTCCTGTTGCTCGCGGCGTTCCCGCTCGTGGGTGTTTTCATTTACTTGATGGTCGGTGAGACCTGGCTCAGCACGCGACGCACCCGGCGCACCGCCGCCGTCGCGCCGAGGCTGCTCCGATCCATCGCGGTGCTGCGCGATCAGTTCGGGGTCTCGATGCGCGACGGGCACCCGGGGAGCGTCGGCACCGACGCGATCGGCGTGGGCACCGGCTTCCTTCCCACGCTCGGGGGCAACCGCGTTGAGATCCTGGACGGCGCATGGGCGTCGATCTCCCGTCTGATCGAGGACATCGACAACGCCCGCGAGTCCTGCCAGTTGCTGTTCTATATCTGGGAGCCGGGCGGGATCGTGGATCAGGTCGAGGGCGCGTTGGTGCGCGCGCAGGAGCGCGGCGTGTCGTGCCGCGTCATGGTGGACGCGGTGGGGGGCAAGCCGCTGCTCGGGCCCGCGGGTGATCGCCTGCGCGACGCGGGCATCGAGGTGCGTGCCTCGCTCCCCGTGGGACGCCTGCGCACGCTCCTCTCGCGGGTGGACCTGCGGAACCACCGCAAGCTCGTCGCGATCGACGGCTCCGTCGGCTACACGGGCAGCCTGAACATGGCCGACCCCGCCCTCTTCAAGCAGGACGCCGGCGTTGGGCAGTGGGTCGACGTCATGGCGCGTGTGGAGGGCCCGTCGGCCGGGCTGCTCAGCGCGCTGTTCGAGCTGGATTGGTCTTTGGAGTGCAAGGAGGCCGCGGACCCGAACCAGTGGGTGCCCAAGGAGATCGTGCGGGCCGGCCCGTCGTGCGTGCAGGTCGTCCCCTCGGGCCCCGGGCAGAACCCGAAGGCCCTCTACCGGATGCTGCTGGCCGCGATCCACTCCGCCCAGGACCACCTGGTCATGACCACGCCGTATCTCGTCCCCGACGAGGCGTTCATGGAAGCGCTCGCGACGGCCGCCCAGCGCGGGGTCAAGACCGAGATGGTCGTCCCCGCCAAAATCGACGGGCGGCTCGTCGGGCTCGCGACCCACGCGAACTGCGAGGACCTGCTCCGCGTTGGGGTCCGTGTCTGGGCCTACCGCGGCGGGCTGCTCCACGCCAAGACCATCACCGTTGATCACGAACTCGCGATCGTCGGCACCGTCAACCTCGACCGGCGCAGCTTCTGGCTCAATTACGAGCTGAGCCTTGTGCTCCACGGCGGCACGGCCGTCGACGAGCTCGCCCGCGTGCAACGCGGCTACATCGACGACAGCGACCCCATCGAGGACACGTCGTGGGGCGAACGGGGGCGAGCCCGCAAACTGGCCGAGAGCGGCGCGAGCCTCTTCGCGCCGCTCCTCTGAGCCGTCCAACGCTCCCCAGAAGCCATGATCAGCGCAGGAGCTGGCTCATCGGGGCGAGGCTCTCGACGTAGCGCTTGTGGACGTCGGCGTAGTGCTTGCGATAGATCGCGTCGATCTCGTCCGGGGCCGGGAAGTCCTTGATGAAGCCGGGGCGCTCGGGTTCGAGGCAGCTCTCGGCCGCCTTGATCAGGTGCGCGATCAGCGTCCGCGGGTCCTCGGTGCCGACGGCGACGCGCGTCGTGCTCGGCTGAATCCCCGCGTCGCGGAGCGCCTCCAGCGACATCTCGCTGTGGCTCGTGATCGCCGGGCAGAGCACGACCGTGTTCGGCTGCCCGAGGCTCACCTGGTGCCCGAAGACCGGGTCGAGCATGTCGAAGAACCGCTTGAAGGCCCCGGTGGAGAAGGTCGGCTTACCTTTGCCGTCGCCCTCGAAGTCGAAGGTGAACAGCGGCGCGGGCAGGCCGAGGTAGAGGCACTGCTCGCGGATCGCGGCGTTGTGGTGCCCGGGCGTGGCGGCGCAGTTGACGTTGACCAGCTCGTGCTTGGCGAGCACCTCGGCCAGCGTCAGCGTGTTGATGCACTTCTGGAGCATGCGCAGCTCGAGCGTGTGCATGCCGTTGAGCACCTCGAACGACTTCTCGCTATCGAGGAACGCGCCCTTGATGTAGTAGACGTTCCAGAACAGCGTCTCTTCACCGTGCCACGTCCGCTTGGAGCCGTCGACGTCGAGGCCATCGACCTTGTCGTGCTTGCCCATGAACATGCGCTCGTTACGCCCGATGACGCACCCGGCGGTCGTGGAGCCGTGCCCCGCGAGGTCCTTGGTGTAGCTGTGGACGATGAAGTCCGGGCGCTCCAGCGGGTCCTTGCGGCGGAGCGGGCGGTGCAGGAAGGGCGTGCCGACGGTCGAGTCGCAGATGACGGTCAGCCCGCGTTCGTGGGCGGCCTTGCAGATCGCCGGCACGTCCAGCACGTACCCGTGCGGGTTGCACGGGCTCTCGATGTAGACGTAGACCTGTCGCCCCTGCGCGAGACGGTCCTTGTACTTCGCGGACACTTCGTCGAGCGCCTTGGTGAACGACTCGACGTCGTACCCGTCGAAGAAACGCACCGCGACGTTGAGGTTGCTCTTCTTGCCGAACCAGTCCACGAGGAGCTGGTACGTCCCGCCGTAGACGTTGCGGCTCGCGAGCACGATGTCCTCGTAGCCGACCAGGTGGCTGAGGATGCAGTCGATCGCGGCCATCCCGCTGTTGAAGTTCCACGCGAAATACTCGCGCGCCAGCTCGCCCGCCTCGACGTCCACGATCTGGTTCGCGAGGCTCACGTTCGTCGGGTTGAGCAGGCGTGAGTAGATCTCGAGCATCAGCTCCTGACCCTGGAACGCGTCTTCCACCCATTCGGCGCAGGCGTAGATGTACGTCGCCGTCCGCGTGATCACCGGCTGCGCGCTGAAGAGCGCCGTCACGTTGTCAAAGACCGGGTACGGGCCCTTGCGGCTGCGCTGGCTCGGGTCGTCCACCACGCTCTGGTACACCGTGCGGCTCGACTGCTGCAGCGTGTCCAGGATCTTCGCGAGCTGGTAGGCGAGGAACTTCTGAGCCGCGAAACGCTCGGCACGCTCGCGACGACCCAGGCCCGACAGCTCGCCCACGCCCTGCTCGTACATCCGGCGCAGGTCCGCGTGCCCGGAGTAGAGGCTGCGGCAGAACGAGGCGAGGTGCTTGCCGTAGTCGGTGTTCGGGTCGATCCCGAAGTGCTCGAGCTGCTCGCGGACGAGCCCGTCGAGGTCCGACGAGGCGGTGGAGTGACGCCGGGGGCTGATCTGGCGGGCGAGGTCAAAATCCGTGGCGGCGGCGTGAACGCGGGCCGCCTTGGCGTGCGGGTCGATCGTGGTCATCTGGGGGGGTCCCTTCCGGCGTCAGGTGATCCGTTCAGGGCAGTCTACGCGGGAAAATGGCCACATGGCAGATGCACAGAGGGCCAAATCGGGCATCCCGATGTGCCACTGACCTTGTCCGCAAGGTCAGTGCTCCCGGCTCTCCGGCTTCTTTTGATGCTCTTTGGTTGTTGGGGGTGGGGCCGGAGGCGGGGGGAGCCGGGGTAGTAGAGATTCGAGAGGGCGGCCCGGAGGACTGACCTCTCAGAAGAAGTCAGTGGCACATCCGGATTTGGCCCTATGGCCCTCCGGCGATTTGCATATCTGTCGCGCGTGCGTCAGGCGGCGGCGCGGTCGGCGGGCTCGAAGGCGGCGCGGGTTTCGGCCGCCGCCAGCATCTCGTCGTACCGCGCCCGCAGGCTCTCGTCGCTCAGCACGCGGTAGGCCTTGTTCGCCACGACGAACCGCTCTTGGTCGGCCTCTTCCGGCGCGCGGTCCGGGTGGACACGCTTCGCGAGCTCGTGGTAGGCCGACTTGATCGTCAGCTGGTCCGCGTCGCGCGGGACGCCCAAGACGGCGTAGAGATCCACGACCTCGACGTCCGCGGTCATGCTCGGCTGGTGATACGCCGCACGCTCCTCGTCGCCCATGCGCTCGATCGTCGCTTTCTCGGCGGCGTGATCCGACCGCGCCCCGACAAACGCGCCGACGTCGCGCGAGGTCCGGTGCTGACCCGTCACGCGCCCGGTGAGCGCGAGCTCTTCGAGGGCGCCGCGGACGCCCGGACGCGTGTCGGCAAAGGCGACACCGAACTCGTAACGCCCGTCCGCGCCGGGCTCGATCGGGGGCGGGGCGCTCTGCCCGGCGTGGTCCTGGATGGTCAGGGTGGCGCCGTCGGCCCCGCGGACCCAGACGACCTTCCCGGGGACGCTGAGTCGCTGCTTGCCGGTGGTGAATCGGAACGTTTCGGTGTCGCCCGGGGCCACGATGGGCTGCTGATCGCTGCGGATCCGGGCCCCCGAGGCCGAGAGGTCCACGATCTCACCCAGCGGGCAGCAGACGCCCGGCGGGCGGTATCGCTCGTCGAGGCGCGGGAGCCGCTTGGGCTCGGAGTCACCCTCAGGCTGGGCCCGTCCCGAGCCGAACGCCTGACGCCAGCGGCGGAGCATGTGAATCATGCCTATGCATCGGTCAGGGCGCGGGGAGCCATTGAAACCACTCGCGACGGAATCTTGCCGGAAGCGTGCGAACGAAAGGCGATCAGAATGGATATCGACCTTCTCAACTCGGAACTTCCGAACCCGGATCGCCCGATCTGGACCCCGCCGGAGGGCCCCCCGCGGACCGATCGCATCCCGCCCGCGGTCTACGAGGCGATGGGCGAGGCGGGGTTGATGGCTCTGGCTCGCGATTTTTACGGACGCCTCGGGCGGAGCGAGATCGCCCACCTGTTCCCCCGCGACCCCGCGGCTCTGGAGGCGGCCTCCGCCAAAACCGGCGCGATGTTCGTGTTTCTCTGCGGCGGGCCGCCGCTGTATCAGCAACGACACGGGCCCCCCATGATGCGGGCCCGGCACCTCCCGTTCCGCATCGACGAGGCGGCGCGGGCGGCCTGGCTCCGCTGCCTGCGCGACGCGACCGATGACGCCCAGGCTCGCGGCGCGTTCCCCAGCGAGCACCGCGCCGCGTTCGACGCCTTCTTCGAGGCCTTCAGCGCCTGGATGGTCAACACCGCCGACCCGGCGTAGCGCGGCCCGGCGCGGGCGCGGGGGTTCGGCCCGGCGAGATCCCTATCGTTGCGCCCATGCCGCTCGACCTGGTGTTGCTGGTGCTCGGGCTGACCCTGCTGGTCGTCGGGGCGGACCTGTTGATCTTCGGCGCCAAGGTCATCGCGCTGCGCTTCGGGGTCAGCCGCTTCGTGGTCGGGCTCACCGTTGTCGCCTTCGGAACCAGCGCCCCCGAGCTCGCCGGCGGGATCGGGATGGTCCTCACCGACCGCAGCGAGATGGTCGTCGCGACGGTCCTGGGCTCCAACATCGCCAACGTCTGCCTCATCCTCGGGCTGACGGCCGTCATCCGACCCATCCCCGTCACCCTCCGCGCCGTGCGGAACGACGTGCTCATCGTGATCGCGGTGACGCTCCTCGCCGCGGCGTTGCTGCTCGGCGGCGAGCTGGCGCGATGGGAGAGCCTGATCCTCTGCGCCGGGATCGTGCTGTACGTCGTGCGGGCCTATCGGACCAGGACGCCCCTGGACCCGGCCCAGGTCACTCGCCCCGTCGCGAAGAAGCGAGCGATCAACACCGAGCCGGCAGGGGAAGCGGCCGACGAGCCGGAGCCGCCGCAGATCGCGCCGTGGCGGTCCGGGGGCGCGGTGCTCCTCGGCACCGGGCTGCTGGCGGGCGGGAGCGCCATGCTGGTCTCCGGCGCCTCGGGCCTGGCGTCGAATCTCGGCGTGCCGGAGTTCGTGATCGCGCTGACGATGGTCGCCTTCGGCACCAGCGTGCCCGAACTGGCAACCAGCCTCCGGGCGGCCCTCAAGCGCGAGAGCGACATCGCCATCGGCAACGTGCTGGGGTCCAACGTCTTCAACCTGCTCGCCGTCCTCGGGATCTGCGGGCTCGTCGCCCCGCTCCGCGTGCCCATCGAGGCGGTGACGCGGGACGTCTGGGTCGCGCTGGCGGCGGCCGTCGCGTGCGTGCCGATCTTCATGACTGCCGGACGGATCACCCGCGCCGAGGGCCTGTTCCTGCTGGTCGGCTACATCGCATACGTGGTCCTGATCTTCGCGATCGGCGTCTGAGCAAGCCCCGAACCCCGCGGGCGGGTCCGGTATCCGTCTCGCCCCGCGACCGGGGGCAACACCCCCACTTGAGGCCTGACTCTCGGGTTCGGGCAAGGGCGGGGCGGATCTGGTCGATACCCGCATGTTCAGGCGTTCACGGCGGCTCACGGTCACGCGGAGGCGGGCGATGCTGCGAGTTTCGATGGTGCAGGCCCGTCCCGGGATGGTCCTGGCGATGGCGATCTACCACCCCAAGCGTCACGGGACCCTCCTGCTCAAGGCCGGGGTGGAGCTGGACGCGCGCACGATCATGCGCCTCCGCGAGATCCGGTGCCCCGAGCTCTGGATCCGCTACCCCAAGCTCGACTTCATCGCCGACATCGTGAACCCGGAAGTCTTCAAGGCCCGGGCGGAGATCACCGCCCAGATCGCCGAGGCGTTCGACGAGATCACGCGACACTCCGCGGCGGTCCTGGATTACGCCGCCTACCGACGCGCCATCGTCGGGCTGCTCGACAAGCTGACCGACCACCCCAAAGCCGCCCTGTTCGTGAGCGAGATGGTCGATCTCGACCAGCCCGCGCTCCGCCACGCGAGCAACGTCTGCTTCCTCTGCCTGCTCATGGGCATCCGCTTGGATTTCTATCTCGTCCGCGAGCGCCACCGCCTCGACCCGACCAAGGCGCGCGACGTCACCAGCCTCGGCGTCGCGGCGATGCTCCACGACGTCGGCATGCTCCGCATGGATCCGAAAACGGTCGAGCGTTGGAACCAGAGCCACGACGAGAGCGACCCCGGCTGGCGAGAACACGTCCGCGTCGGGTACGAGCTGATCCGCGGCGGGGTGGATCCCTCCGCCGCCGCGGCCGTCCTGCACCACCACCAGCGCTTCGACGGCTCGGGCTTCCCGCGTCGGCGGACGCTCAGCGGCGAAACGATGGCCCTCCGCGGGAGCGGGATCCACGTCTTCGCCCGCCTCATCGCGGTCGCCGATCTTTTCGATCGCCTGCGCCACCCGGAGAGCGCGACGCTCGAACGGGCCGACGAGGGCGAGTATCAGCCCATGCCCGTTGTGCGCACGCTCCACGCCATGCTCCACAAGCCCTACCGCCAGTGGATCGACCCGGTGATCTTCAAAGCGCTGCTCGCGGTCGCGCCCGCGTACGCACCCGGCACGATCGTCCGCCTGAGCGACGGCTCGCGCGGCGTGGTGAGCGCGTTCACGCCCACCGACCCGTGCCGACCCAGCGTCATGCGCCTGCCCGACACCGACGACAGCCTCGTCGCGGGCGCGCTCGACGACGAAGCCGAGGCGGAAGTCATGGACCTGACCAAGACCCGGGGGCTCGAGATCGCCGAGGCCGACGGGCAGGACGTCCGCCCGTACAACTTCTACCCGAGCCATTCGGGCGAGTTCGACCTGGCCGCGACGGGGCGGAGCATGATCCGGGGCAGCGGGAACGTGCACGCCGCCTGATCCCGGATCGGTCGATGGAGAAAACGCGTCATTCGCGCGAGCCGCCGCGCCGGGAGCGATCCGCGATCGGTCAGGCGATCAGTTCGCCCCGGCGCCCGAGCGGGCGGCCTGCGGCGGGCGCGCGCCGGTGCCGCGTGACGTGCCGCCCTGCGGCGGGGCGCTGCCGCCGCCGACCTGGTTTTCACGCTCGAGGAACGCGATCGGGACGATCTGCCCGCGCTCGTCGGTCGCCAACCCAGCGACGCGGAGCTGCTCCTCCGTCCACCGCTCTTCGAGGACGTTGTTGGGCTCGGGCTCGGTGATCAGCACGCGGTCGCCGTCGCTCAGCCCGCCGGTGATCTCTGCGAAGACGTTGCTCCGACGCCCCACCGCGACGGGCACGCGGGCGTACCGGGTCCCGCGCGGGACGTACACGTACCGCACCGGCCCGTCGCTGAACACCGATTGAATCGGCACCGAGAGCGCGTCCTCGACACGCCCGAGCTGCAACTCGGCCTCCGCACGCATGCTCGGCTTCAGAATGCCCTCGCTGTTGTCGCCCTCGATCGCCACGCGGACCGTGTACTCGCGACGGTTCGGATCCCGCCACCCGCCCGTCTCGGCCAGCACGCCCACCGATTCCACCCGACCGTTGTACGTCTCGTTCCCCGCCGCATCGACGCGGATCGTCGCCGGCTGCCCGCGACGCACGCGCCCCGCGAGGCTCTCGTGCACACGGACCTCGGCCATCATGCGGCTCGTGTCCGGGAGCACGATCAACAGATCGTTCGGACGCACCTGGTGCCCCACCTGCAGCGGGCCCTCGGACCCGCCGCGACGGTTCCGGTCCAGGCTCGTCGCGTATACCACGAGCCCCCCCGAGGGCGCACGCACCGTGCACGCCTCGTACTGCTCGCGCAGCTTCGAAAGCCGCTGCTCGCGGAGCGCGAGCTGACGCTCGCGGCTCGTCACGTTGAGCTGGCGGTCCGCCAGGTTGATCTCGTTCTCTTCGATCGTCTTCTGCAGGTCCGCCTTCGCGTTCGCGACGTCGCTCTGACGCTGCTTCTGATCACGCGGGCGCTGATAGTTCGCGTACGTCTCCAGGTCGAGCTGCGCGATCGAGAACGCCGCCTCGCCCTCCGCCAGGCGGATCTCGTCGAGCTTGTACTCGTCGAGGCTCAAGAAGTCGTTCGCCAGCAGCGACTTGCTCTGTTCGAACTTGTCGCGAAGGCGCTCCAGGTCGCGCTCGCGGTTCTCCAGGTTGACCCGGAGCTCCTTCTCCCGCCGAACGCGCTCGCCTTCCTGCCATTGCAACAGCGCCAGCTCGGCCAGTTCCACCTGCAGTTCCGCGTTCCGGAGGCGGCTGGCGTTGTCGGATTGCTGGATCCGCAGCGCGGTCTGGGCGGCCGCGAGGTCGTTCCGCGCGGCTTCCACGCGGAGCAGCTCCTCGTCGATCTGGTCCTGCAACGCGGCCGAGCTGAGACGCACGAGCACGTCCCCCGGCTCCACGATGATCCCCTCGGGCACGATCTCCACGATCGACGTCCCCGTCTCCACCTCCGCCCGCAGCTCGATCTGATTCCGAGACTGCAACTCGCCCGAGGCGATGGTCGTGATGTCAAACGTGCGGTGCTCGGCTCGCGCGATGTTGGCCGTGCGGGCACGGTCGGCGACTTCGCGGGCCTCGCCGCCGGACAGCCCCGGCAGGTTGCCCGTCGCCGCCAGCACACCGACGGTCCCGCCCGCCAAGATCGTGAGCCCGACGACGAGCTTGAGGAGCGTTCCGCCGCGACGGGCGCGGTCGGCTCGGGCGTGGGGGCGAAGCCGCACGTGGGTGGGGGTCATCAAGGTCCTCTCCGTTCGCCGGCCAAGACGCCAGCAGGGATCACACACAACCGATGCACGGGGTCCGAAGGCATGGGAGCATCAGCATCGGCACGCGAGCGAGCCGGACGCCGCTATTGATACCAACGACCCAGTCGGCGGTTGATTTCGCCCAACCAGAAGATGCCGATGCCCCTACGGACGGGAATCATTGGGCAAATGGGCGAGCAAAAACCCCGAAACGGGGTGTGATGGTACACGCGTGAGGAGGCCCGGGCGCGATGGCTGAACACTCGATCTTGCAAGCGCTTGCGTCATGGCTCGCCGGGGCGGAGGGGGCTGGAACGCCCCGCGGCCTGCTGGTCCTGGTGGCGGCGGGCAAGGAGGCGGAAGCCGTGTGCGAGGGATGGGGCGTGCCCGCCCCGTCCCGCCCGTGGGCCCCGGTCGTGCTCGGGCCCGGGGTGGACCTGGTCCGCACCGGGGTCGGGCTCAGCAACGCGAGCGGGGCGGCGGCCCGCTTCGCTGACCCCGCGCGGCACGCCGGGCTGCTCAGTGTCGGGGTCGCGGGCGCCCTCCCGGGGGCCCCGGTGGGGATCGGGGACGTGGTCGTCGGCACCTCGGGCGTCTTCGCCGACGTGGGCCTGATGACGCCTGACGGGTTTTCGGACCAGGCTGCGATGGGCTTCCCCGCGGGCGAGGGCGTCGCGGGCGGGTCGGCGTGGGGGGCGGCGCTCCCGCTGGACGCCGGCTGGGCCCGCGTGATGGCCGGCGCCGGCGAGGGGCGGGTGAGGACCGGCCCGATCGCGACCGTGTCGACCTGTTCGGGGACCGACCCGCTCGCCGCGTCGGTCGCCGCCCGGACCGGGGCGATCGCCGAGGCGATGGAAGGCGCGGGCGTCGCGCTCGTGGCGTCCCGCCTGGGCTTGCCCGCGGGGGAGCTCCGGATCATCAGCAACACCACCGGCGACCGGAGCCGGCAGACGTGGGACCTGCCCAGAGCCCTCGCGGTGCTGCAAGCCACGACCCGAGCGGGTGAGCGGGGGCTCGGGGTTCGGAACTCGGGGCTCGGATTTTAGATATTGAAGTCCGAATTTTTCCTGCGCTTTCATTTCTTCCTCGCATCACCATTCCTTCCCCGTCGCCCCTCGCCGTAGTCCCTAGTCCCTTATCCCTAGTGCCGACTGCCTTTCTTCCCGGACCGTGCTCGGCTCGTGCGGTCTGGGCGAGTCCGGGGGGTGTGGAAGTTTCGGGGGTTGGTTCCGCGGCTCAATTGGCGTCACCGCCCGCCCGATCTGTGGATTGGGATGCGGGGTCCGTGCGCGGGCGGTTCGGCGGCGACGTCGCGGCTCGCGTGCGGTGTCCGGTTGTTGCTGCGGGGAGGTGCGGGTCATGGGACTTGGTCGTCTGGGATCGATCTCGGTGCTGCGCCAATCGGGGCTGCCGATCGGGATCGACTTCGGGGTCTCGAGCCTCAAGGTGCTGCAGGTCTCGGCGGGCGAGCCGCAGGGCCTTGTGGCCGCCGCCAGCGTCCCCACGCCGGACGACCTGCTGTTCGATGATGACAAGCGGTTCGAGTTCCAGTTCGCGGCTCTGCCCAAGCTGATCAAGCAAGGCGGGTTCAAGGGCAAGCGCGCGGTCTGCTCGATCCCCGCCTCCCGGACCTTCTGCAAGCACGCCCAGTTCCAGGTCACCGACGGGGTCAACGTCGGCGCGCTGGTCCGGGCGTTGCTGCCGAGGGAGATCGGCTGCTCGCCCGACGCCCTGGTGTTCCGCCACGTCGAGGTCGGCCCGTGCGAGCGAGCGGGCGGCAAGCTCGAGACGATCTGCCTCGCGACCGGACGCGAGTTTGTGGAACAGATGATGGGCTCGCTCCGGGCGTCGAAGCTCGAGCCGGTCGGGATGCACTCGGAGTTCCAGGCCGGGCTCCGGGCTTTCGGCGGGTTCAAGGGCGCGGGCGAGGCCGACGACGGCACCGGCACGCTCTATCTCGACATCGGCACGGGCTCGACCAAGGTGCTGATCTCGCACGGGACGCAGCTCGCGTTCGCCCGTTGCGTGGAGATCGGCGGCGCGCACCTCGATCAGGCGGTCGCGGACCAGCTCAAGCTGGCGATGGTGCACGCCCGGGAGCACCGCCTCGGGATGGAGCAGCTGACCCCGGAGGGCGCGGGCCCGACGCCCGGGCCGGTGGTCAACGACGCGGGCGCGGACGAGGACGGCAGCTCCATGGCGGTGCTCGCGGCGGGCATGGCCAAGGCGGGCGCGGGCGAGTCGCCCGAGGGCGAGGACGCGTCGCGTCGGCAGCCGGCGGGCGCGTTCGTGCGTTCACCGGCGGCCGCCGAGCCGGGGTCGAAGGGGTTCCGCAAGCGTGTGGCGCCGAAGGCGGACCTGAGCGAGCCCTTGGAGATCCTGACCGACGAGGTGTCGATGTGCCTGCGGTATCACGCGAGCCTGTTCCCGTCGCGTCGTGTGAGCCGCGTGGTCTTCTTCGGGGGCGAGAGCCGCCAGCGTGCGTTGTGCCACCACGTGGCGCGGACGCTGCGTCTGAGCGGCCAGATCGCCGACCCGCTGGCGCGTGTGGGTCGGAGCGGGAAGGAGCCGACGTCCGGGGTGTCTTTCCAGGAGACGCAGCCGGGGTGGGCGGTGGCGCTGGGTCTTTGTGTGAGCCCGACGGATCTTTGAGTTTCAGGCGCGGGCGCGGGCTCGCGACGTGGAGTGTGTGCGATGAATAACCCGTTTCGCCGGGAGGCGGACGACAACCAGAGCTTCCTGCCCGAGGACTACGTGCAGTCCAAGGGTGAGACGCGGACGAACCTGATCGCGGTGTTCACGTTCGCGCTGGTGATGTTCGGTGTGGTGAGCGCGTTCATCGTAACGAGCCGCCAGTGGGAGTCGGTCCGCGCCGAGCGGGACGTGATCGAGGCGCAGTATGACGAGGCGAAGCTCCGCATCGAGCAGCTCAATGCGCTGGAGCAGCAGCGCATGGAGATGGTCGGCAAGGCGGAGCTGACGACGGCCCTGATCGAGCGCGTGCCGAGGTCGGTCCTGCTCGCCGAGCTCGTCACGCGGATGCCCGCGGGCGTCTCGATGAGCGAGTTCCACATGACCAGCAAGCGCGTCAACCAGGCGCCCGCGACACCCGCCCCCGCGACCCCGGCGATCCGCTCGCTCAGCGGGCAGACCAGCGGCGGCGCGCCGGCGTCCCCCGCTCGCCCGCGCGTCCTCCCCCCGCGGTTTGAGTACTCGCTCTCGATCCGCGGCGTCGCGGAGGTCAACAACCAGATCGCCGACTACCTGCGCAGCCTCCAGAGCTGCCCGCTCCTCGAGGGCGTGGAGCTGGAGTTCATCCGCAACACGATCGAGGACAACGTCGCGCTGCGGTCGTTCCGGATCGTGGCGCGGCTGCGCGACGACGCGGACGCGCGCTCGCTGGGCGTGGAGGCGTCGGACAAGTCCCCGGGCGTTCTGGACGCGGGCGACGACATCGCCGAGGCGCTGCGCAAGGGCGAGCAGGTGGGCGAGCTGATCGACGCCGGGCTGCTGGAGGAGATCGAGCTGGACCAGGGCGAGCCGCTGCCGGGCGGCGTCGTGAACGTGCCGGAGCCTTCGGGCGAAGAGGGAGGTCGGTGAGCGATGCGAGTCGGACCCCGTGAGCTGATGGTGCTGGCGGTCGTGCTGGCGGTGCCGGTCGCGAGCTACGCGCTGGTGTTCAAGCCGCAGAACGAGCGGATCGCCAAGGCGACCTCCGAGATCGCGCACAAGCGCGAGCTGCTGCAGAAGCTGCAGCAGGAAACGGCGATGAACGAGGACCTGCTGCGCGCCAACGAGGAGATCGCCGAGCGGATCCAGGAGATCGAGAACCGGCTGCCGACCAACCGCGAGGTGGACGCGGTGGTGCGTCAGGTCTCGGACCTGGCGGTGGAGGCGGGGCTCGTCGCGCCGGCGCTCAAGACGGGGCGTCATCTCCGCGCGGCGACCTACATGGAGCAGCCCCTGGAGATCGAGACCGAGGGCAACTTCCACGGGTTCTACGACTTCCTGCTCCGTCTGGAGCAGCTCCCGCGGATCACGCGGATCCCGGATTTGAAGCTCCGGGCAACGCGGGGGATGGAGGCGGAGGTCGAAGTCGGCTTCACGCTGAGCATCTACTTCCAGGAAGACGGAGGAGGCGCGCCGTGAGCGAGTTCAACCTGGGCGATCCGCTGAGCGAAGACGGGCTCGAGCCCTCTCCGAACGAGAAGCTGAGCAAGATCGGCGTTGGCGCGTCGGCCGCGAGCGGCGGGGGGCCGAAAACCAAGATCTCCGCGCAGCAGGTCGTTCTGCTCGCGGTGCTGGTCATCGGCGGCGGGCTGCTCTTCGGCATGCGCAAGCTCGGCATGGGCCCGGATCTGGTCATCGCCGACCCGGGCATCACCTACGAGCCGCGAGCCAACGCACGCCCCACGGGCGAGTTGGAGCGCCTGATGTCGAGCCTGGAGCAGAGCTCGGCCCCGGTGCAGATCCCGCTGGATTCGGTCGAGCGCAACCCGTTCGAGATCCGCGCGGTGTTGGAGGCGCGGGCGCAGAGCGGGCAGCCGCCGGTGGACGAGGAGGCCCTCGCGGCCGAGGCGGCGCGCAAGGCCGCCGCAGAGCGCGAGCGTCAGATCCAGGACATGATCTCCCGCCTCGCGCTGCAGAGCACGATGGACGGACGCGTGCCGGTGGCGCGGATCAACAACGAGTTCTACCGCATCGGCGACCGCGTCGCGACGGAGTTCATGCTGGTCCGCATCGACGGGCGGACGGCGGTGCTGAGCACCGACGACGGGCAGGAGTTCGTGCTGATCGCCGGGGAAAACCGACGCCAGCAGCCGCAGCGGGGCGGCACGCGCCGGCGCTGATCGCGCCGGTGTATCGCGGGGGCGAGAGATCGGAGCGCAGCGCGTGGCGAAGCACAACATCGACGACATCCTGAGCGAGCTCGGCCTGCCCGAAGAGCCCGGCAAGGGCGCGCGCCCGAACGCGAACAAAGGCTTCGGCAAGCCGTCGGCCCGTGCGACCCACCGCGTCGACCGAGCCGAGCAGTCGTTCAGCCCGCTCCCCTCGATGCCCGCTCACCAGGGCGACCGCGCCCGCGAGCGTGCGGCCGACGACCCCGCGGTCAAGAACAAGCCCCTCGCCGCACCGCGCTCCAGCGTCGGCAGCGCGATGAGCGAGATCTACACGCCCGAGCAGTTCGAGGTCGATGACGGCGACGCGCCCGAGCTCGGCGAGCAGCTCCGGGCGCGCGGGATCATCACCGGCGAGCAGCTCGCCTCCGCACGCCAGGTGCTCAAGCAGAGCCCGGGGCGCGGGCTCGCCGAGATCCTGATCGAGCAGGGCGCCGACGAGGTCGGCGTCCAGCAGGCGACCGCCGAGATGGCGGGCCTGCCCTTCGAACGCATCGACCTCGCGGCCGGGCTCGACGGGGGCGTGGACGGCAAGTCCCTCCAGCGCCTCACCGGCGAGTTCTGCAAGCGCCACAGCGTCATCCCGCTCCGCTCGGAAGGCTCGCGGGTCGTCATCGGCGCCACGCGGACCGAGGACGTCTTCCTTGTCGATGACATCAAACGCATGCTCGGGTGCGCGGGCGTCAAGCTCGTCGTCGTCACCGGCGCCGACGTGCGCGGCGCGCTCGAGCTCGTCGGGCAGCAGTCCGGGGAAGACGTCGATCTCTCGGAGATCCTCGCTGACGTGGAGGAGTCCGACGTCGAGGTGACGGCCTCGGGCAACGACACGCACGAGGTCGGCGATCTCCAGCAGCAGGCCGGCGAGAGCCCGGTCATCCGCTACGCGAACTACATCATCCAGACGGCCGTCAAAGAGGGCGCGAGCGATATCCACATCGAGCCCGGCGAGAAGAAGCTCAAGGTGCGTTTTCGCATCGACGGCGTGCTCTTCGAGATGATGAACCCGCCGGTCGCGATGGCGCCGGCGCTGACCAGCCGCCTGAAGATCATGGCGGGGCTGGACATCTCCGAGCGACGCGTGCCGCAGGACGGGCGCATCCGCTGCACGGTGCAGGGGCGCAAGCTCGACCTTCGTGTGTCGACCATCCCCACGCCGGTCGGCGAGAAGACCGTGATGCGTATCCTGGACACGCGGTCGATCAACGTGGAGCTGGAGCAGCTCGGCTTTGATGAAGCGACGCTGGAGATCTGGCGCGGGCAGATCCGCCAGCCGCACGGGATCGTGCTGGTCACGGGCCCGACCGGATCGGGTAAGACAACGACGCTCTACTCGAGCCTGCGCACGCTGGACAAGAACAAGCTGAACATCAGCACCGTGGAAGACCCGGTCGAGTATCACCTCGACGGGATCACGCAGACGCAGACGCACGCGAAGATCGGCATGACCTTCGCTCGAGCGCTCAAGGCGCTGCTGCGTCAGGACCCGGACGTGATCATGCTGGGTGAGATCCGCGACGAGGAGACGGCGCACACCGCGGTGCAGGCCGCGTTGACCGGTCACCTCGTGCTGAGCACGCTGCACACCAACGACGCGCCGAGCTCGATCACGCGCCTGGTGAACATCGGTCTGGAGCCGTTCTTGGTCGGCGCGGCCGTCAACAGCGTGCTCGCCCAGCGCCTCGTCCGGCGTCTGTGCGGACACTGCCGGGCGCACGCTGAGCCGAGCGAGGAGATGACCGAGTACCTCGCGATGCAGGGGATGAACGCGCGGGACATGTGGTCGGCCGTCGGGTGCGACAAGTGCCGCAACACGGGCTATTCCGGGCGCGTGGGCATCTACGAGCTGCTCGCGGTGGACGACCAGCTCCGCGACGTGATCGCGCGGAACCCGAACGTGAGCGAGTTCCGGCGGATGTGCCTGGAACGCGGCATGGTCAGCCTCCAGAGCGACGGGATGCGCAAGGTCGCCGACGGGCTGACGAGCATCCAGGAAGTGATGCGCGTCACCCGCGAGGGGCACTGACCGCTTTCGGATTGGCACGGATTCCGGGGGATCGACAGCCGGGGCGGTTCGCCCCGGTTTGTCGTTATGGCGCGCCCCGGTCTATGCTGGACGGCCCCATGAACGGAGGCCGCCCGATGACCGATCAGCCCGCGCGTTCCGACTCCGGGATCGACTCGACGCTCCGCGAGGACCGCGTCTTCCATCCCCCGGAGCCCGGCGAGGTCGGCACGCGAAAATGGCTGATCGATTCAATGGATGAGTACCGCGAGCGGCACGCTCGCTCGATCGCCGACCCCGCGGCCTACTGGGGCGAGGTCGCACGCGGGTTCCACTGGTTTCAGGAGCCGACCGAAACGCTCCGCTGGCAAGCACCCGACGCGCAGTGGTTCGTCGGCGGCCAGACCAACCTCTGCTTCAATTGCGTCGATCGCCACGTCGAAGCCGGGCACGGCGACGACGCGGCGATCGTCTGGGAGGGCGAGCCGCTCGGGGCGGCGGCCGGCGAAGCCAAGGGCGAGCCCGAGGTCCGCGTCGTCACCTACCGCGAGCTGCAGCGCGAGACGGCGAAGTTTGCGAACGTGCTCAAGGCGCTGGGCGTGCGCCCGGGTGATGTCGTGACGATCTACATGGGCATGGTGCCGGAGCTGGCGGTCGCGGTGCTGGCGTGCGCACGGATGGGGGCGGTCCACTCGGTGATCTTCGGCGGGTTCAGCGCGCAGGCGATCGCCGACCGCGTCGCCGACGCGAACTCGAAGGTGATCGTGACCTGCGACGGCGCGTGGCGGCGCGGGCAGGTGGTGCCCCTGAAGGAGAACGTGGACTCGGCGGTCAACGAGTTCGCCGGCTCGGGCGGCGAGGGCGCGGGGGACGAGCCGCGGGACCGGATCGTCGAGGCGGTCGTCTGCCTGAAGCGCTGCGGCAACCCCGTGCTGATGCACGAGCCGCGGGACCACGACTGGCACGCGCTGATGGAGGGCGCGAGCGAGGACTGCCCATGTGAGGCGCTCGACAGCGAGCACATGAGCTTCCTGCTCTACACCTCCGGCTCCACCGGCAAGCCCAAGGGCATCCAGCACACCGTTGCCGGCTATATGGTCTACACCGCGACGACCGCGAAGTACGTCTTCAACCTCATCCCCGGGCTCGACGGCCCAGAGCGGATCTACCGCACCGCCGACGCCGGCGAGCGACGCGTCCGCGGGCAGCTCTTCTGGTGCACCGCCGACGTCGGCTGGATCACCGGGCACAGCTACATCCTCTACGGCGTCATGCCGAACCGCGTCCCCACGCTCATGTACGAGGGCGCGCCGAATGCGCCCGGTGAGGACCGCTTCTGGTCGATCGTCGAGCGCCACAGGGTCACGCAGTTCTACACCGCGCCCACCGCGATCCGCGCCTTCATGAAGTGGGGCGCCAAGCACCCCCAGAAGCACGATCTCTCCAGCCTGCAGGTCCTCGGCTCCGTCGGCGAGCCGATCAACCCCGAGGCCTGGATGTGGTACCGCGAGCACGTCGGCGGCAACCGCTGCCCGATCGTCGACACCTGGTGGCAGACCGAGACCGGCGGGCACATGCTCACGCCCCTCCCCGGCGTCACGCCCACCAAGCCCGGCTCCTGCACGCTCCCGTTCTTCGGCGTCGACGCGGCGATCGTCGACGAAACCGGGCGCGAGCTCCCCCTCGGCTCCGGCGGGCTGCTCGCGATCCGCAAGCCCTGGCCCGGCATGCTCCGAGGCGTCTTCGCCGACCGCGAACGCTTCATCGAGACTTATTGGCGCAAGTTCGACGTCGGCGGGTGCCTCGCGGCGGGCGGCGTCAGCCCCTTCTACTTCCCCGGCGACGGCGCCCGGCGCGATCCGGACGGCTATTTCTGGATCATGGGGCGCGTCGACGACGTGATCAACGTCAGCGGGCACCGACTCGGGACGATGGAGGTCGAGAGCGCCCTGGTCGCGCACCCCGCGGTGGTCGAGGCGGCGGTGGTGGGGGTGCCGCACGAGATCAAGGGCACCGGCATCGCGGCCTTCTGCACGCTCGAGCCGGGGCACACCCCGCCCGATGAAGACGGCGTGAAGACGCTCAAGGACGAGCTGCGGGCGCGCGTCGCCAAGGCGATCGGCGCGATCGCCAAGCCGGACGCGATCCGGTTCACCGACGCCCTGCCGAAGACGCGGTCCGGCAAGATCATGCGTCGCCTGCTGCGGGACGTCGCGGCCGGGCGGGCGCACGCCGGGCAGGACACGAGCACGCTCGAGGACTTCAGCGTGCTGGCGAGGCTGCACGAGACGCAGGAAGGCTGAGCGGGTACTCTCCCGGGCCACGCTCGGAATTGTTCCGGGCGCGACGCGGGAGCGCACGGGCGACGACGGGCCCGGCGCGGGGCGAGACCGGGATCGGGGACGCGACGGATGGGGACCAACCCTTGAGCCGAGCAGCCGGTCGTTCACGAGCGCGCCCTGGCGTGGCGGCGTGCCTGTCGCTCGCCTTGCTCGCCCCCCCGAGCGCGACCGCTTCGGGTGTCTGGCCCGGGCCGACCGGGCTCGTGGCGCGGAGCACCCCCGACCACGCCGCCGCCCAGACCGACACGCCCTCACCCCTCCAGCAGCACCTCGACGCCCCGCACGGCCCGCTCCGACCCGTCGCCTTCAGCATCTGGTGGGAGAACGACGGCGCCTACGTCAAACCCATCGCCGAGACCGACCGCCACTACACCAACGGGCTCAAGATCGACCTCGGCTTCCGCGGGGGCTTTCTCCCCGACCTCATGTCCGCCCTCCCGGGCATCGGACAGTTCGACAACCCGCGTTTCGCCGGCGGCCTCTCGCTCACCCAGCTCATGTACACCGGACGCGACATCCGCGACCCTGATCCACCCCGGAGTGATCGCCCCTACGCCGGGCACCTCGGGCTGACCTTCTACGGGCAGCGGTCCGATCGCCACAAGCTCGATCACGTCGCGATCGAGCTCGGCGTGCTCGGTCCCCTCAGCGGGGCGCAGGCGATCCAGGAGTTCATCCACTCGGCCGTCCCTCAGCAGCTCAAACCCCGGGGATGGCCCAAACAACTCAACGACGAGCCCACCATCAACGCGACCTGGGTCCGGCGCTGGCGCACCCCGCGTGTCAGCCTCGGCGATCTCTCGGGCGAGATCATCCCCGAGCTCGGCGCGCGTCTCGGCACCGTCCGCACCGGCGTCGAAACCGGCGCGACCCTCCGCGTCGGCTACAACCTCCCCGACGACTTCGGCCCGCCCACACGCATCTCCGGCTTCCGAGACGTCGCCGGCGGATGGGGCGACGGCTCCGGCAACGACTGGGGCCTTTACGCCTTCGGACGCGTCGGCGCCACCTTCAAAGTCCACGACGTTTTCCTCGACGGCAACGTCTGGAGCAACTCCAGAAGCGTTGATAAACGAAACGTCACCGGAGAGATCCAGATCGGCCTCGCCGGGCGACTCGGCAAGCTCGACCTCGGCTACGCCGTCACCTTCACCTCCCGTGAGTTCAACGGGCAGGTGGGCTCGGACGACTACGGCACCCTCTTCGCCGCTTTCCAGATCGAGTTCTAAAGCCTGCCGCCCGCGCACACCCCGGCCCGACGGCTCAGGTCCGCCCTTCCCACGCCTCGCCGCCCTGGGCCGAGCCGAACGCCTGATGGATCCGCTCGAGCGCCGCCTTCGAAAGCGGGCCCTTCGCGGCCGCACGCAGGTTCGCCAGCGCGTTCGACGGGTTGGTCGTCCCGATGATCGCCGTCCCCACGCCCTCGGAGCTCAGCGTGAACCGCAGCGCCAGCTCCGCCCAGCCGCCCTCTTGCACGTCGTCGTCGAAGTCCTCAAGGCGCAGCCCCATCAGCCCGAAGCGGCGGTGGTACTCGCTCGCGTAGTCGCGGTACATGCCCGGCTGCTCGTCCGGCTGCTTCCACGCCGCGTTCGCGATCGGGCGCTTGACCATCACGCCCACGTCGTGCGCCCGGCACACCGGCAGCACCAGCTCCGCGTTCCGCTGATCGCAGATGTTCAGCGAGGTCTGGATCACCTCGACCTCCGGGTGCTGCGCCGCCTCCGCGCCGGCCTCGTTATCCCCGGAGTACCCGACATGGCGCACCTTGCCCGCGCGCTTCGCGTCGACCAGCGCCCCGAGCGCCTCGCCCTTGCGGAATGTTTCAATCTCGCACGAGTGCAGCAGCATCACGTCGAGATAGTCGGTCTTCAGGTTCCGCAGCGCGCGGTCAATAGTCGCGGCGACGAGCTCGGGCGTCCACGCTTTGTGCGCCAAGTCCGGCACTTCGGTGCCGCACTTGGTGACGAGGACGTAGTCGTCGCGTCGGTGCCCGATGGTCTCGCCGATGAGGGCCTCGGAGCCGCGGTACATCGCGGCCGTGTCAATGAGGTTCATCCCCTCGTCGAGCAGCGTGTTGAGCGTTTGCGCGGTGCGCTCGCGCTCGGTTTCGAGAAAGCCGATCGGCGCGCCGCCGAAGCCGACGGGGGAAACGTGCAGGTTTGTGCGCCCGAATCGGCGTCGCTCGGTGAGGATCGGCATGAACGGGTCCTTTCTCTTGGTTCCGATGTCGGGCCCCCGTGGGTCATCATTCGCGCGCACGGGGCGCGTAGCATCCCGCGAACGCCCGCCCCGCGGCGGGCCGATCTTGTCCCACACGGAAGGAGAACACCCGTGCGCGTCCGCATGACCACCAGCAAGGGCGACATCGTCCTCGAACTCAACCGCGACGAAGCCCCCATCAGCACCGACAACTTCCTGAGCTATGTCGACGCCGGTGCCTACGACGGCACCATCTTCCACCGCGTCATCGACGGCTTCATGATCCAGGGCGGCGCCTTCACCACCGACATGGACCAGCGCCAGGGCAACAAGACCATCAAGAACGAGTGGACCAACAACCTCAACAACAAACGCGGCGCCGTCGCGATGGCCCGCATCGGCGGCGACCCCGACTCGGCGAGCAACCAGTTCTTCATCAACGTTAACGACAACGCCTTCCTCGATCAGAAGCAGCCCGACGGCGCCGCATACGCCGTCTTCGGCGAGGTCATCGAGGGCATGGACGTCGTCGATCAGATCAAGAAAGTCAAGACCACCACCCGGGCCGGGCACGGCGACGTCCCCGTCGAGCCGATCGTGATCGAAAAAGTCGTCCGCGATAACCCGTAAACACGGACGGCGCCCCTTTCTGCCCTCCCCCGCCCCGGCGGGGGAGGTGTCGGCGAAGCCGACGGAGGGGGCCGGCGGAACATCTCCAAAACCACAAAGGGCCAAAGCGCCACATCCGGATGTGCCACTGACCTCTTCCGAGAGGTCAGTGCTCCGGGCCCCCTCTCTCTTTCTCCCATGCTCCTCCCACCCCAAGCACCCAGAGCAGGAAAGAAGGGGTAGAGGCGGAAGCACTGACCTTGCGGACAAGGTCAGTGGTACATCTCGTGCTCCGTGTCTCTCACCGCAGGTTGTACTTCACGATGCACACCAGCGCGCGCACGCCGTCGCGCCAGGTGATCTTTTTCCCCTCCTCGTACGTCCGCCCCGCGTAGCTCACGGCCACTTCGTAGATCCGCGTCTGGCGCACCCGGGCCGCGTCGCGCTCGTCCGGCAGGCGCAGGCGTGCGAGCTTCGCGACCAGCTCCGGCTCCACGCCGAAGCGGTCTTCCTCGATCGTGATCCGCTCGAGCGCCGCCCGCGTCATCGCCTTCGAGCAGCACTCGATGTCGCTCAGGTTCAGGTTCGTCAGCGCGTTGCTGCACAGCGTGATGAACCGGTTCGCGAGGAAGTGCCAGTAGTACAGCACGCGGTGCGTCGTCCCAATAAAGCGGCTGCCGATTACCGCGTCCGCACGCCCATCGAGGATCGGCGCGAGCACCGCGCCGTGGTCCGCCGGGTCGTACTCCAGGTCCGCGTCCTGCACCAGCACCACGTCCGCCCCGAGCTCCATCGCCTTCTGAAACCCCGTCCGCAGCGCGGCCCCCTTGCCCCGGTTCCGCGCATGCACCACGGCGTGCGCACGCCCAGCACCCTCCATCGCGCGCACAAGCTCGGTGGACCCGTCGGTCGAGCCGTCGTCCACGAGCACGAGCACCCGCTCCACGCGCTCGCCGCCGGGGAGCGCGGGCGTCGCCTCGAGCCGCGCGATGGCGCGCTCGAGCAACGCCGCCTCGTTGTACACCGGGATGACCACGACCAGACGCATGAACAAAAGCGTATGCGCCCACCGACGCGCTCCCCCTGCCCTCCCCCGCTCCAGCGGGGGAGGTGTCGGCATAGCCGACGGAGGAGGTCCGGGAGGAAATCGCCAAAAGCACCAAGGGCCAAAGGCCAGATCCGGAGCGCCGATCCCATGTGCCACTGACCTCTTCCGAGAGGTCAGTGCTCCGGGCTCCCCTCCTCCTTTCTCCAACACCCCTCTCACTCCAAAACGCACAACATAAAAAGAGCATCGAAGAGGGAGAAGGCCAGGAAGCACGGACCTTGCAGCAAGGTCAGTGGCACATCGAGCACATCCCGTCAATCCACCCCCACACCCCCGGCCTCCAGCGCCAATCGCTGCGCCCGACCCGCGATCAACCCCGACAGTGCCGTCCCCTCGGCCCACCGCCAGCCACCCTTCGTCAGCCGCTCGGCGTCGCCCGCGCTCAGCGCCGTGCGCACGCCGAGCACGCGGAACCGCACACGCCGATGCGTCGTCTGAAACTCGAACGCGCCCAACTCTTCAACCGCCCGCCCTCGGCGCAGCCCGAGGCGTGCGCACAAGGCCGCGCCGGCGTCGGCCAGATCGTCCATCCCGTCGCGTTCATCCGTCGGCGCTTGCCAGAGGTCCGCCCACAGCCCCTTGCTCGCACGCCGCTCCAGCAGCACGCGCCCGCGCGCATCGCGCACGATCAGCGTCGTCGCGAACAGCTCCCGCCTCGTCGCCCGCGGCTTCGGCTCCGGGATCGACTCAGCACGCCCCGTCGCGAGCGCCCGGCAGCTGCCCGAGAGCGGGCAGTGCAGGCAACGCGGGTTCCGCGGCGTGCAGACCGTTGCGCCGAGCTCCATCAACGCCTCGTTCGTGTCTCCAGGGCTGCGGGCCGCCTCGGCCAGCGCGCGCGCCTCGCGCCACAGCCATTTCTGCGTCGCGCGGTCCGCCGGCTGGTGGGGCACCTCTGCCGGCGCGTGCAGGCGGAGCAGCACCCGCGCGACGTTCCCGTCCACCAGCGGCTCCGGTCGGTCCCCCGCCATCGACGCCACCGCCCCGGCGGTGTACGGCCCCACCCCGGGCAGCGCCCGCAGCGCCTCCGCGTCCGTCGGCGTGACGCCCGCGTGCCGATCGCGGATCGCGCGGGCCGCCTCAATCAGAAGACGCGCCCGCCGGTAGTAACCCAGCCCCTGCCAGAGCGCCCGGACCTCGTCCTCACCCCCGGGCGCGTCGGCGCTGTCGGCGAGAGCCGTCGGGGTCGGGTAGCGCGCCATAAACGGCACAAACTTCTCCGCAGCCCGCGAGATCTGCGTCTGCTGCGCCATCAGCTCGCTCACCAGCGACGCCCACGCCTCCCGGCGCATCCCGCCCGCCCCCGACACACGCCACGGGAGCGCCCGCGCGTTCGTGCTGAACCAAGCCTCGAGCGCGCGGGACGTGCGCACGTTCGCCTCACGCCGCGTCACGAAGCACCCGCTCGATCGCTTTTTTCATCGCCCCCCACGCCCGATCCGGGCGTTTGCAGACCGTGATGAACGCGGTGTGGATGAGCACGTTGGTCACGCCGTCGATCGCGAAAAGCGCTTCGCCCAGCGGGTCCCCCGCGGCCGAGGCGGCGTCGAAATAGCTCCGCGGCGTCGGGCCCGGGCTCGGCTCCACCAGGCACTTCAACGCGTTCGGGTTCGGCGTCGACTCAAACTTTGTCACGCGGTACGCCATCGCGGGGCGATGGTATCGCTCGGTAGACTCCTAATATTGGAGGCTGCGCCGCGCCCGTGCCGGAAAAACCGTTCAGAAAGCAAACAAAAGCGTCGTGAACGTCTTTCGCCACATCCAAGACCTCTTCGATCGCCTCCCCAGCTACGCCTGGTGGGAAGTCGCGATCGAGCTCTCGGTCATCTGGATCGCGGTCTACTTCATCGTGAAATTCGCCCAGGGCACCCGGGCGGCCGGGGCGCTCAAGGGCGTGCTCCTGATCTTCGTCGTCTTCGCGACGCTGGTCTGGCTGCTCGGCGGGGGGCAGACCTTCACCCGGATCGGCCTGCTGTTCGACCGCCTGCTGCAGATCGTCGCGATCGGCCTGGTCGTGCTCTTCCAGCCGGAGCTGCGACGGGCGTTGATCCGCCTCGGCGAGCGCCCGATCTTCAAGCGGAGCCCGAGCGAGATTGCCGAGGTGGTCGAGCCGATCGTGGAGGCCGCCCAGTACCTCGCGCGGGCCCGTTTCGGTGCGCTGATCGTGCTCGAGCGTCAGGCCGGGCTCGATTCCCTGCTCGAAGGCGGGACGCGGATGAACGCCCGTCTCTCGGCCCCCTTGCTCCAGACGATCTTCTTCCCCGGCTCGGCTCTGCACGACCTGGCGGTCGTCGTCCGCGGGAAGGTCATCCACGCGGCCAACGTGCAACTCCCCCTCGCGGACCCGGAGGACATGCCGGACCGGCAATTGGGCAGTCGGCACCGGGCCGCCGTCGGCCTGACCAAGGAATGCGATGCGATCGTGGTGGTGATCAGCGAGGAGACGGGGCTGATCCGCCTCGCCGAGCGCGGGCGTCTGACCCCGGGCTTCCAGGCCGCGGAATTGAAGAAGGAGCTGAGCTCGCGTCTGGCGAAGGTGCCCCCGGCCGCGGGCGAGAGCGCCGCCGACGCGGACGCCGAAGCCGAGGCGATGGCCGAAGCCCGTCTGAACGACAACGCCGACGACGATCACGCGTCGCCCGCTAAGGCGAGCGACAAGGCGTCGAACCGGGCCTCGCGGGCCTCCCCCGGCGGGCTGGCCGGGAGCGGCGGCGGGGGGGGAGGGCGCGATGGCTGACCGGTTCCGTGTCATCGTGCTGACGACCGTCATCGCGGTGCTGATCTGGGCTTTTGCCGAGGGGCAGAGCGTCCGCACGCAGACGATGGACCTCGACGTCCGCTTCGACGAGGGCGCGCCGACCAGGTACATCCAGGTCCTCGACAGCGGGTGGACGGGAACGGTCCGCACCCGGATCGACGGGTCCAACACCGCGGTCGACACGCTGCTCGAAGCGATCCGGGGCCCCATCCGCCTGACGGGCGGCGTCGACCTCCCGGGCGCGCCGGGCGAGCACGTGCTCGACCTCCGCGCCGCCCTGCGCGAGAGCGAAGCCTTCCGCGGCATCGGCGTCACGATCGCCGACCTCGACCCTGCGACCGTCCGCGTTCTGGTGGGGACGCTGGTGGAGCGGGAGCTCCCGGTGCGGGTTGAGCTGCCGGAGGGCCAGGTCGAGGGTTCGCTGGAGGTGAACCCCTCGACGGTGCGCGTGGAGATGCCGGCGTCGTTCGCTGAGGCGTTGTCGGCCGAGGCGTTCGCGATCGCACGGGTGAGCGCGGATCGGTTGCGCGGGCTGGAGGCGGGTCGGCGTCAGGTGCTGGGGAACGTGGCGGTGGAGCTGCCCCCGGATCTGGCCGACGCGAACCCGATCCGGTTCGAGCCCGGCTCGGTGGGCGTGGCGCTCACGCTGCGAAGCCGCACGGCCTCGATCGAGCTCCCGACGGTCCCGGTCCACGTCAAAGTGGCGGCCGTCGCGTTCAACGACTGGCTGGTGATCCCGCAGGACCCCTTCCTGCGGGACGTGACCGTGACGGGGCCCGTGGAGGAGATCGAGCGGATCCGGACCGGGGAAACCCGTATCACCGGGACGCTGGAGCTGAGCGTGGACGAGCTCGAGCGAGCGGCCCGCGAAGGCGGCGAAGCGACCTTCGCCGCCCGGTTCGCGAGCCTCCCGAGCCCGCTGCGGTTCGAAGTGGAGGACGCCCTGGTCCGCGTCCGCGTGGAACGACGACGGGGCGAGCCGGGCGGGGAATGAGCCCAGCAATCCGATCTTGGAAGGCAGGACAGCCGCCCGTCAGGCGACTACCCTTCGCTCCCCCTGCTGCGGGCCCGGCTTTCGGGTTCGGGCGTCCGTATCGCGGACAGGCCGCGGGGGCCAGGCGATAGGTCCCGCGTCGAAGCTCTAGAAGAGGAACCGGCTGTGAAGATCAAAACCGACGAGATCACGAGCGTCATCAAGCACGAGATCGAGCAGTTTGCCGCGGAGCTCGAAGTCTCCGAGGTCGGCAAGGTCATCGAGGTCGGCGACGGCATCGCCCGTATCTACGGGCTCAGCAAGGCGATGGCCGGCGAGCTCCTCGAGTTCGAAACCAGCGCCGGCAGCGTCATGGGCCAGGTCATGAACCTGGAGCAGGACACCGTCGGTGCGGTCATCTACGGCAACTACCTCTCCGTGAAGGAGGGCGACCTCGTCAAAGCGACCGGGCGATTGCTCGAAGTCCCCGTCGGCGAGGCGCTCCTCGGGCGCGTCGTCAACCCGCTCGGGCAGCCCCTCGACGACGGCCCCGCCCTCCACCGCGACAAGGCCTCGAAGGTCGACATCATCGCCCCCGGCATCGCCGGGCGTCAGCCCGTGACCGAGCCGCTCCAGACCGGCATCAAGGCGATCGACGCGATGATTCCGATCGGGCGCGGGCAGCGCGAGCTGATCATCGGCGACCGCAAGACCGGCAAGACCGCCGTCGCGATCGACACCATCATCAACCAGAAGCAGTACTGGGGCACCGATCAGGCCGTCGTCTGCATCTACGTCGCGGTCGGTCAGAAGGAATCGACCGTCGCCGGCGTCGTGGAGACCCTCAAGCAGAAAGGCGCGATGGATTACACCATCGTCGTCAACGCCGGCTCCAGCGACCCGGCCCCGATGCAGTACATCGCCCCCTACGCCGGGTGCACCATGGGCGAGCACTTCATGTGGTCCGGCAAGACCCCGGGCATGACCCTCTCCGACGGCAAGCCCTACCCCAAGCACGCCCTGTGCATCTACGACGACCTCTCCAAGCAGGCCGTCGCGTACCGCCAGCTCTCGCTGCTGCTCCGCCGCCCCCCGGGTCGCGAGGCGTACCCCGGCGACGTGTTCTACCTGCACTCCCGCCTGCTCGAGCGCGCCACCAAGCTCAGCGACGAGAACGGCGGCGGCTCGCTGACCGCCCTCCCCGTCATCGAGACTCAGGAAGGCGACGTCTCGGCCTACATCCCCACCAACGTGATCTCCATCACCGACGGGCAGATCTACCTCGAGCCCGAACTGTTCTTCTCCGGCGTCCGCCCCGCGATCAACGTCGGTATCTCGGTCAGCCGCGTCGGTGGCAACGCCCAGATCAAGGCGATGAAGAAGATCGCCGGCTCGCTCCGCCTCGACCTGGCGGCCTACCGCGAACTCGAAGCCTTCGCCCAGCTCGGCACCGAGCTCGACAAGGCGACCCAGGCCCAGCTCGACCGCGGCGCCCGCATGGTCGAGCTGCTCAAGCAGCCGCAGTACGTCCCGCAGGAGGTCGTCGATCAGGTCATCTCGATCTACGCCGCGACCAAGGGCTTCATGGACGACGTGCCGGTGAACGCGATCCGCGAGTTCGAGGCCGCCCTGCTCAACCACTTCCAGACCTCGGCCCGCGCCGTCCGAGAAGAGTTGGCGACCGGCAAGGCCCTGACCGACACGATCGAGCCGAAGCTGCAGGACGCGATCCGCCAGTTCAAGGCCGGGTACAAGCCCGCGGCGAAGTAATCTCGAAGGATGGCGGGGCCTCGCTGAGCAAGATCTTTGTTGAGCCTCGCTCATGCGGGGCTTTTTATTTGATTTTGTACGGTATGCTGTCCGCCTTTCTCGGCTTGCATTCGGCCGAAATCGAGATACCTTGTTGAGGGGATTTTTCGGCCTTACGGCCTCTTCCGGAGAGCGTCAACCCATGCGAGCCGGTGTAATCGTTGTGCGTGTGGCTGGTGCCATCGCCTTGGGCGCCTCTGCTGCGGTGGCTGAGCCCCCTGTTTTTCGGAGCTATCACGTCGGGAACAGCCTGACATGGGACAGCCGCCCGGATTATCAGGAAGCCATCGCGATCGCGGCGGGCCTGCCCACCGAGGTCGGGTTCCACATCAATTGCGGGCGATCACTCCCGTACATCCAAGCCAATCCGGACGGGATCTGCGTAGACCCACCCCCGTCAGGGATGTACCAGAGCGCGTTGCCATCGTACCGCTGGGACGCGGTGACGCTCCAGTTGCACATGACCTTCCCGAAGCCCACGCTCGGTGAGGATGTGGATGCGCTGCGATTCTTCGTGGAACTGACCCGAGAAAATCCCGAGAACGCCACGACGCTGTTTTATCTCTACACCGGATGGCCAAGTCGCGATGGTTTCGTGGATCTTTGGAATGAACCGGGCGAGTTCACGCTGGACACGCCGACCGCCATTTCACGAGACTACTACGACGCCGCATTCGCGATGTATGAATCACAATTCGGCGAATCCTTACGCCTGATCCCGGTTGCCGAGGTGCTCTATCTGCTGAAGCAACGCATCGAGAGCCGACAAGTTCCGGATGTGCTCAACTTCCGGAGTCAGCTCTACCGCGATGCCGTGCATATGACCCGCGACTACGGGCGACACGTCGCCGCCGTCACGGCGTTCAGCGTCCTTCAACGCATCGACCCCAGGTCGCTGCTCGATCCGGAGATCCGCAACCACCCGGCCAACCCGACGCCCTCGTATTTCCGCGAAGAAACCCTCCAAGCGACCTACCAGGTCATCTGGGAAGTCATCTCCGCCGACCCACGAACCGGTGTCTCGGCCCCCTGCCCCTTCGACATCACCGGCCCCGCGCTTGACGGCGTCCCCGACGGACAGGTCACCACCAGCGACCTCAACTTCTACATCGCGCTCTGGATCGATGCCGATCCCGCCGCCGACATCACCGGCCCCGCGCTCGACGGGGTCCCCGACGGGCAGGTCACCACCAGCGACCTCAACTTTTACATCGCCGGCTGGCTCGACACCCTCGGCGCGTGCCCCTGATCCGTCCGCCAGCGTCCCACCCGCGGACGAGCACCAATGCGCGGTTCTTCCCGGCTTCGCCCCCGTTTGTGGGGGCGCTTTTGTGCCGAGGCTCTCCTTGGGGAGGCAAGCCCAGTACCATTCGAACCAGATGCTCCGTCTCCCCGCCCAAGCTGTTCAGCGGCTCCGCCCCTTCTACGAGGGGCGAGCCTGCCTTGTCACCGGCGGGGCCGGATTTATCGGCGGGCACCTGACCGACGCCCTGCTCGGGCTCGGGGCCTCGGTCTGCGTGATCGACGACCTCTCCAACGCCACCCCCGCCCACCTCGGCGAACTGCTGGACCTCGACCCGGACCGCCTCCGTGTGGTCCACGCGAGCATCCTCGACCCGTCCGGGCTCGCCGACGCGGCCGAGGGGGCCGATCGCGTCTTCCACCTCGCGGCCGTCGGGAGCGTCCAGCGCTCCATCGAGGCCCCCGAGCGCACCTGGCAGGTCAACGCGACCGGCACGCTCCGCGTCCTCGAAGCCGCCCGCGCCGTGGGCGCGGGGCGTGTGGTCTTCGCCGCCAGCAGTTCGGCCTACGGCGACGTTCAGCAGTTCCCCACGCCCGAGACCCTCCGCCCGAGCCCGCGCTCGCCCTACGCCGCCAGCAAGGTCGCGGCCGAGCAGTTGCTCGCCGCCTGGAGCCGCACCTACGGGCTCTCGACCGTCGCCCTGCGTTACTTCAATATCTTCGGCCCGCGCCAACGCGCCGACTCCGAGTACGCCGCCGTCGTCGCCGCCTTCGCCACGCGGCTTCTCGCCGGCGAACGCCCCCGCATCTACGGCGACGGCAACCAATCCCGGGATTTCACCCACGTCTCCAACGCCGTCCTCGCGACGCTCCTCGCCGGGGCCAGCACGGTGCCGCTCGCGGGCGAGGTCTGCAACGTTGCCGCCGGCGAGCGCACCAGTGTCAACGAGCTCGCCCGCATCATGGCCCGCGTTCTCGACGCCCACGGGCTCGAACCCATCCACGACGAGCGGCGCCCCGGCGACGTGCTCCACTCCCACGCCGACCTGACCCGCACGCGTGAGCTCCTCGGCTACACCCCCTGCACAACCGTCGAGCAGGGCCTTGCCGACACCCTCGCCTGGTACCGCTCCGCGCAGCACGCGTGAACAAACGGGCCACGCCCATCCCCGCCCCCGGGACTCCTCCGCAAAACCAAGCCGCGAGGCGGCCCGCTGCACACGCCGGGGCCCGAGCGCGGTACAACGGAGCGGATGCCAACGGGTGCAACGGAACTGGCGTGGGTGTGGGTCGCGTTGGCGGCTTCGGCCCCGGTGCTCGCGCACCTGTTCCGACGGCGCCCCGCGCCGCCGGCAACCTTCGCTGGCGCGATGCTCCTCGTCCCGGATGACGGCCGCGACGCGTGGCGAGCCGCCGGGGCTCGGCGTCTCCGCGAACTGCTGCGTCTGCTCGCCCGCTCGGTCGCCTTGGGCGCACTCGCCGCGGTGCTCCTCGCCCTCGCGGATCCCGTCGCCACCGCCGCGGACGACGCCCCCGAGCCGGTCGCGATCGTGCTCGACGCGAGCGCTTCCACCTCGCGCGCGCACGCCATCGGCCCGCGCGTGCCGGTCTTGGAGTCTCTCCGCGCTGAAGCCGGGCGGCGCATCGACGACGCCGAGCGCCACGCACGTCCCGTGGTCCTCGTCGTCGCGAGCGAGCCCCGCACGATCGCGACGACCCACGCCGCCGCTCGCTCCGCGCTTGCCGCGGCCCGTCCCGCGGGAGAAACCGACCTCGCCGAGGCCGTCGCGCTCGCCCGCGCCGCGGCACCGCGAGCCGCCGAAGTCCACCTCCTCACCGACCACCAGGCGACCCAGCTCGCCCCGCTCCGCGCCGCGTCCGCAGGCCCGCACCAACCCACGATCCGCCTCACGCCCTCGCACCCGCCCACGCTCGAACGCCACCCGACGCTCTCGCCGATCGAACTCGATGCCGATCCGAACCGCGTGTTCCCCGGTGTGAACACCCGCCCCGCGATCCCGGCGCTCCGCGCCCGTGTGATGCACGCGGGCGCGCTCGAACCGGGGCTCACGATCGAGTGGCGATGCTCCATTGACGGCGCTCCGCAGAAGGTCGTGCGCCAGCCCGTGCTCACCCACGAGAGCCCAGGGGGGCGCTCCCGCGCCCGAGCCGACGCGCCAACCGAAACAGACACCGAGACGCTTGTTCGTCTCGATCTCGCCCCGATTGTGCCCGCCAGCGCCCGCGTCGTCCGCGTGCACGCCGATCTCTGGATCGACGCCCGCCCGCTCCGCGGCTTCGCAGCCGGCGCGGAGGCCGAGCTCCGCCTCGCACCCGTACGCACGCTGATGGTGGATCCGTCGCTGAGCCTGAACGCGCGTGCCGCGTTCGAGGCCGCCGCTCTCGACCTGGGCTTTCGATTGCACGAGGCGGGCGACGAGGCCCCGCCGACGGTCGCGGTGCGTGCGGTTTCCAACCAGCGGTCGCACGCCGCCCGGGCGCGTGAACAGGCAACGGTGCTGGTGCTCGACGAGGCGCCGTCGCACCCGGCTGGGCGCGCGTGGCGCTTGCCGCCGATCGAGCCGGCCGACACGCCCGCCCCGGCGATCCCGCTCGCGACCGACGCACCGCTCCTGCTCGCAGAACTCGACCTCGGCACACGGCGCACTCGACCGATCGCGAGCCAGGCCGAGACATGGCTCGCGGACCAGCACGCCCTCGCGCTCGCCCAGTGGCTCCCGCCGGACGGCGAAGGCGCGCCGCCCGTGCTCATCCTGCACGCCGACCTGCGCCCCGCGCACGACGATGCGTCCCTCTGGCTCCCCGTCCTTGCACGCGTGTTTCTCAAGCGACTCGCCCCGCCCGAGCCGCACCGGCTCACCCCCGGCTCGCTCGGCGCACGCGAACGCGACACCCGCACCCCAACACCCCGAGCCCCGCCCGACGCGCCCGAGCCTGCGCACGCCAACGCGCCGGGCAATGCCACGACCGATGCCCAGCCCGGCCCTGGGCCGCGTGCGGGCGAGCGAGGCGAGGCTCGCGCCGACAACCCGTTCGCCGCGGGCTGGCTGCTGGCGATCGCTCTTGTCGCTCTGCTGATCGATCTCGCCTGCGCCGCCCGCAACCCCCATCCCCGTTCGGAGGGCGGAGCGTGACGCCGGTGCCCTTCGAACTCGCGCCCGTCGCGGGCTGGTGGGCGAGCGTGGCGTTCCTCGCACTCGCGGCGTTCGGGGGCGTCGTCGCACGCCGCCGGCATGGACGCCTCCGCACCGCCGGCGCGCTCTGGGCGATCGCGTCGCTCGTCGCGGCGGTCGCGCTCGCCAACCCCGTGCGCACACACACCAGCGATCGACACGCGACCGATGACGCGCACCCGCCCCGCGTCCATGTGCTGCTCGATCGGTCCGACTCGATGCGACGCGCGACAAACGCCGCCGAATCTCCCGCGGCTCTCGCCGAGCGGTGGGCCCAAACCCTCCGCTACGCGATCGAGACCGGTACCGCACAAGCCGCGCCCGAACTGCAAGCCTTCGCCGACACCACCACCCCCGCGCGCCCGATCACGCACACCATGCCTGCGGGCACCGAAAACCTACGGACCGACGCGACCAACCTGCACGCCGCCGCCAGCGCCGCGATCGAAGCGCTCAGCGCTCGCCCCGCCAACGTCGCGGCTCACCTGGTCCTGCTCACCGACGGCGCCGACACCTCCGGCGCCGATCTCGACACGCTGATCCCACTCGCACGGCGCGCGGGTGTCGCGCTGCACGCCCCGGCGTTCGGCCCCGCGTCCGCGCACACGTCGGATGCCCCCACGCTCCGTCTCGCCGCCGTCGCCGAGCCCGACACCGTCCTCGCGGGCGACCCGGTCCGCGTGCGCGTCGCGCTCGCCCTGCACGCGGGCGCTTCAACCACCGGCACGAGATGGGCCGAGTTGCGGATCCTCGCGCGTGACCACGATGGATCGCACCAGCTGGTCCACGCCGAGCGTCTCGAGCTGCGCCGTCTTGACGCCCACTGGTCGCTCCGGCACGAGTTCCGCATCACGCCGCCGACGGATACCGCCGAGTTGCTCGTGGAAGCCAGCACCGCGCAAGCGGGCCGCGACACCGGCGAGCTCGGTGCGCACACCGCGGAAGCGCCGGTCCCGCTCCGCGTCCGCCCCGCGCCGGCGGAGGTGCTCGTCGTGACACTCGGGCCGAGCTGGGACGTCGCGTTCGCGCGTCGGGCGTGGCGCGCCGATCGCGGCTTCCGCGTCACGCACCTTGCGCTCGCCGACCCCGCCTCCGCCCGCCCCGCCGCCGCGCGCGACGCGATCGACGGGCACGCGCCCGAACGCCCCGACGTCCGCGCGTTGCTCACGCCCCGACGCCTCGCGGCGTACGAACTCGTCGTCCTCGCCCCGGGCGTGCGCGACATCCTCAAGAACCCCGAAGCCTCTGCTCCCCACGGGATCGACGCGGCACACCTCGACGCGCTCCGCCAGGCCGCTGAGCGAGCGCCCGGCCTGATCGTTTTCGACGCGATCCCCGAGCAAGACGCCACGCCCGCTCGACTGCGCATGACCGAAACCGGCACGGCGCTGCTCGGCGACACGCCATCCATCGCGACGCGCCCCTCGCCAACCATCCATGTGCGTTCCGCTGCATACAACGATCCGGCGACGCTGCGCATCGCCGAAGCAGTCACAGCCCAGGCGGGCACGCACGCCGCCATCACCGCGACGCTCACGCGCGGGCGAAGGGAGGTCACGATCCCGGCGCACGGGCTCTGGAGCGTCTGGCGCGACGCCGCGCCCGAAGACAACCCGTGGGTCCGCGTCGCCCGTTTCGCCGCTTTCGGCGACCCGATCCCGCCCGAGCCCGCGCTCGAACTCGTCGCCGAGCCGAGCCTGCTGGCGCCCGGCGACCGCGTCCGCCTTCGCGCGATCGGCGCGGTCGGCTCGCCGATCACGCTCGAACACACCCCCCCGATCGGCATTCAGCGTGCACATGAATTCCACGCGACATCCTCGCCGAACGCGCGCGAAACGCACGCCGCAGAACGGGTGCTCCGCAAGCCCGGGCGTCACGTCTTTACGCTGCGGAACGACGGTCGCACGGCCCGCGTCTCGGTGATCGTTGCCGTCTCCTCGCTCGAAGACCTCGAATCAGGACCGCGTGCGCGCACGCTGGAGCGGCTCGCGGGCGCGACCGGTGGCGTGCTGTTCGAGCCCCGAACGCCCGCGAGCGAGTGGCTCGCGACGCTGCAAACCGAGCACACGAGCGCCGCGACGAGGCGTTCGCCCTGGATCGATCCGCGTCTCGCGGTCGGCGTGATCGCGTTGCTCTACCTCCTCGCATGGCGCACGGCTTCGGAGCCCGCGCGATGAGCCCGGCTGTCGCGACACACCCGCACGAAGCCTCATCGCTCGACAAGCGGCTGCGTTCGCGCGCACGCCGCCTCCGATGGCGTGCAAGGCGGCGTCGGTTGCGCCTCGGGCTTGTTCTGCTCGCGTGGGCCCTGGCTGCGCTCGCGCTGCTCGACGCTTGGTGGGGCGCCGAGGGCGTGAGCGCATGGCTGTTCACGCTGATCGCGTGCCTGCTGCTCCTTCCCGGGTTCGTCTGGACGATCGGCGCGAGTGCCGTTCGGCGCGTCTCGCTCGAAGCGGCGGCCCGTGCCTACGAGCGTGAGCAACCGCCGGGCGCGCCCCTGGGCGTTGTGGAGGTCGGGTGCGGGCTGCTCCACTGGTCTGCGAGTGATGATCCGATCGCCTCGGCGTGTGCGCGCCGCGCCGCGGGCCAAGCGCTGCGAGCGATCGAAGCCGCACGCCCCGTGACGGACGCGCGTGCGACCGCGCCGATCCGGTGGATGCTCGCGGCTCTGCCGTTCGTCGTGCTGATGGCGATGCACATCGCGATGCCCGGGCTGCTGATCACAACTGCGCACCGAGCGGCCAAGCCTTCCGCGGACGCGTCGTCGCGCCCGCCCGCGTGGTCCCCGGTCTGGATCGGTGTCCGCCTGCTGGGTCCCGAGCCGCACGCGGGCGAGGATGCGCTTCTTGCGATCGAGACGCGTGTCCGGAGCGCGTGGGTGATCGATGAGCCCCCGCGACGCGCGGTGCTGCGCGTGCGTGTCGATGAGCCGAGCGACCGCAGCACGTCATGGTCCATCGGCGTCGATCTCGACGCCGACGGCGCCGCGCGCCGCACGCTCCCGGAAGTCGCGGGCGCGTTCACGGTGTTTGCCGAAGCGGAAGCGACGCGTGCGCGCGGGGGGCGTTCGGCGCGGAGCGAACGCCTGCACATCGAGCCCGACCCTTCGCCCGCGTGGCGCGAGGCGGTCGCGTGGGTCATACGCCCCGGCGAAGCGGGGCCTTCGGGTCGCTGGCCGATCGATCCCGCGGGCGACCCGCTGCGCCTCGAGGCCCCGCCCGGAACGCGCATCGAGATCGAGGCGCGAGCCGTAGGGCTTGTCGAGCGCATCCACGCGGCGGGCGCCTCGGTGCTGGAGCCGAGCCCCGGTCGCGACGTGGCGAGCGCCCGCCCGCCGGTGTTCGTCCGCGCGACCGGCGTGATCGGTGAGACGCCCGATCGGCTCGAGCTCCGCGCCTCACGCGACGACTCGCCCGACGCGAGACTGATCGTGCGCACAAGCCCGATCCGAGCACCGCCGGACGCCTCCGCGCCAGGCGAAGCGGATCTTGAGCGCGAGGGTGCGGCAGACGGTGCCGGAACCGACGGGTCGCGCACGCCCGACGACGCACCGGGATTCGGCGGCGAAGCTTTCGCAAACGATGAGCCCGGTGATGCGCCGAGCCGTGCGGCGGACGCGGGCGATGCTCAGGGCGACGCGCGTGCGCACGCCCGGGGCGATCGTGACGAAGGGGCAGACGGCTCACCCGGCGGGGAGACGATCGCCCCCGGCGACGGCGATCCGACCAGCGCATCGGGGCGTGAAACGCGCGATCCGCGCCCGGCCGACGAACCCTCGGAAGGCCCCGTCCCAGGCGTGCGCACGACGCCCGCGATTCCGGGCGTGCCCGCGTCATCGCTCGGCGTGATCACGTCCGACCCGGTGCACCGAGCCGCGATCGAACGCGTGCCGCCGGAGTTCCGACCGCTCGTCGCGGCCTATCTGGCGCGCCGCGAACGCCTCGCCGAGACGCCTCGTACACCCGAGCAGGAGCGCGAACCATGAGCCGGAGCGTTGACGAACCGATCCCTCGCCGCGACCATTGCGCACGCGCGTGGCGTCCCTTGCTCGGCCTGTTCGCCGTCCTGCTCCTGCTCCCGACGTCTGCTCGCGCGCAAGACGCGTCTGAACCGATCGATCCCGGCGCAATCGGCGTGGCGCACCTGCGCCCGGAGTCCGGGCGACAGGCCGAGTGTCTCAGCTCGCGATTCCTCCGCGTGCTCGCGCGCCAGACCGGGTGGGCGGTGCGCGAGTCGGTCGCCTCGGTCGGCGTGCTTGAGGAGCGACTGGACGGGTACGCCGTCGCGATCCTGAGCCAGGCCGGCGCGTACGAGCTCACGTCGCACGAGCTCGGGGCCCTCCGTCACTGGCTTGACACCGGCGGCTCGCTTGTCGTCACCGGGCCCTGCGGCCCCGGCGACTGGCTCGTCTCCGCCGAACGCACCATCGCACGCCTCTACCCGGATCAACCCCCCGCCGACCTCGAGCACGACCACCCTCTCTTCCACGCGCTCTACGACCTCGGCCCGCCCGTGCAGACCAACGGGCAGCCCGGCGTCGTCCGCGCCATCGAACGCGACGGGCGACCCGTCCTCCTCTTCTCCCCCGCCGGGCTCAACGACACCGACGGCGCGGGCGGCGGGTGCTGCTGCTGCGGCGGCGTCGAGCTCCGCGACGCTCACCACCTGCTCGCTAATTTCATCGTCCTCACCATCTGGCCCTGAGCCGAGCCCTCGCTCACAAGCCCGGCACGCGCACGCGGGTACCATCTCGCGATGATCGCTCGGTTCTGGCTCACAGCCGTCGGCCTCACGCTGATCGGCGTCGCGGTGCTCCGCACGCGCGGCGCCTGGCGGGCCGCCTACTGGGCGTGGCGGTGGGAGACCGCCTTCGGACGCGGCGTCCCGCCGCGACGCGAGCTCATCCCCGCCTTGCTCGAGTTCGCACGCTGGACGGCTTCCATGCGAAGACTGCGCTAAGCCGCACCCCTTTGCAACACGCCAGAGCCTTTCGGATAGCGTGGCGCTGACGGTTCCGCTATCGTCGAAGTTGCCCGGCGCACGCCGGGATCCGCTTCCAGACCACGCCGCACACCGACTTGTCGATCACGCGGCTCATTCCCGAGGGTTCACCCATGCCCGACGCAGACCACAAGCCCAGCGGCTTTCCCACCAGTTTCGTCGGCGGCCTCGTCGTCGGGCTCGTCATCGGCGGCGTGCTCGGCGCCGTCCTCCCGCCCTTCTTCGAAGGCGGCGCACGAGTCCCGACCGCCACCACGCCCATGAACGCCGGCGAACGACCCACGGACCGCGACGGCTACGAGCAACGCGACCCCCCGCCGGCCGAGGTCGATCCCGAAGATGCCGACCCCGAGGGCGACGCCCGCGACCCCGGCGAGCGCCCCCCGATCGATGATCCCGAGAACACGGGCAACGGCTGACCCGACGCGGACGCCCCGGCGGTGGAATGATCCGCTGCCGTGCCCGTTGAAACGCAGGATCCCGTGTACCTCGACCACGCCTCCACGAGCTGGCCCAAAGCGCCCGGCGTCGCGGAGGCGGTCGCGCGCGCACTCGTGGACGAGATCGGCGGCCCCGGTCGCGGGGGGCACGCCGCCGCACGACGGGGCGAAGCGATCCGCGAGCGGGCCCGCGCTCGCCTGAGCGAGCGGCTCGCCCTCCGCGACCGGCTCGCGATCTTCACGAGCGGCGCGACGTCGGCGTTGAACCTGGCGCTGCTCGGGCTCTGCCAGCCGCGGGGCTTGGGCGAGGGCCCGGCGCGCCGGGTGCTCGTCAGCCCGCGTGAGCACAACGCCGTCACCCGCCCGCTGGCCTGGCTCGAAGCCCGCGGGTGGGCGCGGGTGTCGACGCTCCCGACGGATGCGGATGGACGCGTCGATCCCGAGGCATCGGGGGATCTCGCCGCCGGCTCGGCGACCACGCCGCCGGCGGACTTGTGCGTCTGCACCGCGGCCGACAACGTGACGGGGTTGATCCAGCCCGTCGCCCCGCTCGCCGAAGCGTTGCGTGCGCGGTCGCTCCCGACATTGCTGCTGAGCGACGTCTCGCAGACCGCGGGGGTGCGCCCGCTCCCGACCGACGCCCCCGGCGGCGCGGGGGCGGACATCATCGCATTCGGTGCGCACAAGGGCCTGCGAGGCCCTGCGGGGCTGGGCGTGCTCGCCGTCGGAAGGCGGGCGTTCGATCCGGGGGGCGATCCCGAGGCGCAGCCGCTCCAGCCGACCTCGTTCGGCGGGACGGGCGGCTCGGGCGTCGGGGACGAATCGATCGCGCCCGCGCACGCGCCGGCCCGCTTCGAGGCGGGGACCCCCCCGACGCCGCTCCTTGCCGGGCTCCTCGCGGCGCTCGACGCGCTCTGCGAGCCCCGAGAGACGCACGCCGGGCTCGAACGCACACGCGGCTGGCTCGTGCGCACGATCGGGGCGACGCAGCACCTCCCCGGCTTGCGATGGGTCGGCCCCGCGGGGCGGCTCGCCGAGCACGACGACCGATCGGCCCTCGCCCACACCGTCGGCGTCGCGAGCTTCGCGATCGAGCACGACGCCTGGTCGCCGGACACCCTCGCCGCGGCGCTCGACGCCAGCTTCGACATCCGCGTCCGCGCCGGGCTGCACTGCGCGCCCGCGGCCCACCGAACGCTCGGCACGCTCGAACGCGGCGGGCTCGTCCGGGTCAGCCCGGGGGCGGAGACCAACGAAGAGGACGCGGAACGGTTCGCTGGAGCGCTCGCGGCGATGCTGTCGGCGTGATGCCCCGTGCCGCGGGCTGTAGGATGCGGGCATGAGTGATCCGAAGCGTGTGCTGCGTCAGCACGCCGAGGCGGTGCGTCGCCTCGGTGTGGATTTCCTCCCGGTTCAGCGAGGCGGCATCGCGCCTCACGCAACGCCCCGTGCGGCCGCGCCGAGCGAAGAGCCCGCCCCGGAGCCCAGGGAGAAGCCAGGCGCGTTCGTCGAGCCCAAACGCCCCTCCGCGTCCGACCCGACGATCACCTCGGCCGTCTACGAGCCCGAGCCGCTCCCCGAGCCCGTGGACGCCTCGGACCGTCGCGCCTCGGCCCAGCTCCGCCTCGACGCGATCCGCGCCCGCTACGAGAGCGACGCCCCGCACGAGCAGTTCCCGACCGACCACACCAAGATCGTCTTCGGCGAGGGCGACCCGTGCGCGCGCCTGATGTTCGTGGGCGAGGCGCCGGGTGCGGAGGAAGACCGGCTCGGTCGCCCGTTCGTAGGTCGGAGCGGGCAGCTGCTGGAGAAGATGATCGTGGCGATGGGGCTGAGCCGCGAGTCGGTGTACATCGCGAACGTGCTGAAGGTGCGCCCGCCGGACAACGCGACGCCGACGCTGGAGGAGGCGCGGGTGAGCTCGCCCTATCTGTACGAGCAGATCCGGACGATTCGCCCCTTGGCGATCGTGACCCTGGGTCGCCCGGCCGCCCAGTTGCTGCTGGAGACGCGGGAGGCGATGGGGGCCCTGCGAGGGCGGTGGCACGAGCTGGCGATCCCGGACCGGGTGCTGCTGGAGGGCCTGCCACCGATGCCCGGCGGGTTGGGTGAGCCGGGGGTGATCCCTGTGATGCCAACCTATCACCCGGCGTTCCTGCTCCGCAGCTACACGCCGGAGAACCGGGCGAAGGTCTGGAGCGATCTTCAGAACGTCATGGAAAAACTGGGCTTAGGGCGCTGAGCAAGATCGTGCGTCGGAAGGAAGGCAATTTTTCGCGCTCGGCGACGCAACCACACCCCGACCCGCGCCGAATCAGTTATTGAGCCGCTCCATCTCGGAGCCCCGGCAACCGACCCCCACGAGACCCGGCGCTCTGCATTGGGCTGAGCGCCGGGTTCTTTTTTTTGGCCTCCGACCGAGATCAATGGACGTCGATGTCGAAGTGCAAAACGTCCTCGCGCGTGCCGAGTTTGCTGTAGAGCGTGATCGCCGGCTGGTCCTCCTCCCCAGTGTCGGCCTGCACGATAATCACATACGCTCCGCGAGCGGCCGCGATCGGTTTCAGCGTTTCGATCAAGGCCGTCGCGATGCCCTGTCGCCGATGCGACGCCGCCACAGCCAGGTCATAGATGTAGACCTCGCTCCGCGCCTGCTCGTATTTTCGAAGGACATACGCGGTCAACCCACCGACCACCGCGCCGTCCCGCACCGCGGCGAGCGCAAGAAAGCTGTCGGACTTCAGGAGCTCGCGGAGGTAATCATCGCCCGGACGGTTGGAGCCGTAGGTGTCGGCTTCGTGGAAGGCTTCGCCGAACATCGTGAGCAAGGCGTGCATCAACGACACGTCATCCGGCTGGAGCAAACGGATCTCGGGGGGCATCGTTCATCCCTGGGATCGGCTGCCCCGAGAAGCCTTCAAGAAGGCTCATCGAACACCCGGAGCGGTCGTGCTCATTCCAGCGGCGTCCAGTCCAACGCGGTGTCATCGGGGAGCTTACGGATCCGCGTCGCGGCCCAGGCGGGGGTCTGGGTCCAGTTGACGCCCATTTCGATCTCGATCTTGTCGCCGATCTCGTAGCTCTCGATGGAGACGCCGCGGGCGAGGGGGAAGGGCATGATCATCACGTTCATGCCAACGGTCTCGCCGTTGCGGTCCTCGAAGTCCGGGATCGCCTCGTGGCGGACCTGGAACTCGGTCGTGGGGCTGGTGGGGAGCTGGACGACCTGCCCGCGGACGGTGTAGACACGAGCGCCACCGGCTTCGGTCCAGACGTCGCTCGCGGGGCGGCTCGGGCCGTTCTGGTCGCCACACCCGACCAGCAGCAGCCCGCCAAGCCCGAGCGCGACGAGCAGCACGCCGACCAGCACGACCGCCAAACCCGAGGTGGATTTCATGGGGAAGCGTAGGTCGGTGATCCACGCGCGGTGGTGCAATGTGCCACTGACCTTGTCTGCAAGGTCGGTGCTCTGGTGTCTCCGCCGGTGCCCCGGAAACGCGGAGCCCGCCGCGGGCGGAGCTTTTCCGGGACTACCTCTCTCTCCCACTCTCCCTCGCTCGACACACTGTCCGCGCCCGGCATGGAAAAGCTGCGCCGCGGACGGCTTCGCGTTTCCATGGCACCGGAGGAGAAGCTTGAGGGCGGCCCGGAGCACTGACCTTTCAGAAAAGGTCAGTGGCACATGCTGAAGTAGGGCGGTGTGCGCACCAACGACAATGCCCGGCCGCTTGCGGGGCCGGGCGTTGGTCTGTGATCGTCATGTGTCCTTAAGGTGAAACATAGCTCCGAGAGCTGTGCCACCCTGGGGGTCAGGCCTTCTGGATCTCGAGGTACCGCTCGACGCTCGCCAGGTCCGGGCGGATGTCGAAGGTGAAGGGCATCTCCCAGCTCTCGCCGGTGTCGACGCGGACGACCTGTGCCGGCTTCTCCCGGCTGAACCACTCGCGCCCGCCGCGGATGTAGCTGTGCATCCGCCGACGACGCAGGTCCTGCGCCCGGCGCAGGGCCTTGGCGTTGCCCGGGTCCTTGCGCATCAGGCGGGCGATGGTGTCCGTCGGGCCCTTGGCGGCAGGGACCTTCTTGACGGTGCAGCGGATGCGGTCGCCGGCGGCGAGTGTGTCGATCATGGCGGAAATCCTGCTTTTCAGTCGTGCGAACCCGCACCGGGGGCATCGGTCGACGCTCCGTCCGGCGCGGCCCCAAGTGTAGCGCCCACACCGAGCCGGTCCAGCCCGCATCGGACACCCCGCGTGCCCGCTCTCGGCGCTCCCGCCTAGGCTTGGGCATGAGCCAAATGCCGCCGAGCCCGTCCGGGTCCACCACGCCCGAAATCCCGCCCTTTGACCCCGGCGCCCCGCACATGCAGCGCCCGCGCCTCCGCCCGGTCCGAGGCTTCCCCGTGCAGGCGAAGACACAAGACGGGCAGCCGATCACGCTGCTCGGCCTGAGCGACGCCCAGCAGGTGAGCCGCAAGCAGATCGGGCTCCCCCCGGCCTTCCAGCACGTCATGCCCCTGCTCGACGGCTCCCGGACGGTCGAGGAAGTCGTCGCCCAGGTCGGGCAGGGGCTCCAGGTCCCGATGCTCCAGACCGTGGTGAGCCAGCTCGACGCGGCCGGGCTGCTCGAGGGGCCGACCTTCGACGCCCTGCTCGCCGACATGCGACAGCAGTTCGACGAGGTCGAAGACCTCCCCCCGGGCTCCACGGCCGACTTCGCGGACATGCTCGTCCAGCAGCACATGGTCCAGGAGGCCCAGGCGAAGGGCGAAGAGCCCCGACGGGCAACGGATGAGGAAAAGGAAGCCCAGGGCGCGACCCGCTTCGGCGAGATCCTCGATAGCTGGATGGACCAGGCGGCCGACGCCTTCGGGAAGCAGGGGCAGGAAGTCACCCTGAGCGAGCTCCCCCGCGCCATCGTCGCCCCGCACATCGATTACGGGCGGGGCTGGAGCAACTATGCCGCGATCTGGAGCAAGCTCCGCGGGGCGGAACGCCCGGACCGGGTGCTGGTCCTGGGGACCAACCACTTCGGTCGCGGCACCGGCGTGACGGCCTGCGAAAAGGGCTTCCGGACCCCTCTGGGCACCTGCAAGGCCGATCGGGAGGCCGTCGAGCATCTCAAGAGCCGCCTCGGCGAGCCCCTCACGACCAGCCAGTACGACCACGAGAACGAGCACTCCATCGAGCTCCAGATCCCCTGGATCCAGCGGGTCTTCGGGGCGGACGCCTCGGGCGCATTCGTGCCTGTGGTGGGGGTTTTGGTCCACGACCCCCTCGTCAATGGGGGTCAATCGTACGACGGTGCGGGCGTGGGGCTGGACGAGTTTGTCGAGGCGGTACGGTCGGCGATCGACGAGCTGGGCGGGCGGACGCTCGTGGTCGTGAGTGCGGACCTGAGCCACGTCGGCCCGGCGTTCGGGGATCAGCAGAACCTCGCCGGCGAGGACGAAGGCGCCAAGGCCTTGCGTGAAAAGGTGTTGACGCACGACAAGGAGATGCTGGCGATCGTCGAGACCGGGTCGGCCGACGACCTGATCGGGGCGATGAGCTGGCAGCAGAACCCGACGCGGTGGTGCTCGATCGGCGCCCTCTCGGCCTGCTTGAAGGCTTTGGAGCCCGAGCGGGTGGAGCCGGTGAATTACCTGGCGGCGATGGACCAGCAGGGGATGAGCCTGGTGTCGAGCGCCGCGATGCTGATCCGTTAACCCTGTGCCCGCCGTGCTTTGGAGCGTGCTCGGAGCGGTGCTGGGGGTGGGTCTGGCGGTGGCTGGTGCGCGATTGGCCCTTGAGGGCCGGTCGGTGCTCAAGCACCGCCCGGAGGGGCTCGACGCCGGCGCGGATCGCGGCGGCAGCGTGCTGGGCCTAAGTGCCGCGTCGCGGGTCGCGACCGGGCTGATGCTGGTGATCGTGGGGTATCACGCGGCGGCGTGGTCGCTCCCGGCGCGGTGGTTTCCCTTGCAGGTGCCCTTGGATCGGTGGTGGGTGCTCGGGAGCGCGATGGCGGCGGGCCTGATGCTGACGCTGCTGGCCGACCGGATCGAGCGGGATAGGGAAGGCGACATCGGCGACGGGTGATTGTCACGGGCGGGTCACGAGGTGGGGCTCGACGGGCAACAGAGGGCGTGGGTGTTCCGTATGCTGCCCGGCCCGGCGGTTTTTTCGGGCTTGCGGGGTCGAGGCGGGTTGATCGTCAGTGTCTGGAGGCGTGGTCATGGCTGCGAGCGGCTCTTGGGGAATCGAGGTCGGGGCGTACGCGTTGAAGGCGGTGCGTCTGGAGCGGAGCGAGGAGGAGGGTGGCGTCCGCGTCGCGGAGTACGTTGTGCTCCCGCACCCGCGCCCGCTGAGCGATCCGGACGCGGTTTCCGACGACGTGCTCCGGGTCACGGTGGGGGCGTTCGCGAACCAGGCGGACCTGACGCGGGACCGCGTGGCGATCAGCGTGCCGGGGCACGAGTCGTTCGTGCGTTTCCCGAAGCTGCCGCCGGTGGAAGTGCCGGCGAGCAAGATCCCGGGGATCGTGCGGTTCGAGGCGCAGCAGCAGATCCCGTTCCCGATCGACGAGGTGGAGTGGGACTATCAGACGTTCCGGAACGAGTCGACGCCAGAGATCGAGGTCGGCATCTTCGCGGTGACCAAGGCGCGTGTGCAGCGTCAGCTCGACCTGTGGGCGGACGTGGGCGTGCGTCCGAGTGTGGTGAATCTGTCGCCGGTCGCGGTGTACAACGCGCTGGCGTACGACCTGCAGTTCACGGAGCAGACGCCGGGCACGATCATCGTGGACGTGGGGACGACGGCGACGGACCTGATCATCGCCGAGGCGGGTCGCGTCTGGGTGCGGACGTTCCAGATCGGCGGGCACCAGTTCACCGACGCGCTGGTGAACGCGTTCAAGCTGAGCTATTCGAAGGCGGAAAAGCTGAAGCGCGAGGCCGAGCAGAGCCGGCACGCGCGCCACGCCTTCCAGGCGATGCGCCCGGTCTTCACCGAGCTGGCGCAGGAGATCCAGCGTTCGATCGGGTATTACAAGAGCCTGCACAAGGACGCGAACCTGACGCGTCTGATCGGGCTGGGCTCGACGTTCCAGCTCCCGGGTCTTCGGAAGTATCTGAAGCAGCAGCTGCAGCTGGACGTGTACCGGATCGAGCGGTTCAAGCGGGTCAGCGTGGAGGGCGTGGGCTCGGGCGAGTTCGAGGCGGCGAGCGTGAACCTCTCGACGGCGTACGGGCTCGCGCTCCAGGGGCTCGGGTACGAGACGATCCGGGCGAACCTGATGCCGATCGCGGAGATCAAGAAGGCCGTGTGGAAGGGCAAGGTCGGCTGGTTCGCGGCCGCGGCCGGGGTCGCGGTCGCGGCGAGCGGGGCGATGTTCATCCGCCCGATCATGGATCAGATGGCGGTGGACGCCGCCGGCCGGCCGCCGGTGATCGACACGACGCTGCGGGAGTTCCAGCGCCTGCAGACCGAGGCCTCGGGGGCGACGGGCGAGCTGCGGATCGATCCGACAGCCGCCAACGCCGTGGCGCTCGCGCAGGACAGCGGGACGTTTGAACGCGTGCTGGGGAAGCTGGGCGACATGCTGTCGTTCGCCGACGCGCGGGCGGCGACGATCACCGACGCCGACGGCGGGCGTCTGGAGTTCCGCGGTCCGGCGTTCGAGCTGGTTTCGCTGGAGAGCGACTTCCTCGGGCCCGGCGTGATCGATGCGCCCGTCGCCGCCGCGGGTGGCGGGGGGCGCGACGACTTCTACGGCGGGCGCGGCGGCGGTGGGGGTGGCGGGTTCGACGATTTCGATCAGGGGGACGCGGGCGAGGACGATCCGACGATCGATCTGCCGCGTCTTGTGCTGACCCTGCGGCTCCAGACCGAGCACCCGCTGGCGCAGAGCGAGTTCACCCAGGAGGACTTCCTCGAGGCGACGGTGGGCGCGTGGCTGGCGGCGAACGCGCAGCGAGCGGGCGAGCCGCTGTACATCGTGCATGATCCGGACACCCCGATGTCCGTCCTGTGGACGCCGGGGGCCGCGGCGGGTGCGCCCGGCGCGGGTGCGCCGGGCGGCGCGCCGGATCGCGACCGCGGCCCCGGGCGCGGCGGCCGCGGGCTGCCGGGCGAAGATCGCGGGCCCACCCCGCCGGTCGGGGTCGGGAGCGGGGCGGGCGAGGGGGACGAGCGGGCCGCTGCGACGCTGACGCAGCTGCAGAATCTGGCGCCGATCGTGCGTCCGGAGGGCTCGGCGCGGGCCGGCGCCGGGGCGAGCTACGAGATCACGCTGACGGTGGTGCTGCGTCCGCTGGAGACGGGCGAGTCGGAAGGGGATGAGTAAGCCATGAACTGGTTGAAGCAGAACGTCGTCATCGTGATCCTCTCGGCGGTGATCGTGGTGTCGCTGCCGGTGGCGTGGTTCATCTCGAGCGGGATGAACAACAGCGTGCGTGAGCGTCAGCAGGAGGCGGCGGCCGCGGCGCAGCGCGAGATCTCGAACGCGTCGGTGACCTACACGATCCCGGCCGCGTTGCCGGGCGAGCAGCCGATCGAGGTGCGGTCGGCGCCGAACCGCGCGCTGACCGAGTGGTTCGCGAGCGAGCGTGAGCGCGTGACCGAGGACGCCTCGGGCGTGCTGGAGCGCGCGTTGGCGTTCAACCGGGGCGAGCACCGCCCGTTCGTCGCGGAGCTGTTCCCGAGCGCGGGGACAGCCCAACGCACGCAGCAGCGCATGACCGAGTTCCGACGCCTGATCCTGGGCGACGGACGCACGCCGAGCATGTACGAACGCCTGATCGCCCAGCACGACGGGGGCGGGACGGCGGACACCGGGCGTCTGTACGAAGCGCTGCAGGACCTGATCGAACGCGAGAACGAGCGGCTGCGGGCCGAACGCGGCTCGTCGGCGGCCCCGACCGAGGAAGACCGGGAAGCGCTCACACGCCGCCTGAGCGAGCGCCGCCTGAGCGAGTACCGGCGTCGCGGGCGCGAGATCTCGTTCTACATGGGCACGGACGCGTTCTTCCAGGATCAGGGCCGCGGCTCGGCGTACAGCCAGCAGTGGCGGTCGACCGACGTCGCCGGCGGCGCGGACCTGTTCGACGCGTTCATCATTCAGTGGGACTTCTGGGTCTTCCGCGACATCCTCGCGGCGATCCGGGCGGCGAACACCGACTCCGGCGGGCAGCGCATGCCGATCGAGCGATCGGTGATCAAGCGTGTGGACCGGATCTCGGTCGAGGAACTGCCGGTCTATGGCGAGGAGCCGCTGGCGCTGCGCACCAGCGAGGCGCGGAGCGAGGACGGGCTCGCCCCGGTCGACGCCCGCCACTCGCTGACCGGGCGTGTGTCGTCGGCTGAGAACAGCGTCTACGACGTCCGCCGCGCGGAGATCGTGGTGGTCGCGTCGAGCGAGCGTCTGCCGGCGTTCTTCCGGGCGCTGCGCCGGGTGAACTTCATGACGGTGCTGGGCGTGAACATCGAGCCGGTGGACGCGTGGGCGGACCTGCAGCAGGGGTTCTACTACGGCGACGAGCACGTCGTCCGGGCGACGATCTCGGTCGAGACGGTCTGGCTCCGCTCGTGGACGGCACGCCTGATGCCCGCGGAGCTGCGCGAGGCGCTGGGGGCCGAGCTCCCGGCGGAGGACGAGGACGGGATGGGCTGACGGTCGGTTCGGTTTCGGACGCGTCGATCGAAGGTTGTCAGACGGGGAATCGGAGCAAGCGATGAAGCTCAAGGGTGTCGGGTTTTTCGAGCAGCACGTGGAGAAGCTGGTGCTGGGCGGTGTCGCCCTGGTGCTGGTGGTCGTGATCGTGCTGCAGTTCGCGACCGAGCCGAACCGGGTCGAGGTGGGGAACCAGGTGGTCCCGCCGGCCCGGGCGTTCGACCGCGTGGCGGAGGAGGCGAACCGCCTTTCCTCGTCGATGCGTGCCGCCTCGCCGGCGTTGCCGGAGCGCGAGCCCGTCTCGCTGCTGGCGCGGTACGAGTCGGCGTTGACGCCGACGGGCGAATCGCCCGCGCTCTCGCGGGCGCTGGGGCGCGGGATCCAGCTCGCGGACGTCGATGTGGTGGAGGTGGACATCGAGGGCGCGACGCTGGTGGAGGTCGAGCTCCCCGCGCCGTCGGACCCGATGGCGGCGGTGACCGCGAGCACGATCGACCCGATCACGGCTCGTCGGACGCCGGGGCTGGCGGCCCTGCTCCCGGAGAGCCAGCCGTTTGACAAGCAGTCGGTGAGCATCGAGACACGGATCCGCGGGACCGCGGTGCGGGACGCGTTCTCCACCGACCCGGGCGAGGACTCCGGGATGCGCCCGATCCCGTCGAGCTGGTGGCGGGACGGGATCGAGGTCCTGGCGGTGGTCGCCGAGCGTCAGCGTCAGGAAACCGACGGGTCGTGGGGCCCGTCGGAGCGGGTGCCGACGGCTCCCGGGCGTGTTGACGTGTTGTCGCTGCTGCCGGCCGAGCCCCGCCCCGCGGACATGGTTCCGGTGCTGGACGCGGCGCGTCAGCAGGTGCGTGAACTCGTGCAGCCGCGGTATTACCCGACGATCGCGGGCCCGCGTTGGCAGCCCCCGGCCGAGGCCGCGCGGGCGCGTCAGGCGATGGCGAACGCGCCGGAGGTCCGTCGTCTGGAGACCCGCCTGAACGACCTGGAGACCCGGATCGCGGACGACGAGGTCCGCCTGGAGGAGGCCGAGCGGGCCGCCGGGCAGCCCCAGGATCGTCGCGAGGGCGACGGCGGCGGACGCGGCGTCCCGCAGGATCGTCGCGACCGCCAGGAGGGCACCGAGCGGGAGCGGACGGCGAGCCCGTCGGTGATCCGCAGCCGCCTGGACGGGCTTCGGAACGACCGCGACCGCGTGATGGTCCAGCTCGAGGCGCTCGGGTGGCGTCCGGCGTCGGGCGACAGCGACTCGGTCCCGGAGTGGCAGCAGATCTCGATCCAGCCGTTCCTGGACGACGACGGGTTGCGTGCTTGGATGCACGATCTCTCGGCCGAGCCGGGGCGGACCTACCGCTACCGGACGCGGTATGTGATCAACAACCCGGTGTTCGGTCGGGGCGCGAGTCTGAGCGCGGACCAGCAGTCGCTGGCGAGCGAGCCGACGCTCTCGAGCGATTGGAGCGGGTGGTCGGAGCCGGTGTCGGTGCCGTTCAATGAGTATTTCTTCGTGACCAGCGCCAGCGAGGGTGACGCCTTGGGCGGCGCGCGCGCGTCGGTGGAGGTCTTCCGGTTCTACTACGGCTATTGGCGTCGCGGGACGGCGACGCTGGAGCCTGGCGACGCGATCGTGACGACCGTGCGCCTACCGGACCCGGCGTTGCTGCCGATTTTTGACCTGTCGAGCGTGCGTCCGGACGAGGCGCCCGCGGGGCAGCCCGGGATGGACCCCGGTCGTCCCGGGGATCGTGACGCGGCCCCGCCTCCGGGCCCCGGTCGCGGGGTGCCGCCGCCTCCGGGTCGCGGGGTGCCGCGAGATACCGCGCCGCCTCCGGATCAGCCGGGTCAGCCGGGCAGGGTGTTGGACCTCCCGAGCGAGCCCGGTCCCTCGCGTCTGGACGTTCAGATTGGTTTTGTGCTGCTGGACGTGGCGACGGTGCCGGGCGGTCCTCGGCGGGCGGGTGAGCAGTCGCCGCACCAGGTGGTGGTCCGTTCGCCCCTGGGCTCTGTGGAGCTCCGGCGTCCGGATTCGGACCGTCAGAGCGTGCTTTTCAACACGATGACGGCCTCCGCGGCCCAAGGGGAGACCCAGGGCGCCACGCCCCCCGAAGCGGAGACCACCCCGCCCCCGCCCGGGCGAGATCGGGTCCCGCCGCAGGGCCCCGGTCGCAACGGCGGCGGCGGCGGAGGTGGCGGCGGCTAAAAAACCTTCGCCGAAAGACGACACGGGCTTGACCTAGTTGGGCAGCGGCGTAGTATCCCCTCGCCCCTACTCGGGGCTGCGAAAGACACGCGGGCCGGTCGAAAGACCGGCACGGCCGGGCGGGTAAACGGCGTAAGCCTGGATCCCGCAAGGTGCGAGACGCACCAACCGGATTCCTCATTGACAACCGAGTGAAGACAAGCATCAAACCCCGCGCCCAACTTGCTCAGGCGTGGGGTATGGCGAACCGAGTCCGGTTCTCGATGCCGACTGCGATGGTCGGCGGGAAGAACCTGGACGAGCGCGAATTGGCGAATCAATGCTGACCGAATCCGTGCCGCTCGCATATGGCGGCTTTGTGACGGGTCGGATCAGCTTCTCGTGCTTCAAGAATCAATGTCTGTTCGGCGGGTTTCGGCCCGGCGTCAGACAGATGCGATGAAGCGAACAAGGGCGCACGGTGGATGTCTTGGTGTCGAGAGGCGATGAAGGACGTTGGAACCTGCGAAAAGCCCGAAGGAGCCGGTAACCAGGCTGTGATCTCGGGATGTCCGAATGGGGAAACCCACCTCTAACGAGGTATCGTGCACTGAATGCATAGGTGTACGAAGCGAACCCGGGGAACTGAAACATCTCAGTACCCGGAGGAAAGGAAAGCAACAGCGACTCCGTGAGTAGCGGCGAGCGAAAGCGGATCAGCCGGATGAGAGCTGAATGGGTTGGAATGCCCAGCCAGAGAAGGTGAAAGCCCTGTAACTGGAATCCGGTCAGCCACAGAGTAGGGTCGGGCTCGTGAAACCCGGCTTGAACATGGGGGGTCCACCCTCCAAGGCTAAGTACTCCTCGACAACCGATAGTGAAACAGTAAGGTGACTGAAAGATGACAAGCACCGCGATGAGCGGGGTGAAAGAGTACCTGAAACCGTGCGCCTACATGCTGTCGGAGCCTCCCGTTTTACGGGGGTGACGGCGTGCTTTTTGCATAATGAGCCCGCGAGTTAGTCTCAGTGGCGAGC
>RECY01000014.1 GCA_007693785.1 Phycisphaerales bacterium | reverse complement strand
GTGGTGGGGCTGCTTGTCGCCCGGGGTCGTGCGCGGGCCGTTGGGGGCGTGGGTGTGGGGGTGTGGGGGTTGGTGTGGGTGGTGCTGTCGGTGGTGGGGGCCGGGCAGATCGAGCGTGCGGCCTCGCCCGCTAGGGAGGCGATTCGGTTCGGGGTGGTGCAGACGAACGTGGCGCAGAGCACGCGGGTTGCGTGGTCAACGGCCGAGCGTTTGCAGGACGCGTCGCGCTTTTTGGACCTGAGCGCCGAGGCCGCCGATTTGGGCGCGCAGGTGCTGGTGTGGCCGGAGACGATGTTCCCGGGCGAGACGCTGGAGGCGGACGCGGCGCTCGCGGACGCTGGGGCGAGTCTCGGGTGGTCTTTGGACATGCAGAGCGAGGAGGCGGTGCGCGCGCTGGAGGGATTTGGCTGGCTGGACGGGATCGAGCTGCGGGCGCGTGAGGACACGGGCGTGGTGATCGTGGAGAGCGGGGTGGCTCGGGGGGTGGTGCTGCGTGGCCAGCGGTCGATCGGTGTGCCGATCGTGATGGGGGCGGCGGGGTACGACGGGTACCGGGTGGAGACCTCGGAGGGTCGCCTGCGTCCGGTGTGGTCGGCGAGGTACAACAGCGCGTTCGTGGTGGACGGTGGTGTTGTGCAGGGGGGTCGGTACGACAAGCTGCACCTGACGCCGTTCGGGGAGACGATGCCGTACATCAGCGCGTGGGGCTGGTTGGAGTCGGCGTTTCTGCGGATCGGTCTGGGCGCATCGGGGATGGCGTTTGATTTGAACGCGGGCGATCGTGCCGAGCGTCTGCGGGTGTCGGCTGTCGGTGGCGGGCAGCCGGTCGTGATCGCGACGCCGATCTGCTTCGAGGCGACGATGCCGAACGTGGTGCGTCGCCTGGTGGTCGAGCGTGGCGAGCGGGCGGCGGGATTGATCGTGCAGATGACCAACGACGGGTGGTTCGGGTGGGCGACGGGCGGGCGGGAGCAGCACCTCGACGCGGTGCGTTGGCGAGCGGTGGAACTGGGCACGCCGATCGTGCGTTCGGCGAACACGGGGGTCTCGGCGTTCGTTGATGCTCGCGGGCGCGTGACGGATCGTCTCCCGGCGGGGGAGGCGGGCGTGCTGGTGTCGGAAGTTGCGGCTGCAGGGGGGTCCGTGCCGATGGCGGCAAGGCTGGGCGACTCGCTCGCTTGGTTCACGCTGGGGGTCACCGTCATCCTGATCGGGCTCGGGTTCGTGCCCCGGGAGCACCCTCGCCAGGATCCGGCTCGCCCGGCGGCGTGATCGCCGACCACGACTGGCGCCGCCGGTGACGATCGGCGGGCTCGAACAACGGAGACGCGACGATGCGAACGACTCGGCAGGATCGGTGGCTTTCGGTCGGGTGTCAAGGGGTGCTCGCGGGTGTGGTGCTTACGGCGGTTGGCGTCGGCCCGGGCACGCCGGCGGCGAGCGGTTCGGCGCATAGGGCGGACGACGGCTCGGCGGCGGTCGGGATGCCCACGGGCGAGGCGGTCGCCCGCTCGCGGACGCACGAACGCGCGATCGAGGTGCTGCTGGACGCGGCTCAGTCCCCGAACGCCGAGATCCGGGCGAACGCGGTGGAGGCGCTCGGCGCGTCGCCTTCGAGGCTCGCGCTGATCGCGGGCGCGGCGTTGCGGGACGACTCGATCGGCGTGCGCGCGGTGGCGGCGATGGCGGTCGGGAAGGCGGAGCTGCGCGAGTTCGCCGACGACGTCCGCCCGCTGACCGGGGATTCGAGCCCGTTTGTGCAGGCCTCGGCGATCGGGGCGTTGTCGATGCTCGGGGAGTCGCCGGACCCGACGCCGCTCGCGGACATGCTGCTGACCGCGGCTTCGACGCGTGTTCGTGCGCACGCGGCGTTTGTGCTGGGTGAGATGGGCGACCGCTCGGCGGTGCGCATGCTGAAAGAGGCGGCCCGCATCCGCATCCCGCGGAGCACCGCGATGGAGGTCCGCCTGTTTCGTTTGCAGGTCGCAGAAGCGCTCGTGAAACTCGGCGATGATGATGCGCTCCAGGCGTTGCGCGCGGCGCTGTACCCCTCGCGCCCGGAAGAGCTCGAAGCGACGGCGCTCGCGGTGCAGATCCTCGGGACCATCGGCGACCGCGGCGCGATCAACGAGCTGATGCTGCTCAGCGAGCGGCGCGATGAGGCGGGCGGGGGCATGCCGGCGGAGATCCGCCTCGCGGCAGCGGCTTCGATCGCTCAGCTGGGGGACCGGTCGGGCTGGTTTATTGCCGAGCGGCACTGGAAGGACGCCTCGGCGGGGGTGCGCGCGCAGGCCGCGATTGTGTTCGGTTGGACCCGTGGAGAGAGAAACCTTCAACGCCTCGAGGCGATGCTGGAGGATCCGGACGCGCGTGTTCGTGTGGCGGCGGCTGCGGCTGTGGTCCGTCTCGCGTCGTCGCCCAACTAAAGGCCGAGCCCGGGCGGCCTGGGGCGGACGCCCCCGGGCCCTGATCCGGGTTTTGGCGTCGTGGGCGGGTGGATCTTTCCGGTGCGGCGGTGCGTACCGCAAGCGGGCCCGGTTGACAACGCCGGTGGGGGTGCGTTATTACACGTCGTGTCGGGCCGGAACGGGCCTGGCGAGGCCCTGGGGCGTCCCGGGGCAATGCTCCGGGCGGTGCTTCGCGAGACGCGTCGGGTTGTGATGAGCGGGCCGAGGTCGGCCTTCGGGGCGGTTCGGCGCTATACTCGCGGCCTCGCGAGACGCGTGCCGCCCGTCACGGGTGCGGGCGTCGTCGGGGCGTGCGATCGGTGTGAACGGGTTGTCATGGGGCAGGTCCGAGAGCGGCAGGCCTTTATCAGATTCAGGGGCTCGGAGCGGCTGAACGAATCGGCCGGACCCTCCGGGTGACGAGGAGCAGACGGTGCACATTCTCACGAAGGTGTTCGTGGTGATCGCGGCCATCCTGAGCGTCGGGTTCGCCGCTCTGGCGATGACCTACTCGCTGAACGCGGACCGGATCACCCGGGCGTACGAGAGCGAGCGGACGGCCCGTCTGGCGGCTCAGGCGTCGGCCGAGGCCCAGGTCGCGCAGTACGAGGCCCAGTCACAGACGCTCGCCTCGCAGCTCGCGGGCGTGGAGCGGACGCTGGCCGACCGTGAGGCGCGGATCCGCGAGCTCCAGGGGGAGACGGTGCGTCTGATGGCCGAGAAGCGCGACGCGGAGTCGGCCCGCGACTCGATCCAGTTCCAGATCGACCAGCTCAACCAGTCGGCGGCGAAGCAGCTCACGCTGATCGAGAGCTACCGCGACGAGGTCCGCGAGCTCCGCGGGAGCGAGCTTGCGTTCCGTCGGGAGAAGCTCGAACTCGAGGACCGGATTAACGATTTGCAGAACGAGAACGACGTGTTCACGCAGACCGTCCGTGCGTTGCAGGAGCAGATCGCGGACCTGCAGCTTGCGGTGCGCGACGCGGAGGTGGGCGGCACCGGAACGGCTCGTGAAGGCGCCACGGGGCGGACGCTGCCGACGCTGGTGACGGGCGCGGTGGTGGAAGTGACGCAAGACGTGAACGGGCGGATCCTCGCTCGGATCGACCTCGGGACCAACGACGGGATGGAGCGTGGGCTTCGTCTGTTCGTGAGCCGCAACAACGAGTTCATCGCGAACCTGCAGGTTGTGGAGACGGACCTGAACTCGGCGGTTGCGGTGGTGGACACCCTTGGGCGCGGGACGGAAGTGCGTCAGAACGACCGGGTGCTGAGCCGCCTGCAGTAAGCCGTGCCGGCTCCGCGTGGGCGGGGCCTCGGAAGGAGCGATCGGATGAGCCAGCCGGTTGGGATGCAGATGCCCGGAGGACGGGCCAAGCGGGGCGCGAGCCCGGACGTGTACACGGTGCTCGCGGTGGTCGCGACGCTGGCTCTGGCGGGCGCCTGCGGCGTGCTGGCGTATGCGGGGGCGAAGGTGGGCGTGGACGGCAGCCCGTTCGGGATTCAGGACCAGAACAACATCCGCGTGCCGCAGCAGGGCCGGTAAGCCCGGGCCGCTCGGCTGCCTTCATGCCGGCGTCGTGCCTCGTGGTGGTTTGGTCAGGATCCGGGTGAGGCGCACAACGGCACCGACGCGCCGAGGGATGAAAGAAATCGGCCCCTTGGCACGTTTCAGACCTGCGCGGGCTTGACAGTGGAGCCGAGCGGGATACCTTTTGCAGCACGCAGCGGGACGGCCCAAGCCGCGTGCGAGAGCCGACTGCGTCGGAGGCCTCAATGCCCCGTGCAAGCCCGGCGACAATCAGAACGAGCGCCGGGGCGGTAGCTCAATTGGTTAGAGTACCGGACTGTCGATCCGGTGGTTGCGGGTTCGAGTCCCGTCCGCCTCGCTTGAAGCGGCCCTTTTGGGGGCCGTTTTCATTTGGCTATGCGGCGATGTCCCCGACGTTCGATAAGGTATCGGAATTCTTGGATCGAGAAACACTTGCAGCGCCGCGAAGTGCTGCGAGTGTCGCATGCCGAGCCGTGTCCGGGTTGTTCGGGGGATAGGGGAGCGCATCAACGTACGACGTTGAGAGCGCTTCTGGCTTGGCGCTGGCTCGCTTGCGGTCAAACACCTGAATCATTTCTCCTGCGACATGAACCGGTAGAGGGGTGCGTCGGGATCGGAAGGCGCTGCTAAACCGGGCCTGCCAAGTCTCCCGTCGGACATCTCGAATCATGTGCATGAGCGTTGGGACGTCGGATTGTCCTTCCGCGTTCACGAGCACAGGTGCAAACTTGTACCGGAATGGTGGCTCGGTGGGAGCCCACACGAGTTCGCACCGGTCCCGGTGCTCCACCACACGGGCTGGGGGCGTGAGGTGGACTAGCCGGAAGCCGAGTGGCCCACCTTGGGCGAACGCGAAACGCGCCCCGTGCAATTCGTTCGCCCGTCGCGGGTGCATGAGGTTGCGGGAGTGGCACTTTGTGCAACCAAAGCTTCCGAATTCATAAAACGGATCCGCCCGGCTCTCGCCCGGATCATTCCGATTCGGCTGACGCAGATGAATGATCATGACGCGCGACGGGGTCATGCGGCGAAGTTCCGGCGTACGAGCGGCATGTTCTGACTCGCCCACCACTGTGCAAACCCTGCCGGATCGCCCAAGAGTGGCATGCTGCCGCTCATGTTCAACCACGAACTCTTCCGGGGTGAGCCATTCGCTTTGACGAGCCCGCCCCACGCGGCTTCCACGTCCGGGCGGAGGTAGTAATTTGATGTGCCACGCTTCTCGCCGACGGGGATGCATCGCTCGCATCGTCCTGAGACGCCCGGGCGGGCGCGGACAACAATATCACGCGGCGCTCGGTCCGCCTTTCGGGTGTGGGCGTTCTCACCACGTCTCGCGTCTTCGACGGAGGGCGCAAAGACAATCTCATCGACCACGTACACCCCGACGACGGCGTAGATCAATTCGTCCGCGGGTCGAATGGGTCTGAACGCGGAGTAGAACACCATCAGGTCGTTCCGCTTGAAACCGCAAAGGTCGCGTCCGCGGACGTCGCCCACGTCGCCGTACGTCAGGTGCTCATAGTCGGGATCCAGGTGCATGGGGCGACCGCGCTTCTCGTCCATGCGAGTTTGCCAGTACCGGGCGTTCGCGCGGTGCTCCGCAAGGAAAGTCATCAGCGGGTCCGCCGCTTCATCAAAGCGGCGTTCGCATCCCGGATGGAATGAGGCGTTTCGTTCCGGGATCAGGATGTACACGAATTGGCCCGAATCGGGGTCAACCGGGGCGAGCCAGTTCCCGCCCCCGTTCGTCCCGTCAGCTCCTACCCGGACCAGAATGGCGCGATCGGGAACGTGATTCACTGTGGTGGGGCTCCGATTGCGGACTGATGTGCGGGTAAGTACGTCTAGGCTGTGTCTGAGGGATCATTTGTTCGGCGCACGGCCGGTTGCGCGATTGAG
>RECY01000036.1 GCA_007693785.1 Phycisphaerales bacterium | reverse complement strand
CGCCCACCATCCGCCCCCTCTCTCGCCCTCCCCCGCTCTTGGCGGGGGAGGTGCCCCGCCAAAGGCGGGGCGGAGGGGGCCGACCCACCAAGCGCACTCGATCCCAACGCCCCCTCCCCCTCCGGTGCCCCGGAAACGCGCAGCCCGCCCCGGGCGAAGCTTTTCCGGGCTCCCCCCTCTCCCATCTCTCCCGCGCCCTCCGCCCCCCTCTCCCTCTGGGAGAGGGCTGGGGTGAGGGCTCCCCCTTCTCCCACCGCTGCCCCTGCCCTCCCACGCCCCGGCGGGGGAGGTGCCGAGCGCAGCGAGTCGGACGGGGCCGACCCCGCATCCCGCTGCCGATCATGCCCCTCACCCATCCTGCCCCCCCTGCCGACGGCGCTTCTTCTCACCTTGCTCCCGCTTCGCCCGCAGACGTCGCTCGACCGCCCCCCGGCTCGGCCTGGTCTTCTTCCTCGCCTTCGGCTTCACGATCGCCCGCGCCACCACCTCCGACAGCCGTTCAAGACACGCCGCCTTGTTCCGCGCCTGCGTCCGGTGCTCGTTGGACACGATCACAAACGCCTCGCCGTCGCTCGTCAGCCACCGCTGCCCGAGCGCCGCCGCCCGCGTGCGCGCGCCGCTGGTGATCGGCAGGGCCGCCAGCGCCACCGTCAGGCGGCACGACGTCGCCCGCTTGTTGACGTTCTGCCCCCCCGGCCCGCTGCTCGCCGCCTCAAACTCCGTATGGATCGCCGAGAATGGCACCACCACGCCCGGCGCGAGCCGCACGCCGTCCCCACCTTCCCCGCTCGGCTCCTGCAAGACCCGCTCCATCCCGAACGGTACGCTTGCCCACCGCGCATGCTCCGATCAGCCGTCGCCATCGCCGCCGCCGCACTCGTGTGCCACCCCGCCCCGGGCGACCCGCCCGAGGACGCCCCCACGCCCCTGCTCAGCCCCGACGCCTGGCGGCTCGAACGCGCCCACCTCGAGCTCTACGCCTGGTACGCCGCCGCCAGCGGCAGCCTCCGACTCCCCGGCTCCACCCCCGCCCCCGCCCCCAGCCTCGCCACACTCAACCTCGACAGCCCACGCCTCCAGCCCATGCTCCGCCTCGACCTGCTCTTCGACAACCCCGGCGCCACCCAGACCCCGCCCCCCAAAGCACGCCTCACCTTCACCGCCTTCGCCTTCAGCAACACCAAAGCCGCTTTCCTCGACACCCCCCTCGCCCTCGGCCCCGTCGACACCGCCCCCGACGACCGCGTCGAAACACGCCTCCGCGTCGAGCACGCCTCGCTCGGCGCCGGGCTCCGTCTCGCCGGCTACGACGACCAGCCCGACCGCTTCACCGCACGCCTCGACGCCCTCGTCGGGCTCCACGCCTTCCGCACCGACACCCGACACCGCGTCGTTCAGAGCGCCCCGGGCCACGACACCCCCCTCGCCGAACGCACCACCCAGCGCGACGACACGTGGTTCTTCCCTTACGCCGGCGCCCGACTCGATATGGACTTCGAGCAACGCTTCGCCATCCACCTCGAAACCACCGTCGGCGGCCTCGACGGCATCGGCGACAACAAAGCCCTCGCCTGGGACATCACCACCACCTTCAACTACCGCCCACACCCCAACCTCACCCTCGGCGTCGGCTACCGCAACCTCTCGCTCAACCTCGACGCGGGGCCCGAAGACGACCCCGCCAAGTGGCGCGGCGCCCTCGCCGGGCTCACCTGGCAACTCGGGCTGGATTTCTAGAAAATCACCCCAATGAAAACCACCGACCCCGCCCGTACCTCCCCGCTCCACCCCGCCGGAACGACATAAATCACGCTCCGCCAAGCCCGAGCGAGCGTCCGGACCGCCGGTTTTGTGCGCATCTTCCGCGATCTCCGATGTTTAGCGCATCTTGCCAGGCATTGCCCGTTGACCCGACGCCCGCCTCCTGCGATACTCACGCGCGGCCCCACACCGTGCGGGCCGTCAGTGATCCGCCGCAAGAGAGAAGAAGAGACCACCAAAAACGCGACGCGAAGGCCCCAACCCGCCCCCAGGGCGGGAAGGATCTCGCACCCGACCGAACAAATTCACCACGAACGCCCCCCGGGGACGAGGCGAACATGGCCACAGCCGGCACCGCAAACTCCGCCCGCACCAACCGTGCCCCCCGCACCCAACAAGCCGACACCCGCACCGTCACCAAGAAAGACCTTGTCGACCGCATCGCCAGCGAGAGCGGGCTCAAGCGAGCCGACGTCAAGCTCATCGTCCAGGCCTTCCTCGACGCGATCGTCGACGACCTCGGACAGGGCAACCGCATCGAGTTCCGCGACTTCGGCGTCTTCGAGACCAAGCTCCGCGCCCCGCGCGTCGCGCAGAACCCCAAGACGCTCGAGCGCGTCGAGGTCCCCGCGAAGCGCACGGTCAAGTTCAAGGTCGGACGCCTGATGCGCGAGCGGATGGAACCCCCCGCCGAGACGGGCGCCCGCCCGAAGGCGAGCGTGCAAGCCGAGCTCAAGCCCGAACTCAAGCCCGAGCGCGAGACCACACCCGAGCGTCTGCCGAGCCGGACGCCGCAGAACGTCTGAGTCGTCGGAACCGGTTTCCATTATCCCGCCGGTGTGAGGCGGGCGTGTCCTCGCCCGCGCCCGGGAGGCCGACGCCGTGCCCAGCCCCTTCCGTTCCCGCACGCCGCGGACCGACCGCTTCGAGGCCGCCGCCTTCCACGGCAACTGCCCCCGCTGCGGACACCCGTCGCCGTCCCCGTTCGAGCCCGACCCCGAGGGCGCGTCCCCGCCGCCCCCGCCGAAGCGCTGCCCCGACTGCGGCCTCACCCACGCCACCCAACGACGCTTCACCTACGCCTACGGCCACAACACCAAACTCCAACAACGCCACCGCAGCTCGCTCGGCTTCATCTCCTCGCTGCTCCTCGCCATAGCGATCGTCTCGTCCATCGGATCGTTGCTCGTGATGCTGATCACGAGGGCCACGGATCAGTGGGACCTGAGCCTCTTGGCTTTCCCGCTCATCGCCCTCGGGTTTCTCATCATCGCACTGATCCTCGCGATGTGGTTCATCGGGCTGCCGATCGTGCTGTGCCTCTGCCTACGCGTGTTCAAGCACGACCGAGCCGACCGCGTCCTGTTCGGGCGCGAGCTCACCCTCGCCCGCTGGTGTACGTACGCCGCGATCGTGTTTTTCCCCGCCGTGCTGGGGGCCTCGATTTACGGCTTCAGCATTAGCGGGCTCGTTGCGAACGTGCCGGTGTTCGTGCTCACGATCATCACCGGGCTCGCCTTGCTCGCGCTGCCCGTCTTCATCGCCCGACGCCTGACCGTGCTCGCCGCCCGCGTCGGCGCGTTCGACCACGCGCGAAAGACCGAGCGATTCGTGCGCACGATCGCCGTCGGCTATGTCGCCATCGCGATCCCGCTCATCCTGCAGGGGATCATCACCGCCTTCCCGACGGCACCCGGCATCGGCGCGATCGCCGCCCTCCCCCGCACGCTGCTCGCCATGGCCGCGTTCATCGCGGCGATCGTGCTGCTCATCGGAACCCTGACCATGCTCAACCGGACCCGCAGCGTGCTCGACCCCGAGACATTCGCATGACGCGGGAGCGCTCGCCATCCCGACGCTCCCGCACGCCGCGGACCGACCGCTTCGAGGCCGCCGCCTTCCACGGCAACTGCCCACGCTGCGCCTACCCCTGGCCGCTCCCCTTCGTCGCCAGCCTCGACGGCCCGCCCCCGACGCCCGCCCCGAACCGCTGCCCCGAGTGCGGCCTCACCCACGCCGCCCGCCACCGCTTCACCCACGCCTACCGCGAGAACACCGCGCTCCAACGCCACCACCGGCGCACGCTCGGCATCCTCGCGCCGCTGCTCTACATCCTCCCGCTGGCCGCGATCTTCGGGCCCATGATCGTCATGGTGCTCTTCGCAACCACCGGAGGGGGCGGCCTCATCGCGAGGCTCCCGCTCTACATCGTGACCCTCGGCGTCTGGGTGATCGGGCCACTCTTCGGCGCGATCCTCTGCATGCGCCTGTTCAAGGGCGACCGCGCCGACCGCCTGCTCTGCGGGCGCGAGCACCGCTGGGCCGCGTGGTGCGCCGTCGCGCCCATCGCGCTGTTCAGCACCCTTTTGCTGCTCCTGTTTTCGGGGTACGACCCGACAGGCTGGGCCGCGAACGCGGTGCTGATCCCGCTCTTCGTGCTCGGGCTCGGGGGCCTGCTCGCGCTCCCGATCTTCACCGCGCGCCGCCTGACCGTCATCGCCGCACGCCGCGGCGCGTTCCCCTACGCGCGCAGAGCCGAGCGGCTCGTGCGCACGATCGTCATCGTGTACGCCCTCGCCGCGACGCCCTTCATCCTCCAGGCCGTGCTTATCACCTTCCCGGGCATGCCCGGCACGGGCGCAGTCGTCGGCCTCCCGAGCACGCTCCTGAGCCTCGTCACCCTTGTCGCGGTCGTCGTCGTGCTCAGCAAAACCATCAGCGCGATGTATCAGGTCCGGAGGGTTCTGCACGAGGGGCCGATGCCCTTCACACCCCCGCCGTCGCCGGCATCACCGGGCCCAGCTTCAGCATCCGCTCCAGCGCCATAAGCGCCATCCGGCGCGCCTCCGGGTGCACGCTCACCTGGTTCACCACCTTCGCCTCGCCGTCCTTGGTCCCGACGCCGCAGAGGTTGTCGAGCACCCACAACAAGTGCGGCTCATCGATCCGGTACATCGTCGTGCACAGGCATTGACAATCGCTCAGAATCCGCACCGACACACCCCGAGCCTCGGCCGCCTTCGCCAACCGGTTCACCAGGTGGATCTCCGTCCCCACAGCCCACCGCGTCCCCGCCTCGGCCGCCTCGATCTGCCGGATGATGAACTCCGTCGAGCCCGCCAGGTCCGCCTTGTCCACCACTTCCTTGCAGCACTCCGGGTGCACCAGGATCCTCGTCGGCGTCTCGCCCCGCGCGATCAGTTCTTCGTTCTCGGCGCGGATCTCGTCGCAGTGCTCCGGGCGGAACAGCTTGTGCACCGAGCAGTGCCCGGCCCACAAAATCACCTTCGACCGCAGCACCTCATCCTCGCTCGCACCACCCCGCGCCTCGCCCCGGTCCGTCCGCTTCGGGTCGTACAGGCACGTCTGCGTGCGCACATCCAGCCCATACTTCGCGGCCGTGTTGCGCCCGAGGTGCTGATCGGGCAGGAAGAGAATCTTGACATCCTCCCCCTCCGCCAGCGGCTCGTCCCCGCCGCGCATCGCCCAGTCGAACACGGCGTCCGCGTTGGAGCTCGTGCAGCACGCCCCGCCACGCTCGCCGACAAACGCCTTGATCGCGGCCGACGAGTTCACATAGGTGATTGGCACCACGCGCCCGCGCCAGCCCTGGGCCGCGAGCGACTCGTGGATCGCGTCCCACGCCTCGACCGTGTCGTCGTACTGCGCCATGTCCGCCATCGAGCACCCGGCCGAGAGGTCCGGCAGGATCACGCGGACGTGCTCGGGCGTCAGCACATCGGCCGTCTCGGCCATGAAGTGAACGCCGCAGAAAATGATCGTCCGGATCCCCGGTTGACGTTCCACGAGGTCCGCCGCCTCCTGGCTCAGCTTCAAGCTGTCGCCGGTCAGGTCCGCGTGACGGATGATCTCGTCCACCTGGTAGTGGTGCCCGAGGATCGCGAGCTCGCCGGTAAGGCGGGCCCGCCGATCGTCGATCTCGCGGGCCAAATCGGCCGCCGGCATCCGCGTGTACCGCTCCGGGAGCGAGGGTTGCCAGAGCATCGGCGCCTCCAAACCACCCCCAGGGCGGCACGACCAGACGCGAAACCCCGGGCAGAAATTCTAGGAACCCACCCCGCCCCCATACACCCCTTCGCCACTACCCCGAGAACAGACGCAAACGCTCCCCCTACCCTCCCCCGCTCCTGGCGGGGGAGGTGCCGAGCGCAGCGAGGCGGAGGGGGCCTTCCCACTCTCGGGGGGGGGGGGGGGGGGGGGGGGGGGGGGGGGGGGCGGGGCGGGGGGGGGGGGG
>RECY01000012.1 GCA_007693785.1 Phycisphaerales bacterium | reverse complement strand
TGTCGCCGGTGAGCTCGGTCGAGTCCTGGTTCTTCTCGTCCTTGGGCTGGAAGGTCCCGATGCCGACGCGGTCCTTCTCGCTCAGCACGATGCGGCGCACCTTGACGTGCCCCATCGCCTTGCGCCAGTCCCCGTCGTAGAAGGCCATCAGGTCGCCCAGGATCTTGCGGCAGAACGGGTCCGGCTCGCCCTGGAGGCGGAGCTTGCCGTGGTAGTGCTCGGGCTTCCAGCGTTCGTTGAGGGCCGCGAGCAGGTCGGCACGGGCCTCGCGCGGGACGAGGATCAGCGGGTCCTCGTGCATGGGGCACGCGAACTCGTGCGACTTGCTCGCCTCCTTCGCGTCGCCCGCGACCGGGCTCACCTCGCAGTGCTCGTCGAGCAGCCAGCTGAACGAGTAGAGCGCACCCTCGGGCGTCCGCGAGTAGTGCTCCAGGCCCTTCTTGAGCAGGCGCGCGATGGTGGACTTGCTGCTGCCGACGGGCCCGTGGAGGAGGAGGATCCGCTTGTCGGTCCCGTAGCCCTCCGCGGCCGAGCGGAAAAAGTCCACCAAGTGCATCAGCGTGAAGTCGAGCCCGAAGATCCCGTCCGCGCCGTCGTCGAACGGGTCGCTGAAGAAGTGGTACCGCACGCAGTCCTTCTTGAACAGCTTGTACCGCTCGTGCCCGCGCGCCAGGACCGCGTCGTACAAACGCTGGTACGCGTTCCGCGCCACACTCGGGTTCCCCTCGACGATCGCGAGATAGTCCCAGAAGCTGCCCGACCAGTGCTGGTCGATGAACCGCTGGCGGTCGAGCTTGCCGTCGATCAGGTCGGCCAGAACAGACTTGGAAACGTTCGCGTCGTGCGGGGCGGACATCGCTGGTCCTTCCTTGGGAAGAGCCCGCGTGCCGGCGGCCAACACACATGCGCCCCGCCGGCCTTGGCGGAACTCCGCGATCCTCGAAAACACGCCCAGAGCCCGTCGCCGAGCCCACGCGCCGCGTTACCCCTATCGACCCAACCCGGGGCGAACCGAAACGAATCCACCGATCGGACGCTTGCCCCACTCTCTTACGCCTCCCGAGGGGCAAAGGTTGACCGTCCCCCGGTTCTTGTGCGGGCCGCCGCCCGACCACGCCTCGGAGAGGCGTGCCACCAAGAACCCCTGTCCCAGAGGGGCGGGCCACCCGGGCTACCATCCGCCCCATGTCTTTCGGACTCGGCAGAGGCAAACCGCTCGACGACGCCCCCGGCTTGGTGGGCGTTTCGCAACAGGAGCTCCCCCCGCTCCCCGACGAGATCGCGGCCGACCCGCTCGCGGGGCGGCTCGACCCTCGAACGTGGTTCCCGACCCGCCAAGCCGACCCCGCCCGCCCCTTCGAGATCGAAATCGGCTCCGGCAAGGGCACGTTCCTGCTCGAGCAGGCGGCCGCCCAGCCCGGGACCGACTTCCTCGGCATCGAGTGGGCCCGCGAGTTCTACCTCTACACCGCCGACCGCGTCCGACGGCGCCGGCTCCCCAACGTCCGCGTCCTACACACCGACGCGACCGAGTTCCTCCGCTGGCGCGTGCCGGACGGGATCGTCGACGTCGTCCACCTCTACTTCTCGGACCCGTGGCCGAAGCCCAAGCACCACAAGAAACGCGTCGTGCAGGACCGCTTCCTCGCCGAGGTGCGGCGCGTGCTCAAGCCCGGCGGCGAGCTCCGCGTCGTGACCGACCACGCCGAGCTGTGGGCGTGGGACCAGGCCCACTTCGACCGCTGGACCGGTGCCGACGCCGACCAGCTCCCCGGCTACGACGGCTCCGCCCCCGCGTTCACCCTCCACGACTTCACGGCCCCCGAAGCCGCGGGCCCCGACGAGCTCGTCGGCTCCAACTTCGAACGCAAATTCCGCGAAGAAGGCCGAGCCTTCCACGCCTGCGTGCTCCGCAAGCCCGTGTGAACGCGACGACGGGGCGCGTGCGGACCGGAGGGACCGGTCGGCCTGGACGCTACCGGTCGTGGGCTCGGAAGCCGGTCGCGCGGTTGCCGACTTCCAGCACGGCGATCGCGCTGGTCGTCTGCGGCGCGCCCAAGGGCTTCCCGGCGATGAGCAGGACGTGGTCGCCCGGGTCGACCCAGCCGAAGTCCATCAGGTCGGCCTCGACCTGGTCGGTCCAGTCCGCGAGATAGCCCGTGGACGGGGGCTCGGCGAGAATGGGCGTGATGTTGCTGAGCAGCGCCATGCGGCGTGTCCAGCGGAAATCGGAGGAGTAGGCGAGGACGGGAGCGGCCATGCTGCTCCGGCTCAGGTTGCGGGCCATGCCGCCGGTCTGGCTCCAGCAGGCGACGGCCTTGACGCCGAGGTCGCGGGCCAAGTGCCACGCGCCGTGGGCGAGGGCCGCCTGTCGCCGGCTCGGGGCGTCGAGGGCCGCGGGGAGGCTCGGCTCCACGCTGTCGCGCTCGATCGTAAACGCCTCGGCCTCTAGCGCGATGCGGCGCATCGTCTCGACCACCAGCGCCGGGTGCCTCCCGACGGCCGTCTCCCCGCTCAGCATGACCGCGCTCGCCCCGGCGAAGATCGCCGTCGCGACGTCCGACGCCTCGGCCCGCGTGGGCATCACCGATTTGATCATCGACTCGAGCATCTGCGTCGCGACGATCGCCGGCTTGCCGTAGCGTTTCGCCGCTTCCAGGATCAGACGCTGCGCGATCGGCGTGTGCGCGATGTCCATCTCCACGCCCAGGTCGCCGCGCGCGACCATCAGCGCGTGTGCGGTCTTGGCGATCTCGTCGATGTTCGCGACCGCCTGCGGCTTCTCGATCTTCGCGATGACCGGGATCCGGTCCTCGCCCTTGCCCTTGCCGCAGTCTTCCAGCAAACGCTTGAGGACGCGGACGTCGTCGGCCGTGCGCACGAAGCTGATCGCGAGATAGTCGAACCCGTGCTCGGCCGCGAAGCGGACGCAGACCTCGTCCCGCTCGGTCAGCGAGGGAGCGCGGACGTCGGACTCGGGCAGGTTGATCCCCTTGCTGCTGGTGACCAGCCCGCCGACGGTGACGCGGCAGCGGAGCTCGCCGCGCGCCATCGCCTCGGCGTCCTCGATCGCGAGCATGCGGATCGCGCCGTCGTTGACCAGCACCCGCTGCCCGGCGCGGACCTCGTGGATCATCTGCTCGTAGGTCGTGCCGAAGACCGCTGTCCCGTCGTCGGCGACGAACGCTTCCGGGACGGCGCGGCGGATCGAGACGTCCTGCCCGGTGCGGAGCGTGATGCCCGGGGGGGGGACCTTGCCGACGCGGATCTTCGGGCCCTGGAGATCGCCCATCACCGCGACGTTCGCCTGGAGCTGCTTGGCGACCGCGCGGACGCGTTCGAGCCGCTCGGCGTGCTCCTCAAGCGAGCCGTGGCTGAAGTTGAACCGGAAGACCGAGACGCCGGCCAGGATGAGCTTGGCGAGCATCTCGTCGGATTCGCTCGCGGGGCCGAGCGTCGCGACGAGCTTGGTGCGGCTCGGCATCTCGCGCGGGAAAGGGCAGGTCAAGGACATGGATGTGGCGCCAGAAACGGTCAACGACGGTGGGGTGATGGTGGACACAGGGTTCATTTCGGGCCGAGCGGGCCTCTAGGTTGAGCTTCGGACGGGCGATGGGCGGGATTGGGCGTGCCCGGCGGGGATCGCCTCACCTCGCGGCCCGTTCGCTCGCACGCACAGCGGCCTCGGCCCGGGTGGTGATCTCGCGGTACGTCTCCCGGAAGTACTTCGCGTAGCGGATCTCGCTCCGCTTGGCCCACTCCGGGTGCTCGGGGTCGCGCCAGGAGTTGCGGATCACGCTGTAGTTCGCCTCATTGAACGCCAGCTCCGTGCCGTCGGGCATGAGGTGCGGGGGCATGCTGAAGAACATCGCTTCGAGCTCGTCGGCGAGTTCCGGGTTTGAGCCGGCGTCGCGCAGGCGGTGCAGGGCGCGCCAGGCGTTGCGGACGTCGTCGGCCGTGTCGATCGCGAACGCCCCCATCAGCGGGCCGATCGCCGAGCGCCACCCGCGGGGGCGGGTCTGGCTCGCGATCGCGAACGCATCGACACGGTCGCGGAAGTGCTCGAAATACGGGCCGTCTGGGTCGTACATCACGCGGCGGACAGGGAGGCGGCGGAGTTCGTGCCGGCGCGGTCCCATGCGCTCGCCGGATTCACCGACGGGGTTGCGCTCGCTGTCGGCGCTGGTACGCGCGGGGAACTGCCAGAGGGCTTGGGCCTCTTTGGTGAGGCAGAACTCGATGAAGCGTTTGGCGAGTTCCGGGCTCGGCCCGCCGCGGAGGAGGCTGACCGGGTCGGCGTCGATGTACACGCTCCCCGCGGGGTCCACGTAGCCGACCCGAACCGTCTCGGGCGCTTGCCCCGGGCGTGCGATCGATTGGGCCTGCCCACGCCCGTAGAAATCGATCGCGAGCCCGGCGGCCGCCTCGCCCTGGCTGACGTCGATCGGGGGCTTCGTCGCGCTATTGGTAAAATACCGCGTGTTGGCGCTCATGGCGCGAAGCGTGCGCCAGCCGCCGTCCCAGCCCTGATTGCTGAGGATCGAGTCGAACGTGGTGGTGATCGAGCCGCTGAAGCGCGGGTCGGCGAGCGCGATCCAGCCGACGAGGCGCGGGTCGGTCAGGGCGTCGAAGTCCTCGGGCGCGGAGGCGTCGCCGCCTCGGAGTTCGGCGAGGATGTCGGTGTTGTAGACGATGCCGAAGGAGCTGAGCGCGGTGCCGAGCCAGTATTGCTCGGGGTGGTACAGACGCTCGGCCCCGATCGCGTTCTCACCGTACCAGTCATCGAGCTGCTCTTCGTTGAACCCGGCGGGGGCCGACATGGGAACGGGCGTCTCGGTCGCGGCACCGTCCGGCCCCGTCGCGCGGACGCGCGGGCCGGCGGAGACGAGTCGCCCGTGGTCGTAACTCCCCCCGCCGAACATGAGGTCGAAGGGGATCGTGCCGGCCTGCATGAAGACGGAGCCGTCGGGCTCGACGCGAAATTGCCCGTTGCGCACCGCGGCCTCGTACTGCGATTGCAAAAGGCGGATGATCTCGCTGGTCCCGCCGGGGGTGCGGAAGTCGATGACGACGGGCTCGTTGTAATGGCGTTGGTGCCAGTCGTTGAAGGCGAAGGCGAATTCGTCGCGGATCTGCTGGACGTGTGGCGTCACCACCACCAGGCGGCGGGCGTTGTCGGGGACGTCGCGCGACTCGGCGGGGCGCATGAGCAGCGGCACGCCGAGGACCAGCACGAACGCGAACAACACGATGGCACGGGCGGCGTTCACGGGGCAAGTGTACGGGGCGCGCCGGGCGGGGATATATTGCGATGGCGCAAACATCGCGCCCGAGACGCGGCGGGCCCGACGCCCCCGCAGAGCCCCACCGATCCCGGAGACGGAGCCCATGCCCGAAGCGAAAGTCGCGATCGTCACCGGGGGGAGTTCGGGGATCGGGCTGGCGCTGGCCCGTCTGTTGCTCACCCGCGGTTGGCGGGTCGCGATCGCGGGACGGGACGCCGCCCGCCTCCGGGCGGCGAGCGACGCGCTCGGCGCGCGCGAAAACCTGCTGACGATCCCGGCGGACGTCGGCGACACCCCCCAGGCCCGGCGCGTTGTCCGGGAGAGCGTCGCCCGATTCGGACGCCTCGATGCGCTGGTCAACAACGCGGGCTTCGCGCCGCTGATGCCGATCGAGCAAGGGGATGACGCGTTCCTCGACTCGGTCTATCGCGTGAACACGCTGGGCCCCGCGGCGGCGATCGCCGAGGCATGGCCGACGTTCACGCGGCAGCGATCCGGCGTCATCGTCAACGTCTCGACCTACGGGACCAAGGACCCGTTCCCCGGTTTCTTCGCCTACGCGGCGGCGAAGGCGGCCGCCGAGTCGATGATCCGGAGCGTGAAGAACGAGGGCGCGTCGATCGGCGTCCGCGGGTACGCCGTCGCGCCCGGCGCGGTCGAGACCCCGCTGCTCCGCGGCCTCTTCGGTGAGGACGCGATCCCCGCCAGCCAGACGCTCCGGCCCGAAGCGGTCGCGGGCGTCATCGCCGCGTGCTGCACGGGGGAGACCGGCGAGGCCAACGGCTCAGTAATCTACCTCGCCAGCCCCGGCGCGCAAGGCGAGGCGCCGGAGCACGACGCCGGCGCGATGGAGGCCCCGACGCTCCCCGACGTGCTGACGGACCTCTGGCGCCGTCTGGAGCGCGGCGCGACCGAACGACGCCACCCCTACCACCAGCCCGTGGTGTCGAGCATGGGCGAGGACGCCTCGCCGCGGTCGCGGACGGTCGTGCTGCGCAACGCCGACCGCGACGGGGCCTCGCTGGTTTTTCACACCGATGCGCGCTCACCGAAGTGCGCCGAATTGCGGGCCAACACCGCGTTAACGTGGACGTTCTACGACCCCGCGTCGAAGGTGCAGCTCCGCGTCCGCTCGCGGGCGGAGGTGCTGACGACCGGTGAGATCGTCGATCAGCGATGGGCGAACACCCGGGCCATGGGGCGGCGGTGCTACCTCGCCCCACGCACGCCGGGCGTGTCCGTGGGCGATCAGCCCGATCCGAACCTGCCCGAGGCGCTGCGCCATCGCGAGCCGACCGAGCAGGAGAGCAAGCCGGGGCGGGCGAACTTCGCGGTCGTGCGGTGCGCGATCGAGTCCGTCGACTGGCTGCACCTGCGTCACGACGGGCACCGTCGTGCGCAGTTTGTGTTCCGCGACAGGAAGCCGGACGGGGGCGCCTGGCTCGCGCCCTGATCACAAGCCGGCCGAGCCTCACCCGGTGCTGATCGCGCCCTGCATATACATCACGGCCCCACCGGTCAGCCCCACACGATCGCCCTCCAGCGTGCACCGCAGCTCCCCGCCGCGCTTGGAGACCTGGTGAGCCGTGAGATCGGTTTTCCCGAGCCGCTCGCCCCAGTACGGCGCGAGCGAGCAGTGCGCGCTCCCGGTGACCGGGTCTTCGACGACCCCGGCCTTGGGCGCGAAGTAGCGGCTGATGAAATCGTGGCTCGCGCCCGGGGCCGTGACGATGACGCCGAAGGCGTCGAGCTTGCGGAGCCGGTCGGCACTGGGCGCGAGTTCGTGGACGTCGCGTTTGTTCTCGAAGACAGCCATCAGGTTGTACCCGCTCCGGTAGAGCTCCTGCGGCGAGCGCCCGAGCGCCGCGACGAGCTCCGGCGGGACCGCGATCTTTTCGCGACCGCGCGCGGGCAGGTCCACGCGGATCATGCCGCCCTCGGCGCGACGGGCCGTGAGGATCCCGGCGTGCTCGGTGCTGAACCGGACCGCCTCGCCCGCGTACGCCATCGGCTCAAACAGCACGTGGGCCGAGGCGAGCGTCGCGTGCCCGCAGAGCTGGACCTCGGTCTCCGGCGTAAACCAGCGGAGGTGAAAATCCGCCCCGCCCTGTGCGCCTTGCCGGCAGAAGAAGGCCGTCTCAGAAAGGTTGTTCTCCGACGCGATCGACTGCATCGTTTCGACGGGCAACCAGTCCTCGAGCGGGCACACGGCCGCCGGGTTCCCGCGGAAGAGCGTGCTCGTGAACGCGTCCACTTGGTAGATCGGCTGATTCGGCATGCGCGCAGTCTACCGCATCGCCCGGGCGTCGCAACGCCCGCAGCGGGTGCTGGGCGAACGATCAGCTCTTCGCCTCGGGCGTGTACGTGCTGCGGACGTAGAGATCCCGGAGCTGCGCCTTGTCCACCGCGCCGGGGGCGTTGGACATCAGGTCCATCCCCGTGTGCGTCTTGGGGAAGGCGATCACGTCGCGGATGTTGTCGGTCTTGACCAGGTGCATCACCAAGCGGTCGAGCCCGAACGCGATCCCGCCGTGCGGCGGCGCGCCGAACCGGAGCGCGTCCAGCAGGAAGCTGAACTTCTCCTTCGCCTCCGCCTCGCTGAGCCCGAGCAGGTCGAAGACCTTGGACTGCACGTCCTGGCGGTGGATACGAATCGAGCCGCCGCCGATCTCGGAGCCGTTGCAGATCACGTCGTACCCCGCGCTCACGACCGCCTCGACCGCGTCCGGGTCGTTCTTGTCGGCCGCCATGAACGCGTCGAGCTGATCCGGGTTCGGCGCGGTGAACGGGTGGTGCAGCGCGAAATAGCGCCGCTCCGCCTCGTCGTACTCGAACATCGGGAAGTCGATGACCCAGAGGAAGTCCCACTTGTTCTCGTCGATCAGCCCGAGATCCTTCGCGAGCTTCAGGCGCAGCTCGCCGAGCGCCTTGGTGCAGACTGCGTAGCTGTCGGCCCCGAAGAGCACGGTGTCCCCCGGCTCCAGCCCGAGGCGTTCGACCAGCTTGTCTGCGATCGGCGCGATGAACCGGGCGATGCCCGTCTCGAACCCGCCGGTCTCGGCGCCCGCGCCACCGGGCCCGGTGTACTTCGCGACCGGCACGCCGCCCGCGCCGAACTGCTTGACGAACTCGGTGTACCCGTCGGTCAGCTTCCGCGTCAGCTTCTCGGCCCCGCCCGGCACGCGGATCGCTTTGACCACGCCCTTGCGCTTCGCGAGCGCCTGGCTGAAGACGTTGAAGTCCGTCTCGGCCGCGAGGTCGGTGATGCTGACCAGCTCCAGCCCGAAGCGCCGGTCCGGGCGGTCGACGCCGTAGCGGTCCATCGACTCGCGGTAGGTGATCCGGTCCATCGCCGGGACGTCCACGCCGAGCACGCCCTGCCAGACCGTGCGCACAAAGCCCTCCATCGTGCGCATCACGTCCTCGCGCTCGACGAACGACATCTCGCAGTCGATCTGCGTGAACTCCGCCTGGCGGTCCGCCCGCGGATCCTCATCGCGGAAGCATCGGCAGATCTGCATGTACCGGTCGCACCCCGCGACCATCAGCAGCTGCTTAAAAAGTTGCGGGCTCTGCGGGAGCGCGTACCACTGCCCCGGCTGGTGGCGGCTCGGGACCAGGAAGTCCCGCGCCCCCTCCGGCGTCGAGCGGCACAGGTTCGGCGTCTCGATCTCCAGGAACCCCTGCTCGTCGAAATAGTCCCGCGTGAGCTTGGTCACCCGGTGGCGCGTTTTCAAGATCTCCTGCATCCGCGGGCGGCGCAGGTCCACGTAGCGGTGACGCAGGCGGACCTCCTCGTTCGGCAGGTTCTTCTCGTCGCTGGGCAGGAAGGGCGGGTTGGCCGTCTTGCTCAGGACCTCGAGCTTCGTCACCACGACCTCGACCTCGCCGGTCGGGAGCTTGGGGTTGGGCCCGCCGTCGCGCTTGCGGACGATGCCGTGGGCGGCCACAACGTCCTCGTTCCGCAGCTTGTCGGCCTGCTCGAGCAGCTCCGGTGAGGCGTCCTCTTTGTCAAACACGAGCTGCGTGAGCCCGTCGCGGTCGCGGAGGTCGACGAAGATCAGGCCGGTGCCGTGGTCGCGATAGGCGTTGACCCACCCGCAGAGCGTGACGGCGTGCCCGGCGTGTTCGAGACGGATCTGCCCGCAGGTCTGCGTGCGCTTAAGCATGGGAGCCTCGGAATCGGTCGTGTGGGTCGAGAACACCGCACGCGAGCGGCGGGTTTCACGCCGAGCCGTGCGGAACGGACGCGACTATAGGGACCAACGCCGACCGCGCAGGCGGGCCGCCCCACGCCGTCGCCGACAAGCCGCCCGACGATTTCACGCCGCCTTCACGCGTGCCCGCCCCGCGACGGGCGAAGCCGCCTTGGGTGGGGCGTTTTTGCCCTTGACGCCCTCGGGCGTGCCAGGCGCGGGCCTGGGCGGCTTCGCCTCGACCATCGCGCTCGGGCAGAGCAGGACCGCGATCGGCGCTACGCCGCGGGCCTCGCCCGTGCGCCGGATCGCCGCGACCTGATCGGCGTCCAGACACGTCTGCATCGCCGCCCGGCGCAGCGCTCGCTCCAGCGGATCCCTCGCCGACCGACCACACCACCACCGACCCAGCGGCCCCCGCAGCTTCAACGCCGCAACCACGAGCAGCACCGCGACCCCCGCCCACCCCAGGACCGCCGCGTCGCTGATCCCTCCGAACGTCCGCCCCATCGCTTCGCTCGACGGCACAGGGTCTGGCGGCGTTCGAGGGTCCATCAACTCCACACGGCGGCGGTTGTCCACCGCACGGCGGATCCACTCGTAGGGCTCACCGCCCACAGCACCCAAAAGACGCAACGACACCATGCCCGAACGGCTCCGCACGATCCGTGCCAAACCATCTCAGCAAGCCATCGGAAGCCCAAGGATCCGGGCGCAGGCGCAAAACAACCCGCTTTCGAGCCCGCCCGGTGACGCTCGCACCGGGGCCGAAGCTCCTCAGCCCTCGCCCCGCTCGCCCCACCCCGTGCGGACCGCTTCCCCCGCGATCGCGGCGCACCGACCCGCCCGGGCCCGGATCCGCGGGTCGGCATCACGCTCGGCCAACCCGTGCAGACGCCCGGCCAACTCGCTCAGCGACGGGCCCAGACGCTCGCGCCCCCCCCCAACGACCGCCCGCTCCGCCGCCCACACCCCCGCGAGCCGGTGAGCCGCACGATCGTCTTCCAGCATCGAGCACAACGAGCCCACGACCGCCCCCTGCACGATCGACCCTTCCAGCAACTCGCCCGGCTTCGCCTCGTAGACGCCCATCTCCCCCGCGGCCTCGCCGCGGAGCAACTCCCGCACGGCACTCGCCCTCACGCGGTGCGCCCCGTCCGTTCGCCACTCCATCAGACGCTCCCGCCACGCCCGAGCACCCGCACCATCACCCGCGTTCTCACCCAGCAGACGCCGACGTCGCGCGAGCGCTTCGAGCGCGTTCGCCCGCACACGGGCGTCCCCGGCAGCCTCGGGCGCAAGCCACGCCTTCAATATCTCCGCCGCCGCTCCCCCCGGCGCCTCGGCGAGCGCGGAGGCGAGCGTCGCCGCCAGACGTGGGCGCTCGCCGGGCGCCACACCCGGCGCCACACCGATCAGGCACGCGCCGAGCTTTTCAGCCGCTCCGATCGCACGGACCGTGCCAAGCACACGGATCGCGAAGCGTTCCGCCTCGGCGTCCCCACGCGCCCCCTGCTCGATCGCCGCACGCCAGCGCGCGAGCGTGCCGTCGGGATCGCTCGCGAGTCGTCGGCGTGCGAGAGCGCGGCTCGCCGGCTCGTGCGCACGGTGCTCGTCGTGACGGGCCAGCTCCTGCGACGCCAGCGTGCGCACAGACGCGTGCGCTGAACGCATCAGCCGCCCGGCGATCGCCGCCCGGCGCGACGACGCGCCCGCCCCGAGCACGCCGCCCTCGCCCGCGACCGACCATCGCAGGCAAGCCCGACGCGCCACCGACGCGTCCGCGTCGAACACGTAGTCCTCGAGTTCGTGCGCCCCCACCGCGCCCACACCCCACAGACGCACCGCGGGATCCGCATCGCCCAGCAGCGGCCCGAGCAGCGCGTCCCGCACCGACGGCGCGGGATCGAACACCGCGACCAGACGCGCCAGCCCGCGACGGGCCGGGACGCTCAGTTTTTCGAGTTCTTCAGACGCGGGCAACGCTGAACCCGGGCCCGGCGACCGCGGGTCGCCCCCGAGGCGCGACGACGCGGCCTTCGCAGGCGTGATCCGCACCGACGCGAGGCGAGCCGGGCGGGCCGGGTGCAACGCGAGATGGTGACGCGTCAGCAGGGCCTCGTGCTCTTCTAGGCTCGACGCGTGACGGAGGCGATCGAGCGCCGCGACCGCGAACGGCGCCTCGCTGAGCAGCACCCACGCCCGCCCGCGGACACGAGACTCGCTCGCGTTCCGCAACGCTCCGCGGAACGCGACCCCCGCGGGGTGGTCCCGCTCGCCGACCAGCGACGCGAGGTCCGCCAGCGCGGCGGCCCCCTCGCCATCGACCGCGAACGTGCGCCCGCGGCCGGGCAGCAACAGCACTGCCGCGAGCGCCACGCCCCGGCGTTTGTGCGTCGCGAGGGCGGCCAGCGCCTGGCGAACACCCCGCGCGACCGGCGCCAAGTGCAGGTCCCGGGGATCGAGCGACGCGTCCGTGCGCGCCTCGGCCGACTCGCGAGCGACCCGGGCGGCGAGGCGCACGAGCGCCCGCTCGGCGTAAGCCGCCGGCTCCTCACCCGCCGAGAGCGCCCGCACAAGCACCGGCGCCAGCGGGCGGGCGTCCAGACGGTCGATCGCCCGGGCGAGCCCTTGCAAAGCCGAGGGGTCGTCGGCGTACTCCAGGTGCGGGCCCAACGCCCCCCATCGACCGTCCCCCACCGCGGGCAACGCCAAACGGACCTGGCGGGGGAGGCGTTCCCACCCGGTCAGCAGCGACGCCAGCGCCGTGTCCGATGCCGATCGGCGTGCGCGAGACGCCCGCCCAGCGCCCGGGCTCGGCGCGTCGGCGGCAAGTTCCAAAAGCTCCGGAGCGATGGATTCGGCCTCTTCCGGCGAGGCGATCGCGAGCGCGGCCGAGAGCGCCGACGACCGCGCGATCGCCCCGGACCCGCGGAGCGCCCCGAGCACCGCCCCCACACTCGGCCACGCCCGGGCCTTCACGCCCTCGCCCCGGGAAACATCCTCCCCGGATCCGGAACTCGGACCCGGTACGCCCGTAGAAGGTGGATCGGACGCCCGCCGCCCACCTGAGGCGGAGGAATGTCCGGTGTTTTCCTGGGATTTGGTTGTTCCCGACACGGAGCGCCCCCTCCAACCCGTCGTGGATTCGACCCGACATACACCATAGATATCGTAGCTTCAGGAAAAAAATCACGAAATGATCGGACGATTGTGTATGCTGATCGACCTGGTCGTGGCTAGGCTAGTCCACGAAACGGTGATTCACGGGGCGGACCGGTCGCCGAGAGACCATTCGAGAAGGATCGGCGTCCGGCAAAGCTCGTGATGAGAATCGGGCCTCGGGCTTTGCGAGGCTCGCAGTTGGAACCAAGGGGGCTCCCGCCGGGGTACACGTCCCGGCGTGCGTGCGGCCGCCCAGCGGGTCCGGACGGGCCCGCCGCACCAGACGGAGCGACGACCGTCGCGCGGCACGATGCACAGACGCGTCAACCGAATCCCGGGCTCCGCGACGCCCGGCCTGCACGGTGAGCCATGAACATTCCCCAGAAAACCAACAGCCTTCAATCGTACCAGACCATCCTCTACAACCGGGCCCTCCACCCCGAGTTGTTCACTCTCAAAGCCCGGCGCGTCCTCCGCCACGGGCCTTGGGAGCTGGAGCTCTGGCTGATGCCCGGCGGGCACCTGCTCCGCTTCGAGCACCACGCGATCGTCGCGAGCGAGCTCGTGACCGATCAGGAGGACAACCTCCCGGAGCTCGGTGTGGTCACGACCTTTATGTGTGCCGGCGAGCACGAGGTGGAGCACGAGTTCCCCAAGGACCGCCTGACCTACATGACAGCCGTGCAGACCGAGACGCTCAGTGAGAACCTCTTCGCCTCGACGTACGAGGAGATGGCCGCCCACGGTCGCGAGGTCGGCGGGCTCATGCACGAGTGGCGGACCGACGCCGGGACGTGCCTCAGCCTTCTGGACGTCCAGAAGTACGCGAAGGAAGCCCACGTCCAGGCGTACCACCTCCTCGCCCCCGGCGGGGTCGTCCTCCGGACACAGTCGATCTTCGAGCTCCGGTAAGCGCGCTGCCGCCGCTGCTGCGAGGGCTCGCCCGCCCGCATCCCGCGCCGGTCCGTCGTGTGCGGCGATCGCTGATCACCGCACGCGGCCAGACCGATGATCAGGGATATGCTTTGGGCAATGGCACGGATCCGCACCATCTCCACCGCCGGCACCCTGTTGGGTTGCCCTCAGCGAATTACCACGCCCCGCTGACGGGGCCCGATCCGACTCCACCGCCCGGCGAGCCGAGCGGTTGTGCCCATCCATTCAAAAACCGATCTCCGGGCTCGACCACGTCCCGCCGTCGGCGATGACGCGGGCGGGCGCGTCGTAGAGTGACACCCGATCCCGACCAGCCGAATCCTTTGCCCGAACCCGACGCCCAGCCGGCTCGGGCGGCCCCGAAAGCCCGAACGCCATGACCGACACCCAGCCGAAGCCCGAAGCCAAGCCGAATTACAAGAAGACGCTGAACCTCCCGCAGACGAGCTTTGCGATGCGGGCGAACCTGGTGCAGAATGAGCCGCAGACGCTGCGTCGCTGGTCGGCGGCCGGGATGTACCGCAAGGTCCGCGAGGCGCGGGCGGGCGCGCCGAAGTTCATCTTCCACGACGGCCCGCCGTACGCGAACGCCTCGCTGCACCTCGGGCACCTGATGAACAAGTCGCTGAAGGACTTCGTCGTGCGCTCGCAGACGATGATGGGCAAGGACTGCCCGTTTGTGCCGGGGTGGGACTGCCACGGGCTGCCGATCGAGCACAAGGTCGTGAGCGACTTGGTCGCCAAGGGCAAGATGGAGAAGCTCGCGGCGCTGGCGGAGGACGCGCGTCGCCTCGCGATCCGGAGCGAGTGCCAGCGGCACGCGGAGAAATCGCACGAATTGCAGAGCGGGCAGATGGAGCGTCTGCTGACGCTGGGCGATTACGGGGACCCGTACCTGACGATGCAGCCGCGGTACGAGGCGGCCGTGCTCGAAGTGCTCGCGGGGCTGGTCGAGAAGGGGCTGGTCTACCGCCAGCTCAAGCCGGTGCACTGGTCGCTGGAGAACGAGACGGCGCTCGCCGACGCGGAGTTGGAGTATCAGGACCGCGAGGACATCAGCGTGTTCGTGGATTTCGAGTCGGGCGAGCCGGCGAAGGTCTACGACGCGTTCGGCGTCGCGGAGGATGATCGGGGCGCGTCGCCGAGCTTCATGATCTGGACGACGACGCCATGGACGCTGCCGGCGAACCTGGCGGTCGCCGTGCATCCTGAGATCGAGTACGCGCTGGTGCGTGTGGACGGGAACGTCACGGTCATCGCGCGTCAGCTCGTTGAGAAGGTGACCGCGCAGGCGAAAGCCGAGAGCGTGGAGGTGCTCGCGACGTGCCGGGGGGAGGCGCTCGTCGGCTTGCGGTACAGGCACCCGTTCCGTGCGCAGTTCCCGCGTTTCGACGCATCCGCCTCCACCGGCGGCTCGGGCGAAGTGCGCACCGACACGGTCTGGACGGTCGTCGCGGCCGACTACGTGACGCTCGAGGACGGCACCGGGCTCGTGCACACCGCGACCGGGCACGGCGTCGAGGACTACCAGACCGGGCTCCGCGTCGGGCTGCCCGTCTACTGCCCCGTGCTCGCGAGCGGGAAGTACGACGAGACTGCACCGGATTGGCTCGTCGGCAAGAGCGTCTGGGAAGCGAACGAGCTCGTCACTGAGCACCTGCGGGCCAGCGGGCACCTCTTCCACGACGAGCGCTTCATGCACAGCTACCCGCACGACTGGCGGAGCAAGACGCCGGTGATCTTCCGCGCGACCGAGCAGTGGTTCGTCAGCGTAACCAAGCCGTTCGACCAAGACGGCGGCGAGGGGAACCTGCGCGATCGCAGCTTGTCGGCGGTCGCGGCGGGCGAATCCTCGCAAGTGAAGTTTGTGCCGGAGTGGGGCCGGAACCGGATGCGCGGGATGCTGGAGAGCCGCCCGGACTGGTGTATCAGCCGCCAGCGTTCGTGGGGCTTGCCGATCCCGGCGTTCATGGATTCGAGCGGGCGCGTGCTGCTGACCGCCGCGAGCGTGCGCGCGGTCGCGGACGTCGTGCGCGAAAAGGGCTCGGACGCGTGGTTCCGCTTGCCGCCGGCGGAATTGCTCGCGGGGTACGACGTCACGCGCGACCCGGACGCGCCGGCGGGGCTCGAGATCGCCTCGCTCACCAAGGGCGGGGACATCCTCGACGTCTGGTTCGAGAGCGGGAGCTCGTGGAACGCGGTGATGCGCCAGCGGTTCGGGAACGATGCCGTGCCGGTGGATCTGTATCTGGAGGGGAGCGACCAGCACCGCGGGTGGTTCCAGCTCTCGCTGCTGCCGGCGATCGGCGTGACGGGGCGCCCGCCGTTCAAAACGGTCCTCACGCACGGGTTCATGGTGAATAAGGAGGGCAAGAAGCTCAGCAAGTCCAGCGGCGACAGCGTGGAGGACCTGTTTCAGAAGTACGGGGCCGACGTCCTGCGCTGGTGGGTCAGCTCGCTGAGCTACGAGAACGACGTGAAGGTGGACGACGCGTTCTTCCAGCTCGCGGGGGAGAGCTACCGAAAAGTCCGTAACACGATCCGGTTCCTGCTGAGCAACCTGGACGATTTCGACGTCAAGGCGCACGCGGTGGCGGACGCGGACTACCCGCCGGCCTCGCTCGAGGCGTGGCTGCTGCACGAGTTCGGCAGCCTGCGTGACGCGTGCGTGAAGGCGTACGAGCAATACCAGTTCCACGCGGCGCACAAGGCGATCTACAACTTCTGCAACGACACGCTGAGCGCGACGTATCTGGCGGCGGTCAAGGACCGGATGTACTGCGACAAGGCGGACAGCGATCGCCGTCGGCGTGCGCAGTCCGCGATGTGGACCGTCGCCGACGGGCTGTGCAGGCTGCTCGCGCCGGTCCTCTGCCATACCGCGGATGAGGCGTACCGCGTGTTGCACCGGGCGGGCGACGGCGACCACGGCGGTACCGTACACACTGCCGAGTTCCCGCCCGCGCCGGGCGTGCGCACGGAGCCGTCGGTGTGGGAGGCGGTGTTCCACTGGCGTGAGGACGCGATGCGCGCGATCGAGCGGGCAAAGAAGGGCGCGAGCGAGGGCGGGCTCGGGCTCGAGAACCCACTGGACGCGGGGCTCTCGGCTTCGGACGGCGCGGGTGTGCTGGGGCGCCTGGATATGGGCGATCTCGCGGACCTCTGCGGCGTGAGCCGCGTGACGCTCGACAACCCCGAGGGCGTCGCGGCGTTCGATCTCCGCGAAGAGCCCCGGTGCGAACGAAGCTGGAAGCGCGACGGGACCGTGAAGCAACGCTCCGATGGCGGCATGCTCAGCGACCGCGACGCGGAGGCGCTCGGGCTGGCATAGGCAGGCACCGGGAGCCGGGCACCGGGCACCAGACAAGACAGGAGGCACTGGTGCCTGGTCACTGGCTCTTGGTGCCTGACCGCCCGCGTGTTGATCGGACGCGACGCTCGCGTGCGGTTTGTGCCGGTTGTGCGGGTGGCGCGGGGTGTGGACGCTCGGCGTGTCGCGTGGAGGCAACGCCGGGGTGGAACCGGGCGTGTGGCGATGCGACAACATGGGCATGAGCCCACACTCCCGCCCCGGCGACAACTCACCCTTGGACCCACGTCGCAGTGGGCGTCGGGCCCGGACGGCCCCGCTGCCCCCGGCCGAGGACCCGGCGCGGTCCGTGCCCGAGGCCGACCGGATGACGACGCTGCGTCACGAGCTGGGCAACCTGCTCGACGGGTCGATGCGGTGCCTTGGCATGGCGGCTCGATCGCTCCCTGCCGAGAGTGCGGCCGCGAGCGGGGCGCAGGTCGAGATGGCGCGCAAGCAGATCGCGACGGTGCAGCAGTCGCTGGAGCGGATGGCCGAGATGCTGCACCACGCGATGCGCGGGCACGCGGGCGTGCTGGGCTTCGCGGGGCGTTCGATCACGCTGGGCGAGGCGCTGGCGCACGCGTGCGACGTCACGCGCCCGCTCGCGATCGAGCACCGCGCGAGCGTGCTGTGCGAGGTCTCGCCCGAGGCCGAGTCGCTCCCGGCGGGGCCGGTGTATCCCGTGCTGCTGAACGCGGTGCGGAACGCGGGCGAGGCGCTCGCCGGGTGCGAGGGCGGCGCGATCGAGGCGCGGGCCTGGGTCGAAGGCCACGACGTGATCGTGCGCGTCAGCGACGACGGCCCGGGCCCGAGCGGCAAGGCCGCGTCGGACCGCGTGTTCTTCAAGCACGGGTTCACCACCAAGTCGTGCGGCTCCGGGATCGGGCTCAGCGTGGCGCAGGCGGTCGCGTCGGAGCTCGGCGGTCGCGTCTCGCTGGGCCGCGGCGAGGGCCCGCGCCGGGGACGGCCCGGCGCTGTTTTTGAGCTGCGCTACCCCGTCGCGAGCGTGCTCGCGGAGGACGGGCCGAGCTTCGGCAAGGATGAAGAAGGCTCGGAGGACGCGGCGTGAGCGAGCCCAAGACGAAGCGAGCCCGCGTGCTGATCGTGGACGACGACCCGATCGTCGCCGAGTCGCTGAGCGAGTTCCTGCGCGAGGCGGGCTACGAGCCCGCGACGGCGCTCGACGCACGCGAAGCGAAGGAGACGCTCGGGGAGGCGGAGAAGGGCGAACGCCCGTTCGGGGTGGTCATCTGCGACATCGCGATGCCCGGCACCGGCGGGATGGAGCTGCTCCGCGAGATCGGCAAGCAGCACAAAGCGACGGCCGTGGTGATGCTGACCGGCTTCGGCACGGTCGAGGTCGCGGTCGAAGCGCTGCGCCTCGGCGCAGTGGACTTTCTGACCAAGCCGGTCGTGGATGACGAGTTGCGGATCGCGCTGGAGCGTGCGCTGCGGCATCAGGCGTTGATGGCCGAGAACCACACGCTGCGCCGGCGGCTCGAAGGGCGCTTCGGGCTGGACCGGATCGTGGGCGCCGACCACCGGATGCAGCGGATTTACGAGCTGATCGAGGCGGTCGCGCCGAGCCGGACGACAGTGCTGATGACCGGCGAGAGCGGGACGGGCAAGAGCCTGATCGCGTCGGCGATCCACCAGCGCTCGCCGCGTGCGGGGCGTGCGTTCGTCGAGGTGAGCTGCGGGTCGATCCCGGAGACGCTGCTGGAAAGCGAGCTGTTCGGGCACGTGAAGGGCGCGTTCACGGGCGCGCACGCGGACAAGGCCGGTCGCTTTCTCGCGGCCGACGGCGGCACGCTCTTCCTCGACGAGATCAACTCCGCGAGCCCCGGGATGCAGCTCAAACTGCTGCGCGTGCTGCAGGAGCGGAAGTTCGAGCCGGTGGGCTCGAACGAGACGATCGAGGTGGACGTGCGCGTGATCCTGGCGAGCAATCAGCCTCTGGAAGAGCTGGTGGCGCGTGGGCAGTTCCGCCAGGATTTGTACTACCGGATCAACGTGGTGAAGGTGGAGCTGCCACCGCTGCGGGAGCGTGTGAGCGACGTGCCGTCGTTGGCCGAGCATTTTTTGGCGGTGCACGCCGATGAGCTCGGGCGGACGTTCGCGGGCTTCAGCACCGAGGCGCTCGACGCGCTGCGCCGGTACAGCTACCCGGGCAACGTGCGCGAGCTGGCGAACATCGTCGAGCGGGCGGCGGTGCTCGCGCGCGGGCAGACCATCGGCGTGCAGGATCTGCCCGAGAGCGTGGTCGCCAACCGCGGGCACGCGCTGCTTGACGGCGTGCGCACGCCGCGGGACGCCGAGGCGTCCGACGACGACGGCGAATGGACGCCGACGCCGCTTGTGGAGGCGCTCAAGATGCCGGAGCGACGGATCATTCTCCGTGCGCTGGAGGCGAACGGGTGGAACCGTCAGCAGACGGCCGACGATCTCGGGATCAACCGCACCACGCTGTATAAAAAGATGAAGACGCTCGGCATCGAGGGCGGCGAAGACGAACGCCTCGCAGGTTAGTAAGCCCCGCGAGGAGGCAGGCTCCGCATCCGCCCGCAACCCAGAGCCCGTCTTAGCTCGGGACCGCGATCGTGCTGAGGCTGTCCAATCGCCACACATCCGAACCTCTCGGCAGCGTGTAGACGGCATAGCCGTCGTCCCCGGCGTTGGCGAAGAGGTAGAACGCGTCGTTGCTCCCGACACCGCTGCGGAGGGCGGCGATCGCAACCGCGGCTTCGTCGGGGGATTCGACATCGATCGCCCCGGCCGTCCACGTGTCGGTCGTGCGGTCCCAGCGGTAGGCGAACAGCTCGACCGAGCCGGGGCGGAACGCAACGAACGCCACGCTGCCCGTGCTATCCACGAGCGTGACGATGCTCTGTCCCGCGAGCGTCTGGGCGTCCTCGGGGACGATGTCGAACATGTTGTCCGATTCCCAGTTCGGGCCGAAGCCGGGCGTCCACCACGTCACGACCGGCTGGTTCGCGGCCGTGGTCCCGATGATGTTGATCCCGCCGTAGGGCTGCACCCACACCTCGAGCGAGCTCGCCTGCATGAACGGCGTCCCGGCGATCACGGACAGGTTGTCCACCCGCCACCCGTTCACAAGCCCCGGCGCGAACCAGAGCGACTGGATGTTACCGCCCGCGTCGACCCCGACGACGTGGATCCCGTCCCACGGCGTGACGAACGCCTGGATCGGGCCGGCGAGCTGTGGCATCGTGCGCCCGAACGCGGTGAGCTGCGTGCCGGTGATGTTCTCAAACCGCCAGACGCCCTCCCCATCGGCGTTGATCTCGCCTGTCTGCACGTACGCGACCAGCGCCCCGTCGGCCCGCAGCCCGACGAGCCAAACCCGGTCGTCGGCGCTCCCGAACACGCCGTCCTGCCCGGCCCGCGTCACGATCTGCACGTTGCCCGTGATCGGGTCCGCGGCCTGATTCACCGGCACGACGCGTTGCTCGCTCCAGTCGCCGCTCGCCGGGTCGCGGTTGAACAGCGTGACGTTGTCGCCCGCGACGTTGACGACGGCCGTCACGCGACCGGTGACCGGGTCGTTGAAGACCTCGATCTGCGTGATCGAGCCCGGGAGCAGGTCGCTGCCGGTCTCGGCGAGCAGGTCGGTGACGTACCAGTTGTTGTCGGCCCGGAGCTCGTACACGAGCGGGCGGCCGGTCGTCAACTCGCCCGTCGCGAGCTGCACCGCGAGCGGGTCGGTCCCCGCGGGGAACGGGTCGGGCATCTGCACCGCGAGCCCGAAGAGGCTGATCGTCGCGCCGCTGCTGATCGGCCCGCGGATGTTGTTGATCGCCAGCGCCGTGCTGCCGACCGAACTGGTGAACGCCGTCCGCGTGCCGTCGGTGTCGAACAGCTCGACGTTGCCGCCCGAGCTGGCCCACGTGCCGCTGCGGAGGACGGTGACCGTGCCGTCGTCGAGGTCCTCGGTGTCGAGGAAATCAGCGGTGCCGTTGGCGTTCAGGCGGAAGGTGGTGCTGGAGAGCAGCGGCGCGGTGGTGAGCCCGGCGCCGCGGATCTCGGTCATGCGGTAGATGCTCGAGAGATCATCGGTTGTCGCGTCGGGCGAGGCGCGGATCGCCATGCCGATCGAGACGAAGCCGTCGTTGGTCGTGGCGTCCACGGTGATCAGGGTCGCCCCGTCGGCCGAGACGTACCAGCGGTTCCCGGTGTTGTCGGTGAAGACGCCGTTGCTGCCCGTCTCGGTGATCTCGATCGAGCGGATGATCGCGATCCCGCCGCCGCCGGTGTTCGTCAGCACCTGGCTCGCGAACCCGCCGCCAAAGCTCAGCGTCCCGGCGTACGCGAAACCCGTGGAGCCCGCGACCGGGATGCGGTACAGGAAATACTGCCAGTTGCCCTGGAGCGCGTCCAGCGTCGCGGCTTCGGGGCGTTCCACGATCAGCCCCGCGGCGTACCCGAAACCGTCGTTGAACGCGCTCGCCCACCCCGCCGCAAACCCGCGCTCGTTCTGGAACTCCGCCGAGAACAGGTTGTCGAACCCGATCCCGTCCCGATACTCGATCTCGAACGAGCCGGTGCCGATGTTGCGAAAACGCTCGTACTCGCTCACCCCCAGCGCGGCGGGCGAGACGAAGCCCTCACCGAAGCGGTTGCCGGTGACGACTCCCGTCTCGCTCCCGACCACGCCCTCGGTGTAGACCACCACCGGGCGCGTCGCCGCGGGCTCGAGCCCGACGTACACAAACGGCACGGGCGCGTCCGGCGCTGCGACGCTCAGCAGCACACGGGATTCCAACGCTTCCATCATCGCGGCACGGTCGGACGGACGTCGGTCAGCTGCACGCATCATCGGCACTCCAGTCGTGGATCGGCACCGCCGCCCCCGGAGGGGCGTCCGCTCGCCCCCGCCCTCCGCGGCCTGCACCCGCGTAGCGTACCCGGCCGCTCCGAAAACCGCACGGGCCGACGCGGCCAGAGGGACCTTCCGGGGTGTCCGGCGAGAGGTACGGACGCATTGTTCGAGCGCGGGGGCGTCTCTAGACTGTGGGCGAGGCCACGCGCGCGAGGCGCCGTCAGGGCCGGGAGCTTGCCAACCCATGCTGTGCGAGTGCGGCCTCCGCGAGGCGACCATCCACGAGGTCACGATCACCAACGGCGTTCGCGTCGAACGCCACCTCTGCGAGCAGTGCGCCCAAAAGCTCGGCCTCCCCCTCCACCAGCAAGCACCCGTCAGCGAGATCCTCGCCAAATTCGTCAGCAAGCAGGGCGCCCAGAGCGTCGTCGGCCCGCGCAAGCCCACAGCCGCACAGTGCCCGCAATGCGGGCTTACCTTCGCCGCCTTCAAGGGCACCGAGCTCCTCGGGTGCCCGACCTGCTACGAGGCGTTCGAGGTGCCGCTGAGCCCCCTCCTGGAAAGGACCCACGAGGGCGGGACGCACCACGTGGGCAAGGTCCCGAAGCGTGCGCTGGAAGCGAGCCGCCTCCGCGGGCCGGAGGCGATGGAGAAGCTCCTGGGCGGGCTCGCCGAGCGGCAGGCCCGGATCGGCTCGTTGCGGAAACAGATGGAAGATGCGGTGAAGGGGGAGCAGTACGAGCGGGCCGCCCAGATCCGCGATGAGATCCGGCGCGTCTCCTCCATCGCCCCGAGCGAGCCCCGCGCCGAGCGCGAGCCGCCCCCGGAGAACCCCGAGCCAGGCGGCCCGAACCCACACTCTCAGGAGCCTCCGAGGTCATGAACGACCCCGCCGGCCTGCCCGGGCCCAACAGCCCGATCGACTACCACGCCCCCACTGCCTGGCTCCTGGGCACGGGCGAGGACGCCGACGTGGTCATGAGCTCCCGGGCCCGTTTGGCGCGGAACATCGCGGGGTTTCCCTTTGTAAATTCTGCTTCGCGCGACGACCGACGCCACGCGCTCGCGGTCTCGCGCCAGCGGATCATGGACGCCAGGCTGACAAAGAAACTCGCCTGGATCGAGCTGCACGAGACCAACCACGCCGTGCGCACGCTGCTGGTCGAGCGCCACCTCATCAGCCGTCAGCACGCCAAGGGCAAGCTCAACCGGACCACGGGCGGCGTGGATGAGCCCCGCGCGGTCGCCGTCGGCACGCCGGACGAGGCCCTCTCCATCATGGTCAATGAGGAGGACCACCTCCGGATCCAGCTCATCGGGAGCGGGCTCTGCCTGAACGACCTGCTCCGGCGGATCGACGACGTGGACGACCGCATTGAGGCGGGGATCGACTACGCCTTCAGCCCGCGATTCGGATATCTCACGGCCTGCCCCACCAATGTCGGCACGGGGATCCGCTTCGGCGTCATGCTCCACCTCCCGGCGCTAAAGCTGACGGGGGACATCGAGAAGGTGAAGCGGGCGGCCGGGGGGATGTCGCTCGCCGTCCGCGGCTTCTACGGCGAGGGCTCGGACGCCTCGGCCGACCTCTATCAGATCTCCAATCAGACCACGCTCGGCAAGAGCGAGGCGGCGATTCTCCGCGAGCTGACGGGCGAGGTCCTCCCGGCCGTCATCGGCTACGAGCGTTCCGCCCGCCAGAAGCTCCTCGAACACCGCAGCGAGGTCATCGAGGACAAGGTCCACCGCGCCATCGGCGTCCTCACCCACGCCCGCCTGCTCTCGACCGAGGAGGCGATGGACCACCTCAGCATGATCCGCCTAGGCATCGTCGCCGGCCTGATGCCGGAGCTCGAGCAGCAACCGATCAATCACCTCCTGCTCATGGTCCAACCCGGGCACCTCCAGATGCTCTGCGGGCGGGTCCTGAGCCAGGGCGAACGCCGGATCGAGCGGGCCAAACTCGTCCGCGAACGGCTGGCGGGTGTCGCGGGATCGTGACCGGGCAAGGCTCGGGACGCGGGGGACGGGGCATGGCGACCGAAGACAGCAGGCCGGAGCGAGACGCGGCCTTCCGAGCCGACGACCGCTTTGTTTGGCCGCCCACGCCCGAGGCAACGCGCGTCGAGGTCCTCGCGCCCAAGCCACCCGCGCTCGAGACCCGTACAACCCACCCCTCGCCTCCCCCCAGCCCCGTCCGCGTGCCCGCGCCGACCCGCCTGAGGCGCGTGACAACCGCTCTTCGGGAAATGGGTTTGGAGACCGAATCGGTCCTGCTCGGCGTAACGGCCGCGACGTGGCCCGTCCGCGCCAGGCTCGCGGGCTGGCAGCCCGACGACCCCGCCCTAGTCTGCCCACGCTGCGCCTCGGACGTTGGCCCCCATGAGGCGGATGCCGACGGGTGCCCAGCCTGCCGAACTCGTCAGCCCGCCTGGGCCCGGGCGGTCCGTCTCGGGCGGTATGAGGGCGTGCTCGCCGAGGCGCTGCGGGATGTCAAGTTCACCGCTTGGCGGCGCCTCGGTGACGACCTGGGGCGGGCGATGGGGCTCGTGCTCGCCCAGCGGCTCCGCGAGGCGGGGATCACCCCCCGGGAGGCCGTCCTCGTCCCGACCCCCACCACCACACGACGACGCCTCCGCACCGGGATCGATCACACCCTGGTGCTCGCCCGCGGCGTTCGCGCGACCTCCGGCGTTCGGATCGCCCAGGCCCTCCGTCGTCGGCACGGCCCCCGGCAGATCGACGTCGCCCCGAGCGCCCGGGGACGCAACGTCGCGAAGGTTTTCACCCACCATGCCCACGCCCCCACTCGCCTCGGGCTCGAGCCCTCGAAAGCCGGGGTTCTCTGGACTTGGAGCCCCCGGTGGATCCGCCCGGCGGGCCCCGCTCCGCCAAGGGTCATTGTCGTGCTCGACGACATCCGGACGACCGGCGCGACGCTGAACGCGTGCGCCCGCGCGATCGCCGAGAGCGTGCGTCGGGCCGAGCGTGCCACGGAGACGCGCGAGCAAGAGCCGCACCCCCGCCCCGAAATCTGGATCGCCAGCCTCGCGGTCACCCCGCCCCGGGATCGGCATCGCCCCCCAACGCTCATCCCCGACGAGCCCACACCCTGAGCGGGACGAACCGTCCACGCGGCGGCTCCCACGCACGCGGCAGGGTCGGCTCCGGGCCCACGCACGAGATGTAGTTGGGTCCCGGCGGCGAGGGCGGATGGTCCGGAAGGCGGGAATTCCGGCGCAGAATCAAAAAACAGCACCAGCAAAGCTTGACGCTCGAAGGTGGACAGCTATTATCCCCTCTGCCGCCACACCAAAGGCGGCACCGTTTTCCGGGGCGAGACGCCCTCGAAAACCCCACTCTTTGACAAGTGAGCAGTCGGGTTCATCGCGAGAATGCGACGACGTCTGAAACGGTCTGCACCGGGCCCCTGCCAGGGCTGAAGACGTCAAAAAGGCACCCGTGGGTCACAGCCCCCGGGTCGTCCAGCATTCTTGCAGAAAGACTTTTAATGAGCCTTTTTGAGTGTTGGAAATCCATCGGGTTTGCCGCCCGGTGGCGTGTCGAGTGACGTCCTGGCAACAGGCGTTGTTCGGCATGGTTGACCGACTTCGGTACGCCCCTCGCAAGAGGGCACGACCGGAGTTCAACGGGACAACCTTCTTGCTGCAATCGATCCCGTGCATCCCGCTTTCGGGCGTGGTGCATGGGTCATCCAAGCATCAACTGAAGAGTTTGATCCTGGCTCAGATTGAACGCTGGCGGCATGGCTAAAACATGCAAGTCGCACGAGAACCCCTTCGGGGGGGACAGTGGCGAAAGGGCGAGGAATACAATCGAACGTACCCCGAGGTGGGGGATAGGTCGTGGAAACGCGGCGTAATACCCCATGTGCTCTCCGGAGGAAAGCTTTGGCGCCTTGGGAGCGGCGATTGTCCTATCAGGTAGTTGGTGAGGTAACGGCTCACCAAGCCGAAGACGGGTAGCGGGCGTGAGAGCGTGGCCCGCCGCATCGGGACTGAGACACTGCCCGGACTCCTACGGGAGGCTGCAGTAACGAATCTTCCGCAATGGGCGAAAGCCTGACGGAGCAATGCCGCGTGTGGGATGA
>RECY01000013.1 GCA_007693785.1 Phycisphaerales bacterium | reverse complement strand
CTCCCCGCCAGATCCCGACGCCGAAGCCGCCCGGATGCTCAGCGGACAGGTCTAGACACCCCGCTCACCAAAGCGCGAGCGAGGCGCATCCTCCGAAACGAACAGCCGCCGCCCAAACCGGGCGGCGGCTGTGCTATTGAATAGCTCGTAGTGGAAACCGATCAGCGGTCGCCGCGTCGCGGGAAGTGGAGGCGATACCCATCGGTGTTCGCTTCGCCCGGGATCACGTCGAGATACTCGACATGGCCATCCAGGAAACCCGCAACGGCGCGGTTGACCTGATTGAACTCGCCCATCAACTGGAGGTTCGGATTGTTGCTATTGGCGACCAAGTCCATGGTCTGGTCGTACATGAATACAAAGCGGCTCGTATCAAAGTTTGCGGCGAGCTTAAGCCGGCGAAGCCCCTCAATAATGCCACGTGTAAAGTTCGGGTTTCCACCCCCGAACTGACTCGGATTTGCATCCCGAAGCGCTTCCAGCCATCGCAAATTCGCGTGGTAGCTCGTTCCGACGTCGTCATAGCTGCCTCGGCGCAAGGTGAAGTCGGGAACCGGGTTATTGTAGAACTGCTGCGCAGTGTTACGCTGATACGTTGCTTGATCGCCTGGGGATCGGTAGACCTCCAGTTCCACTCGTTCGCGGAGAGCCGTCTGCGCCGACCGCGCACCAGACCCTGGAATGCCCCAAAAGCCATTGACAGGACCGGGGACGTCGAAATCCGGGTACAGGTAGAAGTTCAGCGGCCGATCGTTCGGGCAGACATCGAATATGCCGCCTGCGTATCCCTGCCAGTAATCATTAAAGATACGCCTTGCATTGAATTTGCCGCCGTACGTCCATGAAGAGATGCCGGACGTCAGCTGAGATTCCCAAGGCCGATTCCTATCCGGCCAGATCGCTTTGAGCGGGTAATCGTCCCGGTTGTCCGCCTTGTAATTCTCCGTGGCGACCATAATCTGCCGCACGTTGCTCTGGGACACAAGCAGCCTGGCCGTGTTGCGGGCGTTGCCCAGCGCCGGCAGCAGGATCCCGATCAACAGGGCGATGATCGCGATCACCACCAGCAACTCGATCAGCGTAAAACCGGCCTTTCGGCCTGACACTCTTCCTTGGCTCGGCGACGACATACCGAAACCTCCATCCACTGGGGGTTTTCCCACGACGTGTGCACAGCCCGTGACGATCCCCGAGAAAAGGGGTGGGCTACGGTGCCCAGCATAGCACAAATCAAGCGCCAACCCAAACCGATCCGCACACGAGCCACCAACACCCCCGCACGCACCCCCCGAACAGACGAAAGCCCCCTTTTTCGCACACCCTCAAAGACCCAACCGAGGGGTTTGCCTGGCGCCCGCCCCGCGTCACCGTCGCCCCGATGATGGGATGGAGGTGGCGTCCCGCCCGCCCGATGGGTACGTTCATCGGTCTCGGGCGCCCGCTCGACGCCCCGCGGCCCGCCCCATTCCACCCGGAGCCCCCATGCCCCGCGACATCCCCGTCGGCAACGGCGACCTCCTGCTGACCTTCGACCACCTCTACCGAGCGCGAGACCTGTATTACCCGCGCGTGGGGCGTCACAACCACACCGCCGGGCACGTGCAGCGGTTCGGCGTCTGGGCCGACGGGAAGTTCGCCTGGATCGAGGACGCCGGCTGGACGCGGGACCTCAAATACGAGCGTGACACACTGGTCACCCACGTGGTCCTTCGGCACGAGGGGCTCGGCGTCGAGCTGACCTGCCAGGACGCGGTCGACTTCGCCGAGCCGGTCTACTTCCGGCGCACCCGCGTCCGCGACCTCATGGGCAAGGCCCGCGACGTCCGCCTGTTCTTCCACGTCGATCTCTCGATCGGCGGGCAGCCCGTGGGCGACACCGCCAACTACGACCCCAGCACCTTCGGCGTGGTGTTTTACAAGGACGACTACTACTTCATCGTCAACGCCTGCGACCGGCACAAGTGCGGCGTCGATCACTGGGCGATCGGCGCCAAACGCATGGGCGGGCACGAGGGCACCTGGCGCGACGCCGAGGACGGGCAGCTCGGGCGGAACGCCATCAGCCAGGGCTCGGTCGACGCGACCGTCGGGTTCAACCTCCAGGTGCCCGCGAGCGGCGAGACGCACGTCACGAGCTGGCTCGCCTGCGGGCGGAGCTACAACGAGGTCAAACGGCTGAACAAGAGCGTCTGGGAGCTGGGCCCGGACCGGATGCTCGGGCGTACGGCCGCCTATTGGCGCCTCTGGGCGAACAAGGAATCGATCGACCTCTCCCCGCTGGACGCGCTGCCCGAGTCGGCGCGCGAGCTCTTCCAGCGCAGCGCGCTGGTCGTGCGCACGCAGATCGACAACGGCGGCGCGATCCTCGCGGCGAATGACTCGGATATCCAGCACTTCGCGGGGGATCACTACTCGTACTGCTGGCCGCGGGACGGGGCGCTGGTCGCCGAGGCGCTGGTTCGCCTGGGGCAGAGCGAGCTGAGCCGAAGCTTTTTCCGGTTTTGCGCGCGGACGATCGAGCCGGACGGGTACTTCCTGCACAAGTACACGCCGGAGGGGCACTTGGCCTCGAGCTGGCACCCCTGGACGATGGACGGGGAGCGGACGCTGCCGGTGCAGCAGGACGAGACGGCGCTGGTGCTCTGGGCGCTGCGGAGGCACTTCGAGACGTTCCGCGACGTGGAGTTTGTGAAGGCGGTGTACGAGCCGCTGATTGCGAAGGCGAGCGACTGGATGCTCGACTATCGCGACCACCACGGGCTCCCGCTCCCGAGCTGGGACCTGTGGGAGGAGCGTCGCGGGATCCACGCGTTCACGGTCGGCGCGACGATCGGCGCGCTCCGGGCGGCGGCGAAGTTCGCCGAGGAGTTTGGGGAGAAGGACCGCGCCGCGGCGTGCCTGGAAGGGGCCGAGCGGATGAAAGGGGCGGCCCGTCGGCACATGCACGATCCCGAAGCCGGGCGATTCGCACGCATGGCGACCCCCAAGCCCGACGGCGGGTACGAGCTCGACATGACCCCGGACAGCGCCAACTACGGGCTGTTCGCCTTCGGCGCGTTCGACCCGCGCGACGAGCTGATCGAGCGCGAGATGCACGAGCTCAAGCGCCTGCTCTGGGTCAAGACCCCGATCGGCGGGGCCGCCCGGTACGCGAACGACTACTACCACCAGATCGAGCACAACGACGTCGCGAACGTCCCCGGCAACCCGTGGGTCATCTGCACCCTCTGGCACGCGCTGTGGAAGATCGAGCGAGCGCAGACCCTTGATGAACTCGCCGAAGCCAAGAGCGAGATCGAGTGGGCCGCCTCGCGGGCGCTGCCCAGCGGGGTGCTGGCCGAGCAATTCAACCCGCACACTGGCGACCCCGTCAGCGTCAGCCCCCTGACCTGGAGCCACGCGACCTACTGCTCGGTCGTCTGCGCCTATCTCGCCAAAGCCCGAGCCCTGGGGCACAACGCCTGACCGCCCGGGGCCATCCACCCCCTCGATCTGTTGGCCCGGGCCCGAAAACGGTGGCATATTCACCACCATGCCCGCCCAGGCCCGAGAACGCTGTCCGTGCTGTTGCTACAGCCTCGACGATGTCGTGGGCGTGGTCTGCCCGGAGTGCGGCGTGGACACGTTCGCCGAGCGGCGATGGGCGGCGTTCGGGCTCCCGGCCTGGCCGATGCTCGTCGCCCTGACCGCCGGGTCGGCCGCCTGGTTCGGGCTGCTCGCCTTCAGCGCCTGGATCATCCGTGCCCAGGCGGGTGTCGACCGGGGCGAAGCGGCGGCCGTCACGCTCCTCGGCGTGCTGCTGGCGCTCTCCGGACTCGCCTTGGTCGCGACCCTCGCCGCCCTGACCCAGCGTCGCCACCTCCAGCGAGCGGTGGGCGAGGCGCGGGAACGGCTCCGCCTGCTCAGCGTCGCCCCGCTCGTCGCCGCCGGGCTGAGCTGGGTCGGCGTGGTCGGCGTCTCGTTTTGGGCCTGAACGAGGGCGAGCGGAAGACGCCCGCGAGGCACGCTAACATGGGCCCACAACCCTCCCCGGTGCGGTGGCCGAGCGGTTGAAGGCACACGACTTGAAATCGTGCAGGCTCGCAAGAGTCTCGGGGGTTCGAATCCCTCCCGCACCGCTTGCTCAGCCCCCCACAACCCGCCCACCGTGGCGCCGGCGGCTCTTGCCCTCGCGGCGAGCGCAAAAAAAGGCCACGGGAGCGGAGTGGCGTTGCCCCAGTGGCCCTTGGAACATCGGATGGCCGCGACAATCCCGCTTCGATAGGGCGGGCATCGCCTTCCTCGGCGGCACGCCCCGCCTTTGGGGGGCGTGCAAACCTGGGCGGTGGTCGTTGTCACAAGATGCGCGCAAAACACCCGGCTTGCCAGCGATTTGTGCAAATCGCGTGCAAACCGGGTGAAGTCCTGATTTCCCAGATGTTTACTGGCAGGCGCCCTGGCTGTTCAGCCAGGCGTCGAGGTAGAAGTTCAGGTCGGCGATGTTCACCGAGCCGTCGGGCACCCCGTCGAACGAGGGGCCGGTCAGGTCCGCGTTGAACCCGGTTTGGGCGGGCCCGGTCGCCGACTGCTCCATCCATGCCGCCAGGTAGAAGTTTAGGTCGGCGATGTTTACCGAGCCATCGGGCACCCCGTCGAACGCCGGCCCGGTGATGTCGGCCGGGCAGGGGCTCCCCACCACGCCGGTCAGGGTCAGCGTGACCGTCTGGAGCGGGCTGACACCGACCGCGTCCTGCAGGAGCTCGAGCTCGAAGGTCGCGGCGTAGCTCCCGAGCCCCGCCGACGCGCTGAGCTGGCCGACCAGGGTCGCCGGGGTCAGGGGCTCGGCGAGCAGCCCGGGGGGCAGGATGAGCTGGATCGCGTCCAGGTCGCCGGCCTCGTCCAGCGGGGCGATGACGAGGCCCGCGGTCTGCGCGGGGGTGACACCGACGCCCCCGGGCAGCACGTACAGCGGGATGTCCACGCCCACCGTCCCGGAGCCCGCCACGCCGAGGTCCACCGTGGTCGAGAGCACCTGCGCGTCCGGATCGAAGCTCGGCACACCCGGCGCGACGACTCGCATCGTGAGCTCCACGACGTCGTCGGCGTCCTGGGCCCCCATGCCGAGCCCGGCGCTGGTGAGATCGGTGTTGGTGACGATGACGGTCCCGCTCGCCTCGCCGAGCACGCCGGTGGAGGCGGCGTCGAACCCGACGGTCAGGGTCTGCACGCCGGCGTTGAAGGGGAAGGCCTCCCAGTTGGAGCGGTCGGCGACGGCTTCGCCGGTCGTGGTGACGCGGTAGGTCGTGGGCGTCTGGCCGAGCTTGTTGATGAAGACGGTTTCGCCCGGGGCGTCGGCGTGCTGGAGGACGTTGCCGAGATCGACGGCGAGCGTGCTGGAGCCGTCGGCTTCGGGGGCCGAGCCGATGTAGATCGTCGATTCATTGGGCCAGGGGTTGCCCGGCGCGGGGTACAGCGGCTGCCCGGGGGCTCGGCTGAAGATCGCCCAGACATACTCGGGGCGGTCCATGAAGGGGTTGCGGTTGAACTGGTAGGTGGAGCCGATGAGATGGTTCCGGCGTCGCTCGCTCTCGCGGACGGGCTCCTCGTAGTGCCAGGCGAGGAGCTGGGTGAGGTCGCCCATCTGCGAGGCGCTGGGGAACCCGTGCACGAGGGTGAGCTGGGTGTAGCGGGTATCCATGTACATCATGGCGCGGGCCATCTCGCCGCGGTAGGGCTGCCCGAAGATGCCGGGGTCGTAGTAGCTGGTGCTGGCGGGGCCGAACGGCTTGTTCCCGCGAGAGCTGTTGATGCTGGGGTTGCACCCGCGCAGCTGGTGGAGGTCGCAGTATTCGAAGCTGCTCTGGGACCCGAGCCCGCGGCTCACGGGCCAGGTGTGCTCGCGGTTCCAAGTCGCGCCCGCGTCCCATGTGGCGGGGACGCTGGCGCCGTTGTAGACGAGGATGATGCGGTTGGCGACGTCCGGATCGGCGTCGACCACCGGGAGGATGAAGCGGGCGTCGCCGTAGGTGCGCCGGACGTGCCCGCTGGTGACGATCTGCCGAAGACTTTCCTTGAGCTGCGCGCCGACGCCCGTCGCGTTGTTGTAGTAGTTCGCGGGCGGGGCGTAAGGGTCGCTCGCGGCGCTTGAGCCGGCGAGGGCGCTTAGCGCCAGGATGCCCCACAGGGCGGGGCGGTTCGATCGTGCGCAACGCGGCATTCGGTTCCTCTTCTCTCGTGCAGTGCGGGAGCGGGACGGGCTTCGCGGGCGGTCGGCGGCGACGCAACAGCCCGCCAGGCCCCGGAAGGACGAGAGTTTACCGTGACACTCCCACGAACGGGCGGGCCGAGCGGGGAGGAAATGCCCTTATGGAGTCATGAATTATCCAAAAACCAACCTTTTGATTGCATGATGTTTGGATCGCCGGGTGTCGCGCGGGTTCCCGGACGCTGCGGCGGACACCCCCTAGGATCCGCTCCGCGGCGGCGCACGACGCGTTCGCGGCGGGACGAGTTTCCATCGACGGGCCGCGATGATCCCCGCTCGCCCGACAGACGCCAACCCGGGCCGCCTTCCTGCGACGCCCGACACGAGGAGTTCCAGACGTGGCTGATCGGCACTTCGATGTCATTGTCATCGGCGGCGGGCCCGCCGGGTACGTCGGCGCGATCCGCGCGGCACAGCTCGGGTACAAGGTCGCCTGCGTCGAGCGCGCCAAGCTCGGCGGCGTCTGCCTGAACTGGGGCTGCATCCCCAGCAAGAGCCTGCTCTCCAACGCCGAGCTGATGGAGAAGCTCCACAACCGCGAGTTCTGGGGCCTGAAGATCGAGGGCAAGATCGGCTTCGAGTGGGACAAGGTCATCGGGCGCAGCCGCGACGTCGCGAGCAAGCTCAACAACGGCATCTCGTTCCTCTTCAAGAAGAACAAGATCGAGCACGTCGTCGGGCACGCCAAGATCGTCAGCGCCGCCAAAGGCGGGAAGAAGGCGAGCGTCGAGGTCTACGACTGCGATGTGCAGGAAGAGCGCACCGACGCGCCCGCCAAGCCCAAGGGCAAGGCCCGCGAGACGATCACGGCCGACCACGTCATCATCGCCACCGGCTCGGTCGCCCGCGACCTGCCGTTCGCCAAGTTCGGCTCGGACCCGAAGATCTGGGGCGCCCGCGAGGCGATGTTCAACCAGGAGCAGCCCAAGCGCCTCGTCGTCGTCGGCTCCGGCGCAATCGGCATGGAGTTCGGCTACTTCTACCACAGCTTCGGCACCGAGGTCACCGTCGTCGAGATGATCGACCGCATCCTCCCGATCGAGGACGAAGACGTCTCGGCCGCGATGCTCAAGCACTACAAGAAAGCCGGGATCAAGTTCAAGACCGGCTTCGTCACCACCGGCGTCGAGACCAAGGGCGACAGCGTCAAGGTCACCATCGCGCCGTGGGTGGTTTCGAAAAATGGGGATGGCAAGGCCGACGAGGGCAAGAAAGAGACGATCGAGGCCGACCGCGTGCTGCTCGCGATCGGCGTCGGCGGGAGGTTCGACGGCTTGTTCGACGACAGCCTCGGGCTCGAAACGGTCAAGGGTCACATCCAGACCGACTTCAAGCCGGGCGAGACGGTCAGCGAGGCGATCGATTACAAGACGAACCTGGCGGGGATTTACGCCGTCGGCGACGTCATCGGCCCGCCGTGGCTGGCGCACGTCGCGAGCGAGGAAGCCATCCTCTGCGTCGAGCGCATCGCGTGGCGCGAGAAGAAGCTCGACCACGAGCCGATCCCGATGGACTACAGCGTGATCCCCGGGTGCACCTATTGCCACCCGCAGGTCGCGAGCGTCGGCTTCACCGAGCAGGCGCTCCAGGCGAAGGGCCTCAAGAAGGGCGAGGACTACGAGGTCGGCAAGTACAGCCTCCAGGCGCACGGCAAGGCGATCGCGGCCGCCCACACCGAGGGCTTCGTCAAGATCCTCCGGGGCCTGCCGCGTGGCGAGATCCTCGGCGCGCACATCATGGGCGATCAGGCGACCGAGCTCATCGGCGAGCTTTGCCTCGCCCGACGCCTCGAGGCGACCAGCGAGGAGCTGATCGCGACGGTCCACGCACACCCGACGATGCACGAGGCGATCCACGAGGCCGCCCTAGCGAGCGAGGGACGCCTGATCCACGGCTGATCCATGGGTTGATCCATGGGTTGATCCATGGGTTGATCCATGGGTTGATCAAGGCGACGCCAGCCGCCGAGCTGCTTGACAACCACGACCAGCCGTCGCGGACCGCTCTCAGGAGCGGTCCGTTTTTTTGGACGTGGAGGGAAGGGATAAAAAAAGACCGACGGCGGCCTTTAGGCCGCCGTCGGAAGAGTGCTCAGGTTGAGCGTGCCGTTGCAGCCGGGATTAGCGGCGGCGACGGACAGCGACGAGGCCGCCGAGGCCGAGAAGGGCGAAGGCGCCCGGGGCCGGGATGACGATCGACAGGTTGTCGAAGTCACCGGTGGGGCTCGGGGTTTCAGAGAAGCTCTGGAAGCCGTCGCTGAGGAGGATGACCTGCTCGACGGCGCTGCCGGCGAAGACGCCCGCGACGCTCGAGTAGATCAGGTTGCCGCCGTAGAAGTAGTCAATGGTGTCGTTATCGAAGTCCAGGTCAACGGTGAGGTTGGTGTAGCTGAGGGAGGGATCCCAGGTGGCGCCGGTGTTGACGAAGACCAAGCCAGCGCCGACGTCATCGAGGATCTGGATGCTGCCGGTGAAAGCGAAGTTGACGCGGAAGCTCAGGAAGCCCTGGCTGGGGGCCTGGCCGAGGACCTGGTAGTCCGCGCCGCCGTCGTCGTTGAGGGCGATATCGACGCTGGTGATGTAACGGCCGGCCGGCTGAGCGCCGAGATCGGGGCTGAACGCGCCGTTGAAGGCGGCACCGGTCTGAAGCTCCACGATGCGGAGGTGCTGGTTGCCGCTGGCGGGGTTGGCGTTCGAGACGCGGGACGCGCCCGGACGGGCCGTGAACTCGGCCCAGCCCTGCTGGCCGGCGACGGGGCCGACGCTGTAGCCTTCGGCGGATTCGAAGCCGTAGAACTCGTTGACGTTCCGGAGGCCCGGCATCGCGGTGCTGCCCGGCGCGAAGATCGCGTCGATGCTGGTGTCGTACACCTTGGCGGGGCTGGCGATGGCGGCCGAAGCGAGGCCGGCGATCGCGAGCATGGCAATGGTCTTCTTCATGGTCTTGTCTCCTCAGATCTCTCGTGCAAGAAACTCAATTCCCCCCACCCACAAGGGCGAGAAGGCTCCCACTAAGGGGCTGACGCGCACGCGACAACCCCAATTTTTCGACCGCACCTGCCACGGCAAAGCCCGGGTCAGGACATTCGGCAAGCGCCGGTCGGAGTGAACCGAATTGTGGATGCGAGCGAAGGGGGACATCCCGTAGAACACGAGGCGTCCGAGCTTGTCTCTCACTCTTCCCTTAGCGAACACATCCCTAGGAAAACGACAGGTTGCCCCAGCGTCCTCGGCCTTGTCTCTCCGCGCCCGCCTCTCGGCGAACGCCTCCTGGCACCGACGGGGTCTCTCACCTCCCGCCGGGCCTCGGTCCTTTGACGAACCGAACTGAACAGCAGCGTAACCGAGATTCGCACCCCGCGTCAATACCTAAACTGATTTTTTCGTTCCAAAAAGGTTGTCGGACCTCAAAACCCGTGTGACCCGTACAAACAGGCCGAAATTTCCTTAAATAATCCTTTATTTTTCCGAACAAAAATAACGCTTCACCATACACTTTCCTGCCTAATTTACCCAAATTCACGTATAAATGCACCTGATTTGGTGGGTTGAATTCGACCTCAGGTCACGCATTTTGGGTTTTTTTGAACGCCCCACGAAACCGGGTATTCTCACCCGGATCGCACCCCACCGCCCGCTCTAGCCGCGCGTGTCGCGTTGCACGAGCACGCGGATCTCCGGGATCGCGCGTCCGAGGGCCTGCGCGAGCTGCCGATCCCCGCCGGTGCGCAGCCACTGCCCGAGTTCGTGGCGTGCGCCTTGTGTCTCGACCGCCAGCTCCAGCCGCCCGCGCCGCCACCCCAGGACGCGAACCGCGTCGGCCAGGGCCGGGGGCGCGACGCCACGCCACGCCTCCACCGTGGTCCCGTTGCGCCGGGCGATCTTGCGCAGGCCCGTTTGCTCGGCACGCACCGAGGGCGAGAGTTCGAGCTCCGCCCGTCGGACGGCCCGGTCCCGGCGCAACCGCTCGAGGCGGTCGGACAGCGCGCGCAATCGCGGGTCTTCCGCCCCCGGCCCGTCGGGTTCAGATCGTTCGAAATCGTGCGTGTCGGGACGGTTGGTCATGGCTCGCTCCAACGGTACCGCCGGCGCGGGTGCTACGCTGGTTGGTCATGACGACGCGCATCGAAATCGCGGACCTGTCCAAGCACTTCGGCTCCGGCGCGGGGGCCGCCCGCGCGGTCGACGGGATCACGTGCGACATCGAGCCCGGGGAGCTGTTTTTCCTCCTGGGGCCCAGCGGGTGCGGGAAGACGACGCTCCTGCGGATGATCGCGGGGTTCATCGACCCGACGGGCGGGCACATCCGCTTTAACGGGCGCGACGTCACGCACCTCCCGCCCAATAAGCGGAACACGGGGATGGTGTTCCAGAGCTACGCGCTCTGGCCGCACATGACGGTCGAGGCCAACGTCGCCTTCGGGCTTGGGGTGCGGAAAGTCCCCAAGAGCGAGCAGAAATCGCGGGCGCTCGAGGCGCTCGCCGCCGTCCGGATGGAGCCGTACGCCGCCCGCAAGCCCAACCAGCTCTCGGGCGGGCAGCAGCAGCGTGTGGCGCTGGCGCGGGCGTTGGTGATCCGCCCGGACGTGCTGCTGCTGGACGAGCCCCTGAGCAACCTCGACGCGAAGCTGCGGATCGATCTGCGTTCGGAAATCCGGCGCGTGTGCAAGCAGGCGGGGATCACGACGGTGTACGTGACGCACGATCAGAAGGAGGCGCTGTCGATGGCCGACCGCGTCGCGATTCTTGACGCGGGCAAAGTGGTGCAGGTCGGGACGCCGCGGGCGTGCTATCGGCGTCCGGTCAACCGGTTCGTCGCCGAGTTCCTGGGCGAGACGAACTTCGTCCCGGGCAAGGTGCTCACCGAGCCCGACTCCCGCGGGCTGGTGGAGCTCGAGACCCCGGCGGGCCCGCTCCGCGCCGCCGCCCCGGAGGGCGTCCGCCTGCGGACCGGCTCCGCGGTGACGTGCTCGGTCCGCCCCGAGGCCTTCCGCCTCTCCGACGCCGATGACGCGGACACGAACGCCCTCCCGGCCGTCCACCGCGAGACGACGTATCTGGGCGAGATCGCTCAGCACCTGGTCGAGCTCAAGCCCCGCCCCGGGCAGCCCGCTCAGCACGAGCTGATCAAGCTCGCGGAGCTCAACCCCTCGGGCGCGAACGTCGGGCACGGGCAGCTGCGCCCGGGCGCGGAGGTCCGCATCTCCGCCGATCCGGGCGACGTCGTCATCCTGCCGCCGGAAGACGGGCCCGCGCCGACCCGTCGCGGCTCGACGACCGCGGCGGAAGAGCCGCCCGTCGGCGTGGGCGCAGAAGAATCGCGCCCGGTCGTTCGGACGGCCTCGAGCGTTGAGGAAGCGATCCGCGGCTCTCACCCCCCGTCGGCGAGTTGACCAGCGTGCCGGGCGAACGCGGACAGCCCGAGACGAGCCCGCCGGACCCGCTCGATCGCGACCCGGTGACGCCGTTCCACCCCCCCACCGACGACGCCGCACGGTCGGACACCCACGCCCGCGCCACCCCGGCCCCGAGGCGCGCCCCCCCGCGCACAGGCCCGCGCCACCCGCGCCCGATCGCTCCCACGCCGCGAGGTCGGCGCCTCCGCGCGATGCGTCGGTGGCGGGCGCTGCGCCTGGTGAGCGTCTCGGCGGCCGTAGCGTTGGTCGCGGGGGTCTGCGTGCTTGGGCTGGCGGGCTGGGCGATGGTGCGGGGCTCGCCGACGTGGTGGCGTCAGATCGATCCGGAGGATCCGCGGACGATCCAGTGGGCCGAGACAGTGCACCGCGCGGTGGGCCAGCACCTGACCGAGCGTCGCGTGGGCGATCAGGCGCACGCCGCGAGTTATGCGCCGGGCGAGGGCGTGGTGCGCTGGCAGAGCGAGCCGTGGCGCGTGAGCCTGGAGCCGACGGACGCGAACGCGTGGCTGAACGTTGAACTCCCGCGCTGGCTGAACGCCTCGGGCGAGGACGTGGGCTGGCCGAAGGCGTTCAGCCAGTTGCAGGTCGAGTTTCGGGACGATCAGCTCTACATCGGCGTGCGCGTGGAGGCGGAGGGGCGTTCGCAGGTGCTCAGCGCGAGCCTGCGCCCCGAGGTGCGCGAGGACGGGAGCCTGTGGGTGCCGGCGGACTGGGTCCACGTGGGCCGCCTGCCGGTGCCGGCGGCCTGGGTGCTGGGCGAGGCCGAGCAGCGCCTGCCGGACCTGGTGCCCGACGAGCTGCGCCGCCTGCCGGAGACGCGGGCGATGCTTCGTGCCTTCGCGGGCGAGCACGCGATCGTGCAAGAGCCGCTGGTGCGCTTGCCGGACGACCGGTACGTGCGACTGCTGAGCATCCGCTCGCGGAACGGGCGGCTGGAAGTGACCTGCCGAACCGAAGCGCGGTGATCGCGCCGATCATCACCGCCCAGGCCAGCGTGCGTGCTTTTTGCGGCCGTATCGTGACACGCTCGCTTCTCTTTACTTGGCCTGAGGACCTGCTTTTGCACATAACCTCACGCTTCACATATCGGTGACGTCTTGATCCCAAACGCCATGTTGAACCGAGCTGAGGGCGGTTCAGTCTCTGCAGCCTGGGCCTGGGCCGAGAGACGGAGCACGTTCGTAAGGGGGGCGCCTTGGCTCAGAAGCCAGGCCGCGGCACCGGGGATCCTCGCTACCCTTGCCTTGTGAGCGAGTTCACCCTCCGAGCCCCGCCCGCCTCCGGCGTCTCGCCCTCGATCCGCCTGGGGCGCGGCGCGCTCGAGCTGTTCGCCCGGCGCCGGCTCATCACCCGCTTCGCCCGGCGCGAGCTCCTCGCCCAGTCGCGCGGCTCCGCCCTCGGCTGGCTCTGGGAACTGCTCAACCCGCTCGCGACCGTCCTCGTCTTCACGTTCGTCTTCAGCGTCGTCCTGCAAGTCCGCTGGGAGGCGGCCGGGCTCGCCGGTGACACCTCCGCGTTCGTCCTCATGATGCTCGCCGCCCTCGTCCCCTTCACCATCTTCAGCGACACGCTCGCCCGCGCCCCGACCCTGCTCACCAAGCAGCCCACGCTCGTCACCAAGGTCGTCTTCCCGATCGAGATCCTGCCGGTCTCGACGATGCTCGTGGCGCTCGTCCCGGGCGCGGTGCTCGCGGGCTCGGTCGTGATCCTACACGCCGCGACCTCCCGCACGATCAGCCCCACGATCGGGCTTTTCCCGCTCGCGATCCTGCCGACGCTGCTCTTCACGCTCGGCTTCGCCTGGCTCGTCGCCGCACTCGGCGTCTTCCTGCGCGACATCGGGCAGCTCGTGCAGATCGTCGTCGGACGCTTGCTCTTTTTCCTGACGCCGATCTTCTACCCCGCGTCCGCGGTGCCGGCGCCGTTCAACATCGTGCTCCAGGTAAACCCGCTGACGTACTTCGTTGAGGACGCACGCCGGACGCTGGTGCTGGGCGAGGCGATCCACTGGCCGGCGTACGCCGTGCTGCTGCCGCTCTCAGTCGTCGTCGCCGCGCTCGGGCACGCCGTGTTCATCAAGGGCAAGCGGAGCTACGCCGATGTCCTCTGAGCGTGATCCCAGGTGGCCCAGCGCTCCGAGCCGGGAGGGCGCATCCCCCACGCTCCCCGATCACCTTGCCCTGCGCGCGCACAACCTTGGCAAGTGCTACCACCTCTACCCGCGCCCGCACCACCGCCTCTACCAGGCTCTTTTCCGCTGGAAACGCGACTTTTTCACGCCGTTCTGGGCGCTCCGCGGCATCAGCTTCGAACTCGCCCGCGGCGAGCAGGTCGCGATCCTCGGGCGCAACGGCTCCGGCAAGTCCACGCTCCTCCAGCTCATCGCCGGCACGCTCGCGCCGACCGATGGGCACGCGATTATCCGCGGGCGCATCGCCGCGCTGCTCGAGCTCGGGAGCGGGTTCAATCCCGAGTTCACCGGGCGAGACAACGTCTTTCTCAACGCCGCGATCCTTGGGCTTGATGAACAGCAGACGCGCGCACGCTTCGACGACATCGCCCGCTTCGCCGGCATTGGCGATTTTCTCGACCGACCCGTCAAGACCTACTCCAGCGGCATGGCCGTGCGCCTCGCCTTCGCGGTCGCGGCCCACGTCGACGCCGACGTCCTTATCGTCGATGAGGCCCTCGCCGTCGGCGACGCGCAGTTCCAGGCCCGTTGCTTCCGGCGCATGGACGAGCTCCGCGAACGCGGGTGCACCGTCCTCCTCGCAACGCACGACCTGACGACCGCCGAGCAGCGATGCGATCGTGCGCTCCTGCTCGACGCGGGCGAGCTGATCGACCTCGGCCCGCCGCGACGCGTTGTGCGCACGTACTACAAGCGTCTGCAATCCATCGCCGACGTCGGCGCCTCGCCCGAGCCCCGCCCGCTCCCCGCCGACTGGACCGACCCGGACACGCTGCAGCACGCCACGCGCGTCGGCGACGGGAGAGCCCGCGTGCTCGGCTTCCGCGTGCTGGACGAGGACGCCAACGCCGCAGCGACGTTCGATGCTCGCACGAACGTGGGCGTGGAGCTTGTCGTGCGTTTTGACGCGGACATGCCGTCGCCCGCCGTGGGTGCCGCGCTGCGCGACAAGCGCAACACGCTCGTCGTCGGCGCACACACCACGCACAGCGACGGCGACCGCGTCTGCCCCGCACGAGCGGGCGACGTGCGCACGTTCCGGTTTGGGTTCCCGGCGGCGTGCGCACCGGGGGAGTACCTGCTCATGCTCGGCGTCGCCGACCACCAGAGCGAGCACGCTTGGACCGACGCGGACACGATCTTTGACGCCGCGACGATCACCGTCACCGGGCGTACTGGCTGGGGCGTGGCGAACGTCGCATCCACGGTGCGCATCACCGACGGCACACCGCAGAGCACAAGCGAGCGAGCCGAGGCCGCACCATGAGCACCCCGGACCATGCCGCGGACGGCGCGATGGAGCGTCTCGACCCGACCGGTCGGCTCGACCATCTCGCCGCACAACACGTCGCGCGGTACGCCTTCGCCGCGCAGCGCGTCGCGGGGCAGCGCGTGCTCGACATTGCCTGCGGGCCCGGGTACGGCTCGGCGATGCTCGCCGACGCGGGCGCAACGCGCGTGCTTGGGATTGATCGCAGCCAGGACGCGATCGCGGACGCACAAGTCAAACACGCTCGCGTGAACGTCGAGTTTCGTGCGCACGATGTGTTCACACTGACGCCGAGCGACGTCGGCGAGATCGACACGATCGTGTGCCTTGAAACCCTCGAGCACGTCGAGGATCCCGAGCGTGTGCTCGACGTTTTTCGCACGCTCCTGCCCGCAGGGGGCTTGCTCGTGCTCAGCGTGCCCAACGACGCGGCCCTTCACGCCGACAACCCGCATCACCGCTGGCGGGCGGACTTCGCGACTGTGCGTGCGTGGCTTCTCGCGCGGTTCGCGCACGTTGCGTGCGGAATTGAGGCGCACGCCGCGGGCTCGCTGGTGCTCGCGGTCGAGGACGATCGCGTCCCCCAGGGTTCGATCGCCGCGAGTGTGCGCACGATGGGCGAGCTCTCGGCAGCGGACGCCCCGGGCTTTGTGTTTGTGTGCAGCGACGATCCCGCGCGAGGCGTGCTGCGCCCGGGCGGTGCGATGCTCGCGGACGGGCTGGGGTATGTGCGCAGCATGCAGTCGCGCCTCGATAGCACTTGGCGAGAGACGCAGCGTCTCGCGGAGCAGGCCGCGGGTGACGCGAGCGAGATCGCGGCCCTTCAAGCACAACTCGCGGACCTGCACCAGCGGTACGACGCGCTCTGGGTGCAGCTCGAAGACGCCAACACCGACCGGGCGGATGCGCACGAGCGCGCACGCCGCTACGCCGCCGAGCGAGAGACGGCGCAGCGCGAGCTCGACACGCTCGCGCGTGCGTACGAGGCGGTCATCGACGAGCGGGACCGCCTGCGCGCGATCCTGCAAGATGCCGGCGGGCGGCGGGCGCAGCGTTGGCTGGCGAGGCTCGGCGTTGTTAGCGATCTTCGCCCGCCCGAGAATCCGTGACGCAGCCTCAGTGTGCGGGCGTGCGAATTGCCTGCGCGACGCAAACCCCGTTCAAGGCTTGGCACCCGTGATCGTGCGCACGGCCGACTTCAGGACGCGGTGCACGCCAACGGCCTTCAGTGCCTCGTTCATCCGATCAACGACGCGGTAGCGGATGTTTTCGTCGATTACCGCACGGGCCGCGGCCGACTTGGCTTCCGGGGTTGCGTGCTCGGACAACGCCGCCGCGGCGGCTTGAGCGCGCACGGCCTCGCCGTGCCACCACGACGCTTCCCCGCGCAGGCGCGCACACTCCGCGTAGATCAGGCGTGCGCTCCAACTCGGGTCCGGGCTCAGGCCCGCGTGCCGGTGCGCGAGGTCGGCCCGCAGCAGCTCGTGCTTCGGCATCGCCTCGGTCCGCAGCATGCTCTCCGGGCGGACGCGATAGGCGAAGAGGAATTCCGGGATGACGACGCCGCGGAGCCCGCGTGCGGCGAGGCGAGCGTAGAGGTCCCAGTCCTCGTAGCTGGTGAGCCACTCGTCGTAGCCGCCGAGGCAGAGCACGTCGTCGCGATCGAGCAGCGCGAACGGGGTCGCGAAGCAGTTCCGCACCGCACCGATCCACGCGTCGCTTCCGAGCGGGCACCACCCGCCGCCGATGTGCGACGGATCGTCCGTGAAGTAGCGCACGAGCGTGGTGATCCAGCCCGCGTCCGGGTTGCGGCGTTTGCTCTCAACGAGGCGTTCCAACGCGGTCGGCATCGGGACATCGTCGGCGTCGAGCGGCACGACCCACGGCGTGCGCGCGGCGTGGAACCCGGCGTTCCGGGCCGCGCTGAGGCCCGCGTTCGCCTGGCGGATCACGCGCATGCGCAGCTTCTCCGCCATCGGCCCGGTTTCGAGCTCGTTCACGAGCTCGCGCGCGTCGGCGTGGGTGGAGCCGTCGTCCACGAGGATCGTCTCAAAGCCCTGGAACGTCTGTGTTTGCAGGGCTTGGAGCGTGGCCGGGAGGTAAGTCGCGAGGTTGTAGAACGGGATCACGACGCTGAGCACGGGTTTTTCGCTCGCCGGGAGGCTGACGGGCGCTGGCGAGATGGCGGTTTCTCGCGCGCGCTCGATGGCGTGCCGGGTGCGCTGCGCGATCGTACGCGGATCGCAGATCTTCGCGATGCGTTCGCGTGCCGCCTTACCCATCGCTCGGCGTGTTTCGGGCGGCGTGTTCAGTGCTTCGCGGAGCGCACGCTCGAGGTCGGCCGCGTCGTCGCCGCTGCAGAGGCGCCCGCTGCGGGCGTCTTCGATCATCTCGGCCATGCCGCCGGCGCTGGAGGCGACGACCATCGCGCCGCGGGCCATCGCTTCGAGGCAGACGTTCGGGAAGTTTTCCCAGCGGCTCGGGATCACGACCGCCCAGGCGCGATCGATCAGCCCCGGCAGTTCGTCGCGTGCGCGCGCACCTTCGATGCAGATCCGCGAGGCGACCTCACTCGGGAGCGTGCGGAGCAGCTTGTCGAGGTGCTCGCGCATGGAGCGTTCGAAGGGGCCCGTGAGCGTGTCGCCGCCGACGAGGCGGAGCGTGGCGTCCGGGTGCTCAGCGAGCACCAGGCCCGCGGCACGCACGAGCAGGTCCACGCCCTTCCGACGCTCCATGCGTCCGATGTAGAGCAACTCGCGCGTGCCGCTTGGCGTCGAGGGGCTCTGACTCGCCCGCACGCGACCCGAATCCTCGGCGGCCGCCCCGCCGACGGTCGCGACGTCGAACGGGTAGTGCACCACTTCTCGCGCCTGATCGCCCCGCAGCGACCACCGACGTTCGACCTGTTGCAGCAGGCTCCGGCACGGGCTCAGCACCAGGTCCGACCCGCGGACCTGCTCGCGCTCCATGTGCACGAGGTGCTCGATCTCCGGCGGCACGCTCAGCTCGCGGTTGAGCTCGCGGACGAAAGCCGTCGGCGTGTGCAGACGGCTCACCAGCACACACCCGTCGAACTGCGCGAGCGCTTCTTTGGCGCGCACGCAGAAGTAGCCCTCGCCGCCGTAGTCGGGGAACTCGATCGCGTCGAAGCCGCGCTCGGCGTGGAGCGCGAGCAGCGTTTCGTAAACCGCGTACGCCCGGCGCTGGTGCCATGCGCCGAAGGCGTCCACTCCCGCCCAGCCGGCGTCGGGGTCGATCGCGTGGACCCGCACGCCTGGCAGCGCTTCGGCGGCCCGCGTTTCGAGCCCCGGGAGCGCGTCGGTCACGACGTGGACCTCGGCGCCGGCGTCGCGCCAGGCGCGGGCGGCCTCGGCGGCGTAGGTGCCGATGCCGCCGCCGCCGGTCACGCCCGCGAGTTCGCGGGATACCAAACAAAATTTGAATCCCATTGCGGGCATGGGGAAAGTGTAGATCGGCTCCGAGGTTGCACAGCTCTCTGAGTGGGCTGCTCGATCCTGCCAGGGTGATGGGAGACACAGCTCGGAGAGCTGTGCCACCGGGGGAGCCTTGGGACGGGGGGGCCGCGTACAGTTGCGTCCGCTGGCGTCTGGCTGGCGAAGTTCCGGTTGGGACCTGCTTTTTGGGAGTGCCGCGTGCCGTACACACTCAAGCCCGATGAAGGCTTCGGCGTCGACGTTGAGAACACCGGCTACCTCGCCGACCACGTCGATACGGGCGACCGCTGGGTGCTGAACTTCGGCCCTCAGCACCCGGCGACGCACACGACGCTCCGCCTCGTGCTGGAACTGGACGGCGAGCGGATCGCCCGCGTGACGCCGCACATCGGCTACCTGCACTCGGGCTTTGAGAAGCTCGGCGAGCACCTGGACTACAACCAGTACGTCACGATCGTGAGCCGGATGAACTATCTGAGCCCGATCGCGAACGACGTCTGCTGGCACCACGCGGTGGAGACGCTGTTCGGGATCGACATCACGCCGCGGTGCAAGGTGCTGCGGACGATCATGGCTGAGTTGGCCCGGATCCAGGATCACCTGCTGTGCGTGGGTGCCGCGGCGCTCGACCTCGGGGCGTTCACCGGGTTCCTCTACGGGTTCAACCCGCGAGAGAAGATCTACGACATCTGCGATTACATCTCCGGGCAGCGCTATCACCCGGACTGGACCCGCGTCGGCGGGGCGATGAAGGACCTGCCGGACGAGGAGGTCTTCCGGCGGATGGTGAAGAACTTCATCAACGAGGACCTCGACCAGGCGATCAAGGACATCGAGAACCTGCTGAGCCGGAACCGGATCTTCGTGGACCGGACGAAGAACATCGGCCAGATCAGCCACGACGACGCGATCGCGTGGAGCCTGGGCGGGCCGATGGCGCGGGCCTCGGGCGTGCGTCGGGACCTGCGCAAGGATGAGCCGTACCTGTGCTATCAGGACAACTGGGACGGCGCGGGTGCGGAGGCGGTGACGTTCAGCGTGCCGCTGGGCGCCGACGGCGACGTGCTGACGCGGTTCCTCGTGCGTCTGGAAGAGATCAAGCAGGCGCGGGCGATCATCCGCCAGCTCATCGACAACATCCCCGGCGGGCCGCTGGACACGTTCGCCGACGGGAAGATGGTCAAGCCGAAGAAGACCGACGTCTATGGCTCGATCGAGGGGCTGATCCAGCACTTCGAGCTGATCATGACCAACCGCGGGTGGGAGCCGCCGATCGCCGAGGCGTACGGCGCCAACGAGACGGCCAACGGCGAGCTCGGCTATTACATCGTCAGCGATGGCGGCCCGCGGGCGTGGCGCGTCAAGACCCGCCCGCCGACGTTCATGAACTACTCGACCATGGCCAAGATGACCGAGGGGCACATGCTCGCGGACATCGTCGCGATCCTGGGCTCGATCAACGTCGTGGCGGCCGAGCTGGACCGGTAAGGCTTCGCGAGACTCCGGCGATCGCCCCGAGACCGCGGGCGATTGAAACCAGAAACAACAAGCGGGCGGGAGGCGTGTTCGACGCTTCCCGCCCGCTCGTGTTTGTTGACGCGTTCGGAGTTTCTGCTCGGATGGGGCTCAGTCGCAGCCTTCGAGCCAGGCGCTGACGTAGTAGTTGAGGTCGGCGGTGGTGACAAGCCCGTCCGGCACGCCGTCGAGCGCCGGGCCGGTCAGGTCCGCGACGCCCACGTCGTCGGCGATCCATGCGGCGAGGAAGAAGTTGAGGTCGGCGGTGGTGACGAGCCCGTCCGGCACGCCGTCGAGCGCCGGGCCGGTCAGGTCCGCGACCGAGCAGGCCTCGACGGGGGCGCAGTCGTCGGGGACGCCGTCGCCCGTGGAATCGGTGCTGACCGGCTGCTGCGTGAATTCGACGGTGACCTGGAAGTAGGACTGACGGCTGCAGAAGTCGGGGACGATCTCGTTGCTGGGGATGAGGTCGAGCGTGAGGTCGCCGCCGGGGAAGATGGCGTTGAACACGGACTTGGAGATGACGAGTGTGTCGGTATCGAAGGTCAGGTTGCAATCGACGGCGTCGCCGATCTCGCCGAAGAGCCAGCCGAGGAAGAAGCCGTTGTACCGGACGGCGATGCGCTCACCGAGCCCGCCGATGTCGCCGCGTCCTTCGACGTGGATGACGATGTTGGTGTCGGCCTTGGTGATGTTGCCGATGTAGAGCTGGCGGGGGTGGTTGCGGTCGAGGGGCTCGTAGCGCGGGCTCTGGACGAAGACGTGCTGCCCGACGAGGTCGCAGCTATCGGGGACGCCGTTGTTGTTGCAGTCCTGCTCGATGCCGGTCTGGATCTCGTAGGTGTCGTCGAGGCCGCTGCCGGTGCAGTCGGTGCCGAGGACGGTGAGCGTGGCGGGGAGTGTGTAGGTGTCGGAGCACGCGGTGGAGAGGACGCAGTCGTAGACGCCCGCGTCCTCGGGCTGTGCGGCGATGATGTTGAGCGTGGGCTCGTTCGCGCCGGGGATGGGCTGCCCGTCGCGCCGCCACTGGTAGGTGAAGGGGGCGGCGCCGGCGCCTTGGGCGGTGAGCTGCGCGTCGAAGCCGATGTAGACCTCCTGGTCGTCGGGCTGCAGCGTGACGCTCGGGGGGTTGATGACGATGTCGGCGGTGCAGTTGTTGCTGGCGGCGACCGCGCTGAGGTAGCTGCTGATGCGTTGCTGGACTCTGGGGTGGAACTCGACCTTGAGGTTGCTGGTGCCGCCGGGGCAGGTGTGGCAGTAGCTCATGATGGTGCCGCCGAAAGCGGAGGAGCAGTCGCCGTTGCCGCACCCGTCGATGACGGGGTTGTACGCGTCGTGGGTGTGCCCGGTGCCGAGGTTGTGCCCGATCTCGTGGGCGACCACGATGAGGTCCCAGTTCTGGCTGTTGTTGTTTTGAAGCGGGTACGGGAAGGTGCCCTCGAGGTACCCGCTGACGCCGTAGCCGATGTTGGTGTTGCACATCGCGCTGAGGTACGCGACGCCGGCGGCTCCGGAGTACCGTCGCCCGCTGAACAGGTGGGCGAGGTCGCGGTCCACGTACGAGAGCTCGTTTCGGAAGACGCTGCCGAGCGTGCCCAGGGCGTTGTAGATGTCGTTGGAGTTGTAGGGCGAGTTGTTCGAGCCGAAGGTGCGGGTGAAGACGACCTCGAAGCCCGTGTCCACGTCGCGGGTGTAGATCTCGCTGACCGCGCCCATGAGGGTGGCGATGTACGCCTCGGCGGCGTTGGGATTCGATCCGAACAGGTCGCGGGTGTAGATCCAGTCGCTGTCGACTGCCATGCGGACGATGCGGCAGGCCGAGTCGCGGAGGTCGAGCTCCGCCCCGTCGTCGGGCAGCTCGGCGGGGACGTGCCCTTCTTCGAGGAGGCGGTCGAGCCCGCAGACGAACTGGTTCCAGATGATGACGCCGTCGGGCAGGGCGGTCAGGTTGTACATCGCGTGCGGGAGACCGCTCCCGTACGGCCCGCTCGCGAGGACGTGGACCTCGCCGCCGATATCGACAAACCCGTTCGCCCCGTGCTCGCCGAGGGCGAAGAAGACGGTCGAGGCCTTGGCGCCGACGACCGAGCCGCGGAAGAGGCTGACCCCGGGGGCGCCCTCGCGGACGATCTCGACGCCGCCCTCATCGACGAACACGCGCTGCGCGTTCTCGGCGAACACGCTGAACGGCTCGAGCTCCAGGTCGACCAGGTCGCCGCCTTCGAGCGCGAAATCGCGGACGAAGAACCTCGGGGTTTCGGCCATCGCCGCGATGAGATCCGCGTCCAGCTCCACCGCGATGCCGACGAGGCTCTCCGGGCCTTGCACCTGCACGAGCGGTGAGGGGAAATCGGGCGTCGCGCCGGGCTGCGGCAGGCGGGCGGCGCGAGCGTCCGGCGCGGGGATCGCCCGGTCGAGCTGCGCCGCGGGCGCTGGTCCGTGCGCGGCGCTGAGCATCGGCGCGCGGGGGTCGGCGTGAGCCACGCCGACCGCGGCGCCCGCGACGAGCCACGCGGCGACGAGCAGAGCGCCCCGCGACGCGTCGAGGCACGCGTTGGGACGTGTGACAGTTCGAATCTGATGCGACAAAACCGGACCTCCGGCGACCCGTGGTTCCCCGCGGCACCCCGCGCCCCGGGTCAGGGGTCCGCGGGCCGCTCCGGACAGACGACCGAACACCAACGTCCCGCGCCGTTCCCCCGGCGTCCCCCGAAGCCGAGCCCCCGCTGGGGCGTGTGTCCCCCGTTGGTGGTCGGCATCGGGCGTGTTCGGCCTGAAAGCGACCCCCGCCCGTTTCCGGGCGGGGGTCGATGGTTGGTGATGCTTCAACGCGGGGAGCGGTTTACTCGCACGCGCCCTGACTGTCGAGCCAGCCGCCGACGAAGAAGTTGAGGTCGGCGGTGGTGACGATCCCGTCGGGGATGCCGTCGAGGGCCGGGCCGGTGACGTCGGCATCCATGTCGCCGTCGAGCCAGAGGCCGAGGTAGTAGTTGAGGTCGGCGACGCTGACGATCCCGTCGGGGACGCCGTCCAGCGCCGGGCCGGTGATGTCGAAGGGGCAGTCCACGGGCTCGAGATCCTCGCACTCGTCGGGGATGCCGTTGCCGTTGGTGTCCTGGCTGAAGGGGGTCGCGGTGTAGGCGACGGAGAGGCGGCTGAAGCCGTCGCTGAGGCAGGCGAAGCCGCTGGCGCCTTGGACGAGCAGCACGACGCTGACGTCACCGTTGCTGTCGCGGGCGCTGTTCCAGATCGACGCGTCGACCGGGAGAGTCTCGAGGTCAGGCACGGCCGGGCAGTTGGCGCCGTTGACGAGCAGGCTGCCGACCGGCGTGTTGTCGATGAGGACGAGTACGCTGTTGCCCGCGGCCGCGAACTGTCCCCGTGCTTCGAGGGTCAGCGTGACGGTGCTGCCGGCTTCGGGAGTTTCGTCGAAGGTGACGGTCGGGCTGTTGGCGCCGCCGAGCTCGCCGAGGTTGCCGGTCTGCTCGCTGTAGATCTGCCCGAGGACGTCGCACTCGTCGGGGATGCCGTTGCCGTTGCAGTCCTGGCTGAAGCCGCTGGCGATATCGCAGGCGTCATCGATGCCGTTGTTGTTGCAGTCGACGATCTCGCCGGGGAAGCAGATGCCGTCGATGCAGATCTCGACGCCGTTGCAGGGGTCGCCGTCGTCGCAGTCGCCGTCGTTCCCGCACTCGGCGTTGCTGACCGAGACGCTGAGGTTGTAGAGCTGGGTGTCGTTGGTGCCGCCGTTGGAGTAAACGCGGACGTAGAACGTGCCGGGGCCGCCGATGAACAGGTCGCTGATGGATTCGGTCCCGCCGGCGCCGGTGTTGTTGACGGTGGCGAGGACGGTGCTCCCGTTGGCGTCAACGACCTGGAAGGCGAGGTCTTGGATCGCTCGGCTGTCGATAGTGGGCCCGCTCGGGCACGCGCCGTTGCTGGCCTGCTGCCCACTCTGGTAGACGCGCCCGACCGGGGTCAGGGTCACGTTGACGGCCGAGGCGTTGGATGTGTTGAACTCGAACCAGTCCTGATCGACGGTGCGGTCGAGGCTGACGAGCGAGCCGAAGGTAACGTTCGGGCTCGGGACCGGCCCGATGGTGACGGGGCTGCCGGGGGCGATCAGGCCGACCTGGACCGCCTGGGAGGGGTTGTTGCTGGGCTCGAAGACGTCGCCGTAGCCGAAGTGCCCGCCGCGGATGTCGTCGTGCTGGGGCCCGTCGAAGCTCGTGTTGATGAACGGCTCCATGAGGGTCTGTCCGACGGCCGGGCAGAGGTGGGCGAAGCCGAGCCCGTGCCCGTGCTCGTGCATGATGACGTTCCGGAGGAAGCGGAAGGTGCCGGCGCTGCTCTGCCAGCTTTCCTGTCGGTCGAGGACCATGTTGCCGCGGGTGCCGCCGCTCCCGCTGGGGAAGGAGTTGTACGCGAGGACGCCGCCGCTGCCATCGATGGGCTTGGTCGCGATGCGGACCATGCCGCGGACACCGGGCGAGGGCTGGGCGCTCCAGTTGGCGCCGTCGTCCCACTCGTTCCCGCCGACGGTCTCGCGGACGTAGTTCACGCCGATGAGTTCCGCCCAGCGGTCGAAGCTGTTTTCGAATTGTGCGATCCAGAGCTGTGTGTTGTTGCCGAAGAGTTGGTTGAAGCGGCTGAACGTCTCGCTCGGGCCGCTCTGCTCGCCCTGGAAGGCGTTGGGAATGAACAACCCGTCCGGCACGAACGACCATGTGATCGTGTCCTGGGTGTTCTGGCTGGCGAAGCTCCACCGCGTGATGAGGTTGTGGCGTTCACCCACCGACTCGGCGTAGTCCATCGCTGCGAGCACCGCGCCCTGGATTTTCTCCGAGGGGGGGTTGTCCGGGCTGAAGCAGGCCGCGATCGGGGCGAGGTTCGCCCAGACTTCCTCGGGGGTCATCTGCGCGATCTGGGCCTCGGTGAAGCTCCCGTCGGGCTGGGCCTGGAACGCGCGGGGGAGGTCGTGGCTCGCGGACGGCTGGTACGCCTGCGCGTCGTCCACCGCCTGCTCGGCCGCCCGTTCCGCGGGGGCCGACCCCAACGCCGCCATGACCATCAAGCCGGCCGCACCGACCGCCAGACCCGCGACCGCCGCCAGTGCGGCTGCGCCTGTTGTGCTCGCGCTATGCATTCGAATCTTCTCCTTAAGCCGAACTGGTCTGCTCGCGTCGCGGCACCGAACCGGGGCGAATGCCCGAACCGATCAACCCGGGAACTAAACCGACGCCGAGGCGTCCGATCCCAGACCGCAAACGTTTCCGTCACGCCCCAGCCGACGCGACGGCACAACCTCCCGTGCTCATGCCCGCCCGCGACCGCGAACCGGCATCCAATCCATTAGCCGGCTTGCTCAGCAAGCCGGCTCGGCACCCGCTCAGCCCCCGCAACGCGAGGCATGGAGCGTGCGATCGACCCGTGGAGCAACCCAATCCGGGTTACCCTGAACAACACGGAGGCCTTTCTGGAACCCCCGAAAAGCCCCGAGCCGAGACGACGCCAACGAGCCGCGTCGCGATCCACTGCGGAGCCCAAGCCGGACGGAACCGTCCTTCAGACCTGCCCGCTTCGCACCGGCGAACCCCCCGGTTGCGTTGATGGCGCCTCCTCCGCGCCACAAACGCACCGAACGGGCAGACCACACGAAAACCCTGGGCCGCACCTCCGGACGCATGGCGACCCCGCCTTGCATGAGACGCGGCCGAAATGCCCGGTTCAGGGTGCCACAAAAGCCGCCCCGCGTCAAGCCGGGCGGCCAAAGCTGCGCGTTATGTGGACCTCAGGGGGCTTTAGAGCCTCAAAATCCCGCTCAGAGAGGGGCCCGGGGGTTGACGCCCGCGCGTGTGCCCTCGCCTGTGGTCTCGCCGGCGTGCCCGGGGATCTCCTCCTCGCCCGGGATGACCGCCTCGCCGCGCAACGACGCCTCCACCAGCGCCACGACTTCCTCCAGGTCGTCGGTCACCGTGAACAGGTCCAGGTCCGCCGGGCTAATCGTCCCCCACCGCTCGGCGAGCGTCTCCCGCATCCAATCCAGCAGCCCCGCCCAGAACGATGAGCCCACCAGCACGACCGGGAACGGCTCGATCTTCAGGGTCTGGATCAGCGTGAGACTCTCGAAAAACTCGTCCAGGGTCCCGAACCCGCCCGGGAAGATCACGAACGCCTGGGCGTACTTCACGAACATCACCTTGCGCACGAAGAAGTACTCGAACATCAGCTCATGCGTCTGGTACGGATTGGGCCGTTGCTCGTGCGGGAGAGCGATGTTCAACCCGACGCTGCACGTGCCGGCGTCCTGAGCGCCCTTGTTGGCGGCTTCCATGATCCCGGGGCCGCCGCCGGTGATGACCGTGAGCCCGCGCTCGCCGAGCATCCGAGCCAGGGCCTCGGCTTGCTGGTAATCGGGGTGCTCTGGGGGGGTTCGGGCGGAGCCGAAGACGGTGACCGCGGGGGGAAGGTGCCCCATCGTTTCGAACCCCGTGACGAACTCGGCCATGATCCGGAAGACTCG
>RECY01000037.1 GCA_007693785.1 Phycisphaerales bacterium | reverse complement strand
GCCCGGACGATACCCCTGCCGTGCCGGAAACACAAACCCGGGGGGTGATCGGGGCCGACCGGCGGCCCGCCGGAATCGTGGATCTCTGGTGGCGGTTGGGGAGTGTGCCCGATACTGTCCCCTCCCGCCCGTGCGTCGTGTCCGGGGGGTGCGTGCGGCCGGAGGGCAGGGAGGACCCGGTGTTTCAGGACGGTGTGTGGCAAAGCGCGTGGCGTCGCGGTCGTCGTGTGGCGCTCGTCGGGGCCGGGCTGTGGTGCATCATCCTCGGGATCGGGGTGACGGCCTCGCTGATCGGCAGCGGTTCGATCGGCAAGGCGGGCACGCCCCTGCTGCTCGGCGCGGTCGGGATGCTGGTCTTGCCGGGCCTGACGGCTCTGGCACTGCGGCTGGACAGCCGTGAGCGAAAGCGGATGCTGGCCGAGCGGGCGATGCCCGGCGAGCGGGTGGCCCACCCGGCCCACCCCCACGATTCGGCCCGCCGCGAGCCTCCGGCCCACCGGATGCGGGGGCGTCCGGGCGAGCGGGTCGGGACCGGCTGAGGGTCGGGCCGGACCTCCCGGCGGCAAGGAATGAATCGGATTTCACTGTTTGCCCGGGCTCCGGGTGCGTAGCGATATGGAAAGCGGGCGACGGGGCCCGCGGAACGCTGACGCGAAAGGAGCATCCGATGGCGCACGAGATCACGTCCGGTTTGGCGGGCTTGCTCATGGCGGCGATTGGGGCGTCGATCGTGGGCGCCCCCGAGCGTGACCCTCGGACGGCGTACGGGCCGGACACCCACATCCAGATCGTCGCGGACGAGATCGCCTGGGAATCCGGGCCGCGGTCGTTGCCCGATGGGGCCGAGTACGCGGTTCTGGAGGGCGACCCGAGCGGGCCGGGCATGTTCGTGATGCGTCTGAAGCTGCCGGACGGGTTCGTGATCCCGCCGCACACGCACCCCGGCGTGGAGCGGGTCACGGTGATCTCCGGCACCTTCCACCTCGGCCACGGCGGGCGGTTCGACCGCGAGCGCCTGGAGCGGCTGCCGGCGGGCAGCTTCACGGTGATGCCCCCGGGCATGCGCCACTTCGCGGTCGCCGAGGGCGAGACGGTGGTCCAGATCACGACGATCGGGCCGTGGGAGATCGACTACATCAACCCGGCGGACGACCCGAGGCGGTAGGTCGCGGGCTGCGCTTCGGTCGGGGTTCGGGTCTGATGCCGGTCGCCCGAATCCATACAGTTGAGGATGAAGCTGCGGCGTCATCCGGCGTGGCGACCTGCGCGGGATGCGCTCGAGGCGGTCTTTGTGGCGGTCGTCGATCGTGGTGAGACCGACGATCCGCTGGTCGTCGACACGGTGCGTGTGGCCCATGCCGCGCCCGTGCTCAGCGGGCGTCGGGCGAGGCTCGTGCGGATCGGGGGTTGGGCTGTCGCGGTCGTGATTGGGATACTGCTGGTGATCGCGAGCAAGCGTGTGCTGCCGGCGGAACCGGTGGCGGCCAGGATTGTCGGGTTCGTGGCGATCTGCTTCGGCGGTGTGGGGATGATGCTCTGGCACGCCGAGCATGAGCGGGGCCATCATCGGCACAACCGCGGCTCAGAGGGGCGTTGCCGTCGTTGCGGGTACGACCTGGGCGGCGCCTCGTCGGGCGTGCGGGTGATGGTGGACGGGGTCGAGCACGATCTGGGCGTGCGCCGCTGCCCGGAGTGCTCGCAGCACTGGCCGCTGATCTTTCCGCTTTGATCAGGCCCTGCCGGGTTTACGGCAGGTTGACGGGCATGACGACATAGAGGAAGTCGCCGCCGGACTTGACCAGGCCGGGCTTGTTGGGTGCCTTGAGTTCGATGACGACCTCGGGGTCGGTGATGACCTTGAGCGCGTCGGTCAGGAAGGTGGGGTTGAAGCCGATCTCGATGTCGTCGCCGTCGTAGCCGGCCAGGTCGACGGCGATGCGGGCCTCGCCCATCTCGGGGGCGCGGCTGGACAGTTCCAGGGCCTTGGTCTCGCCCTTGAAGGCGAGGCGCACGCCGCGGGACTCTTCGTTGGTGAGCAGCGCGGCGCGCCGGACGGCCGAGGCGAGGACATCGCGGTCGAAGGTGACCTTGATGTCCTGGTCCTTGGGGATGACGTCCTCGTAGGGCGGGAAGGTGCCCTCGACGAGCGAGGTCGAGAGGGTGGCGCGGGCGTCGGTGGCGTCGTCGCCGAAGGCGAAGACGGCCCGGGTGTCGGTGATGGCGACATGGACCGGCTCCTCGGGCTCGTCGGCGAGCTTGAGGAGCATGGACAGGGCCTTGGAGGGGATGATGCAGCGGGCCGGGTCGCTCTTGGCGTCGGTGGTGGCGCTGCACTTGGCCAGGCGGCGCCCGTCGGTGGCGACCATCTCGAGCTTCTTGCCGTCGCGGACCAGCAGCACGCCGTTGATGGCGTAGCGGGAGTTCTCGCGGGCGGCGGCGAAGAGCGTGCGGGTGATCAGGCCGGAGAGGGTCCCCGCGGAGGTGGTGAAGATGGTCTTGGGGTCCGCGTCGGCGATGGACTTGAACGAGGGGATGGCGGGGAACTCATCGGCGGGGAAGCCGTGGAGCTGGAAGTGGGCGTCTTCCCCCTTGATGTGGGCTGTATCACCGTCGGACTCGATGGTCAGGGTGGGCTCGTTGTCCTCGGCGGAGACGATCTGGCGGAGCTTGTCGGCGGGGATGAGGGCCTGACCGGGCTCGGCGACGTCGACGCGTGCGAGGCTGAGTCGGAGGGTGATCTCGGCGTCGGTGCCGGTGAGTGTGAGCTCGCCGTCGGCGGAGGCATCGAACTTGACGCAGGCGAGCTGTGGGCGCGGGGATCGGTTGTTGACGACGCCGGAGACGAGGTTGACCGCGTCCAGCAGGGCGGCGCGTTCGCAGATCACCTTCATAGGGGGAGCTCCAAATCCTAGTGGTGTGCGGGAAGTGTACCGCGAGGGAGGGGGTCAAGGGTCGGCGGATAAAGGAATCTCTGCGGGTGGTCGGTTGCCGGGTTGGGGCGGGGTGCGGATACTCTTGAATCGCCACGCGGGCGGGGCCGGGCCCCGCGGTGGTGGCTTGCGCCAAAGGGCGGGCGCGGTGGGTGCCGTTGGGCACGCCGCGTGACGTCCCGGGCCGGGGCGCGGGTTTTCCCCCCGTGCGTCGGTTGATGCGAGGGGTGCGGCGCAGGCTTGGATCGATCAATCCCCGGACGTGCGGCCCGCTCGTCCGGTTGTCCAGTTCTAGGAGAGGCGCCGATGTCATATGAAGCAGCCGTGCACGCCCAGGCGATCGAGCTCGACCGTCTGAGTCTGGAGATGGCCGCCGCGGCCGGCAGCGGTCACCCGACGACGGCGATGAGCCTCGGTCACCTGGTGACGGTGCTGATGTTCAGCAGCATGCGTTGGAGCCCGGACTACCCGGACTATCCGACGAGCGACCGCCTGGTGCTGAGCGAGGGGCACGGGGTGCCGATCGTGTACGCGGCGGCGGCGAAGCTGGGCACGGTCGTGATCGACCGGGGCGAGCGTCGGAAGCTGACGCTGGACGACCTGAAGACGCTGCGCGAGAAGCACAGCGTGCTCGACGGGCACCCGAACCCGATGGAGGGCTTCCCGTTCTTCGACGCGGCGACGGGCTCGCTGGGGCAGGGGCTGAGCGTGGCGGCGGGCGTGGCGGAGGCGTCGCGTCTGGACGGGATGGATCGTCGGGTGTATTGCATCATCGGCGACGGCGAGAGCCGCGAGGGGCAGATCGCCGAGGCGCTGGACCACGTCGTGGACCGGAAGCTGACCAACGTGCTGCCGATCTTCAACTGCAACGAGTACGGGCAGGCGGACCGCGTGAGCGGGCAGCAGTCGGCCGAGCGGATCGGGGCGAAGCTGGCGGCGTACGGGTACGAGGTCAAGACGATCGACGGACACGACCCGAAGCAGATCAAGGCGGCGTTCGACGCGTTCGCGGCGCGGTCGTCGGAGCGTGACGCCAAGCCGATGGCGCTGGTGGCGAAGACGGTCAAGGGCTGGGGCGCGCCGTCGCTGCACGGCTCGGGCTGGCACGGGAAGCCGCCGACGGGCGAGGGTCTGCAGCGTGCGTACGCGGAGCTGGACGAGCGCCGCGTGGAGCTGACGAGCACGCTGGTGAGCAGCGATCAGTTCATGATCCAGCCGCCGGCGGAGCTCGTGCCGCCGGAGGACGAGGGCGGGGAGGTGCCGACGCTGGCCGAGGCGATGAAGAGCTTCGACATGGAGTCGGCGTTGCACACGGGCAAGATGGCGACGCGGAAGGCGTACGGGATCGCGCTGCGTGTGCTGGGTCAGGTCTCGCGCCGCGTGGTGGCGCTGGACGCGGACGTGAGCAACTCGACGCACGCGGACATGTTCGCGAAGGATCCGGCGCTGGCGGAGCGGTTCATCGAGTGCAAGATCGGCGAGCAGAACATGTTCAGCGTGGCGGCGGGGCTGAGCGCGGCCGGGAAGATCCCGTTCTGCTCGACGTTCGCGAAGTTCGTCACGCGCGGGTACGACCAGATCGAGATGGCGATCAACAGCGGTGCGAACATCAAGATCGTGGGCAGCCACGCGGGGATCACGCTGGCGAGCGACGGGCCGAGCCAGATGGCGCTGCCGGACGTGGCGTGGTTCCGCAGCTTCAGCACGGTTCGGGACCACCGCGGGAACCCGGCGTGCTACGTGCTGCAGCCGGCGGACGCGTACGCGGCGTACGCGCTGGCGGGCGTGATGGCCGAGTACGAGGGCGCGTGCTACATGCGGACGCTGCGCGCCGAGACGGAGTTCATCTACTCCGACGACGTGGTGTTCAACCTCGGCGGGTTCGAGGTGCTGACGGAGGGTCGCGACCTGGTGCTGGCCGCGAGCGGGTACATGGTGCACGAGGGGAACAAGGCGGTCGAGCTGCTGGACAAGGCCGGGATCAGCGCGACGCTGGTGGACCTCTACAGCCTGCCGTTCGATGAAGAGAAGCTGCTGGACGTCATCGGGGCGAACAACGGGTACGTGATCAGCCTCGAGGACAACTACGGCGGGGGGGTCGGCTCCGCGATCGCCGACGCGATGGTGCGCTCGGGCGACGCGTTCACGCTGGAGCAGATGCACGTCACGCGGATCCCGAAGAGCGCCAAGACGCCGGAGGAGATGCTGCAGATGTGCGGGCTCACGGCCGAGGACGTGGTGAAGCGGGCGATGAAGCTGCTGCAGGTGGTGTGAGGGCGAGGGGAAGGCGATAGGCACTAGGCAAGAGGCATTAGGTAAGAGGCACTAGTGATTCGGATTCGGAGCGGGCGGCCCAGTGGGCCGCCCGTTTTTTTGGGCCGGTACGGTTGACCCATACGCCCCCCGCGAAGCATTCCCCGCCTAGTGCCTCCGCTACGCTCTGCGCATGGCGAGTGAAGTCTTTCTGGATGGTGAGTTTCTGGATCGCGGCGATGCTCGGGTCTCGGCGTTTGATGCCGGGGTGCAGCACGGCGTCGGGCTTTTCGAAACGATGTCGGCGGTGGGGACCGCGGAGGGGGCTCGCGTCTTCCGCTTGTGGCACCACATGGATCGGCTCGCGACGAGCGCCAGGGCGCTCGGGCTGACCGAGTCGATCGACGCGGACGCGCTCGGGGAAGCGGTGGGGGAGACGGTGCGCCGGTCCGGGCTGGCCGAGGGTGAGGGGCGTCGGGCGCGGGTGCGGCTCACGATCACCGGCGGGGATCTGAACCTGCTCCAGAGCGAGGCGAAGCCGGTCGCGCGGCCGACGGTGCTGATCCACGTGCAGCCGGCGACGGCGTACCCCGAGGCGATGTTCGATCGCGGTGTGACGGCGGCGGTCGCGGACCTGCGCCTCAACCCGTTCGACCCGACGCAGGGGCATAAGACGCTGAACTACTGGGCGCGCCTGCGCGAGCTGCAGCGCGCCAGCGGGCGTCACGCGGGCGAGGCGCTGGTGTTTCAGGTGACGAACCACCTCGCGGGCGGGGCGGTGTCGAACGCGGTGCTCGTGCGCGACGGGGTGGTGATGACGCCGATCGCGCGGGGTGAGGAGCAGGAGGTTGCTGAGGCGCTGGGCGCGGGGCCGGGGGCGCCGCCGCGGGTGGTGGCGGGTGGCGGCGGTTCGACGGCGGCGATGCCGAGCCCGGTGCTGCCGGGGGTGACACGCCGGTTCGTGCTGGCGACGGCGCGCGCACAGGGGCTGCGGGTGGAGCGCCGGATGCTGACGATCGACGACGTGTTCGCGGCCGACGAGGTGATGCTGACCAACTCGAGCTGGGGTGTGCTGCCGGTGGTGCGGGTGGAGCAGCACCTGATCGCGACGGGCGAGGTGGGCGAGGTGACACGCTTGCTGCGTGCGGCGTGGCTGGCGGCGGAGACGGCCGAGCCGGAAGAGGAGGGCGAGGTGGAGCGGGAGGCGTTTGAGGATTGAGAGGCGATGCTTTCCGGTGCCATGGAAACGCGGAGGCAGGCTTCTGACCCCGGCGGAGCTTTTCCATGATGGGGGGCGGACGGTTTTGGGAGCGATGGAGATGGGGAGCCCGGAAAAGCTGCGCCGCGGCGGCTTCGCGTTTCCGGGGCACCGGAGGGGGGATAGGGAGAGAGGGAAGGCTTGAAGGCCCCCTCAGTCGGCTTCGCCGACAGCTCCCCCGCCAGGAGCGGGGGAGCGAAGGGAGAGGGCCGGAGAGGGAGAGGGCCGGAGAGGGAGAGGGAGAGGGAGAGGCGGAGCACTGACCTTGCGGACAAGGTCAGTGGCACAGAAGAAGGTCAGTGGCGCAGTGGGACGTTGCTGTCATGACTCGGCGTCGAAGGCGACGTCGATTGCGGGGGCGGCCTGGGTCAGAGCACCGGTGCTGATGCGGTCGATGCCGGTGGCGGCGATGCTCGCGATGGTGTCGAGGCGGATGCCGCCGGAGGCTTCGAGGCGGAGCGACGGCGCGTGCTCGTTGCGGATCGCGACGCCCTCGCGCAGCACGTCCGGGGGCATGTTGTCCAGCAGCACGATGTCGATCAGCCCCGGCTCGGCCCTGCACACGGCGCGGAGCTGCTCGAGCGTGTCCACCTCGATCTCGACGAACCAGAGGCCCGGGTGCTCCGCGCGGGCGCGGGCGGCGAGCGTGCGCACATGATCGGTCAGCGCGTCGATCGGGACGTGGGCGAGGTGGTTGTCTTTGACGAGCACCGCGTCGTGCAGCCCGAGGCGGTGGGAGCGACCGCCGCCGCAGCGCACGGCGTACTTCTCAAAGACCCGCAGCCCCGGCGTCGTCTTCCGCGTGTCGCAGACGTGGACGCGGTCGGGCCCGAGCCCGGCCCCCTCGGCCCCTCGGCGTGCGGCTTCGACGAACGCGACCGTGCGCGTCGCGATCCCGCTCAGGCGTCCGAGCAGGTTCAGGGTGGTGCGCTCGAGGGCGAGGATCGCGCGGGCCGGGCCGGCGAGGCGGGCGAGGGTCGCGCCGGGGTCGGCGCGCTGCCCATCCGCGGAGAGGGGCTCGTAGAGCACGCCCGCCTCGAAGGCCTGGACGATCTCGGGGATCGCCGCGAGCCCGCTGACGGTGCAGGCCTCGCGCGCGACGATGCGGACGCGGAGTCGGTCGTCGGCGTTGGTGGCGACGGCGCTGGTGACGTCGAGGCGCTGGGGGCCGAGGTCCTCGTCGCGGGCGAGCTCGATCAGGCGTCGGGTCAGGCCGGTCTGGGCGAGCGTGGCGTAGAGCTCGGCGAGGGGCAGGTCGTTGAGATCGGGCGAGTCGTGGGGCGGCATCTGGGCATCGTAGAGGCTCGGGGGGCGTAAACTCCGGTGTTCCACGCACGCTTTCCCGGAGGCCGCACGATGACCGACCCCGCCCGTCCGCTTCTCGCCGGCAAGACCGGCCTGGTCGTCGGCATCGCCAACGACCGCTCCTACGCGTGGCACATCGCCAGCGCGCTGACGGCCCACGGCGCGACGTGCGCGTTCACGCACCTGCCGGGGGAGAAGAACGAGCGGCGCACGCGGAAGGCGGTCGAGGCGATCCCGGGGATCGGCGCGGATCCGCTGATGATCCCGCTGGACGCGGGGAGCGACGAGCAGATGCAGGCGGCGGGCGACACGTACACGCAGCGTCACGGCGGGGCGATGGATTTTCTGATTCACTCGATCGCGTTCGCGGATCGGGACTGGCTGCAGTTCGGGAAGTTTCACGAGACGCCGCGGGCGTCGTATTTGTCGGCGATCGACATCTCGGCGTACACGCTGCTGGGGCTGACGAAGGTCTGCAAGCCGATGCTGGCCGAGCGCGGCGGGTCGGTGCTGGCGATGAGCTATTACGGGGCCGAGAAGGTCGTGCCGGGGTACAACGTGATGGGCGTGGCGAAGGCGGCGCTGGAGTGCACGATGCGGTACCTGGCGGCCGAGCTTGGGCAGTTCGGCATCCGGGTCAACACGATCAGTGGGGGCTATCTGCGGACGCTGGCGAGCTCGGCCGTCGGCGGCGTGGGCACGATCGAGCAGCAGAACATCGAGCGGAGCCCGCTGCGCCGGAACGTCGAGGGCGACGACGTCGGGGGGACCGCGGTCTACCTCGTCTCCGAGCTTGCCAAGGGCGTGACGGGCGAGAACATCTACGTGGACTGCGGCGTCAACACGATCGGCGTCTAATGCCGCCGCGGTCCGGATCCGCGGATGGGCGGATGGGGCCGGGATCCGGGGGTGTCGTTGGTCGGATAACAAAAGCGGGGACGTTGTCAATCCGATCCATCGTGCCAGATCACATGGTTTTTTCCCTTTTTTAGGTGGGTTTCAAGGGGCTCGCGTGGGTTGGCCGATGTATCCACTATGAGCGTCATGGGCAGCCATCTCGCGGGGAGCGTTGCGGGGACGCACGCGGCCGAGCGTGTACAGCAGTCCGAGCGCAAGCGTGATGAGGATCGTCGCGCGCGTGCCCTTCGGGAGAAGGATGAGTACGTGGTGACGAAGGTCGAGGCTGCGGAGGCGGCTCGGTCGGTGAAGGGGAACGGGCAGGAGGAGGCGCACGAGGATCGTGCGAAGAAGGCGGGGTACCAGGGCGGGTACACGAGCCGCGGGGCCCACCGGGACGCGGGGCGTCCGGCTCTGGACGTGTCGGGCTGAGCGCTGGGCGCGGGTTTACGGCGCGGCGAGCCGGCGGTTGGCGCGATCGACCATGCCTCGGATGAGGAAGAAGTCGATGATGGTGCCGATGTAGAGGAAGCCGAGCGTGAAGAACCAGAGCAGGCCGGTGATGTACTTTCGGCAGTAGATGCCGTGGATCCCGGCGAAGCCGAGGAACCCGATGGCGTTCAGGATGTAGGCGAGCTGGCGGTCTTTCACGGGCGGGGTCTCCGCGGAGTGATTGGGGATCCGTCGCGCGCGGTTTCAGGCGACGCGTACGGTCAGTCGCCGAAGCTGGTGCCGATGCACCGGGCGGCGGCGACGAGGGGGTCGGTCGCCGGCTCGATCAGGCGCTGCTTGTCGGCGGCTTCCTGGATGCCGATGTGGGTCAGCTTGTAGTCCTGCATGACGACGAGGCGGTTGCGCTCGCCCTTGCGGAGCAGCTCCATCGCGGCGTGCCCGAAGCGTGTGGCGAGGACGCGGTCGGCGGCCGTCGGCGTCCCGCCGCGCTGCACGTGCCCGAGCACGACGTAGCGGCTCTCGATGGCGGTGCGTTTTTCGACCTCGCCGGCGACCATCTTGCCGACGCCGCCGAGGCGGATCGGGTCCGGGCTGGTCAGGTCGATGCGTTCGATGAACTGCTTGCCGCCGACGGGCCTGGCGCCCTCGCTGCAGCAGATGACGCTGAACTTTTTGCCGTGCTCGCGCCGGTGGAGGATGGTTTCGGCGATCTTGTCGAGGTCGAACTCGATCTCGGGGACGAGGATGATGTCGGCCCCGCTGGCGACGCCGGCCTGGAGGGCGATCCACCCGGCGTTGCGCCCCATGACCTCGACGACCATCGCGCGGTGGTGGCTGGCGGCGGTGGTCCGGACGCGGTCGAGCGCGTCGGTCGCGGTCTGGGTCGCGGTGAGGAAGCCGAAGGTGAGGTCGCTGCCCCAGAGGTCGTTGTCGATGGTCTTGGGGACGCCGATGCAGTTGACGCCTCGGTCGCAGTAGGGTGCGGCGGTGGTCATGGTGCCGTCGCCGCCGACGACGATGAGCGCGTCGAGCCCGAGCTCTTCGATGTGCTTCATGCAGACGTCGGTCATGTCGGCGAGCTTGGGCGTGCCGTCGTCGTTCATGCCGACGGCGAACTTGGCGGGGTTGGCCTTGTTGCTGGAGCCGAGGACGGTGCCGCCCTGGTGGAGGATGTTGCTGACGCTGGCGGCGTCGAGCGTCCGTGTTCGGTTTTCGATGAGCCCGAGGAAGCCGTCCTCGATGCCGACGACCTCGATCCCGTTGCCGAGGGCGTCCTTGGTGACGGCCCGGATGACGGCGTTGAGGCCCGGGCAGTCCCCGCCTCCGGTTAGGAGACCGATCCGTCTCGCCGCGTCCTTGCGTGAAGTGGTCATGGGGCATGGTACGGAAGGGCATCCGACGGGGCGGGCTCGCCGACGCATCGATGTGGGCGGCCGGGGCTCGGGTGCGGGGCCCGGGCCCCGTCTGGCGGGTTTTTGGGATGGTGGGGGGAAGAATCGCCCGAAAGTGCAATCGCGTCGGCATCTGGGCGTTACACGAATGATGAACCCGGGCGCGAACGGTGCGTCCCTGCGGAAGGGGTTGGATCCGATGTCGAACAAGGCTGGTGTGCGGGCGGACGGTGCGCGGGGTCTGCCGATGCGGGTGTGGCTGGCGCTGGGCGTCGGCGGGGTGGTGACGGCGGGCGCGGTGGTGGTGGTCGCGCAGCCGTTGCTGAACCCGGATCGCGAGGCGGACCGTTCGGACGCTTCGGCACTGGCGGGCTCGGCGGGCTCGGGTTCGGGTGGTTCGGGCGTTGACTCGGGGGTTGGCGTTGGCGAGGGTTGGGCCTCGTCGCGGGCCGGGGCGTGGGCGCCGGGACCGGGCTGGTCGGACGAGTCGTCGTCGGGCGTGGATCTTTCGGAGCACATGGCGGCGCAGCGGGCCGGGCGACCGGAACGCCCGAACCGCCCGGAAGGCGGGTTCTGGTCGCAGGTCGGCGAGGGCGAGCGTTTCAACTGGCGCGAGATGTCCGAGGAGGACCGGCAGGCGTTCCGGGAGCGGATGCAGGCGATGCGCGAGGAGCGTCGGGCGGCGTTTGCCGCGCGGTTCGACCTCGACGGCGACGGCGTGCTGAATGACGAGGAGCGGGCCGCGATGGAGGCCCACATCGAAGCGCAGCGCGAGCGGGGGCGTGCGCTTCGCCAGCAGTTCGTGGAGCGGTTCGACCTGGACGGCGACGGTCAGCTGAGCCGGGCCGAGGCGGAGCTGGCGCGCGAGACGATCATGGGCGAGGTGCGTGCGGCTCGGAATTTGGAGCGATTGGCCGAGGGCGGCGAGATGCTGAGCCCGGATCAGCTCGCGATGGGCCTGACGCTGGTGAGCGAGGGCGACCCGGCGGCGGATTTCAACGGCGACGGCGTTGTGGATCAGGCCGACGCGCAGCGCCTGATCGACGCGTTCAACGCCGGGGAGCTGCCGATCGACCCGATGCTGCGTCAGGCGCAGCGGATCATGATGGCCGAGACGGGTCGCGGTCGCGGTGGCCCGGGCGGCGGCGAGTGGCGCCAGCGTGTGGTGACCGAGGACGGGAGCGTGGTCGTGATCGAGGGCGAGCGCCGTCGGCGTGGGCCGCGGGATGGCGGTGAGGGCGGTGGTGCGGGCGGCGACGGGGACGCGCCGGCCGGCGATCGTCAGGGCGGCGGCTGATCGGCACGTGCCTCGCCCGACACGGGCTCAGACACGAATGTGGATGGACCACGCCCCGGGGCGCCGCCGCCTGACGGGGCGTGGTCGTGCGCCGGGTGACGTTCTCGCGCGGTGGCCTGCCGGATGATCGCGAGCGGGGCAAGGATGTTCCCCGCCATCGCGACGAAGACCGTCCAGCCGGGCCAGGCGACGGGCCAGACCTGCGGCGTCCAGAGGATCGAGACGCACAGCAGCAGCACAACGCCCCACAGACTGCCCCACCACGCGGTCTGGGCGACGAGCACCGCGAGCCCAACGAGCCCGAGCCACCAGAGGCCGAGGTAGACGCCGAGGCTCCACACGAGGGAGCCGAGGGTCGCGAGGGCGAGGGTTGTCCCTTGTCCAGGCTTTCTTGATGTGGATTGGCGTGAGAAATCAGTCACGGCGTGGAACTTTAGGGAGCGTGCGGCATCCAATCGGTGTCTGTCGTGCGCTGGCCGCCGCCGGGAAACCGGCTGGGGGGCGGGGGCGTGCGTCGCCGCCATCCACTGGGCCCGGCATGCGAGGCGGTCTCGCAGCCGGGCCTTTTTTGTTGATGGTGGGATCCTCTGGTGCCATGGAAACCTGGTGCCATGGAAACGCGGAGCCGGGCTTTTGAGCCTGGCGGAGCTTTTCCAGGATTGGGGTCGGACGGTGCTGGGAGGGGGCGGAGACGGGAGCCCGGAAAAGCTGCGCCGCGGCGCTTCGCGTTTCCGGGGTGCCGGAGGGGGAGGAAGAGGGGGGAGCACTGACCTTGCGGACAAGGTCAGTGGCACGGCGGGTGGGAGAGGGGGGAGGAGGGGGAGCCCTCACCCCGGCCCTCTCCCGCGGACGGGAGAGGGGGCGGGAGAGCGAGCGGCTCTCCGCTTTGGCGATTTGGCAATTTCCGTCTCGGCACCCTCCGCCTCGCTTTGCTGGGCACCTCCCTCGCCAGGAGCGGGGGAGGGGGAGAGGTGGGGAGCACAGTTTGGATCGGAATCCAAGCCGTGGCGTCGAGAGAGGGGGCTGCGGCATCTTGGGTTTGGATCAACCGTGCGCCGTTGGCGCGGTACCATCCCCCGATGGCCACGGATGGCTCCGGCCCCCTTCATCCTGTCGATCCGCCGGTTTCCCCGGCGATCGAGGCGGCGCTCCCGGAAGGGGATGCGCAGCTCTATCTCCACCCGCAGACGCTCGCGCGACTGGGCTCGATGGAGCTGCGGGCGAAGATGATCGTCGAGGGCGTGATGAGCGGGGCGCACCGCTCGCCGTTCCAGGGCTTCAGCGTCGAGTTCGCCCAGCACCGCCCCTATGCGCCCGGTGACGACATCCGGCACCTGGACTGGAAGGTCTTTGCGCGGACCGACAAGCTCCAGCTCAAGCAGTATCAGCAGGAGACGAACCTCGACCTGGTGGTCATGGTGGACGCGTCGGGGAGCATGAACTTCGGCTCGCGATCGTTCGCCGACGCCTCGGGCTCCGGGCGGAAGACCAGCCCGGACGGGCGGCCGAACTGGACCAAGTTCGACCACGCGACGGCGCTGGCGGCGGCGATCAGCTACGTGACGCTGCGCCAGGGGGACCGCGCGGGGCTGGTGACGTTCGCCGACGGGGTGCTGCACCAGGTGCGCCGGTCTTCGTCGAGCGGGACGTGGCGCCAGATCGTGGGCGCGCTGAGCCAGCACTCGGTCGACCACCCGACGAACTTCACCAAGAGCATCGACCAGACGCTCGCGAAGGTGACCAACCGCTCGCTGGTCGCGATCGTGAGCGATTTTTTCGAAGACCCGGAGGCGATCCGGGCGGGGCTGGCGAAGCTGCGTCACAAGCGTCACGACGTGATCTGCTTTCAGGTGCTGGACCTGGCGGAGGAGACGTTCGACTTCCGCGACGCGGCGCCGTTCGTGGGTCTCGAGGGTGAGGCGGTGCTGCGTGTGGACCCGCGCGCGATCCGCCAGGGGTATCTGAAGGCGTTGCGCGAGCACACCGAGCGTGTGCAGCGGATCGCGCGCGGGTTCGGCTTTGACATCGTGCGCGTGCGGACGCACGACTGGCTGGGCCCGGCGCTGGCGAGCTTTGTGGCGCGTCGGAACGCGCAGATCAAGCGGAGCAAGTACGGTTGAGCCTCTTGCACCCAGCGATTTTCGGTCTCGGGCTGGCGGCTCTGGCGCTGCCGATCGCGGTGCATTTTTTGTTCCGTCGTCGTCGTCGTCCGGAGGCGTGGGCCGCGATGCGGTTCGTGCTGGAGGCGTACAAGCGTCAGCGCAAGCGTTTGCGGTTCGAGCAGGTGCTGCTGTTCAGCGCGCGGTGCCTGCTGATCCTGCTGGCGGCGTTGGCTCTGGCGCGCCCGATGCTCGGGGCGGACGGCGCGGGGGCGTCGGGCCCGGTGACGCTGTACCTGCTGGTGGACAACTCGATCGCGGGCGATCTCCGGGGCGAGGGGCTTCAGGGCGAGTCGGCGCTGGATCGGCACCGGGCGCGGGCGTTGGCGTTGATCTCGGGGCTGGACGAGGGGCGCGGGGACCGGGCGGCGCTGGTGCCGCTGGGCGCGCCGGCGTCGGGCGTGGTGCTCCCGCCTTCGCCGGACCTGGGCGCGGTGGCGGGGCTGGTGCGCGATCTCGGGTTGACCGACGCGTCGGCGGACGTGGCGGGGGCGTTCGCGCTGGTGGCGCAGGACGCGGAGGCGTCGTCGGGCGCGGGGCCGGTGCGTGTGGCGCTGCTGAGCGATCTGTACGAAGGCTCGGCGGACACGCGGTCGCCCCTGGCGAGCCTGCCGAGCGGGGCGACGCTGCTGTCGCCCGAGGCGCCGTCGTCGGGCGTGGCGAACGTGTCGGTGCGGTCGATCGAGCCGTTGCGTTCGGTGCTGGTCTCGGGTCGCCCCGGCGCGGGCGGCTCGGGGGGCGTGACGCAGGCGGTGGTGACGCTGGAGCGTGCCGGGGCGGGGGCGAACGCGCCGGAATCGGTGCGTGTGCGTCTGTCGGCGGAGGTGGTCGACGAGCTGGGGCGGCAGGAGACCGGCGGGGTTACGGGGTTGGATGGCGGGGATCGGGCGGCCTCGCTGGGCGAGCAGGTCGCGCGTTTTGCGCCGGGCGAGCGTTCGGCGACGGTGGCGTTCGCGGTGGACCTGTCGGCGTTGCCGGGGCGGGGCCGCGAGGTGGTGCTGGTGGCTCAGATCGACCGGGACCGCTTGCCGGGGGACAACGTGGCGCGTCGGGTGGTGGAGCGTCGGGAGGCGTTGCGTGTGGGCGTGGTCGCGCAGCCTCGGTTCGGGGAGCGTCCCGCGATCGACCGTTTCACGCCGGGGGATTGGGTCCGTCTGGCGTTGTCGCCGGAGAGCCGGGACGCGTCGCTGTCGGCTCGTGGGCGTGAGATCGAGCCGGTGGACGTGCCGGCGGGGGCGGTGGACACGGCCCGTCTTTCGGGCCTGGACGCGGCGGTCGTCGCCGAGCCGGAGGGCGTGGACGCGACGGGCTGGGCGGCTTTGCGTTCGTTCGCGGACGCGGGGCGGGCGGTGGTGGTGTTCCCGAGCGCCGACCCGGCGGCGCAGCGGTGGCTCGGGGCGTTCGAGCAGGCGTTCGGGACGGGGCTGACGATCGATCCGGAGCCGCGGTCGGCGGGCGGTGATGAGGGCGGGCGCGGGTTCCCGCTCGCGACACGCGAGGGGGAAGCGGGCGTCGGGGGGGGCGAGGGGGCGGGGTTGGACCTGTTCGCGCTGATCCGGGCCGAGCTGCCGGCGCTGGCGGGTTCGGTGACGACCGCGCGTCGCCTGGAGATCGAGCGTCCGCGCGCGGAGGCGGGGCTCGGGGCCCGGGTGCTGTGGTCGTTCGCGTCGGGTGCGCCGCTGGCGGTGGCGGTGCGTCCGGGCGCGGGGGTTGGTGAGGGCGTGGAGGGGTCGCCGGGGCGTGCGGGTCCGGGGTTGGTGGTGGTGTTCGCGTCGCCGCTGGACCTGGGGTGGACGGACCTGCCGGCGCGTCCGCTGGTGGTGCCCTTGGTGCAGGAGTCGGTGCGTCAGGGGATCAGCGCGGCGCGTCCGAGCCGCCTGGGTGTGGCGGGGGCGTCGCTGTCGCTGCCTCGTTCGGCGTCGAGCGTGCGGACGCTGACGGGCCCGGGGGCCGGGGCGACCGAGCCGGTGCGGGAGGGCGAGCACCGCCCGCGTCGGTCGGCGGGCGTGGTGGCGGCCCTGGACGCGGGCGGCGGCTCGCTGGGGGCGGTGGTGATCAACCCGGACGCGGACGGGGCGCGGACCGACGCCCGCCCGCCGGGCGAGGTGCGGGGCTGGCTGGCGTCGGCGGTCGGAGATGAAGAGCGTCTGGTGAGCCTGGACGGGGCGATGGACGCGTCGGGGCGGAGCGAACGCGATCCGCTGGCCGGGAGCGGGCTGGCGGCTTGGCTGCTGCTGATCGCGGTGGTGCTGGCGCTGGTGGAGATGGTGGCGGCCCGGGGGGCGAGCCACGCGAGCGTGGCGCGGGCGGGGCGCGGGGCGGGTCGTCGCGGCTTCGGGCGCGGGGAGGCGGCGTGACCGAACTGGTGAGCGACATCCTGGGCCTGGGCGACCTGCGCTTCGGGGGCGAGGGGGTGCGCCTGGGGTTCGCGCGGTCGGTGCCGGCGTGGGGGTGGGCGCTGGCGGTGACCGCGGGCGGGGTGCTGGCGTGGGCGACCTACGCGCGACTCGCGGGCCCCAAGCGGGTGCGGACGGGGCTGGCGGCGATCCGGACCGCGACGCTCGTGCTCCTGCTGCTCCTGGCGGCCGGCCCGCAGCTCGTGCGCGAGAACGAGCGGACCGAGCAGGACTGGGTCGTCGTACTCGTGGACCGCTCGGCCTCGCTGACGGTGCCGGATGCGCCGGACGGCCCGGGCGGGCGGACGACGCGCGAGGCGCAGCTCCGCCAAGCGTTCGAGTCGGCGGGCACGACCTGGCGCGAGCTGGACGCCACGCGCCGCCTGCTGATGCTGGGCTTCGACAGCGGGGCGTTCGATCTCGAGACGATCCGCGACGGGGGGGAGCTCACCGGGTTCGACCTCGGCGAGGCGGACGGACGCCGGACCGCGATCGGGGCGTCGATCGAGGAAGCGCTGCGGCGCGTGGCGGCCCGGCCGGTCGCGGGGCTCGTCGTGCTCAGCGACGGGCGGAGCGCTGATGAGCTGCCCCGCTCGGCGGCCCGGCGCCTGAGCGAGGAGCTGATCCCCGTCTTCGCGATGCCCCTGGGCAGCGCCGACGCGCCCGCGGACCTTGCGGTCGCGTCGGTGGACGCGCCGTCGGCGGCGTTCGTGAGCGACCGCGTGCCGGTGACGGTCGCGGTCGAGCGGCGCGGCGGGACGCCGGACGACGGGTCGGCGTCGGTGCGCCTGATCGATCGGGCGACGGGCCTGACGCTCGACGAGCGGCGTGTGCGCGCGGCGGACTACGACGCGGACGGGCGGGCGGTGGTGACGCTGCTGACGCGCCCCGAGGACGCGGGCGACGCGGATTGGCTGGTGGAGATCGACCCGGACGGCGGGGACCTGATCGAGGCGAACAACCGGGAGCCGCTGACGCTCTCGCTGGTGGACCGCCCGCTGCGCGTGGTGTATTTCGACGGTTACCCGCGCTGGGAGTTCCGGTATCTGAAGAACATCCTGCTGCGCGAGCGTTCGATCGATTCGAGCAACCTGCTGCTGGCGACCGAGCGGAGCTACATCCAGGAGGGGGATTCGCGTCTGGACGCGCTGCCGGGCTCGAGCGAGGAGTGGGCGCCGTTCGACGTGGTGGTGATGGGCGACGTGCGGGCGAACCTGTTCAGCGAGCGTCAGCTCGAGCAACTGCGCGAGCACGTGGCGTTGCGCGGGGCGGGGTTGCTGTTTATCGCGGGCCCGGGCTCGACGCCGGGGACGTGGTTCGGGACGGCGCTGGGCGACCTGTTGCCGTTCCGTGCTTCGGGCGGCTCTCGCGCGGGTGTCCGGGCGTGGGAGGAGCCGGTGACGATGGCGCCGACGGCGCTGGCCGAGCGTCTGGGGCTGTTGAACCTCGGCGGGCCTTCGGAGGGTCTGGGGTCGGGCGAGCCGTTGCGTTGGCCCTCGTCGTTGTCGGACCCGATGAGCGGCTGGAGCACGCTTCGGTTTGCGCAGCGTCTGGAGCGTTCGTCGCTGAAGCCGGCGGCCGAGGTGCTGGCGGTGGGTGTGCCGGTGTCGGCCGGCGGCGATGCGAGCACGCGGACGAGCGAGCACCCGGAGGCGTCGGCGCTGGTGGTGACGATGCGGTACGGGGCGGGGCGGGTGACGTACGTCGCGACGGACGAGACGTGGCGTTGGCGGTATGCGCGGGGGGAGACGCTGACCGAGCGGTTCTGGGTGCCGCTGGTGCGGGACCTGGGTCGTGCGGCCGTGGAGCGGGGGGGTCGCCCGGCGTTGCTGGAGGCGGCGCCGGACCGCCCGGTGGTCCGTCAGCCGGTGCGGGTGGGGATCACGCTGCTGGATCAGTCGCTGCTGGACGCGTCGCCGGGGAGTTTGCGTGTGCGGGTGTCGCCGGCGAGCCGCCCGGGCTCGGAGGCGGACGCGGGCGAGGTGACGGAGCTGACGCTGGGCCCGGCGGGCGAGGACGGGGAGCGTGGGTTCCAGACGACGTGGCTGCCGACGCGCCCGGGGGTGTACGTGATCGAGCCGGCGGACCCGCTGCTGGCGGGGCTGGGTTTGTCGGCGACGGTGGACGTGGGGCTGCCGGACGATGAGATGCGGACGCCGCAGGCGGATCACGCGTTCCTGGCCTCGCTCGCGTCGTCGAGCGGTGGTCGTGTGCTGTCGTCGGGGGAGCTCTCGGAGCTGCCGGGGCTGTTGCCGAACCGGGAAGTGGTGATCGCGGCGGCGCCCGACGTGGCGACGCTGTGGGACCGCCCGGTCTGGCTCGTGCTGCTCGTGCTGCTGCTGGGCACGGAGTGGGTCGTTCGCCGGCTGATCAAGCTCGCCTGATCACGCGGGCGATCACTCGGCGGGGTGCTCGGGCGACTCGCCTAGGAGCACGCGCCACAGGTCGCGGACGACCCAGCTCATGTTGGTCTTCGCCGGGCGCGTGGCGCTGGCGAGGTGCGGGGCGAGGTGGACGTTGGGCAAGTCCAGCAGCGGGTGGGCGGCGGTGAACGGCTCGGGGTCGTGGACGTCGAGCAGCGCGCACGCGCCGGGGTGCGCGAGCATGAACTCGGCGCAGGCGAAGGGGTCGAGCACGAAGCCGCGGCTTGTGTTGATGAGCACCACGTCGCTCTTGAAGCGCCCGAACGCGTCGGCGCCGACGAGGTGGCGGTTGGACGCGCGCCCGTCGACGTGGAGCGAGAGCACGCCCGACTCGGCGCAGAGCGTGTCCACATCGACCATCGCGACGTCGCCGCGCTCGACGAGCGTGCGGGCTTCGGGGCGGAGCTCGCTCGGCGCGCGCACGTCGCAGGCGATGACGCGCGCATCGAGCGCGTGGAAGGCGCGGGCGACCCCTGCGCCGACGCGACCGAGCCCGAGGATCCCGACGGTCGAGCCGGCGAGCTGGCGCGGGGCGGTGAGCTCCTTGCGGGCGCGGTTCCAGGCGTCCTGATCGAGGGGTGTGTCGAGGAAGACGCGTGGGCGGAGCGCGTCGAGCGCGAGCGCGAGGACGAACTCGACGACCGCGCGGGTGTTCGCGCCCGGGGTGTGGACGACCTCGACGCCGCGGGCTCGGCAGGCGGGGACGTCGATGTTGTCGAGCCCGACGCCGGCGCGGGCGACGACGCGGAGGTTGGGCGCGCGCTCGAGCAGCGCCTCGTCCACGACGGTGTACGTGCGCACGAGCAGGGCGGCGGCCTCCGGGAGCAGCTCGGCGAAACGCGGGTTGATGGGCGCGCACTCAACCAGTTCGGCCCCCTGCTCGCGCAGCCAAGCGCCGGGCTCGGGCTCCAGGGCTTCGGTCTGGATGATCAGGGGGGCCAGCGGGATCCGGGGGCGGGGGCTCGCGCCGTTCACCGGCGGCAGTCCCGGTCGTCGTCGTCGCCCTCGGCGCAGGCGGGCTCGATGAGGGCGGACATCGCGCCCTGGCAGGCGGCGATGAGCGGGTCGGCGCCGAAGGCGCGGATCTGCTCCCGCTTGAACTCGGCGTGCTCTTTATGCGTGGTCAGGCAGATCGCCCGCCCCTGCGTGTCGACGGCCTTGGCGAGCTCGTACGCCCGCTGCTCGCTGACAAAAAAGACCGTGCGGAGCATCCGGATCACGTAGTCGTAGGTGTGGTCGTCGTCGTCGAGGAGCACGACGTTCCACCGGCGCGGGGGCTCGGGCTCGGACCGGGGGCTCGGGGCCGGGGCGGGACGGACCGAGGGGCGGACCCGGGTCGGCGCGATGGTGGCGGCGTCGCTCACGGTCACAGTGTACCGCGCGTGCCCGCGGTCTCCCAGTCTCGGCGTGCTTCCCCGGTTCGGGCGGGCTGGTTCGGCGGGACGTGACGGGGTGCGCGGGGGCGTGTGGCGGGATTGGTTGGCGGGGTTTGTGCTGGAAAGTGGTGGATGTTGGGTTGGTGGGCCGATGGATGGTCGGCCGGGATGATCTGGTTCCGGCGTGTGCGGCGCCCCTGCCGGGCCGGGTGGTCGGCGGGTGTGGCGAGCCGCGTGACTGGAGATTTGCGTCATGAACAAGTCGGACCTGATCGAGGTGGTGGCGGGGCAGCTTTCGAGCACGAAGACGGAGGCGAGCCGCGCGGTCGACGCGGTGATCGAGGCGATCGTCGAGGGCGTGCAGCGTGATCAGAAGGTGACGATCACGGGCTTCGGCACGTTCCAGGCGAAGCAGCGGGCGGCCCGCACGGGGATCAACCCCGCGACGAAGGAACGGATCACGATCGCGCCGAGCACGACGTGCGCGTTCAAGCCGGCGCAGTCGCTGAAGGCGAGCCTGGACGGGCGCCCGAACGCGGGCGCGCCCGTGCTGGCCTGAGGAGCGCGCGGGGTTGGGATGTTGAGTGTGTTGGTTTTCGCGGCTTGGCCTTTGGGGTCGGGCCGTGTATTTGTTTGGGGGGATGGGTGGAGAGGCGCGGTGGTCTGGTGCCATGGAAATGCGAAGGCGGGCTTCTGAGCCCGGCGGAGCTTTTCCATGATCGGGGGCGGAGGGTGCTGGGGAGCGAGAGAGATGAGGAGCCCGGAAAAGCTGCGCCGCGGCGGCTTCGCGTTTCCGGGGCACCGGAGGGGGAGGGGAGAGGAGGAGAGGGGGAGCACTGACCTTGCAGACAAGGTCAGTGGCACCGGGAGCGTGGGAAGGCCCCCTCCGCCTCGCGGCGCTCGGCACCTCTCCCGCCAGGAGCGGGGGAGGGCAGGGAGCGGGGTTCAGGCGGTGGCGGGGTTGGGTTCTTGGGCGAGGGGGATGGTGCCGTCGGGTTCGAAGGCGCCGGTCTCGGCGTAGCGCTGGGCGACGGACCAGGGGGCGATGAGTCGGAGGTCGGCGGAGAACTCCAAGGCCGCGTCGATCATGGGGCCGGGGCTGAGGGTGCCGATGACGAGAGCCTCGGCGTTCTCCGGGTCGTTGACGACCGCGGCGCCGCTGGCCTCGATCGCTCGCGCGACGATCCGCGCGTTCTTCCCCGGGCGCACGAGGGCCGCCGTGCGGAAGGGGGCGCGGTCCTGCGCGGCGCACAGGGCGGCGTGGGCGGCGGCGAAGCCGGTGAAGCGTTCCCAGAGGTGCTGCGGCATCGGGGTTCGCGGCTGGAGGATGGTCGTGCGTTTCAGCTCGCGCAGCCCGCGGGTGTAGCCGGGGAGGGCCCATTCCTTTTCGGCGATGCGCTTGTAGCGGGTGCGGATCTCGTGCATCTCGGCGGCCCGTTCGTGGTCGGGGGCGTAGCGCTGCATGACCCAGCCGTTGTTGCGGACGAGGCGGTGGAGGATGAGATCGGTGTCGCGTCCTTCGGTGGCTTTCTGATGGTCGACGCGGAAGGCGGGGTCGAAGGTGACGCGGGCGCCGGCGAGGATGAGCTTGGCGGCGAGGTCGTACTCCTCGGCGTAGTAGCCGAAGGCGGGGTCGTAGCCGCCGGTGGCGAGGAAGGCCTCGCGCCGGATCGCGACGCCGCATCCGATGAAGACCTCGGGCAGGCCCCCGTGCTCGCGCTCGCCGGCGCGGGGGAGGTGGATGTCGGCCATGACGGCGGCGACGTCGCCGGGCTGGTGGCGGAGGGCTTGGATGAAGCCGAGGTCGGTCGGCGCGCTGTCGTCGTCGAGCATGACGGCCCAGTCGCGCGAGTCGTCCAGCGCCTGGACGGCGTCGTTGCGTGCGGCGGCGGCCCGGTTGCGCGCCAGGCGCAGCACCGTCACCGGCAGCCCGTTCGCCAGCTCGCGCGGGGCGCGGACGGGCTCGGCCGAGGCGTTGTCGGCGATGACCAGCTCGGCGTCGTGCGCGGGGAGCGAGCCGAGTGCGGCCAGGAGCGCGTGGATGCGCTCGGGGCGGTTTCTTGTTGGAACAACGTAGCCGATCAAGCCCATTCCTCTTCGTTGGCCGCTCTCGAGAGTGGCGTCTAGAGACCCTACCAGAACGCGTGACGCGGGTGGCGATTGCTAAGTTTTTCGGGGTTCTGTGCGTGTGTGCGGCGTGAGATGTGTTCGGACAAGCCTCGGAGAGGCGTGCGACCGGGGGAAACACAGCTCGGAGAGCTGTGCCACCAGGGATTCAGGATGCTTCGGCGATGGTCGCCCGTCGTGGTTGTTGGGTGGTGGGTTGCTGGGTTTCGGGTCGTTTGCTCGCGTGGGGGTGGGCGGCCCGGAGGACTTCGCTGTCGGCGAAGGCGAGCGTCGCGGATTGCAGGCGGACGACGGCCCGGCGCAGGTCGCTCGCGGCGACGGGGACGTTGCCGATGCGCTGGGCCTCCAGGCTCGCGCTGAGCGCGCCGAGGTAGGCGGCCTGCACGAGGTCGCCCCCCGCGGCCAGCGTGAGCGTCGCGGCGGTCAGCAGCGCGTCGCCGCACCCGAGCGCGTCGACCGCGATCGGCGCGAGCGCCGGGACGTGCTCCCCGCGGACGCGGCTCGGCCACTGCTCCGCGCGCGCGCCCTCGGGCACCGCGAGGCGGTCGAAGGCGACGAGGCCCTCGGGGCCCATCGTGACGATCGCGGCCGCGGCCTTGGTCTCCTGTAGCAGCTCCCACACGACCACCGGCAGCCCCTCGGCGTGGGCCTGGTACGCCTCGCGGAGTTCGCTCTCGCTGGGGCAGAGCAGGTCGGCGTGCTCGAGGTCGCGCAGGTGGCTGCGCTTCCCGCTGACGTCGCCCGCGAGCACGCGGGCGCGGGGGCGGAGGGCCTTGCTGAGGCGACGGACCATCGCGGGCGTGAGCAGGCCGAGCCCGAAGTCGGCGATGATCGCGGCGTCCGCGCCGCCGTGCTCGGACGCGGCGTCGGTCGCGAGTTGGACGAGTTCATCCAGGCGTGCCGCGTCGATCGCGGGGGGCTCGACGAGGTCCAGCTTCATGACTTTCTGCGTGCCGACGAGGAAGCGCTGTTTCTCGGCGAGCGCGTGGTCCTGGCGGACGCAGCGGACGTCGACGCCCTCGGCGGTCAGGCGTCGGCGCAGGGCCTCGGCGGCTTCGGCGCTGGGGCCGCGGGTGGGCAGTGCGGTGATGAGGATGGGTCGTGCGCCCATCGCGGCGGCGTGTCGGGCGAGGACGGCCGCGCCCCCGTCGTAGTGCCGGCGCTCGAGCGGGCGGAGCGTCATGATCGGGCTCTCGCCGGCGACGTCGGGGCGGTCGCAGAGGACGTAGGTGTCGAGGATGGTCTCGCCGACGATGACGACGCGCTGGTTGCGGAAGCGGGCGATGCGGTCGAAGAGTCGCGGGCCGAGGAGCTCGGGGCGGTCGTGCAGGGCGGCGAGGCGGGCGTGGGTCGGGTCGACGGATTGCTCCATCGCGCCAATGAGGGCGGTGGAGCTGAAGACGACGTCGCCGGAGCTGAAGACGACCGAGCCCCCGGCGCGTTCGACGGTCTCGCGTTCTTTGCGGAAGCGGGGGTCGTCGTTGCTCTCGTACTCGCGTCCTTTGACGTAGACGTCGGGCTGGACGGCGGCGAGCAGCTCGGCGGCCGTGGGGTGGTGGTCGATGTGGACCCAGTCGACAAAGTCCAGCGCGGCGAGGTTTTCGGCCCGCAGTTCCTGGGGGATCAGCGGTCGCCCGACACCCTTGTCGATCCCCGCGTCGGCGGTGACGGTGACGAGCAGGACGTCGCCGAGGGCCTTCGCGTAGCGGAGGTGGCGGACGTGCCCGGGGTGCACGATGTCGAAGCACCCGTGGCACTGGACGACGCGACGCCCCTCGGCCCGGGCCCGCTCGCGGAGGGCGGCGAGGGCAGGGAGGTCGTGGATCTTGTGGGCCGAGCTGGGCGGCTCGCGGGCGGGGGGCGGCTGGAGGGGGTCGGCGGGGTGGCCGAAGGGGTTGTGGGGGGTGTTGGGCATGACTCCGGGTTCATCGGTCGGTGGCGGGTGTGTTCGGGAGCGGGGGGTGAGAGCGCAGGATGTGCGCGGGGGGGAGGGGTGTGATGCCATGGAAACGCGGAGCCGACCGCTGCGGTCGGCGGAGCTTTTCCATGATCGGGGGCGGAGGGTGCTGGGGAGCGAGAGAGATGAGGAGCCCGGAAAAGCTGCGCCGCGGCGGCTTCGCGTTTCCGGGGCACCGGAGGGGGAGGGGGAGGGGGGGAGCACTGACCTTGCAGACAAGGTCAGTGGCACGGGGCAGGGGAGAGTGGGGAGCCCTCACCCCGGCCCTCTCCCGCGGACGGGAGAGGGCCGGGAGAGCGGGCGGCTCTCCGCTTTGGCGCTTTGGCCCTTTGCTCTTTGGTGATTTCCCCCGGTCCCTCCGCCTCGCTTTGCTCGGCACCTCCCGCACCAGGAGCGGGGGAGGTCGCCAGAAGGAGGGGGTGGGTTTGAAGGTTTGGTTTTGAGGGTCGGGCTTGGGCGGGGGTGGGGGGTGGCCGATATCGAGGGGTTGGGGGAGGGTGGCTGTTTTCTAATGACCGACTTCGGAGACTGGGGCTGGCGTGAGCGCACTCGGCGGCTGGCAGCAGGGTTCGGTGGATGGCGAGTCGCCCGCGGCTGGGGCGGTGGTGATCTGTCTGCCGGTGGGGTCGTCGCTGTCGCGGTGGGCGTCGACGGGTGAGCTGGAGCGGGAGTGCGGCTTGCACGCGCGCCTCGCGTCGGTGTATCCGTTGGTGGTTCTGGTGAGCGATGGGGACGCGTCGGATGAGGCGGCGATGGCGTCGGCGCTCGGGGCGGGCGTGCGCGTGGTGGCGGGGGGCGGGGACGTGGCGCACGCGGGGGCGTGCCGCCGGAACTGGATCGCCGAGCGTGTGGCGGGTCTGGTGCGCGGGGCCGGGGCGCGGTCAGTGATCGTGCAGACCGAGCAGATGAGCGGTTGCGGGTTCAGCGTGCCGATCGTGGGGGCGTTGGCGGGCGAGGGCTTTGCGGTGCGCCTGGTGGCGCGCGCGGGGTATCGGTGGTCGCGGTTTGTGGCGCGGGAGGCGGGTGCGAACTCGGCCGAGGCGTTGGCGGCCGGGGAGGAAGAGCGGGCCCTGTGCGCCGCGGCCGACCTGGTCGTCGCGAACACGCGCGACACGCTGGAGGACCTGGCGTGGCGGTACGGGCTGGACGCGGGTCGGACGGTGGTGGTGCCGGACTTTGTGCCGGGTGATGAGCGGGTGAACCCGGCGACGAACCGGCTGGCGACGTCGGTGGTGTCGGCCGGCGAATTGATCGAGCGCAAGGGCTTCGACCTGCTGGTGCGTGCGGTCTCGATGATGAGCGAGTCGCGCCGGTCGGGCGTGCGCCTGGTGCTGCTGGGCGAGGGGCCGGACGGGGCGCGTCTGCGTGCGCTGGCGGCGGAGCTGGGGGTGGCGCTCGAGTTGCGCCCGCCGACGACGTACGGGGCGATGCTGGAGGCGCTCTCGACGTGCGGGGTGTACGCGCAGGCGTCCGAGCACGAGGGGGACCCGCGCGCGGTGCTGGAGGCGATGGCGACGGGCTCGGCGTGCGTGGTGGCCGACAGCCCCGGGCTGGGGGAGGTCGTGGAGCACGCGGTGACGGGTTTGCGGTCGCCGCGGGAGCCGGAGGCGTTTGCGCGGATGATCGAGGGGTTGCTGGAGGATCGGGAGTGGGCGGAGGCGATGGGTCAGGCGGCGGCGCGGACGGTGCGCAGCCGGTTCGGGATCGAGTGCGTGCTGGAGCGTGAGCTGATGGCGCACCGGTTGGCGTTCAAACAGGCCGCCCGTTCGGAGGCGGCGTAGGGGGCATCGCGATGCTGGAACTCAAAGATCAGGATCGGCGTGCGGAGGTGCGTGTGCCGCTGCGCTGCGGGTGCAAGGTGCTGGACCGCTCGCGTGGTCGGTACTTCGCGGCGTTGACGCGGGACGTCTCCGAGCACGGGGCGTTGCTGGACGTCGCGGGGCTGAGCCGCGGGATGCGCGAGGGGGACGCGGTGGAAGTCGCGATCGACTGGCGCGGGCGTCGGCTGGTCGCCTCGGCGTCGCTGCGTTCGGGGCGGGTGGTGCGCGTGGACGACGGAGTGGGGGGGCGGCAGGTGGTGGCGGTGCGGTTTGAGCGGGCGGAGCCGGCGCGGATGGCGGCTTGAGGGGAGCACGGCTTGGCTCGGAAGCTAAAGCGTGGCACCGGAGGGGATTGGTCTGGTGCCATGGAAATGCGGAGCCGGGCTTCTGAGCCCGGCGGAGCTTTTCCATGATCGGGGGCGGACGGTGTTGGGAGCGATGGAGGTTGGGAGCCCGGAAAAGCTCCGCCGCGGCGGCTTCGCGTTTCCGGGGCACCGGAGGGAGAAGGGGGAGAGGGAGAGGGGGAGCACTGACCTTGCGGACAAGATAAGTGGCACGGGGGATGGGAGAGGGGGGAGAGAGTGGGAAGGCCCCCACCCCCCCCCGGCGGGCGGCCCCCCCCCCCCCCGGGCGGGGGGGGGGGAGGGGGGGGGGG